>NZ_JBBYHV010000001.1:0-614862 GCF_038289935.1 Aurantiacibacter gilvus
GCCGAAATCGAGCTGGTCGACATAGCCGTCCTGGCGCTTCGACACGCCCGAGATGCGGGCGAACAGCGTATCGGTCAGCGGGAACTCGGCTGCAGCACGCAGGGTGACACGGTCGCGGCTGCCATAGCCGGCCTCGACGAAGCCGCCGGTGTCGCCGCTGGGCATGCGCGAATACATCTTCACCGCACCACCGATCGAGTTACGCCCCGACAGCGTGCCCTGCGGGCCGCGCAGGATCTCCACGCGGTCAAGGTCGAGCGTGTCGAAGATCGCGCCGGTCAGCGACGGATAGTAGATATCGTCGATGTAGATACCGACGCCGGGCTCGTAGGCCGGGTTGAAGTCGTTCTGGCCGATACCGCGGATCGAGGCCGTCACCGAGGGACCGAAGGCGGCCGTCTGCGGACGGATCTGCACGTTCGGCGCGCTGTCGGCGATGGTGGCAAGGTCGGTCTGGCTGCGGGCCTGCAGTTCCTCTGCAGTCACCGCAGTGATCGCCAGCGGCGTATCCTGCAGGGCCTGCTCGCGGAACTGCGCCGTCACGATGATGACGTTGCGCGGCTGTTCCTCGTCAGCCGACTCATCCTGCGCCATGGCCTGCATCGGCAGGGCCATGGCCAAGCTGGCCAGAGGCAAGCTGTAAAGTGACCGCATGATAATTGACTTGTTCATTTGTTCCTCCCCAGGACGTCGATCACGTTTGCCGCAAACCGGTTACCGTGTCGTTGCGCGCTACCTATTCGCTCGCGTCTATTGCAAGCAATTGACCGGGGGATTATCAAACCCATAACCAACTAATTATGGGAATCCCGTGCCGACATTGCGCCAACTGGAAGTTTTCCTTGCCGCCGCACGGCTGGGTAGCATCGGAAAAGCGGCGGATTCGCTGGGCGTAAGCCAGCCCGGCGCCAGCAAGCAGGTCAAGGCGCTGGAGAAGCAATTGGGTCGCCCGCTGTTCACGCGTCGCCGCGGGGCGTCTTCGGAATTGACCGAGTTCGGACACGAAATGATGTCGCGGGCGCACGAGCTGATCGAAACACAGCGACGGTTCGACCGCTGGATGCAGGCGCAGAGCCGCACGCTGCACCCGGTCATCCTGGTGCGACCGTTCCTGGTCAGCCGGATTTCCAACCAGCTCGCGAACCTGTTTCCCAAGGACGGCCACCTGCAACCCGTTTTCCGCGTGACAGACGATTACCAGGAGGCGAACGACCTCGTCAGCCAGCTCGAGGGGCGCTGCATGCTACGGCATGTCACCAATGTGCCCGACGACGCCAACCTGTTGACCCGGGTGATCCAGATCGAGGCCTGCAGCCTCTACATGTGCGCAGGGGAGGAGGCGAAACAACCTCTGGCCAAGCCGCTCGATGTCAACTCGGTTCGCTGGTTGTTGCCTTCGGGCACGCCAGGCCTGCACAGCTGGTCACGCCACTGGATGGAAGCGGCCGGCGTGCGGAGGGAGAATATCGAGGAAGGCACGCAGTTCCTCGAATCGAACCTGAACCAGATCGTCAAGGAGGGCGGTGGAGGCCTGTTCATGGAAAGCCATGTCAGGGCGCACAAGCAGAAGGAAGCGCTGGTGCGGGTCGATGCCAAGGTCGCGCCGGTCTACCTGGTGCTGATGGCACGAAACGATTACGATCGCGAAAACTTCGATGAGATTGCAGAGACGCTGGCGGCGATCTGACAACCGCGTCGCCGAGCGCAGATGCGCATCTCGGGCAGGTCCACCCTGCCGCGGTGGCCAAATTGCTGGAAATGCCTAGCCGGTGATGCGGAATACGCTGCGGGCGTTGTCTTCCATCAGCATCTTCTTGGTCTTGGCGTCCATGTCCATCCGGTCATAGGCGGCGACTTCGTCGTAGCTCTGCTGGTAGGGGTAATCCATCGCGTAGAGCACACGGTCCGGCCCCAACACGTCCTGGCAGAACTTGATCGCCGGTTCCCAACCCACGCCGCTGGTGGTGATCCAGATGTTGTTCTTGAAGTAATAGCTGATCGGGTGCTGCAGCTTCGGTTGCGTGCCGCCGCGCAGGTGGCTGCGGCCGTCGGCATTCCCCTGCATCCAGTCGAAGCGATAGAGGTGCAGCGGCAGGCATTCGCCCATGTGGCCGATGACAAGGCGCAGCTTGGGGAAGCGGTCGAAGGCGCCGGACAGCACCAGCCCCATGGTGTGCAGCCAGACGTCGTGCGGGAAGCCCGCCAACGCGCCGAAGAAGCCGCGTTCCTCGTAATGCGGTGCGTTGAATGGCGCGGTCGGGTGGATGTAGAGCGCAGCGTCCATTGCCTCGAGCGCCTCGAGGATCGGCCAGTAGTCCTGCTCGTCGAGGTAGTGGCCCTGGAAGTGCGAGTTGAGCACCGCGCCGTTGAGCTTCAGCTCGCCCATGGCGCGCTCGATTTCCTTGACGCTGCCCGCCACGTCGCGCGGGTCGAAGGCGGCGCAAGCGGAAAACCGGTCCGGGTGGTTGCGGCAAGCCTCGGCAGCGATGTCGTTGGCTTCGCGGGCCAGCGCCGTGCCGTCACCCGGCTTCACCACCTGCACGCCAGGCGCGGTCAGCAGCAGCAACTGCCGGTCGATGCCATATTCGTCCATGTGGCTGATGCGCAGGTCGCCGAGGTCCTGCAGCATTTCCTGCAAGCTGGGCATCTGCGCGAACAGGCCCGCCATCCTGAGCGAGTCGTCGTGCGGCGCCGCACCGCTCTCGAGGTATTCGACCTGGGCCTTCACCAGCGCGGGGAAGGTCCAGGCCTCCTCGGTGGCGATGCGCTGGTAGGGCGCGTCACGATCGACATGTCCCGCGCGCGGCGCGAGGCCTACGCGGGTGCGCAGCGAGAAGTCTTCCTTGAAGTGCCCCTTCAGGCCCTTCTCGCTGCCATCCTCGAGTTTTCCGGAGACCATTTCTCGACTCCTTGGCGGATCAGCCCTCGAACTCTTCCTTGGTCATCATGTCGGTGAACTTGCCGACCTTGAAGGCCTCCCCCAGCACGGGGTGGGCAAAGCTCATTTCCACCGGGTGGCGGTTGGGCCAGGTGGTGCGATAGTCTTCCGGCGGCAGGATGCGGTCCGGTCCGATCGGGTTGGTCGGGTAGGTCTCCAGCGCCGGCTGCAGGTGCGCGGTGGTGTGCGCCCAGCCGGTCTCGTAGTCGCCCTGCCACTGCATCAGGTAATTGAGGCGCTTGATCTTCCACACGCCGTTTTCGCGGACGTAGTCGTTCTCGTAGATGCCGGCTTCCCAGAACTGCTGCGGCGGGCCGTCGGGCTTCCAGTCCATGGCTTCGTCGTGCCAGCCGCCGGCCAGCATGCCGCGGAAGCGGCCCTTGGCGGTCTGGCGGTCTTCGGCGACGGTCACCACCGGCTGCAGCTGGAAGTGATCGAGCAGCAGGCCGTGCACCGGACCGCGGCGGCCGCGGGTAAACAGGTTCTGGAACCAGGTGCCGTAAAGGCGCATCACGCCTTCGTAGCCGACATATTCGCCCGACAGGAACACCACGGCGCCATCTTCGGCGAACAGGCCGGCGACCTCTTCGGGGCGGTTGTAATCGATATAGTAGCCATAGGCCATCTGCAGGCGGGTAATGGCGGCTTCGTCTTCCAGCCGGTGGACAGACTTTTCGAGCGCCGCAAGGCGGGCTTCGGTATCGGACATTTCGACTCTCCCCTTTATAGAATTGCGTGCGATACTAACGACCGATACGATCAAGGGAAGCCCGATCTGGGCAGGGAGAGCGAAAGAAATGACGATTGATCCGGCAGCCTACCGTGAGGAATGGGAAGGCCGCGTCGCCTTCATCACCGGCGCTGTTACGGGCATCGGCCTCGGTACGGCGCAGGCCTTTGCCGATGCCGGCATGCGGCTGGCGCTGAGCTGGCGCAACGAGGACGACCGCGCCGCGACCGAGGCCTGGTTCGCCGAGAAGGGCTATGAAAAGCCGCTGTTCTGCAAGCTGGACGTGACTGATCGCGAGGCCTTCGCGCAGGTGGCGCAGGACGTGGCCCGCCACTTCGGCGAAGTCCACGTGCTGGTGAACAATGCCGGTGTCTCCGTCTTCGGCCCGACCGACGAGGCGAGCTACGACGACTACGACTGGATCATGGGCGTCAACTTCGGCGGCGTGGTGAACGGGCTGCAAAGCTTCATGCCGCATATCAAGGCCAGCACCGGGCGCCGCCACATCGTCAACGTGGCGTCGATGGCTGCCTTCCTGCCGGGGCCGCAGGCGGGCATCTACACCGCCAGCAAGTTCGCCGTGCGCGGGCTGACCGATTCGCTGCGCTACAACCTCGCGCCGCAGAAGATCGGTTGTTCGCTGTGCTGTCCGGCGCTTACCCGCACCAATGCCTGGGCCTCGGCGCACAAGCGGCCCGAGCAGTTCGCCGACGCCGGTTTCGCGCCGCCCAGGGAAGGCGAGCTGGAACAGTTCGGCACCGCTTTCGAGCAGTTCGGCATGGATCCTTACGAAGTCGGCGCGAAGATCCTGCGCGGCATGACCCGGCAGGACGGGCTGATCCTTACCCACCCCGAACATGCGATCGACTTTACCGAGGAGTTCGCCAAGCAGATCGCTGCCTTGCCGGTGGAAGCCGTGCCCGAGGGCCGCGCCCATATCGAAGCCTTGCGACGCAAGGCGGGCAAGGACGCCGAGGCCGGGCTGAAGATCGAAATGGACGATCTCACGTGATTGCTGTCAGGCGAAACAGCTTGGTCGATTGAGGGAATCTGCTACGGGCGGCTTATTGCGGCAAACTCCGTGATTCTAAACGGTTTTTCACGGAGATTACCAAGTGCGCGAGACGATTGCCTATAGCCTGATGGCTTTCCTCGTAATGTTCGTGATGCTGTTGTTGCTGCTGTGGCTGCGCAAGCGGCGCCGGGTGCGCGAATCCATCTGGGGCAAGCCGAGAACGGCACGGAGGCGGCAACGCCCGGCGAAGGTCGACGAAGACAGGCTCGACTGAGACAAGTCCGGCCAAGGCAGGCCCTGTTAAAGTACGGTCCTAAAGCGCGTTTGCAGCTTTGCCGGTGACTGCTATCCTGGTGCCCGAACGGGACAATGAGGAGCATTCATCATGTGCGAGTTGGATCAGGTTGCGGCGATGCCGAAGGTTACGCGCCGGCAGTTCGGTGCCATGGGTGCAGCAGGTGCCGTGGCGGCATGTGCGCCTATGGATAGCAGTGCCTCTGCCACCTCCGGCCTGGTCGAGACTGCGGTCAGCTTTCCCGCCACCGGCGGCACCTTCGACGGCGTGTTCATCCATCCTGCCAGCGGTTCGCATCCGGCAGTGATCCTCTGGCCCGATATCGCGGGCCTGCGCCCCGCGAAGATCATGATGGGTCGCCGACTGGCCGAGGCCGGCTATGCCGTGCTGGTCGCCAATCCCTACTACCGCTCGGTTTCCGGCCAGCAATTCGAGGACTTCGATGCCTGGCGCGAAGGTGGCGGGTTCCAGACGGTCGGCCCGTGGATGCAGGCCAATACCCCTGCCGCGATCGCCGAGACGGCTGGCGCCGTGGTCGCCTGGCTCGATGCGCAGGACGCGGTCGATACGTCGCGCGGCATCGGCAACCAGGGCTACTGCATGACCGGCAGCTGGACCATTCGCGCTGCCGCTGCCGTGCCCAGCCGGGTCAAGGCAGCCGCCAGCTTCCATGGTGGCGGCCTCGTCGGCGAGGGACCGGACGCGCCGGTCAACCTGCTCCGTAGCATGGCCCCCGATGCCGGTGCGCTGATTGCCATCGCCCGCAACGACGATGCCCAGGCCCCGACCGACAAGGACGCGCTCGCCGCTGCCGGTGAGGCGGCAGCAGCAGACGTCCACGTCGAAGTCTACGACGGCGACCACGGCTGGACCGTGCTCGACAGCCCGGTTTACGCCGAGGCCGAGGCCGAACGCGCATGGGACGCCCTGCTGGCGCTCTACGCCGAGAAGCTTTGACCTTTACCGTCCGCCATCGGAACGGGAGGCGCGTGGTTAGCCGGACCAACCCGCACGTCCTGCGCGTGGTTGGCATGATGGTCTTAGCGGCGGCCTTGGCGACGTTTGGTGAGCTGGCCGGCATATGGCTCATCAGCCTTGCAGGTGGAGGCCTGTTCGTTATCGCAATGCTTTATGGCTGGATCGCAGTTGGCTTGGGCGCGATCATTCGCGCGGCGAAGTGGTGCTGGAACGGCGGAGGACGTCACGATGGCTGACGCCGGAATGGCCGATGAACGCGTGCTCGAGGCCACCGGTCGCGACTGGGCGGCGTGGAAGTCTTACCTCGACGCCAAGGGCGGTGAGGACATGGACCATGCCGCCATCGCGAGGTTGCTCAAGGGCGAAGGCGTCAAGCCGTGGTGGAGCCAGATGGTCACCGTCGGCTACGAACGCATGATCGGGCGGCGCGAGGTCGGGCAGACGTGCACCGGCACATTTTCCGCCAATGCCAGCCGCACCATTGCCGGAACCATGGATTCGGCGCGCGATGCATGGGCGGCGCTCAATGCCGAGCGCGCCGAATATGCCGGCGCCGTGGCGGAAGGTGAGCCGCGCCTCACCGAGAGCGAAAAGTGGCGCTACTGGCGCGTCGATCTCGACGACGGGTCGAAGGTGTCGGTGATGTTTTCGGACAAGCCCGGCGGCAAGGTGACCGTCGCGGTGAACCATGACAAGCTCTCCAGCGCGGACGAGGTTGCCAGTGCCAAGGCCTTCTGGAAACCGCTACTCCAACAGCTCTGACCCCACTTTCTCGGAATTGCGCGAGATCAAGGGCCGGCTCCCCGCGGCCCGCTATCCCCTCCTCAGACATAATCAACGAGGGGATTCCCAATGAAGAAACTTGTCCTTGCCGCAGCAGCACCTTTGGCCCTGCTTGCGGCCTGCAGCGGCGGTGCCGATCCGGAGGCCGTGGTCGAAACCGTGCGCCTTACGGAGCAGTCGCAGTTGCAGTCGATCGAGAGCGGCGATGTCGTTGGCATCGCGCGGCTCTATGCCGACGATGCCAAGCTCGTGCGGCCCGATGGCACCGTGCTCGATGGCGGCGCAGCGATTGCCGAGGAATATGCCGCCCTGCTGATGGACCCCAACTTCGCGCTGACTATCGAACCCACTGGCGGTTGGGCGTCGGAATCCGATGACGTGGCCGTGCTCACCAGCCACGTGGAATTCACCACCAGTGATCCGGAAACGGGCGAACCGGTGACTACCGGACTGAACAGCCAGACGGTGTGGACCAAGGCCTCCGGCGGCTCGTGGATGATCCGTTCAGCTTACAACGTCGCACAGCCCGTGGCAGAACCCCCCGCCGAAGAGGAATAGAATTTGATAACAAGCGGTTCCGCCCGCCGGATTGACTCTTCCCCGTTTCACGCGCCTCATTCTTCTTGGGTCGCGAGGATTGGGGGAGAGAAAGCATGAAAAAACAGTTGTTTGTGGCAGCCTTGCCGCTGCTGGCCTTGGCCGCTTGTGGCGAGTCGGCAGAGACCGATGAAACGGCGGCAGCAGACCCTCTGGCCGAACTTGCGGCAGGCACCGGGCCTTACCTCGTTACCTATGCTGATGGTTCGCAAACACTGAGCTACGCAGCGCACGACGGCACCGAATGGGGCGGGCCGATCGACCTTGTCGCCGGGGCGGAGCCGGTGCGCTGGTCAGCACCTGAAGACCAGGTCTGCATCGACTTCCCGGACTCGATGGAAGACGCGACCGACTTCTGCATCGAATACGGTCCGCTGCAGGAAGATGGCAGCTGGACTGCCCGCAACCCGAACAATCCCGACGAGGATCCGGCGACCATGCGGCGGCTCGATGCGCCCGTGGAAACCGAAGCCGACATGATTGCGGCGGGCACCTACTGGATCGACATGCCGGACGGCGAAACCGCGCTGGCCGTATGGGCCGACGATGGCGTCAGCTATCTCGCCATGAATCCGACGCGGTCCACCTGGCGTGCGGACGGCAACCAGCGCTGCACCACGCCCGCCGATGGCGAGGAAAGCTGCGGCGTGCCGACCAGCGAACTGGGCGAGGACAACAGCTTCACCGCCGAAGACAACGGCGAGCAGATCACCGTGCGGATGCTGTGAGCAGCTCCGGATGACAGGGGGGAGGGGGCGTCCTTGCGGCGCCCCCTTTGCTGTTCGGGCAGCCGCTGACACCGGACAGGCGCAGCCGAATCAGTGGTTCTCCCGACCAGTTGAACGTCTGGCGGGATGGCCCGTTGGCATTTCTCGCAAGTTATCCAACGGTTTGTCGTGCGCCAGCAACGACCTTCTCCGGTTGTCGCGAACAGGTGGCGGACCGGCAGCACGGTGATTGCAAGAACCGCAGCAGCGGGGGCAGCTTTCCGGCGGGGCATGATTGCAACCGTTGGAAGGAGCACTGCCATGAAGATTTCCCATACCCTCGCCGCAACTTACCTGCTGGTGGCAGCGACCATCGTCTCGGCGCAGGTCGTGCCCGAGCAGGATCCACCTTACCCGACACCGCCTGCGCCTGTGGACGAGGCTGCCACGACTGAGGTCGCAGCGCCTTCCTACACCGACGAACAGGTCGCGGGGTTCGCTGCGGCCTCGCTGCAGCTGCGCGAAGTGAACGCCAATGCCGAGCTGGACGATGCCGCCAAGATGGCGGAAGCGCGCTCGATCGTGACGTCGCACGGGCTCGATCCCGAAACCTACAATGCCATCGCCGTGGCCGCACGCACCGACGAACGGCTGGCGGCGCGGGTGCAGGAAGCGGTGTCGGCGAAGATCGCAAACTCGCCCGGCCAGTAAGCGGGGCAATAGGCCCGGGTCGACCGGACCGGCGAGTCCCGCTTACGGCCAGTTCTTGTATTCGATCGTCGCTTCGGGATCGGTACACAGGCGGCAGTTCGCGCCGGCAAAGGTGCGTGCTGCCGCCATGTCGCCGCGCAGTTGCCATTCCAGCCAGTCGACCACGATCATCGCGTTTCGCCCGCCCATGGGCAGGTGGTAGGTGCCGCCATGGCCGGTCGGCGTGTTGACCCAGAAGGCCGGGACGTGGCTGATGCGGTTGTAGTCATCGAGGCCGTTTTCATAGGCGATGTCGGTCGGCCCGCCGTCGAGGTAGATGACCGGCGTGTGCAGGTCATCGAGGCCGTCCTTGCCCAGTTCCATGCCGCCCAGGCGCGGCCCGTCATCGGGCAGCAGGCCGGAGTTCTGCACCACGATCGTGTCCAGCCGCGGATCGCCCGCCACAGTCAGCGCCTGCACGCCGCCGCAAGAGAAGCCGCCGGCGGCCAGCGCGTTCTCGTCGACCAGGCCGAAATAGGGGCTGTCGGGATCGCTGTTCTGCGCCAGCGCCCAATCGAGCGCTTCGATCAGCTGGCCGGCATTGGTGGGCGAGGGCGGGAAATTCCCGTCGGCATCCATGGCGCGCGGGGGGGCGGGATCCTCAAGTCGGTTCGGGCCGCTCCGCCAGCGTCCCGGCGCGATTACGAGGTAGCCGTAGGAGGCGATTTGCGAGAGGTGGAAGCGGCTGCTGGTGCCGTCTGCCGCGCAGCCGCCGTTGCCCCATACGAAGACGCCGAGCCCGTTCGGGCCAACGGCGGCAAGGTCCTGCGGGCGGTAGACCACGTGCTCGGGCAGGGCCTCGACCGTCTCGATCATGGAGGGGAAGGGGCCGTCGCCCGTTGTGTCCGGAATCAGGTTCACCCGCGCCATCATATCCTCGAAGCTTTCCTCCGGCGCATCGTCCTGCGCAGTGGCGGGCACGGCAAGGCCGAGGGCGAGGGTGGCAAGGATGGCCGGAACTGTCTTGTGCATGTGGTCTCTCCCCAAGTCGAATTTGGAGAAAGGTTAGCTTGTCAGACAGATAATGTAAGCGGTTTCACGCGAACCAGTAGGCGGTGCCGCGCATCTCCAGGCTGATCCGCGGCGGCGAACCTTCGGGAGCCAGCGGATTGTCGAATGCCCCGTGCGGCATCATCTGGGCCCGGTTCGGGTCGCTTTCGGAGGCCTTGAAAACCAGCGCCTCCCCCGGATGCATCTCGCTGTAATAGAACCAGCGGTGCGCCGGGTTGTATTGCAGCAGGTAGTTGGGAAAGCCCCATTCTGGCGATCCGTCGAGCGGATCGAAGATGGCGCGGCAGGGCAGCAGGTCGCTCTCTGCCAGCGAGGTATAGTCGCACAGGCCCAGCGGCACGTCCTGCGGCGGATCGCTGAGCACGCGCCAGACGTTGTACTGCGCGCTGCGCACGATTTCGCGACCTTCCGGAGCCGTCTTCGCCCGGGCCCCGGCGGCGGCTTCCTTCGCCATGTCGACATGAACGAAGCGTGCCGGGTGCGAATTGTCGTGCCTGTCGTTCGCGCCTGCACGTTCGGAAAAGCGCAGGATGCCGAAGGGCGTCATCGCCACGTGATCCGCTCCGGTCACTGACTTGAGCAGCTCCGCTACCTCGCCCGAATGAACGCGGCCCACTTCCTCGAGGTCGGTAAGGTCCTCCACCGCGGTCCGGTGTTCGATCAGGGTGAAGCCTTCGACATCGAGCGAGCAATCGCACCCGCGCGCGTCGTGGATCTCCACCTCGGCGGGCTTGAGCGGGACGAAGTCCTTCTCGTGCGCGTTGGCGTAGAAGAATGGCTCGCGTTCCGTGCGCTCGGAATAGCCGATCTCGGCCCGGATGCTCCCTCCCGTCGTACCCATCTACGCGTCCTCGAATTCCTCGGTGTCGATCGTCGGGCGGATGGCGTCGTGGTAGCGGTGCCCGCTGACGGTGGAATGGTTGATGATCTCGCCGGCCTTCGCAATGGCGTCTGCCGGCACGTCGACCGTCGCGGCGTGGAAGTTCTCTTCCATGTGTGCGATGGAGGTGGTGCCGGGGATGGCATGGCAGTTGTCGCCCTGTTCCAGCACCCAGCGGTTGGCCAGCTGGGCGGGTGCGACACCCACCTCCGCCGCCAGGGCTTCGAACTGCTCGATCACCTTGAGGTTCTTTGGCCAGTTCTCTGCATTGAAGCGCGGCATCTTGGTGCGCAGGTCCTTTTCCTCCAGCGTGGCGGGATCGCGCAGCACGCCGCCAAAGGCACCACGACCGGTGCTGGAGAAGGCGACCAGCGGGATGCCCAGTTCCTTGCAGGCCTGCAGCACGCCCAGTTCCACGTTGCGGGTCCACAGCGAATATTCGGGCTGGACCGCGCCGACGGGATGGATCGCATGGGCTTCGCGCAGGTGTGCGGCGGACCATTCGCTGACGCCGTAGGCGCCGATCTTGCCCGCTTCCATTGCCCGCACCATGGCGCCGACGCTGTCGGCAATCGGCACCTTCGGATCGAAGCGGTGCATGTAGTAGAGGTCGATGTGGTCGGTCTTCAGCCGGGCCAGCGACTTGTCGAGGTTGTCGGCGATGCTCTCCGGTGCACAGGATACTCCGCGCTTGGGCCCGTCGACCACGATGCCGCACTTGCTGGCGAGCAGGAACTCGCTGCGGCGGTGCATCACGGCGTCGGCCAGCAGCTCCTCGTTCGCACCGCCGCCATAGATGTTGGCGGTGTCGAGATGGTCATAGCCGATGTCGAGCGCGCGGTTGAGCAGCTTCACCTTCTCGTCATGTGCGGGCGGCGTGCCATAGGCCCAGGACAGGTTCATGCAGCCCAGTCCGATGGGATGGACCTTGCGTCCGGCGATGGCTCTCTTGGCTAGGGCGATGGGACTTCTCCAGGCGTTGCGAAATGGCGTTTTCGGCTGCGGGGTTACACAAGCCTTCACCGGTCATGCAACCGCCATTGCGGCGCCGGTGCGACAATCAGTCGCGCAGGAAGACGCGGGAGTTGGTAACGAAGTCGCGCAGCAGATCCTGCACCGACTGTGAAGCAGCGAAATAGGCACCGGGGTTTTGCTCGATGCGGTCGGCGTTCCAGCGCATCTGGTGCGAGACCATGCGCGAACGCAGCGTCTCAAGCGCACCCTGCATCGCGGCGAATACTTCGTGATTGATGCGAATGTGGGGATCAAGGCAGATTGCCCGTGCCGTCGCGATGCACTCTTCGTTGAAGTCTTCGCGCAAGGCCAAGATGCGATTAGTTGAACCGGACGTCCGCTCCGCGGCCTCGCGTTGAATTTCTTCGCCAAACCGCTCCAGCCGATCCAGCCGTTCTTGGAGGTTCACTACCCCTCTCCAGATTATTTCACGGCGCGATTTAGATGAGTGCCAAAAACTTGTCACCAAAGGGTAACTTTGTTCGTGGATGCAAACAGTTTATACTCTGCTTCGGGACAAAAAAGAGAGGGCGCGCCGGTAGTTAGCCACCGGCGCGCCCTCCGATCTTTTTTGTGGGTCGCTTGGCTTAGGACCAGCCGTCCTGTTCTTCGAGGCTGGCGGCCAGCGCACCGATGGTGCGGTAGCATTCGATGGTACCGGCGACCGAGCTGTTCGGTTCGCGGCCTTCGCGGATCGCGGCAATGAATTCGCGGTCCTGCAGTTCGATGCCATTGTTCGACGGTACGTCGACACCCGACAGGTCCACCTGCTCGTCCGCTCCGGTGAAGAGGTCGTCGTAACGCGCCAGGTAGGTCGCGGTGTCGCCAATGTAGCGGAAGAAGGTGCCGAAAGGTCCTTCGTTGTTGAACGACAGCGACAGGGTCAGGATCTGGCCCTTCTCGGTCTTCATCTGGATCGACTGGTCCATGGCGATGCCGAGGTCAGGGTGCTTGGGTCCCTGCAGGATGTTGGCAGCGATGATCTTCGAGCCGGTCATGTACTGGAAGATGTCGATCGTGTGTGCCGAGTGGTGCCATAGCAGGTGGTCGGTCCAGCTGCGCGGTTCGCCCTTGGCGTTCTTGTTCTCGCGGCGGAAGAAGTAGGTCTCCACGTCCATCGACAGGACGTTGAACTTGCCCGCGTCGATCTGCTGCTTCACGTACTGGTGCGACGGGTTGAAGCGGCGGGTGTGGCCCGCCATGCAGACGAGACCCGTTTCCTTCTGCTTGGCCAGCACGGCCTCGGCATCGGCGAGGCTGTCCGCCAGCGGGATCTCGACTTCGACGTGCTTGCCGGCGTCCATGGCCTTGATGGCCTGGTCGGCGTGCATCTGCGTGGGCGTGCAGAGGATGACGGCGTCGACGTCGTCACGTTCGAGCATGGCTTCGTAGTCGGTGGTGGCAAAGCCGATGCCGTACTTGTCGGCCATGGCCTGCGTCGGTTCCTGCCGGCGACCGACCAGCGCGGTAACTTCCACGCCGTCGATGTTCTTCAGGCCGTCGAGATGCTTTTCTCCGAATGCGCCGCCACCGGCGAGTGCGATTTTCATAGGGGTGTTCTCCCGTTCGAGAGTTGCAAGTGGTTACATGTAAACAAGGGGCGCCCCAGCAGATTGTTCCGGGCGGATCGTTCCGGCGGCGCCCCCTGGACCTTACTCGGCAGCTTCGAGGCTGTGCCCGCTCAGCACGCGCTTGGGGTTCAGCGCTTCGCCAGCGGTTTCCTCCGGCTGCAGGATGAGCGCGCCCAGCGCCGTGTTCGAAGCGGGGATGTGATAGAAGTTGTAAAGCTCCTTCACCTTGTCGCCCAGCGCACCGCGCATGATCAGCCACATGACCAGCTCGATGCCTTCGCTGCCCGCTTCGCGCAGGTAGTCGATGTGCGGCATCTTCGCGAGGTCTTCGGGATCGTTGATCAGGCGCTCGATGAAATCGAGGTCGAATTCCTTGTTGATCAGGCCGGCGCGCGGACCCTGGAGCTGGTGGCTCATGCCGCCGGTGCCCCAGACGTGGACGTTGAGATCTTCGGGGAAGCTCTCGATGGCGGCCTTGATGCTGTCACCCAGCGCGAAGCAACGCGCGCCCGAAGGCGGCGGGTAGGTGACGACGTTCACCGGCAGCGGGATGACCTTGCACGGCCATTCTTCCGGCTCGCCGAACATCATCGACAGCGGGATGGTGCAGCCGTGGTCGACGTCCATCTTGTTGAAGATGCACATGTCGAAGTCGTCGAGGATCAGGCTCTGGGCAATGTGCCAGGCCAGGTCCGGGTGGCCGATCACGTCGGGCACGGGGCGCGGGCCCCAGCCTTCGTCAGCCGGCTTGAACACTTCGCCGCAGCCGATCGCGAAGGTCGGGATGCAGTTCATGTCGAAGGCGGATGCGTGGTCGTTGTAGACCAGCACGACGACGTCGGGGGTATTTTCCGGCTTGGCGATCCAGTCCTTGATCGCCTTGTAGCCGTCAAACACGGGGCCCCAGTAGTCGTCGCCGGTCTTGCCGGTCTGGATCGCCGCGCCGAGCGCGGGGATGTGGCTGGAGGTGATACCGGTAGTTACGCGGGCCATATCAATAGCCTCCCTTCTTCGAGCGGACGCCTTCGGGCGAGCGGCCGCCGTTGATCATCATCTGGGCATATTCTTCCTGCGTCATGCCGGTCATCGAACCGGCCGCGAACTGGAAGCTCTTGCCGTCGGTGGAGAACAGCTTGCTGAGGTAATAGACGTTGCCGCCTTCATCGATCATCGCGTTGTAGTCGCGGTCGAGTACGGCCTGTTTGGCAGCGTCGGTGAGGTCCCACTCGTCGAGGTAGGCCTTCTCGTCCGCCTTGAAGCGTTCGCGGTTCTCGGCCTTCATCAGGCTCATGGCGAACTGGTTCAGCCAGTAGCCCTTGCGGGCGCGCTGGGCGGTGAACACGCGGGTGCCGGGAATGTCCTCGAACTCGGCGAGGTATTCGTGGATGTTGATCCGCTCTTTCTTCTTTTCAGTCATTGTTCGGATTCCTTGGGGTCTTTCCATTCGTAGGTCAGCGGTGCCTCGCGAAAGGCGAAACGGTCGATGTGGCGTTCGATGACACCGCGCATGTGCTCGTTCCTCTCGGCATCGGCGGTGGTCAGGGTGATGCCGATGCCGTCGTGATGCGCGGTCATCACGGCATTGGTGTGCTCGTCGAAGGGAAACAGCCCCATGCCGTCGCCCTCGTCATAGGAGGTCGCCATCTTGTGACCCCAGTGCTTCACCAGCTGCTGGATGTAGCGCTCCGGCTTTTCGCACTTGGCGAGACAGGTTGCGGTCGAACTCAAAGGCCCTTTCCCTTCAGGATCTTGTCGAGGCGCGGGTACACCTTGCGCGCATTGCCTTCGAAGATGGCGTGCTTCTCTTCGGCGGAAATGTCGAGCGCGTCGATATAGCGCTTGGTATCGTCGAAATAGTGGCCGGTGGTCGGGTCGATGCCGCGCACGGCGCCGACCATCTCGCTGCCGAACAGGATGTTCTTGTTCTCGATCACGTCGGCCAGCAGGTTGATGCCCGGCTGGTGGTAGACGCAGGTGTCGAAGAACACGTTGTTCATCAGCAGTTCGTCGAGGCTGGGCTGCTTGAGCATGTCGGCCAGACCGCGATAGCGGCCCCAGTGATAGGGCACCGCGCCGCCGCCGTGCGGGATGATCAGCTTGAGCTTGGGAAAGCGGCTGAACAGGTCGCCCTGCAGCAGCTGCATGAAGGCGACGGTGTCGGCCGCCAGGTAATAGCCGCCGGTGGCGTGCATGGCCGGGTTGCAGCTGCCCGAGACGTGGATCATGCCGGGCACTTCCAGCTCTTCCATCGCTTCGTAGATGGGGAACCAGTACTCGTCGGTCAGCGGCGGATGGGTGAAGTGCCCGCCGCCCGGATCGGGGTTGAGGTTGCAGACGACGAAGTTCAGTTCCTCGACGCAGCGGCGCAGTTCCTTGACGCTTTCGGTCAGGTCCGACTTCGGGCTCTGCGGCAGCATGCAGCCGCCGATGAAGGTGTCGGGAAACAGCTGGGTGACGCGGTAGATCAGGTCGTTGCAGCGGCGCGCCCATTCGCTGGCCACCGCCTGGTCGCCTACGTGCGGGGCCATGGCCGAAGCGCGGGGGCTGAAGATGGTGAAGTCCGCGCCGCGTTCCTTGATCAGCTTGAGCTGGTTTGCCTCGATCGTCTCGCGGATCTCGTCGTCCGAAATTTCCGGATAGGGCGGGCACTCGGTGCCATTCTTGTAGGCAGCCTTCTGCTCCTCGCGCCAGGCATCGTGGCCCTTGGGCAGGACAGTGTAGTGACCGTGACAATCGATGATCAGGCTCATCGCTTAATTCTCTCCCTTGTCTGCCGGAGTCGCCCGGATAGCGTCCAGCTTAGCAGATAGTGTGGCAGGTGGGGGAGCAAGTTCCAGTGCTCCCAGCTGCCTTTGGCGGACGACGGTCTGTTCGCTCATCAGCGGGGCAATGCCGAGGTCTTCCAGCATGGCGCAGGCCTCTGCCATTTCCGCCGCGCGGCGCTGGCCGTGGATCATCATCCGGTCGAAATTGTAGTCGGCGCGCTCGAACCAGCTTTGCTGCTTTTCGCTGGCGTCGAGGCTGGCGAGCACTTCGTCGAGCACGCCCGCCTCGCTGGCTGCCAGAACCATTTCGGCAGTGAGCGCTTCGAGGCCTTTCACCATGACCGAGCGGCACAGCTTGATCGCGCTGGCGCGGCCGACCTCGTCACCCACGACGCGCACATTGGTAAAGGCCATGGCGGTGAGCAGCGCTGCTGCCTCCTCCGCTTCCGGCCCGGCTACCAGCAGCGGTACCGCGAGACCCTTGTCGACCGGGGCCATGACAGCGACGTCGACATAGCGCCCACCCACGGCGGTGATCGCTTCTGCCGCCGCGCGCTTGGTCTGCGGGGCGACCGAATTCATGTCGAGCCAGAACTGTCCTTCACCAAGTAGCGGCGCATAATCGCGTGCGGCCTGGAGTGCGGCGTCTGCCGTAACCAGGCTGAGCGTGCATTGCGCATCGGCAAGGGCATCGGCCGCGTCGGTTGCAACGTCGACCCCGCAAGCCCGCATCAGGTCGCGGCGGGCAGGCAGCAGGTCCCAACCCTTGGCATGGCCGTTCCACCCGGCTGCACGCGCAAAGGTCTCCCCGGCTTCACCGAAGCCGATTAGTGCCAATTTCGGGCAGGAACTTTGCGATTCTGTCACGGCCATCTCTCTCGACGATGGCCCCTAACAATTGTATGTGTTGCATACAAGTTTGCTGCACGCCTCCCATGTCGCGCTTGACGCGAGGTGGCACGGCGGTGCACGCGCCCGCCAAGCAGATCCAAAAGGGAGAATCACCATCATGGGTGTCGTCGTCCAGAACATCGAACGTGCTGATCCGGAAGTCGTGGAGGCGCTCGGCAAGTGCGGTGTCGCCACCGTGCACGAGGCGCAGGGCCGCAAGGGGCTGCTCGCCAGCTACATGCGCCCGATCTACGCCGGTGCGCGCGTGGGTGCTTCGGCCGTGACCATCTCCGTGCCCCCGGGTGACAACTACATGGTCCATGCCGCGATCGAGCAGTGCCAGGCTGGCGATATCCTGGTGATCGCGCCGACCAGCCCCTGCGAAGACGGTTACTTCGGCGACCTGCTCGCCACTTCGGCGCAGGCGCGCGGGGTGAAGGGCCTGATCATCGACGCCGGCATCCGCGACGTGCGCGACCTTACCGAAATGGACTTCCCCGTCTGGGCCAAGCGCATTTTCGCGCAAGGTACGATCAAGGCCAGCCTCGGCAGCGTGAACGTCGACGTGGTCTGCGCCAACGCCTTCATCCGTCCGGGCGACATCATTGTTGCCGACGACGACGGCGTCTGCGTGGTCCGCCGCGAGGAAGCCGAAGAGGTCCTGAAGAAGGCCCAGGCCCGCGAAGCCAACGAGGAAGAGAAGCGCCAGAAGCTGGCCGACGGCGTGCTTGGCCTCGACATGTACGGCTTCCGCCAGAAGCTGACCGACATGGGGCTGAAGTGGGTCTGAGGAGGACCTAGACCTATGAACCAGGCACCAGTCATGTGGATGCGCGGGGGCACGTCGAAAGGCGGCTATTTCCTCGCCTCGGAAATCCCTGCGGAAGAGGCCGAACGCGCCGAGTTCCTGCTGGGCGTGATGGGCTCGCCCGATCCGCGCCAGATCGACGGCATGGGCGGGGCGGACCCGCTGACCAGCAAGGTTGCCGTGGTGAAGAAGAGCGAGCGGCCCGGGGTCGATGTCGACTACCTGTTCCTGCAGGTCTTCGTCGACCAGGCCATCGTCACCGATGCGCAGAACTGCGGCAATATCCTGGCCGGGGTCGGCCCCTTCGCCATCGAGCGCGGGCTGGTGCAGCCGGCGGGCGATGTCACCCAGGTCACCATCTACATGGAGAACACCGGCCAGATCGCCGTTGCCTCCATCGAGACGCCTGCCGACGAGATCGGCAAGCGGGCGGTGAATTACTGGGGCGAGGCCAAGATCGACGGGGTGCCGGGCACCCATGCGCCGATCCCGATCGAGTTCCGCGACACCGCCGGTTCCAGCTGCGGGGCGCTGCTGCCCACGGGCAATGCCTTTGACGAGATCGAGGGCGTGCGCTGCACGCTGATCGACAACGGCATGCCCTGCATCGTGTTCAAGGCCGAGGACGTCGGCGCCACCGGCTACGAGACGCGCGAGGAACTGGAAAGCGATGCCTTCGCCCCGATCCGCGCAAAGATCGAAGCCATAAGGCTTGCGGCGGGGCCGCTGATGAACCTCGGCGACGTGACGGAAAAGTCCGTCCCCAAGATGACGCTGGTCGCGCCGCCGAAGAACGGCGGGGCCGTGACCACCCGCGTTTTCATCCCCAAGCGCGCCCACGCCTCCATCGGCGTGCTCGGCGCGGTGACGGCGGCGACGGCCTGCCTTGTCGAAGGCTCGCCCGCTGCCGAAGTGGCGGACGTGCCCGAAGGCACCACCAAGTCGCTCTCTATCGAACACCCCTCTGGCGAGATGACCTGCGTGATGAAGGTCGATGCCAATGGCGAAGTCGAAAGCGCGGCGCTGCTGCGCACTGCACGAAAGTTGATGGACGGAATTGTCTATGTCTGACCGGATTACCTCCTGGCACCCGAATCCGAGCAAGCCCGGCTACACCCCGCCGGCGGGCGCGGTGGATGCGCACTGCCACGTGTTCGGGCCAATGGCGCAGTTCCCCTTCAGCCCCAAGGCCAAGTACCTGCCCGAAGACGCCGGGCCGGACATGCTGTTCGCCCTGCGCGACCACCTCGGCTTCGAAAAGAACGTGATCGTACAGGCCAGCTGCCACGGCACCGACAACGCCGCCACGCTGGATGCGATTGCCAAGTCCAATGGCAAGGCGCGCGGCGTGGCCGTGGTCGACCCGGCGATCAGCGAGGACGAGCTGGCCAAGCTGCACGAAGGTGGCATTCGCGGCATCCGCTTCAACTTCCTCAAGCGGCTGGTCGACAATGCGCCCAAGGACAAGTTCCTCGAGGTCGCGCAGCGCCTGCCCAAGGGCTGGCACGTGGTGATCTATTTCGAGGCCGACATCCTTGAAGAAATGCGCCCCTTCATGGAGGCTATTCCGGTGCCGCTGGTGGTCGATCACATGGGTCGCCCCGACGTGACGCAAGGGCCGGACGGCCCTGACATGCGCGCCTTCCGCAGTCTTCTCGAAAGCCGTGATGATATCTGGTTCAAGCCCACCTGCCCGGACCGGCTCGACGCCAGGAAGGAAGGCGGCATGGGCGATCCGTGGGACAACTTCGCCAAGGCCGTGGCCCCGCTGGTGGCCGACTATCCGGACCGCTGCATCTGGGGCACCGACTGGCCGCACCCCAACATGCAGGACGAGGTGCCCGACGATGGCCACGTGGTCGACATGATCCCGCGCATCGCGCCGACGCCGGAATTGCAAACCAAGCTCTTGGTCGCGAACCCGAACCGTCTATACTGGGCCGAACAGACTTGATCTAAGGCCGGCGCAGCGATCGGCCATGCAGGAGAGAGACATGGCCGAAAGGCGCCTCGACAAGGCCCTGTGCGACTGGTTCGCCGACGTAGAAATCCTCGACAGCACGATTGGCGGACTGCTTCGCGAACAGGCTGCCGCCATCGGTGACAGCGATGCCCTGCTCGAAGGCCTGCCCGATGGCACTGTCGGTCGCCGCTGGACCTATGCCCAGTTGCTGGCTGACGCCGAACGCATGGCCAAGGGCTTTGCCACCCGCTTCCAGCCGGGCGAGCGGATCGCGGTCTGGGCGCCCAACGTGCCCGAATGGGTGCTGGTCGAATATGCCGCTGCCCTTGCCGGCCTGACGCTGGTGACGGTGAACCCGTCCTACCAGAAGCGCGAGCTGGCCTATGTGATCGAACAGAGCACCTCGGTCGCGCTGTTCCTGGTCAAGGAGTTCCGCGGCAATCCCATGGCCGCCATCGCTGCCGAGGCAGCGGAAGGCCTGCCCGCCCTGCGCGAGGTGATCGACCTGCAGGACCCGGCGGCGCTGTTTACCGATCCCGCCGGCACCTTGCCCGAAGTTGACACCAACGATCCGGCGCAGATCCAGTACACCAGCGGCACCACCGGCTTCCCCAAGGGCGTGGTGCTGTCGCACCGCAACCTCACCAACAATGCCCGGCTGTTCATCGAGGTGGGCGACTTGCCGCGCGGCCTCGGTACGCTGGGGCTGACGCCGCTGTTCCACACCATGGGCTGTTCGATGGGCGTACTGGGCGCGCTGCAATCGGGCGGGGCCTATTGCCCGCTGCTGGCCTTCGATCCGAATGCCGCGCTCGACCTGATCGCCGCCGAAAAGGTCAGCTGGACCATCTGTGTCCCGACCATGGCCGTTGCCATGGTGGCCGCGCAGAAGGCGCAGCAGCGCGACCTTTCCTCGCTGCAACGCATGGGCATCGGCGGCGCCATGGTCGCGCCCGAACTGGCGCGCGCGGTGCAAGGCGTGCTCGGCTGCAGCGTGCTGGTCGCCTACGGCCAGACCGAAAGCAGCCCGCTGATCACCAGCGGCAGGCCGGACGATGCCTTCGAGGATATCATCACCACCGTCGGCCAGCCGGCACTGGGCTGCGAGGTCGGGATTTTCGATCCGGTGACGAACGAGATTGTCGATTGCGGCGTCGTCGGCGAACTTTTCTCGCGCTCCGCATCGACCATGCTCGGCTACAACGACAATCCGGAGGCCACGGCAGAGGCCGTGGATGCGCAGGGCTGGCTGCACACGGGTGACCTCGCTACCATGGACGAGCGCGGATATGTGAAGATCACCGGCCGCGTGAAGGACATGATCATCCGCGGCGGCGAGAACCTGTTCCCGGCGGAGATCGAGAACGTCCTGCTCGAACATCCCGATGTCGCCGAATGCGCCGTGGTCGGCGTGCCGGACGATGTGCTGGGTGAGGCCGTGGCGGCCTATGTCCGCCTGGAAGACGGCGCGGAATTCGATCCGGAGGCGCTACGTTCCCATTGCCGTTCGCAGATCAGTCCGCAGAAGTGCCCTGCGCACTGGCAGCAGGTCGAGGCCTGGCCGTTGACCGGGTCGGGCAAGATCCAGAAGTTCAAGCTGCGCGACGACTGGGTCGCGGCCAACCCGGCATGAGGCCTGGCGCGTGACCATCCTCTGCATCGGCCGCGCGACGTTCGACCTCGGCTATTCGTGTCCTGTTTATCCTGTCGAGGACAGCAAGCTCTCGGCAACCCATTTCTGGGCGGGGGCGGGCGGATCGGCGCTCAACGGCGCGGTGACGGCGCGGGCGCTGGGCAGCGAGGTGCGACTGGTCACCATGCTGGGCCGGGGCAGCTTTGCCGATGCCGTGCGCGGCGAGCTGGCGCTCTACGACGTGCGAGTGGAGGACTTTGCCGACAAGCAGGCCGAAGTGCTGCCCGTATCGAGCATCATCGTGGTGCCGAACGACGGGACGCGTACGATCATCGACCAGCAGCCGGAGCAGACTGTGGCGCGGGCCTTGCCCGACGACATGCTGGACGGCATCAGCGTGGTCTATTGCGACGGTTTCATGCCGGAAGTTGCGGTGCCGGTGGCCAAGACTGCCCGCGAGCAGGGCATTGCCGTGGTGCTCGACGGTGGATCATGGAAGCCGTGGACGGGCGAGCTGATCGGCCATGTCGATCACGCGGTTGTCTCGGAACGTTTTCATCCGCCGGAGCAAGGCGAAACGGACATCCTCGATGCCGTCCTCGCGCTCGGCCCCAAGGTGGCCGCCATTACGCGCGGACCGCAGCCACTTGAATGGAGCGACGGCAAGCAGCGCGGCACGATCACCCCGCCGCAAGTCGACACGGTCGATACACTGGGCGCGGGCGATATCTTCCACGGCGCATTTTGCCACTACCTCGCGCGGGGTGAGGGCGTGGCGCAGGCGCTGGAACAGGCCAGCGCCGTCGCTGCGGAAAGCTGTCGCTACTACGGCACCCGCGAATGGATCGCGGGTGCCTGAAGCTTAGCCTTCGATCACCGAGCGTACGAAATCGACCGTCTTGCGCGTGGCAGCGGCAAATTCGGTCGCGGTGGCCTGGAACGCGCCGAACTGGCTGAACTCGTGCGGCTTCATGCCTTCGAATTCGTAGGCCTGGCGGAAGGCGGGCAGTTGCATCAGCTTTTCGATGCTGGCCGGGTTGGCTTCGCGCTCGATTGCCTTGGGGTCGAAGGCGTCCAGCTCGTCTTCCACGTCCATTAGCTGTTTGATGTAGCTGGGCGGGCAGGTGTAGACCATGTCCGAACCGGCGAAGTCCGAGATATGGCGCGACACGGTGTTGCCGTACTGGTCCTTCTCCACCCGCATCGAGCATTGCAGCATCTTGGACGGGTGACCGTTGTTGTGGCCATCCCAATAGGCGCGCTTGAGCACCGCCTCTTCGCCGTCACGGATTTCGTCCAGCGACAGATCGATTCCGCGCAGCTTGGCCTGGGCTTGCCAGTCACCCTTTTCGCCAAGGCGGCTGGACATGTGGGTGATCACGCTGCGCCACTTGGACAGGTCCACGCCTGCTGCCTTGGCGCGCTGCAGGCCCGCCGACACGGCGGCGCGACAGCGCGTGTACTGCGCCACGGTAAAGCTGGTGGTGTTGTTGGTGGAAATGCCGCGCGCGGTCAGTTCCTCGATGACTTCATAACCCTCTTTCGATCCGGGGATCTTCACCATCACGTTGTCGCCCATCTCGGCGATCGACAGGCCCTGCTCCAGCATCTTCTCACCGTCGCTGACGAAGCGCGGATCGACCTGGCCCGAGAGCATGCCGTACTTGTAGCCGGACTTCTCGAACGCCGGACGGATCGCGCTTGCACCGAGCTTCACCAGGTGCAGGTACGACTGCCAGTAGACGCCTTCCACGTCGAGGCCGGGGTTCTTCTTGGCGATGGACTTGATTTCGGCACGCCACATCTCGGGCTCTAGTTCGATAGCCTGCAGGCTGAGCGGCGGATTGGTGGTGACGCCGCGGAAACCCATGTCCCCGCTGTCCTTGATCGTCGCATTGTCGTAGAAACGCGTCAGTTGCGCGGTCCAGTCGGCCAGCTTGCCTTCCGGCGCGGATTCGAGCGTTTCCGCCTTCCAGCTGGGGTAGATCAGCGGCGAGCTGTCCCACCAGATCTCGCATTCGGGATTGGTCTCGGCGAGCTTTTCGAGAACGTGCTTGGTCATGGGACTCTCCAGCTTAACTTTGTCGATCTTTGCGCCGCCCTTCGCATCGCGCGGCAAGGCAGTCAAATGGCACTGGCCATATCGCGACGATTTGTGACCATTTACGGTATTGCGCGGCCCTTATGACGGCTTATCCTGCCGCGCAAGATGACTTTGTCCGCCCGATTCACTCTTGTCGCCGCTGCAGCGGCGTTGTCTTTGCCCGCGCCGCTGGTCGCGCAGCAGGAGGTGCCGTCTGCTTGGGACGAGGAGGGCAACGAAATTGTCGTCACCGGCAACAACGAAGATATCTCGGTCGTTCAGGTGCAGCGGCAGGTGCGTGATATCGTCGTGCGGCAGGGCAATTTGCTCGACAGCCCGCTTGCCCGGTTTGAGGACCGGCTGTGCCCCGGAGTCGTCGGGCTCTCGGGAGAGTTCGCCTACTCGTTCAATGCACGTCTGCGCGCCAATGCCGAAGAACTGGGAATTCGCCTGCTGGACGACGATTGCGAGCCGAATTTCGTTGTCGCTTTCGTCGATGACGGAGAGGCGATGTTCCGGCGCATGATGCGGGACGAACCGCAGAACTTCCAATACCTCAATAGCGGCGAGAAAAACGATATCCTCGAGCCCGGCCCCGTGCATGTCTGGACCAGCGTCCAGCCGCGCACGCTGACCGGCATGCCGATTGCGCAGGTTCGCGACCTGATGAACCCGCCGCGGATGGGCGTCCATGCCGCGCACACGCGCATCTACACCGCCACCCGCAACGACATTGTCTCGGTCATGCTGTCCTTCGACCGGGACGCGGTGCAGGGCATGTCGCTGCGCCAGCTGGCAGACTATGCCACGATCCGCGGTCTGGCCCAGACGCGTCCGCCCGAAGACCCGGTGATGGATTCGATCCTGACCCTGTTCGATGCGGAAAGCCCGCCGCTGGGGCTTACCGAGTTCGACCGTGCCTATCTGCGCTCGCTGTACGACGACATTCCCAATCTCCCGGGCTTCCGCCGCGTGGGCGGCACCACGCGGCAGTTGCGACTGATGGCCGAGGAATCGGCCCGGGAGTCAGCCAGCCAGAGCACTGCCAACGAATAAGTGCTATAAGCAAAGACAGAGGAGTCGCTGCCATGCTCGATCAGGTTCGCAAATTGACCGCCGCTGCCGTGCTTTCGGCGCTTGCTGTCGCCACCCCAGTCCAGGCCGACGGCATCATGGAAGAGCCGCTGCCGCGGTTCGAAGATCGCATCTGTCCCGGCGTGCTGGGCATGGAGCGCGAATATGCCGAGCTGATGGTCGCGCACCTGCGCGATAACGTCGAGATGTTCGGTCTGCGCCTCGCCGGTTCGGAAGAGGAAGGCTGCGAACCCAACCTGGTCATCGCCTTTGTCGACGACGGGCGCGGTTACCTGCAGGAGTTGATGCAGCGGCGTTCCTACCTGTTCGCGGATATGGATCGTCCCGATCGCGAGGAGCTGGTTGCCGGCGATGCACCCTACCGCGTGTGGCACCAGGTGGCCGCGCGCACGCGGGACGGTATCCGGGTTGGCAGCCGCGAGAACCTCACCCAGCCGCCCGAGGCTGGCATGTGGCAAGCCCACAGCCGTATCTATCGCCCCGTCCGCCACGACATCACCTATGCCCTGGTGCTGATCGACAGCGCGGCGGTCGAAGGGCTGACCCTGCGGCAACTGGCCGACTTCGCCACGCTGCAGGCGCTGGCAACCGAGTTCCCTGACGGTGCCGAGGACAACCCCGGCTCCATGCTGCGCCTGTTCGAGGGTGACGATACCGCGCCCGAAAGCCTTGGGCCGGTCGATGCCGAATGGCTGGCCCAGCTCTATAACGGCATCCCCAACCTGCCGGCCTCCATGCGCCTGCGCTCTGTAGAGGTGGCGACCGCCGACTGACGCCTTGGGGAGCGGGCTGGCGCAGTCTGCCGCTTTCGCTTGCTCCCCCGCACCCTTGGCGTAGGATGACCTCCGCAATCGGGTGGGAGGTTGGCTATGTTTGAATTCCTTCTGGCACTGCTGGTGCTCGTCATCGTCTTCCTGATGATGGGTGTGCGCATCGTGCGGCAGGGCTATGTCTACACGCTGGAGCGGCTGGGCAAGTACCACAAGGCCGCCGAACCCGGCTTCCACCTGCTGATCCCCTTCTTCGACCGCGTCGGGCAGAAGGTGAACATGATGGAACAGGTGCTCGACATTCCGGGCCAGGAAATCATTACCGCCGACAACGCCATGGTCGGCACCGATGCCGTGGTCTTCTTCCAGGTGCTGGACGCGGGCAAGGCGGCCTACGAGGTTTCCAACCTCTACAACGCCATCATGGCGCTCACGACCACCAACCTGCGCACGGTAATGGGCTCGATGGACCTCGACGAGACGCTGTCGAAGCGGGACGAGATCAATGCCCGGCTGCTGTCCGTGGTGGACCATGCGACATCGCCCTGGGGCGTGAAGATCACCCGCGTGGAGATCAAGGACATCCGCCCGCCGATGGATATCTCTGACGCCATGGCGCGGCAGATGAAGGCCGAACGCCTGAAGCGCGCCGAGATCCTCGAGGCCGAGGGTGACCGTGCTTCGGAGATCCTGCGCGCCGAAGGTGCCAAGCAGAGCGCCATCCTGCAGGCCGAGGGCCGCCGCGAAGCCGCCTTCCGCGATGCCGAGGCCCGCGAGCGCGAAGCCGAGGCCGAAGCCAAGGCGACGCAGATGGTGTCCGACGCCATCGCCGATAGCGGCAGCCAGGCGATCAACTACTTCGTGGCGCAGGAATATACCAAGGCCGTGGCGCGTTTCGCTGACAGCCCCAATGCCAAGACCATTCTCTTCCCGGTCGAGGCGACCCAGCTGATCGGCACTCTGGGCGGGATCGGCGAACTGGCGAGAGAGGCACTCGGCGATGGCAAGGGGCCGCCTTCGCCTCCCGCTACGCCCACGGCCCGCGGCAACGTGCCCCGTAGCGGAGGCGCCTGATGGACTGGCTCGAAAACCTCGACCCGCACTACATCTGGCTCGCCATCGGGCTGGCGCTGGGCGCGGCGGAAATCCTCGTCCCGGGGGTTTTCCTCATCTGGCTGGCTGGTGCCGCGATAATCACCGGGCTGCTGGCCTGGGTGCTCCCCATCGGCTTGCCATTGCAGATCGTGATCTTCGCCGCGCTGGCCATCGCCGCCGTGTTCGCGGGGCGGGTCTACCTGCGCGCGCACCCGATCATCGACGCCGATCCCAAGATGAACAAGCGCGGGGAGCGGCTGGCCGGAGAGGTTGCCGTGGTGACCGAGGCCATCGAAGCCGGACGCGGTCGCGTGAAGCTGGGCGACAGCGAATGGAACGTGCGCGGGCCTGACGCGGCCGTTGGCGAGCGTGTCCAGATCACCGGCAACGACGGTGCCGTGCTGCTGGTCGACAAGATGGACTAGCTAGTTTTCCCATCCGCCTGTGCGGGTGGGAGGTCACCCTTGCGGTCCGCTGGTCGCGAACCGGGTCGTTATCAATCAGGCGGTGCGCTTCTCGGTGAAGCGCCCGTGCTTGCGGAAACGCACCATCCAGCGATCGAGGAACAGCGACAGCGGCTTTGCCGTCACCCCCAGCTTGGCCAGGCCCGGTGTACCCTTGCTCGCCACCGACCCCGCCTTGAGCATGGCCAGCTGGTCCGAATTGATCGGCGTCAGCGGCAGCATGGCGAAGATCTTGGCCAGCGGATCGGGCATCGGCAGGAACACGCGCTCACGCTCCTGACCTGCGGCGATCATCTGGTTGATCTGCAGCATGGTCAGCGTGTCGGGTCCGGTTGCCTCGTAGGTCTTGCCGCCATGGGTGGCGGGGTCTTCCAGGGCATTTGCAATGCCTTCGGCGACATCGTCCACCCACACCGGCTGGAACTCGCTCTCGGCACCGAAGACGGGCAGGACCGGTAACATCGAGACGAGATCGGCGAACATCGGGATCAGCCCGCTTTCCTCGCCGAACACCACCGACGGACGGATCACGGTGGCCTTGGGGAAGGCGGCCTTCACCAGCGCTTCGCCGTCACCCTTGGTGCTCCAGTAGCCGGTCTCCGCCGCCGGATCGGCGCCAATGGCCGAAAGATAGGCAAATGCACTGGCGCCGGTTTCCTTGGCAGCGCGCGCCGCATGGCCCGCGCCGGTCGCCTGCAGCGCCTTCTGGTTCTGTCCGAAGGTGCCGACGAGGTAGACCACAGCGTCCGAGCCGGCCACGCAGGCTTCCACGCTGCCCTTGTCAGCCGCGTTGCAGCGGGCGAACTGCAGCTGGCCGAGGTTGGCGAGCGGCTTCAGCCTGAAGGCCTTTTCCGGATTGCGCGCGGCAATGCGCACACGGGCGCCCCGATCAAGCAGGTCTTGCGCCAGGTGGCTGCCGATAAAGCCGTTGCCGCCGATCAGGGTGACGAGCTTGCCGTCGAGCGGGGATTTGCGTGCCATGGTGCGTCCGTTCGTCCTTGGTGTCGCGTAAAGCCGGATATGGCCCGCCCTTTGCCCGAAACCCCGGCGGCGGGCAATGCCCCGAAGGTCCGTGTTTGGGCCGCGAGACCGCGAGCAGGCGAATTTTTGCGTCGTGCCGCAAGTGACTCGTTGACAGCCTGCCTGCCCTGTCCTAGTTGCGCGCCCCTACCACGCAGGCGGCTTTCGATGACCGGCCTGCTCCGGTGCCCAGATGGCGGAATTGGTAGACGCACCGTCTTCAGGTGGCGGCGCTCGCAAGGGCGTGGAGGTTCGAGTCCTCTTCTGGGCACCATTTACTCATACATTGATGTTCGCTGACGGTTGCAAAAACCGCAGAAATCTGCCAAAAATCAGGTGGATTTGGCCGCTGGCGTTCGCTCACATTCGCCGACAATCGCGACATTGTGGGGGCCACGTTGGGGGCCATTCCGAAACTTGCTTTCGGGAGTGGCCCCCACCATGGCGCTTACAGATACATCGATCCGCAACGCGAAACCCGGCGACAAGCCGAAGAAGCTCTTTGATGAGCGCGGGTTGTTTTTGCTCGTCCAGCCGTCGGGCGGGAAGCTCTGGCGGCTGAAATACCGCTATCTCGGCAAGGAGAAGAAGCTCTCGCTGGGCACCTATCCCGATGTTTCGCTTAAGGTGGCACGCGAGCGGCGCGACGAGGCGCGGACGATTCTTGCCAACGGCACCGATCCCGCGACCGTCAAAGCGGCGCTGAAGGATGAAGCCAAGGAAGCGGCGGCGAACACGTTCGCGTCAATCGGTGAGGAATACGTCGCCAAGATGGAGCGTGAGGAACGGGCGGCGGTAACGATCAAGAAGACACAATGGCTGTTGTCGCTCCTCAACCGCGATCTGGGCAAGCGGCCCATTTCGGAAATCACGCCCGCCGAACTGTTGGCGTCGCTAAAGGAAGTGGAGTCACAGGGCCATTTGGAAACGGCGCGGCGGATGCGTTCGCTCTCTGGCCGCGTCTTTCGTTATGCCGTGGCGACTTCCCGCGCCACAGCCGACCCTTCGGCGTTGTTGCGTGGTGCATTGGTCGCCCCGACCGTGAAGCACCACAGCGCCATCCTGGAGCCGGAAGCCGTTGGCGAGTTGCTGCGCGCTATCGATGGCTATTCCGGCCAGCCGCTTACCCTGTTGGCGCTCCAACTGACGCCTCACGTCTTTGTCCGCCCCGGCGAGCTTCGCCGCGCCGAATGGCAGGAGTTCGATCTCGACAAGGCCATCTGGACGATCCCCGCCGAGAAGATGAAAATGCGCGACCCTCACGTTGTGCCGCTTTCGAAGCAATCTATTGCATTGCTGGAGTCGGCCAAGGCAATCAGTGCTGGGCAGCGATATGTCTTCTCTTCGCTCTATCCGGGCAATCGGCCAATGTCAGAAAACACGATTAACGCGGCGCTCCGGCGGCTGGGTTACAGCGGCAAGGAAATGACCGCCCATGGCTTTCGGGCAATGGCTAGCACCTTACTTAACGAAAGTGGCAAGTGGTCGCCCGATGCCATCGAGCGCGCGCTGGCCCACAAGGATAGCAACGCGGTGCGAGGCACCTATCACCGAGGGGCACACTGGCAGGAGCGCGTGGAAATGGCGCAATGGTGGAGTGATTACCTCGACGCACTTCGAGTAGGGTAGTGCTACCCGCCTAGCTCCGTGCGACTCATCGCAACAATTGTTGACCGCGTGGCTGCTTCACACCACCTTGCGACACATGCCCATCGTATTCGAAAATGAAGCCAGAAAGCTACGAAGGCGTCGGACTATGGCCAAGGGCGGAGTGATTGCTGCCGTCGCCGGAATAGCCGCACTCTTAGGCAGCTATGTCGCAAAGTCTTCATCTGATGTTGCTGAACTGGAAGTGCCTGCGAGTACAGTGCAAACTCATGTTGCACCTGATTTCGAAGCAGCGGCATCGTCAGCTGCTGACGGCTCATCGCTGGACCGTTCCCCGAATGCGCCGACTTCATCCGACTGTGAGGTTACGGATGGCGATACTCTGAGATGTTCTGGCACGCGTGTCCGGCTAATCGGAATAGATGCACCAGAGCTTCCCGGGCATTGCAGGCCTGGACGAGATTGCGTGTCCGGAGATCCATTCTCTGCTGCCGTTGCGCTCAGAGAACTCGTGGCTTCAGGAAATGTGCAAGTCGTGCTGACTGGAGGCATGAGTTATGACCGCTACCTCGGTAATGTCTATGTTGATGGGCGCAACGTTGCGTGTGATCTCATAGACCAAGGACATGCAATCTATGTCGCGGATTGGGACGTTGATGATATCGTGAAAGAAGACTGCTCGATTTCAGAGCTTTAACGTGACTATAACTGCCCGCTGGGGTTAACGGGATTCGATTGCTGGATAGGGAAGGCAATAGATTCGGGGGGATTAGATGAAGGCCTTCGGGGGTCTGCAGCGATTGTTTTCTGACAAAGTCGACGGCTTTGCACCGATCGACGATCCCTTTGTGCGGCCAGACCGCGATGAGACCGTGCGGTCTATGGATTTGGTGAACAAGGGGAAGGAGCAGGGTGCGCTAAATCTCCCGCCACCTGATGCCGTTGTTTACGATACCGTGGAACGGGACATTGTAGCCGAGGTCAAGGACCACCTGAACCAAGCGCATATTGAAGCCGGCAACCACATACGATCCTACGAGAACCGTCTCGCAAGTTTGCAGGTCCTTTATGGCTTAAGCTCGGTGCGCGGCGAGAAGGCGAAGACGCTAGGCGACATCAAGCGTTTAGTCGGCGACTGGCGAGACAAGCTATCGTCGCAAGCCGAGCAAATCCGCGCTTCAAACCGGGAGATCAGGCACTTTCAGAAGGCACATGGTCTTGAGCGCCCCTATCACGTGGTCGATTCACAGTGGGTCAACTTCGCGAAGATCCTTGGAACCTGGCTGTTCGAAACCGCCGGAAACACATTCTTCCTGAGCGAAAATAATGAAATGGGCATCATCGGCGGCGTATTTTCGGCTGCCCTGGTCTCCCTCATAAACGTTCTGGTTGGCGTGCTTGCCGGGGTATTTATCTGGCGCACTACGCAGCGCCGAGAAGCCCACTTGAAGGCCATCGCTTGGATAATGATGCTCCTCTGGATGGCATTCGTGGTTGTCTTCAACTTCTACGCAGGTCACTTTCGAGACGCTCAGTCTCTCGGGCTCGAAGACCCCACTCTGATGGCGCTTGCGTTGTTCAGTGAGGAGGGGTTTTGGTTCGAGAACTTTTATTCCTGGAGCATGCTTATAGTGGGGATGATCGCTGCGGGCTTCGTCGCCTACGAAGCGTATGGAATGGATGATCCCTACCCTGGTTATGGGAAACTAGGGCGTCGGCACGAGGCCAGAGAAGAGACCTATTCTGAGCTTGCAGCAGAGGCGCGTGAAGAGCTCGCTGAAGAGCGCAATGATGTGATCAAGCAAACGGAGGAGCTGCGCGACAGGGTCGGCTTGGAGATGCGAGTACGAGGCCGCGTATTGGCCGCCAACGAACAACTGGCCTATAGATTTGAGCAGCACCACAAGCAGCTTGAGGGCCTGACGAACTACTTGCTCAAGGTCTACCAGGATGCCAATCGCAAAGCGAGAAGCGAGCCCGCGCCCGCCTATTTCGACCAGCAGCTAGAGCTTGATCGACCAAAGCTGGCTAGCATTCATATCCCGCCGCTTGATGAGACGCTGGTGGGCAAGGCCGAGGACGAATTGAACTCCACCATTGAGGAGGTGGCTGAAGCCTTTGACAACGCAATCGAGAGCTTCGAATCTATTGATGCGTTGAGACAGGAGCTTCGCGATGGCGCGGCGGACGACTAGGGTAGCGCGACGCAAGCAACGCAAGACTGCTTGGGCAATTGTGTTCATCATCGTTGTGATTGGCGTGATCGGAGCAGCGGGAGCTTGGTTCCTGACCGAAAAAAGCAAGCTACAGTCAGTCGATGAAAACCTTTGCCCGCCCGAACCATCTGCTTACACCGTGGTTATTGTGGATGTCACAGATCCACTGACGCTTGCCCAACGCCAGGACCTTCGCAACCGCCTTGATGAGGTGCGAGCAAGCCTTGGGGTTGAAGCCCAGATTGCATTTTTTGCCGTGAATGCAGCCGATGAAGAGCTCCTTCATCCGATCATTACCCGCTGCAACCCGGGTACTGCCCAGGATTTCTCAGAGCTGGATCGTGATCTCGACAGCATTCAGCTGACCTATGAAAACGATTTCGTTGCCCCAATTACGGCTGCCTATGAACGCATATTCGAAGCCAGCGGAAGTGATCGCTCGCCAATTATGCAGTCCATTCAATCGGTAAATTTGACTGAACTGCAGGCTGCCCAGGCGCTTGGTAAGCCTCGGACAATCGTCCTCATAAGCGACCTGCTGCAAAACACCGAGAACCTCTCGTTTTACGGTGGCCTGCCAACAGCAGATGAAGTTATGCGAAACCCAGATTTCGTGAATGCGCGGACCAATTTGGCTGGTGTGCGTATGGAATTGTGGATGCTGCAGCGGTCGGACTTTCGAGCGTCGCAGCCACGGGCGCTGCCTGAGCTTTGGAATATCCTACTTCAAGAACAGGGCGCGTTAAGCGTCGAAGCTGATCGGATAAGCGGCTAATGGTTGCACTTCGCGATACCCTACAAACAAAGATGCTTGGCGACCGGGGGTTGTTCTTCCTCTTCTCGCTCGGCGGCTCGGTGCTCATTGTTCTACTGAAGGCGCTCACCGGGCTGCGCATGGAGTGGATCGCTGTAGGCGCGATTGCGCTGATGATATTGTACGCATACCTGGTCAGCAGCAAAGGAGTTGGCAAACTCCGAGCGGATCAAGCGGGTGACAATTGCTACTATCTGGGCCTGATCTACACCCTGAGTAGCTTGGCCTATGCCATTTTCACATTTGATCCCAGCGAAACGGCGACTGTTATCGTTCAGGGTTTCGGCGTGGCTTTGGCTACGACAATTCTTGGCCTGATCTTGCGTGTGTTCTTCAACCAATCCAGGGCCGACATCCATGATATTGAAGAAGACGTTCGTTTCGAGCTGGTCGAAGCAGCATCCCGTGTGAAATCGCAACTAACCCAAGTTTCGGAGGGGTTTGCCGATTTCTCCTTGGGGCTTCAGCAATCGATGAACGAGGTCCAGCAAGCAGCGGCCAAGAGCATCGAGGATTCCAGCAAGAAGTCGGTGGACGTCGTTGAGCAGCTAGCCAGCAGTGCTGGCGAAAGCCTGCAAAGCCAAGCTGAAGAGTTCAAGGAGCAGGTTGCAGCACTTACCAAAGCGACAAACACGTCAAAGAATGCTCTTGAGCGGCATTCGACTTCACTAGAGAAGCTCACTGAGCAGCAGCAAAGCTCGGCTGAGAGCCTGGAAACGATCAAGGAAACCGTTGCAGCAACGGCTGCTATTGGTGAGGAACTTAAGAGCCAGCAGCAAGCTATGGCGGCAATGCAAGTTGCCATGGAAGACGTTGGCAAGAAGCTACTCGAAAGCTCAATGTCCCTCGGCTCTGCAACTCAAGGCACCGTTTCGTCATTGGCGCAACTTGCCGCGCAGCTGAAAGAGAGGGTGGCTGAGCTGGAGGCTGCGCCAACCAAGACTATGGACCCAGCTTTGGCGGCGATTGCCAGGGCTGCCGAACGCCTAGAGGCCTCCATCGATAGCGTGGCGCAAAAGCACGATGACGTGCGCCAGAACATCGAGGCGCAGTCCGAGAGTTTGCTGGAGAAGATTGCCCAACACAATGCAGCGTTGGAGGAGCAGCTTGAGCGCTCCAGGGATGGTTTTAACCGCGTCCAAGATGGATTGGTGAGTGTGGTTGACAACCTGCGCGCTGAAGTTGGTCGGCAAGAGCAGGCATGACACCCGCCGAAGCAAAACAGGATCAACCCTACCGAAGGGGGCTTATCCTTGGGCTGACCGTGGCCGAAGTCATGATCCTGCTAATTTTCATCCTCCTGATGATGCTGGCGGCTGCCTTGGCTGATCGAGAAGAGACCATTGAACTTATGGATGACGCCGGACAGCAACGGATGGTCTCCATCCTGCAGGAAGCATACCCAAACGCCGTTACGCCGGATGACTTTTGGGAAGAGCTAACAAGCGCCGTCGAAGTCCGGCAGCAAGTTGAGCAATACGGCGAAGAGGCCGCTTGGGAGCAGCTTGCCGACGATGCTGAGATAGGTCGCCGATTCAGGAGACTTGCTGAAGAGCAGGGGCTGGACAATCCCCGCGACGCATTGCGTTACGCTGAAAGCGGGAGGCAGGCGACCGAAGCTGCTGAGCGTGCTGGCGAAGATGATCCAGCTGCGTTTATTGCCCGCACGGCTGCTGAGACACGAAGAGGGCGCAGAGGAGAGTGGCCACCGTTCTTCAACTTGGACGAAGCTGGCGGCTACTATTTTGAAAGCGGCAGCGCCGAGCTACGGCCTCAGTTTAGACAGAACCTTATCGACATCGTCATACCATTGTTGGCGACGAGCTTGAGCGACTACGACGTGGATGTGATCGAGGTGATTGGCCACACGGACGAAGTGCCTATGCGGGGCTTTTCAAACTTGGATGACAGCTTGATTGCGGCATCGACTGGCCGCTTCGACATCGATCGTCTGGGCTTCGCTGACAATTCAGGCTTAGCAATGGCAAGGGCCGTATCCGTCGTGCAGGTTTTGCGTTCTGACCCTCGCTTGAGCGGCGTTACGATCCTTCCGCTTTCAGGCGCGCAAATGATCGTCCCAGTTGATACAGCTGCCGACGGCTCCCAAAACTCGAGCGACGAACGGCGCAGACGGATTGAAATCAGGCTTCGACGTTCCACCGCGGAAATCGAAGCCGATGGCTTGACGGTAGTGGACTAGGACTGAAGCGATGGATGAGCTTGATCGCGCTTTGGCCCAGCTAAACCAAGCAGTGCAGGATCGATTTGCCCAACGAGCGCCGGATGAACGCGAACCTGATCGCGGTACCGCTCTTTTGGTTGAAACGCTCGCGCTCGAAGCCGAAGAAAAACCAAACAGCGACAAGCAATCGTCTGAGCCCAACTCAGAGCCAGGCTTTATGCCGCCGAAGGTGGACGAGGACGCTAGAAATGAGGGGCGCCAGGAGCCCAGTGATCTTGGCGACTACGTGATTGCAGCGGCCGAAGAGCGCAGCGGGCAAGTTGCTGAGGAAAGCGTTGATAGCGTCGAATTGACCGAGGGGCCTGTCGAGCAAAACACAACACTTGAAAAAGAGTCCACCGAACACGATGAAGGGCATGTGCCTACAGAAGCCTCCGATACGGAAGCCCCGGAAATAGCCGATCCGACATCAACCGCCTTGATGGCCAAGCCTTCGGCCTTCCGCAGGCTAATTCACAAGATGTTTGGCTGGGCAGGCCTATAGCCGCTTAGCTACTGCCCACGGTACGGCTCGCAGGCCACCCCATCGTTGTCGGCATCCAGGGCGTCACGGTATCCGGGCTCGCCACGGTAAATTGGAGCGGCACCTGCCGCCCGCGCATCATCGCAATACCGGTAGTAAACGTCGGTCGACATTAGTTGCTGTGGCGCGGCCTGAGCGACATCCTCCGTGGGCTCGTCGCTAGCGCTGAGCAAGTAGCCGCCAGATCCACCAACGACCGCTGCGCCGAGCAACATGGCAGCCATTCTGCCATGGCCACCACTCCTTGATCGATGCGCCACCATTGGCTGCCCTCCTTGATACTGGCCAATGTAACCACGTTGCCAGCATAAAGTTAGGCCTTGGTGAGCGCCGCGAGCAACAAATGACATTGTTATACTTTTGTACTTTGTTTGGAATAACTTGGATCATTGTCTAGGATCACAAGCCGTAGGTGAATTGTTGCGCGCTATTGATGGCTATTCCGGCCAGCCTCTTGCGCAGCTGGCTTTGCAACTGACAGCTCATGTCTTTGTTGGTCCCGGCGAGCTTCGTCGCGCGGAATGGCATGAGTTCGATCTCGACAAGGCCATATGGACGATCCCAGCCGAGAAGATGAAAATGTGCGACCCGCCCGTTGTGCCGCTTTCGAAGCAATCGCTTGCGCTGTTGGAATCGTCCAAAGCTATCAGCGCAGGCCAACGCTATGTCTTCTCGTCGCTCTATCCGGGCAAGCGGCCAATGTCGGAGAATACGATCAACGCGGCGCTTCGGCGGCTGGGCTACAGCGGCAAGGAAATGACTGCCCACGACTTTCGCGCAATGGCCAGCACCTTGCTCAACGAGAGCGGAAAGCGGTCGCCGGATGCCATTGAGCGCGCGCTGGCACACAAGAACAGCAACGCAGTTCGCGGCACCTATAACCGAGGCGCACACTGGCTGGAGCGGGTAGAAATGGCGCAATGGTGGAGCGACTATCATGATGTGCTTCGTGAAGTTGGCGAAGTCCTATCCTTCCCGACCGGCAACCTAGCAGACTCGACAAGCTGACCATCCTGAACAATCATGGCTAGGTGGATGAGCTAGAGCGAACACAGGCCAGTCTCCGACTAGAGCACTTGCACGTGAAATTCGCACGTGAGGTGGAGGCAGCTCACCAAGCGCAGCGCGCTGAACACTCCGCGAGAGGCATCCTTCAATCAAGTATGACTGTTATGGCTGCGATCCAACTTACCGAGGATCACGCCAACCGTTATCTTGATCAGGCTATCGCCTTGGTGAGCGAGGTGAAGCAAGATCAGGAATCCTTCGAACTTGTCGTCAAGCATATGACGGCGACATTCCGCACGCTGGAGGCGCATGTTCGCAAGGCAACAACACTCGCGTTTGGAGGAGGTGATCGAGCGCCGAATTTTCAAAAGGCCGCTGATGACCGCTTCGCTGAAGTCCGTGACCACGTAATGGGACGATTGCAGATAGAACGCTTCAATTTTCTCAGGTCCGGCGGCGAAGACGCAAGAGGAGGCAATGCAATCGAATCAGTGACTTCAAATCGCAATCCTGGAGGAAAGCCGTTAGCCGACCACTGGGACGCCATGTGGGCTGCAATCGCAGTTCAACTTTGGTCGGGTGATCTTGATCCAAAGAAGCAAGCCGACATCAAAAAGGCTATGTTTGAATGGCTTAATGACGCAGGGGTTGAGGCTGGCGATACGGCAGTAACAAAGCGTGCTCGTGCCCTCTGGATCGCCATTCAAGACTCCGAACGGAGTTAGCGAACCTTTCCGAACCTTATCGCGCGATCCAACTTGAGGATTCGCCGATGCTTGTTCGCATCCGCTGGCACGCGCCAGCTCATTACGGAGCGCGAACATGGAAGCACTGCTTGTCTCTATCAACGAAGCAGCCAAGGCACTGAACCTAGGTCGCACGTCGATCTATGCCCTGATCAACGAGGGCAAGCTCGAAACACGCAAGATGGGCCGCCGCCGCCTGGTGACGACCGCGTCGATCAAGCGGCTGGCCGACGGGCTGGACTAGGGCGACTAGGAAATGGGCCGGGTCAACCCTCGTCTCGCCAAACTGCATCGGTCGTATGACGTCGCAGAGCTGGCGCAGCTGCTCGGAGTGCACAAGCATACCGTGCGTGGCTGGTTGAGGGCCGGTTTGCCCGTGGTTGATGGCACTCGCCCCGTCCTGATCCATGGTGACGAGTTCCAGACATGGTGGGCCAAACGGACCAAGGCAAAGAAGTGCCCGCTGAAACCGGGCCAGCTCTATTGCGTGAAGTGTCGCGAGGGGAAGCGGCCTGCGCTCGAAACGGTCGAGTATGTTCCGCTGAACGTCACGACTGGCAACCTCAAGGCCATGTGTGAGACCTGCGACAGCATGATGCATCGCCGTGTCCGGCGAACGGCAATCACGGCGGTCATGCCCAAAATCGATGTCCAGATCACGCAAGCCCGTCCGAGCATAGGAGTGCGGACAATGCCTTCCCTAAACACTGACAAACTTGCGGAGGACTAGGCCATGGCAAAGCACAACGCGGCAAACACCCGGATCAAGCGCGAATATTTCGACTACTTGAAGGAGGCGATGCGGCGCGACGAAGCGTCGATCGATCAGGTTGCGAAGGCTCTTTCCCGCTTCGAGGACGTGACCGGCCACAAGGACTTCAAAAAGTTCCACCGCGAACAGGCGAAGGCGTTCAAGCGCAAGCTGGACCTCGAAGTGAACGTGCGCACTGGCAAACCGCTGGCGCGGGCGACCGTCCACTCGACGCTCTCTGCTCTGCGCGCGTTCTTCATCTGGCTCGCTGGACAGCCGGGCTACAAGTCGAAGATTTCCTACTCCGATGCCGACTACTTCAACTTGTCCGAGAAGGACGTCCGTATCGCCAAGGCCAGCCGCCAGAAGCCGGTTCCCACGCTGGAACAGGTGCACCACGTGATCGCGTCGATGTTCGCCACGACCGACATCGAAAGGCGCAACCGAGCCCTGATCGCCTTTACCATCTTGTCTGGCGCGCGAGACGGGGCGCTTGCCTCGTTCAAGCTCAAGCATGTGAATCTGTCCGAGGGCCTCGTCGACCAGGACGCACGCGACGTGAACACGAAGGCGAGCAAGAGCTTCCCGACCTGGTTCTTTCCCGTAGGCGGTGAGGCGATGGGGATCGTTAGCGAGTGGTGTGCACATTTGCGTGACGTGCTTCTCTGGAGCGACAACGATCCGCTCTTCCCCAAGACGCAGATGGGACTTGGCCAAAGCGGGGGTTTCCAGGCCATCGGACTTTCGCGCGAGCATTGGAGCGGCGCGGGGCCGATCCGCAAGGTCTTCCGCGAAGCTTTCGAAGCGGCTGGCCTCCCGTACTTCAACCCGCACAGCTTCCGCGATGCACTGGTGCAACTTGGCGAGCGCGAATGCCGAACTCCGGAGGAGTTCAAGGCCTGGTCGCAGAACCTCGGCCATGAGCGCGTGCTTACCACGCTGACTAGCTATGGAGCGGTGCCTTCCCAGCGCCAAGCCGAACTGATCCGCCAGATCGGCCAGCCGGTCGCAGCCGACCCCCTCCTCGATCCGGACGTGCGGGCGCTGATCGAATGTATTCAGAACAAGCGCGTGTAACTCTGGCATTGCCAAGCCAGCCAGCCGCGATAGGTATGCGGCAGGGAGTTCAATACATTGACCGAAGAACAAAAAAAGAAGCTCGAGCAGCGGCTCTGGGGCATTGCCAACACATTGCGCGGCAAGATGGATGCGGACGAGTTCCGCGATTACATCTTGGGCTTCATCTTCTACAAATATCTTTCCGAAAAGATGCATCGCTATGCCAATCGCATCCTTGAGGAAGACGGGATTGAGTACCTCGACGTCGCCGAAGGCACCGAAGAAGGCGACGAAATCCTCGAAGCGGTTCGAGAGGAATCCACTGAGCAGCTGGGCTATTTCCTCAAGCCATCTGAGTTGTTCAGCGAAATTGCCCGACGGGGCAATGCCAAAGGTGGCGAAGGTTCCAGCAGGTTCATTCTCGACGATCTCCAGCGGATTCTGGCCAGTATCGAGCAATCGACGATGGGCACCGAGAGCGAAGACGATTTCGACAAGCTTTTCGAAGACCTCGACCTGACCAGCACCAAATTGGGGCGCACGGCAGACGCCAAGAACGAACTGATCGCCAAGGTCCTGACGCACCTCGACGACATCGATTTCGAGCTGGAAAAAGTCGACAGCGACGTGCTGGGCGATGCCTACGAATACCTGATCGGCCAGTTTGCCAGTGGAGCAGGCAAAAAGGCTGGTGAGTTCTACACCCCTAAGGAAGTCTCCACGATCCTTGCCCGCATTGTGACGACCGGCAAGACGCGTCTCAAGTCGATCTATGACCCAACCTGCGGTTCAGGTTCGCTCTTGTTGCGGGTTGCGCGCGAGGTCGAGCAGGTGGGGCACTATTACGGCCAGGAGATGAACCGGACGACTTACAACCTCGCCCGGATGAACATGCTCCTTCATGACATACACTATTCACGGTTCGACTTGCGGCAGGAGAACACACTCACGCACCCGCAATTCGAGCTTGATATGCGCTTCGAGGCTGTGGTGGCCAATCCGCCCTTCAGTGCGCAATGGAATGCCAACGACAACATGCTCGCTGATGATCGGTTCAGCCAGTACGGGCGGCTGGCACCAGCTTCAAAGGCTGACTTCGCCTTTGTCCAGCATATGCTTCACCACTTGGATGAGAATGGCACAATGGCGGTGATCCTACCGCATGGTGTGCTGTTCCGTGGTGGAGCCGAAGGGCACATTCGCCGCTATTTGATCGAAGAGAAGAACTGGCTGGACGCGGTCATCGGCCTGCCTGCCAATATCTTCTACGGGACCAGTATCCCGACTTGCATTCTTGTGTTTAAGAAATGCCGCGAGCATGCCGAAGATGTATTGTTCGTGGATGCCAGCGGGGAGGATTATTTCGAGAAGCGCAAGAACCAGAACTTCCTGCGCGATGAAGACATCGACCGGATCGTGCTCACCTATCGCGAACGCGATGTTAACGACAAATTCAGCCATCGCGCCAAGGTGGCCGAGATCGAAGAGAATGACTTCAATCTCAATATCCCGCGCTATGTCGACACCTTCGAGGAAGAAGAGCCGGTCGATCTTAATGCAGTCGTTGCCGAGCTGCGGCAAATCGACAAGGACATGGTCGACATCGACGCGAAGATTTTGAGCTTCTGCAAGGAACTAGGCATCGAGGCACCAATATGAGCAGGTGCTACTACCGCGTCCGACTTGGCGAAGCCGCAGCGTTCGCCGAGCAATGCAGAGCGGGCGGATTCATCGGGGTCCACTGGGGGTTTGACGAAGATCTTAGTGGCCAATTCGGCAACAGCTGGCGCGATTTCAATGCGCGCTTTCGTCCAGTCTATCTGGAGAGGCATCCTGGCAAGTCACCAGTCGCAGCGGGATTGGCCTGCGGGATGCTGTGGACCCTTGGCGAGGGTATGAACATCGGCGACATCGTGCTCAGTCCTGCTTCCGATGGCCAATTCATGATCGGAAAGGTGACGAGCGACTACTACTGCGCATCAGGTGAAATTCTTCCCCAACGCCGCAGAGTTGACTGGTTCGATATTCGCGCCGCTCGATCCGAAATGTCGACCGAGTTTCTCCGATCGACAAATGGACCGGGCACCATTGTTGTTGTTGCAGACTACGCCGATGAAATCGAACGGCTGATTGGCCACGATGCGCCGCCAGCCGTGATCGCGACGAGCGATGTGATCGAGGACCCCAGCACCTTCGCGTTAGAGAAGCATCTGGAGGATTTCCTCGTCACCAATTGGGCGCAGACCGAGTTGGGGCGCGAATACAACATCTTCAGTGATGAGGGTGAGCTGGTCGGGCAGCAGTATCCCAGTGATACCGGCCCGATCGATGTCTTGGCGATCTCGAAGGATCGCAAGACCTTGCTGGTGGTGGAGCTTAAACGCGGGCGGGCAAGCGATGTCGTCGTCGGCCAGGTGCAGCGGTATATGGGCTACGTCGCGGGCGAGCTGGCGGAAGAGGGGCAGAACGTGCGGGGCGTGATTATCGCTATGGAGGACGATCTGCGCCTGCAAAGGGCGCTGTCGGTGACGCAGAATATCGACTTCTATCGCTATCAGGTCAGTTTCCGGCTGGTGCAGGCATGAGTGACGTGTTTGATGAGCCCAAAGTGCCGAAGCTACGTTTTCCTGAGTTCGATGGGGACTGGGTCCGGGTGCCACTAAATATGGCACTGCGTGAAAAAAAGTCTCGAAATCGAGACGGACGCTTTAGTAAGTCTGACGTATTGTCGGTCTCGGGTGAGGTAGGCGTTGTAAATCAAATCGCGCATATGGGACGAAGTTACGCAGGCGTTTCAGTATCTGACTATCACATCGTGGAAAATGGCGACGTCGTTTACACAAAGAGCCCGCTGAAGAATAATCCGTTTGGAATAATCAAGACTAACCATGGCCCCCCGGGGATCGTATCAACACTGTATGCGGTTTACGAGGTGCGTGAAGAACACGACCCGGGATTTTGGGGGCGCTTTTTCGAACTTGATGATCGCACCAATCATTACCTGATGCCTCTTGTCCACAAGGGTGCAAAAAATGACATGAAAATCAACAATGCGCGCGTGTTGATTGATCCGGTTGTACATCCTCAGCTATCCGAGCAGCAAAAAATTGCATCCTTCTTTAATGATTTAGATGCACGCACTCATTTCTTGGGACGCAGACTAGATGCCTTGATGAATTACAAGGGATGCCTGATTCAACGCATCTTTTCGCGAGAGCTGCGTTTTACACGGGACGATGGCACATCTTTCCCTCGCTGGGAGGAAAAGCAGATAGGTGATATGGGAATCAGCTTTGGCGGATTGACAGGCAAGTCCGCCGACGACTTTGGTGACGGGCTACCCTTTGTTACCTATCGCCAGGTCTTTGGGGCATCTTCCATCAAACTTGAGGAATGTGAGTTCGTCAGGATCGATAAGCATGAGCGGCAAAATCAGCTTAGATATGGCGATATTCTGCTTACGACTTCATCTGAGACACCGGCTGAGGTGGGTTTTGCGTCGGTCGTTCTCGACCACCCAGATCAACTCTTCCTGAATAGCTTTTGTTTCGTCTTGCGCCCGCATTCGGTCGACGATCTAAATCCTAATTTTGCGCGATACTTATTTAGGTCGCCGGGGTACCGGCAACTGGTTTATCCGCTCGCCCAAGGCAGCACTCGTTACAACCTATCTAAGTCAAGTTTCCTCAAACTTAGGCTTTCGATCCCTCACCCGGACGAACAACGAAAAATCGCCGACTTACTTCTTGCCCTAGACGATAAGATCGACGGGGTGACCAAGCAGATCGGTGCTATGCAAAGTTTCAAGAAGGGTCTGCTTCAGCAGATGTTCGTTTAGAAAGTCAGATGACTTGGACGATCCCTCTTCGCCATAAGGCTTTCCCAGCGCCGTACAGCTCCCTGCTTCCGTCCACTTTTGTGGTCGATGAACTTGATCTTCTGTGGGCGGCACTCACGGTGGGGCGGCCAAACCGACAAACGGTTTATGCCCATGGGCAATACTCGATTGATGAAGCGATGTTCCGGCAGGCGATGGTGCGTGCAAACCTTCGACTGGATTGGCCCGGCTCCTACTTGATGCACTCGCCATCCTTCGCGGCGCTCGACCCAACGGAAAAGGGTTGGGTCAATTTCAGCCTCGGGATGATCTTCGCCAAGATCTTTGCGGCCAAGTTCCTCGGCGTGCCGTGGCTCATTCACTTCAAATGGTATGCCCAGAACTCCCCCGTTTGGATGCCCTCGGGCGGTTCGACGCCCGACTTTGTTGGACCGAACCCTAGCACAGGTGAGTATCACGTGATCGAAGCAAAAGGTCGGGTGGGCGGCTTTTCCACTAAGGTGATCGAGGTTGCCAAGAATCAGGCGCGCCAACCGATCCGCATCGCTGGCGTCTCTCCTACAACACGCATCGGCACGTTGCTCTTTCGATTTGGAAAGACCAAACTTGCCCTGGCTTGCGAGGACCCTGATGAGGACGAACGGCCCGCTATCGAGCTGAAAGAAACGCTTCAGACGTGGCAGCAGTATTATCGGCTGGCTTGGGAACTGCATAACCTCGATGAGAATGAACGTTCTGCGTTCAAGACCTTGACCGGCATTTCGCTGAAGATCGTAAGGCCGATGGCTGATCATATTCAAAGATTGATGTCCGCCGACCCCAAGCAAGATTGGCAGTTGATTGTGAAAGAGATCAAACGCTGGGCGGCCTCGGATGGCACATTCATCATGAGGAAGATGACCGGCGAATCGCCGGATCGTCGTATCTTCGCCGACGGACTTGAGTTGACGTACACACCACTTGCACGCAAAATTGGTGATCAGAGTTGACCCAATCCGAAGCTCAGCTTGAAGAGAGCCTGGTCCAGCGTCTGACCGGATTGGGCTACGCGCGCGTCTCGATCTCCAGCAGTGACGAGCTCATCGCCAACCTCAAACGACAACTCGAGAAGCACAATCAGGTCAAGCTGAGCGAGGCCGAGTTCGAGCGGGTGCTCAACCATCTCGACAAAGGCAATGTGTTCGATCGCGCCAAGACCTTGCGCGATCGGTTCGCATTGAAGCGGGACGACGACAGCACCGTCTGGCTGCAATTCCTCAACATGGAGGAATGGTGCCGGAACGAATACCAGGTGACCCACCAGATCAGCCAGGAAGGCACCTACAAGAACCGCTATGATGTCACGCTGCTCATCAATGGCCTGCCGCTCGTTCAGATCGAGTTGAAGCGGCGCGGGCTGGAGATGAAGGAGGCTTTCAACCAGATAAACCGCTATCAACGGCACAGCTTCTGGAGCGAGCGCGGACTGTTCAATTTTGTGCAGGTCTTCGTGATCTCGAATGGCGTGAACACCAAATACTACGCCAACCAGCGCAAGCAGAGCTTCAAGCAGACGTTCTTTTGGGCGAAGCGTGACAACACGCCGATTACCAATTTGGACGAGTTCGCCGATGCCTTCCTGGAGAAGTGTCACGTCTCCAAGATGATCTGTCGCTACACGGTCTTGCAGGAAACCGATCGGGTTCTGATGATTCTGCGCCCGTATCAGTATTACGCGGTCGAGGCGATCGTCGAGCAGGTGAAGACCAGCCGGAAGAACGGCTATATCTGGCACACGACCGGGTCAGGCAAAACGCTCACGAGCTTCAAGGCAGCGCAAATCCTCACGCACTTTCCTAAGGTGGACAAGGTTGTGTTTGTGGTCGACCGCGCCGACCTCGATTACCAGACGACGCGCGAGTTCAACCACTTCAAGGAAGGCAGCGTCGACGGGACGAATAACACGGCGGAGTTGGTCAAGCAGTTTGGTGACAATGGCACCAAGCTGATCGTCACGACGATCCAGAAGCTCAACAATGCGATCGGCAAGGATCGGTATGATGCCACCATGCAGGCCGTCAAAGATGGCCGGGTGATCTTTATCTTTGATGAGTGCCATCGCTCGCAATTCGGGGAAACGCACAAGCGGATCACCGAGTATTTCACCAAGGCGCAGATGTTTGGCTTTACCGGCACGCCGATCTTTGCGGACAATGCGGCCAAGAATGCCCTCGGCAAACGAACGACCAAAGACCTGTTTGGCGAGCAGCTGCACCAGTACGTCATCACCGATGCGATCCGCGATCAGAACGTGCTCAAGTTCAGTGTCGAATACTGGGGCAAGCTGAAGAAGAAGGACGGCAGCCTCATCGACGAAGAGGTCGCCGGTATCGATACCAAGGAATTTTTCGAAAGCGAGGACCGGACCGATCTGGTTGTTCGCTGGGTCATCGACCAGCACAAGCGTAAGACTCACGGCAAGGACTTCAGCGCCATCATGGCGGTGAGTAGCGTCGATGCGCTGATCCAGTACTACAAGCAGTTTCGGAAGCATCGAGCAGCTGGTGCGCACGATCTGCGTATCGCGACGATCTTTTCATATGGCGTGAACGAAGACGATCAGGACGCCGATGGTCTGATTGGTGAGCCTGATTTCGACCTGGGCAAGGATGTGCCTGAAAACCGGCACAGCCGCGAGATGCTCGATGAGTTCATTGCCGATTACAACAAGCTGTATGGAACGGCCTTCAGCACCAAGCAGCAAGGCGGCTTCTATAACTACTACAAGGACATCGGGAGGCGCATAAAGGCACGGGACAAGGAAGGCTTTCGGGACAAAGATCGGGTCGACATTCTCCTGGTCGTGAACATGTTCCTGACTGGCTTTGACGCCAAGAAGGTCAATACACTCTACGTCGATAAAAACCTGCGCTTCCATGGCTTGATCCAAGCTTACTCGCGCACCAATCGCATCCTCAATGAGGTGAAGAGCCAGGGCAACATCGTCTGCTTCAGGAACCTCAAGAAGAAGACCGATGAAGCGATCGCGCTGTTCTCTGACAAGAACGCAAGCGAGACAATCCTGATCGATCCCTACGAGGACTATGTGGCGGCATTCAATGAAGGCGTGAAGGCCCTGATGGGGATTGCGCCAACCGTTGACTCGATCGACGCCTTGATTTCGGAAGACGACCAACTGCTGTTCATCAAGGCATTCCGCAATCTCATGCGAACATTGAATGTGCTCAAGACGTTCTCAGAATTTGCCTGGTCCGACTTGTGGATGAACGAGCAGGCATTCGAGGACTACAAGAGCAAGTATCTCGATTTGTACGACAAGGTCAGGGCGGAGAAGGAGGCCGAGGATAAAGCTTCCATCCTTGAGGAGGTGGATTTCGAGCTTGAGCTGATCCGGCGTGATGAGATCAATGTTGCCTACATTCTCGCACTGCTTACTCAGATTAAGGAGGCGGAGCAGTCAGAGAGCGCGGAGGCTCGAGAGTCGGCGGCGAGCCGCAAGCAGACAGTTCTCGACCTCCTAGGGTCCGAAGCGCAGCTTCGCAGCAAGCGGGAGCTGATCGAGAAGTTCATTGCGGATTACCTTCCCGCTGTTCCTAGGCCAGAAGAAGTGGAAGCTGGCTTTGAGGCATTTTGGACTGAACAGCGAGAGCAGGAGCTAGCGGGATTCTGTGCGCAGGAAGGCTTGAAGCGGGAAGCCGTGGAAGAGATGATCAAGCAGTATCACTTCACTCAACGCGCGCCTTTGCGTGAAAGGGTGGTCGCGGCTCTAGTGACAAAGCCCAAAATTCTTGAGCGAAAAGGTATCGTAGAGCGGGTCACCAGGCGGCTGCTGGAGCTGATCGAGACATTTGATGACAACTAGTCTAGCGATGCAAGCTATCTGAGATGTTGGCTTGCATAGTCAGCGGAGCCGAGGAGGGGCTAGTGACGAATAAGCGTGCGCTATTCGAGGTCTTCATGGATCGAATGACTGTATCACAAGAGGCTGGCATGCCGTTTGAAGCGGCATGGTATGCTTACGCGATATTGGAAGACCGGCTGGTTTCTTTGCTGAGGAACTCCGGAGGAGAGAACGACCACAAAGGAAAACCCATCAGGATGATGGGCAACAAGATTAAGGAGCTGCGAGACCGAACTTCTAACGATCAATTGCTCGCCGCATACTTTCCCGAACATGACGTTGAAGACAAGAAGCAGACGGCGTTGTGGAAATGGAAGGAAGATCGAGACGAGCTGATGCATGGTATGGCCAGCGGTGAATTGACGCTGGAGCAGATCGACGGCTTGGTGCAACGTGTTGCGACTGAGGGGGCGAGCTTAGCTCGTGACTATGCAAACGCTGCCACGCTACTCAAGAAGCACCGAAGTAAAGTGCCGATTCCGCCGAAAGGCTAGTTTCCTGCTCAAGCCTTGTGGGGGCCATTTTGGGGGCCACCTAACAACAGAAGCTATATTATCCAATATTTAACAGATGGTTATAGTCTAAAAGCGAGTCCTCTTCTGGCACCATTTTTCTTGTATTGCATGCATCTATACTCACTGCTGTTTGCAGAGTCCGCGGCGCGAGCAACAGGCATGGAGAGCAATCTTCATGTTTCGTTGTGGCGCGATCGGCTGTTTCCACCACTTCTTTCCGAACGGCATTAGACGGCCTTTCAGTCCATCCGAAGACAAGCTGACAGCGAGAATGCTCGATGAGCATGCAGCAAGACGTCCGCAGCCCGTCAGTTCCGGTCTTCGAGCCACCGGGCCAGTTCGGCCAGCTCCGCGTCGGTCAGCTCGGTGGGCGTGAACTGCGGCATGGCACCGATCCCGCGGCGCACTACCAGTTCGGTATAGGCAGGTGGCAGGCTGGTGCGGTTGAGCAGTTCGGCTTCTCCCTCGGGCGCGCGCGGTTCGAGCCGCCGCGTGCCCCAGCCGCCGGGGCCGTGGCAATAGGCGCAGCGCTGCTCGTAAAAGGCGGCGGGGTCGAAGGCGGCCTTTTCCTGCGCCACCGAGCCGAGCGGCAGCAGCATGGCCGCACCGATCGCAGCGGCGGGCAGGGCCAGCAGACGGCGCGTCATTCTCCGTCCTCCCAGGTGCCGATGCCCTGCTTACCGGGCGCGAGGATGCCATTGGGATCGAGCGCGGCCTTGATCCGGTTGTTGAGCGCAGGGAGGGCGTGGTCGTTCCAGCGATGCATCCGCGCGGCGTCCTCCATGAAGCGGATGTGCGTGCGGTAGAGGCCGACGCCGATGTCGGCCATATCCTCGCACAGCTGCCTGAACAGCGCCCGGCACCGCGCGGTGTCCCCGGCATCGGTGCGAGTGTAGAACATGTCCGCGACAAAGATCAGCGCGCGGCTGGATATGCCGAACATGCCGATCCACGGGTCCTTGCCATATTCGATGAAGCGGCGTTCGATGATTGCGTAGACCTGCTCCGCCCGTTCGCCGATGGGCACCACCACCGGGCCGAAGTCGCTATGGCCGCCGGGGTTGCCGCCCCAGTCGACCACGCCGAGCGGGGCCAGGCTGACATCCTGCCGCATCCAAGCCTGTTGCGGCTCGCCCTTGCGCCAGCGGCGCACCTCCATGGTCGCTTCGGGCAGGCTGGCAGCGAAGGCTTCGCGGATTTTCGACAGCTTGAGGTCGAGCCCCTCGGGGCTGTCGAACAGGTTGAAGGTGAGGCTCCACCAGCCTTGCCCGCGTTCGGCCAGCAGCTCTTCCATCCGCTCGCGCGGCACCGCGCCTTCGCCGGTGTAGACCTGCGACCGCGTGCGGCCGCCGGTCATCTGCCGCCAGCCATTGGCAATGGTGTAGGGCGCATTGATCACCCCGGTCATGCGCAAGGGGCGCAGTGTGTCGATCAGCGCGGCATAGTCCTCGCGAAGGGGGATCGACATGCTCACCCCGGCCATGCCTTCCGGCTCCGGCATCATGTGCAGGCCCATCTTGGTGACGATGGCGAAGTTCGACTGGGTGAACATGCCGTCCAGACCCGGGCCGAACGGCCACTTGAAGGCCTGCCATTCGCGGGTGCCTTCGAGTGCGCCGAAGCCCGTGCGCACCAGCGTACCGTCGGCCAGCATCACCTCCAGGCCGCAGATCTGCTCCACGTGTTCGCCGTAGGGGGTGTAGCCGACTCCGTGCTCCAGCGCGTTGCCGATCACGCTGCCCCAACTGTGCGAGGGGCCGGACATCCACAGGCCGGAGCCGCGCCGGTCCAGTTCGGCCTTGAAGTCGAAGAAGCTGACGCCGGGTTCGACGAGGGCGGTTCCGAGTTCCTCGTCCACCTCCAGCACCCGGTTCATCCGCTTGAGGTCGAGCACCACCGTTCCGCGCATGGCCGGGGCGGCTGTGCCATAGGCAAGATTCTTGCCCATCGAGACCGGCCAGAGCGGGATGCGGTAGCGGTTGGCCACCGCCAGCAAGGCGCGCAGGTCATCCACCCCGGCAGGGGCAAGCGCGGCGGAGGTGGCGTGGGCGTCCTGCTCGCCAATGTCGAAGGGGTCGAGGTAGCTGGCGCGGTCGTTGTCCGAAGCGAAGACGTATTCGGCGCCGATAGCCGCGCGAAACTCGTCAAGCGCGCGGGCGAAGGTCGCCGCGTCGATGCCAGGGGGAAGGACGCTCATTCGCGAGCCCCGAGCCGGTTGGCCGAACCTGTGCGCAATTTCATTTCCCGTCCTGTCCCGTCTCACCCTCTCATGTCACGTAATCGATTGGATCGTAAGGCTGCAAGCGTTTGCAAAATTGTTGACAATCGCTCGCCTGCTTGTGATCTGCAATGCAATTCAAACGGGAAGGGATGGCCCCGCGGGGCCCACAACAACGAATGACCTTATCCTACGAAGGCTATCCTTCGCTCCAGGGCGATTTCGAGCCCGCACGTTTCAACAGCCAGATCCACGATTGCGAAATTGTCGGCGAGCTGCCGCCCGATCTCGACGGCACATTCTACCGCGTGGGCGGGGAGTGGTTCTATCCGCCCAAGTATCGCGACGATTCCCCTTTCGCGGCGGACGGCATCGCCACCATGTTCCGCATCGCCAATGGTTCGTGCGACTTCGCTTCGCGCTTCGTCGAAACGCCGCGCTACCTTGCGAACAAGGCGGCGCGGCAGCAGCTGTTCGGCTATTACCGCAACCCCTTTACCCACGAAGGCGAGCAGCAGGGCCAGTACGGCCGGGCCGATACCCAGTCGAACACGAATATCATCGTCTTCGCGGGCAAGTTGCTGGCGCTGAAGGAGGACGCTCCGCCGATGGAGCTGGACCCCGACACGCTGGAAACGCGCGGGTTTTTCGATTTCGACGGCGCCTACACGGCGCCTACCTTTACCGCGCACCCCAAGGTTGACGGGCGGACGGGCGAGATGATCGCCTACGGCTACGAAGCCGAAGGCCTCGCGAGCAATGCCATCTGGCTCTATACCATTGCCGCTGACGGAACGGTGACCTCCGAACGCAAGTTCGCCGCGCCCTTCCTGTCGATGGTGCACGATATCGCCATTTCGCAGAACTACGTGCTGATCCCGGTTTACGGCATGGTCTCGAGCATGGAACGCTTGCAGGAGGGCAAGGTCCACTGGGGCTGGGACCGTTCGAAGCCGAGCCATATCGGCGTCCTGTCGCGTCATGGCAGCTCGAACGCGGTGCGCTGGTTCACCGGCCCGGCCATGGCCATGGTGCACACATTCTCCGCCACTGACCGCGACGGGGTGATCACGCTGGATGCGGCGGTGAGCGACGGCAATCCCTTCCCCTTCTTCCCCGATGTGGAGGATGCGCCGTTCGACGGGGCCGCCGCGCGCACCACAATCCGCCGCTACGTGATCGACATGAATTCCGCCGATGACGGCTGGACCGAGGAGAAGCGCTTCCAGGACAAGGCGGGCGCGCTCAGCCGGATCGACGACCGCTTCCTGGGGCACGACTTCCGCTATGGCCTGCTGGGCTATGCCGACGAGTACCTGCCCTTCGCCGGGGATGCGGGCGGGCGCAGGCCAGTCAACAGCCTTGGCAAGTTCGACCTTGCCGGGGGCACGGTGGAGTCCATGTTTGCAGGTCCCGAATATGGCCTCGCCGAAGTGGCCTTCGCCCCGCGCAGCCCTGACGCTGCCGAGGCCGATGGCTGGGTCATGGCGCTGGCGACCAATTACGAGACCATGAAGAGCGAGCTGGTGATCGGCGACACGCGCGATCTGGCCGCTGGCCCCGTGGCCAAGGTCCGCTTGCCCTTCAAGGCACCGGGACAAGTGCACGGCAACTGGGTGCCGCGCTGGATGATGCCCTCGTGATCGTACTCGACGCCGGCAGGCTCGATGCCGCGCTGAACCGCTTCGCCGCGATTGTCGGCGAGGAGCACGTATGGCGCGGCGACGACGCGGCCCATGCCTACAAGGACGCCATGGCACCGCGCGAACCCTTGTCCTACGCGCCGCGCGGGGCCGTAGCCCCGGCCAGCGTCGAGGAGGTGCAGGCCGTGGTCCGCGTGGCGGGCGAGCTGGGCGTGCCGCTGTGGCCGGTCAGCCGCGGCAAGAACTTCGGCTATGGCGGCGCGGCACCGCGCACCGGCGAAGTGGTCATGCTCGACCTCATCCGCATGAACCGCATTCTCGAGGTCAATGTGGACATGGGCTACGTGGTGGTGGAGCCGGGCGTCGGCTTCGACGATCTCTACCACTACCTGGTCGACAACGACATTCCGCTGTGGATGTCCGCCCCGGCGCACACATGGGGCAGCGTCATGGGCAATGCGCTGGAACGCGGCGTGGGCTACACGCCCTACGGCGAGCACGCCTCCAAGGTCTGCGGGCTGGAGATCATCACCGGCACCGGCGAACTGCTGCGCACCGGCATGGGCGCGTTGGAGGGATCGCAGACCTGGCAGGCCTTCCCCTATGGCTTCGGCCCGTCGTGGGATGCGGCCTTCATGCAATCCAATTTCGGGATCGCCACCAAGATGGGCCTGTGGCTGATGCCGGAGCCCGAACATACCATCAATCTCGCCATGTCGATGGAGCGGATCGAGGACTTGCTGCCCGCCGTCGATGCCCTGCGGCCGCTCAAGCTGGACGGGACGGTGCAGGCCAATCCCAGCTTCGGCAACATCATCCGTTCGCTCGCCGTGCGCGGCCCGCGTTCCACCTTCTATTCCGGCACTGGTGCCATGCCGCCCGAAGCGCTGGAGAGAGCGCGCCAGCAGGCGGGCACGGGGCACTGGAACTTCAGCGTGCGGCTGTTCGGCGACAAGCAGGTCAACCTGATCAATGCCGAGAAGGTCAAGGCTGCCTTCGCCGCCGCCGTGCCCTACGAATTCGAAGCGAGCGAGTGGAACCGGGGGGAGGAACTGCGCGGTTCGGGTCACCCGACCCCGTCGCTCGGCGCGCTGGGCGTGGTGGACTGGCTGGGCGGACCCGGCGGGCACCTGACCTTCTCGCCGGTCTCGGTGTTCTCGGGCGAGGAGGCATGGCGGCAATACACCACTGTGCGCGCCATGTACGAGGACGCGGGGTTCGACTACTATGGTGGCTTCACCGCCGGGCAGAGATATCTCAACCATATCAGCATGATCGTGTTCAATCGCGACGACGAGGAAATGACCGGCCGCGCCAACCGCCTGTTCTCCAACCTGATCGAGACGGCCGCGCGCAACGGCTGGGGCGAATACCGCACCCACACGCTGTTCTACGACGAAGTGGCGCGGAGCTATGACTACAACAACGGTGCATTGCGGCGCTGGAACGAGGCGGTGAAGGACGCGGTCGATCCGCACGGCATCATCGCTCCGGGCAAGATGGGTATCTGGCCACGCGCCTACCGGGAGGCCGGGGAATGATGCGCGCAGTGACGGTAATGGCAGCGGCATTGGCCTTCGGCGGGACCGCCGTCCTTGCCGCTGCACCGGCAGAAGAAGCGGCAACCGATGGCCGTGCGCTCTACGACCAGCGCTGCGGCGGCTGCCACCTCGAAGGCGGGTTCGGCACGCGCGTGCTGTCTCGCCGCGTCCCCGAAGGGCAGGCCCTGCTGGAAGAGCGCGAGGTGCTGCCGGCGGCCTTTGTCACCCTGGTCGTGCGACGCGGGCTTGGCTCGATGCCGCAAATACGCGAAGCTGAACTGAGCGATGCGGACCTTGCCGCCATCGCCGCCTATCTGGAGACCGGGCAATGATCGCGATCACCCGCAGGACGACCCTCAAGGGCACGCTCGCGCTTGCCGCCACCAGCCTTGCGCCGTCGGTGCTGCACGCGCGGGAGGCGCGTCCGGGCCTGTTCCTGTTCGACGCCCGCTTTGCCGCCTCGCGCCAGCTTGCAGAGCAGTGGCGCGCGCAGGGTGTGCCGGTACTCGACTCGCGCGAGCATGATCTTGGCCTTGCCTGGCGCGAGCGGATACCGCAGGCGCTCGCCGCCAATCCGCGCATCGAAGGGGTGACCCTGTGGTCCGACCGCTTCATCTGCGAGACTTTCGGACGCGACCATTCCCTGGCCATGACCGTCGCCGACAGCGCGCTGCCGGGCGCCGATCCCGCGCTGCGGCAATGGGTGCTGGCATGAGGGTCTCGCGGCGTGGACTGCTGGCCGGGGCAACGGGCTGTGCGGCGCTGGCTGCCGTCCCCGTGCGCGCTGCTCCTCCAGGCGCGCCTTCCGCGCGACTGGTGGCCGGAGTGGGCGAAGTCTGGGGCATGACCTACTGGGCGCGCGATGCCGTGCCGGCGCTCACGCGCTCAACCCGCCGCAAGCAGCGGCAACCCGACTGGCGCGGACCTTTCGCCTGACAGCTATATCGCTGGCAACATCGACACGTGGGGAGGGATTGATGGACATGGACAGGAGGCAGGCGCTGGCCTTGGGCGGTGCCGGAGTAATCGCGACTTTGCTTGGCCCTTCGCTGGCGGTCATGGCGCACGAGCATCCGCCCGCCACCACCGCTTCGGGCATCGATCCGATTGCCTTCCTCGATCCCGAGCTGCGGCCCATGGCGCAGGCCATGTTCTCGCCGGAAGGCACCAATTTCACCGTCGAGAGTCTTGCCGCCATTCGCGCGGGCTCCGCTGCCAATGCCCAGCCACCTTCGCCGGACGTGCCGGTGGAGGAACTGCGCATCCCTGGCCTGCCGGGCCAGCCCGAGGTCGTGGCATTCCTCGTCAATGGCGGGCAGCCTGGCGCGCGGCCCGGGATTGTCCACACGCACGGCGGCGGACATATCCTTGGCGCGGCGCGCAACGAGCTGGCGGACCTGCAGCAACTGGCGACCGAGCTCGACTGCATGGTGCTGACGATCGACTACCGGCTGGCCCCGGAGACGCGCTACACCGGATCGGTGGCAGACAATTACGCCGCGCTGAAGTGGTTCCACGGCGCCGCCGCGAACATCGGCCTCGATCCGCAGCGCATCGCCGTCATGGGCGAAAGCGCGGGCGGCACCCATGCGGCGCTGCTGGCCATCGAAGCGCGCGATCGCGGCGAGGTGCCGGTGTGCTTCCAGTGCCTGGTCTATCCCATGCTGGATGATCGCACCGGTTCGACCGTGCCCGTACCGGACCATATCGGCCGCATCCTGTGGGACGCGCGCTCCAACCGCTTCGGCTGGACGCAGTTCCTCGGTGTCGATGCCGGAAGCGCGGCGGTGCCCGCAGCGGGCGTGCCTGCCCGCACGGAGTCGCTGGCCGGCCTGCCGCCCGCGTGGATCGGCACCGGCGGCGCGGACCTCTTCATGGCGGAAGACATGGCCTATGCGCAGCGGCTTACCGAAGCAGGCGGCGCGGCAGAACTGCTGCTCGCCCCGCGCGCCTTCCATGCCTTCGACAAGCTGGTGCCGCAGGCGCAAGTTTCGCAGCGTTTCACCGCCGCCAAGGTGGATGCGCTGCGGCGCGCCTTCGCGGCAGGCTAGTCAGTCTGCCGGAGGGATCGGCGCAGATCGCACCACGAAGGGGCCGGGGTCCTCCCCGGCGTCAGGGCCGAACATGAAGCGCAACTTGCCTTCGGGGTACCAGGCGTGGTCGCCCACCATGGTCACCGAGCTGGCATAGTCGATCCCCTCGGCAATCACCTCGACCTGCACCGGCTGGCCTTCGGCGAAGGTGAGCACGGTGATGGTTCCGGCATTGCCTTCCGATTGCAGCATGCGGGTGTCGTCGAGCGGACGGAGGCCGTCAGGGCCGGACAGCGGGGCGGAGGTTTCCAGCACCTCGGCACGCGCGAAGCTGCCGTCGGCATTGCGGTGGACCCGCAGCAGCGTGTTGCGCTGGATGGCATTGGCGTAGAGCTCACCGCCGGGGCCGAAGCTGATGCCGTCGAGGCTGGCGAATTCGGGGTCCGTGGCCCAGTGTTCGAACTGCCTGCCGCCGTTCCGCAGCACCAATATCCGCCCGCCCGTTGTCTCGCTGGCATAGACGTCGCCGTTCGGCGCCACGGTCATGTCGTTGCACATGGCGGGGCCTTCCACTGCCAACGGATAGCTGGTGGCAAGGTCGCCGGTGTAAAGCGAGAAGGACTTGATCGCCGTCTCGCCTTCGCCGCCCATGGCGTTGGAGCAGACCCAGAGCAGCCCGCGCGGCTGGTCCACCAGCACGCCGAACACGGTCTGCAGGCCGTTCGTTTCGTCGGGGACGATCCACGGCACCGCTACCGGGTCACCGGCGAAGGCGCGGAACACCGTGCCGGGATTGCTGCCGATGTAGAGCGTGCCGCGCGCGTCACTGGTGATGCTCTCGGGATGCAGGCGCTCGCCCTGCATCAGGATTTCGGCGGGCGCGTCTGTGGATTCGGGCAGCGTAGCGCATGCCGTCATTGCCAGCGTCATGCCAAGAACCGACCAGACATTGCCCATCATTCGCTCTCCCCGCACAAACCTGTTGTCGCGCGCGGCAAAGCCTTGCACAAAGGTGTCGGGCAAAGTCAACGATTTGCCCGAGGGGAGAGGAAAATGCGGGTGAGGCAGCTGGGCATTCTCGGCGGGGCGCTGGCGCTGGCTGCTTGTGCTGCGGCGACCACGGGCAGCGCGCCGGTCGTGGCGAGTGGCCCTGCCGCTGTCGACGGCGAGCGAATGCGCGCCATTGCCGCCCCCGGCAACGCGGCCAACTGGATGAGCCACGGCCTCGGCTGGGACGAGCAGCGTTACAGCCCGCTCGACCAGATCAACGAGAGCAACGTCTCGCGCCTCGGCCTCGCCTGGTTCGACGACCTCGAGACCATGCGCGGCGTACAGGCGACGCCGCTGGTGGTCGACGGGGTGCTCTACAACGAGAGCGTCTACAACGTCGTCACCGCCTACGATGCCGCGACCGGCGAGGAGCTGTGGACCTTTGACCCCGAGGTCGGTGCCGAATGGGCGCGGCTGGCCTGCTGCGGCCCTTCTTCGCGCGGCATCGCTGCGTGGGACGGCAAGATCTACATCGGCGCGCTCGACGGGCGCTTGATCGCGGTCGATGCGGCGACGGGCGAGGAGGTCTGGACCACCCAGACTTTCGAGGCCGGCCCGCCGCTGGGCGCCTATTCGATCACCGGCGCGCCGCGCGTCTATGACGGCAAGGTGGTGATCGGCAACGGCGGCGCCGACTACGGCGTGCGCGGTTTCGTGGTCGCCTACGATGCCGCAACCGGTGAGCAGCTGTGGAAGTTCTACACCGTGCCCGGCAACCCGGCGGACGGCCCCGATGGCGAGGCATCGGACTCTGCCATGCAGATCGCCATGCCAACATGGCAGGGCGAATGGTGGCGCTGGGGCGGTGGCGGCACCGCATGGGATGCCTTCGCCTACGATCCCGAGCTCAACCTCGTCTACATCGGCACCGGCAATGGCAGCCCGCACATGTGGTCGATCCGCAGCGAGGGGCAGGGGGACAACCTGTTCCTGTGCTCGATCGTGGCGGTCGATGCCGACAGCGGCGAATACCGCTGGCACTACCAGATGGTGCCGGAGGAGGACTGGGACTACACCTGCACCCAGCCGATGATGCTGGCCGACCTCGAGATCGGCGGGCGCGAGCGGCAGGTAATCATGCAGGCGCCCAAGAACGGGTTCTTCTACGTGATCGACCGCGCCAGCGGCGAGCTGCTGTCTGCCGAGACCTATGTCAGCCAGAACACCTGGGCGAGCCATATCGACATGGAAACGGGCCGTCCCGTCCTGCAGCGCGGCGCGCACAATGGCGAGACCCCGCACCTGATGAGCCCCTCCTGGCTCGCCGCGCACACCTGGCATCCCATGGCCTTCAATCCCGAGACGGGCCTCGTCTACCTCTCGGCGCAGGAGCAGGGTGACGTTTACGCCGCGATGGACGCCGAGGACTTCTCATTCACCTACCATCGCTCGAACTCCGGGCAGGACCGGCGCAGCGATCCCGACTTGCGGGCGCAGTTGATGGAGCGCGCCCGCGCCGAGGAGCAGGGCTACCTGCTGGCATGGGACCCGGTAACGCAGAGCGAGGCATGGCGCGTCACCTATCCGCACCCGGGATCGGGCGGCGTCCTGGCGACGGCGGGCAACCTGCTGGTGCAGGGCACGATCAAGCAGACCCTGGCGATCTATGCTGCCGACAGCGGCGCGCTGCTGTGGGAGATGCCCATCGACCAGGTCCCGGTGGCGGGCGCGATCACCTACATGGTGGATGGCGTGCAATATATCGCGATCAACGCGGGCTGGGGCGGGTCGCCGGTCTACAACCTTGCGCCCTTGCGCAACTCGACAGCGCGATTGCTGGTCTTCCGGCTCGATGCGACGGGCGTCACGCTGCCGCCCCCGCCTGAGCCCGTCGCCTTGCCGCGTCCGCCGTTCCTGATGGCGCCCGAAGCGCAGGTGTCGCGTGGGCGGGAGCTCTATGGCGAGAACTGTGCCCGCTGCCACGGTCCCGACGCCGTCGGCGGCGTGGCGGACCTGCGCTGGATGACCGCCGAAACGCGCGCCGCCTTTGCCGACATCGTGCTGCGCGGCACGCTCGCGGACCGCGGCATGATCGGCTTCGGTGACCAGCTCAGCGAAGAGGATGCCCAGGCCATCCACGCCTTCCTGATCGCCCGCGCCAACGAAGACTACGCCGATGCCAGTGCGCATCCGTAACCTGTGAGAGAGGACCGACAATGAAGGCCAAGACCGCGCTGCTCGCCACCGCCATGCTGTTTGCCACCCCCGCGCTGGCACAGGCGCCGGGCGAGCGTTCCGCCGTGCCGGACACCAGCTGCGACTATGACTGCCTGATCGGCATGGTCGAGGCGCACATGGATGCGCTGGAAGGACGCAATGCCGCCGTACTGCCGCTGTCGGGCCATGTCCTCTTCACCGAGAACAACGTATCGTTGGAGGTGGGCGAGGGCCTGTGGGCGACCGTGCGCGAGGTGGACGACAACGGCCTCGTCGTGGCGGACGAGACGACGGGGCACGCCGCGTGGTTCGGCTCGGTGCGCGAGAACGACCACGCCGCCTTCTACGCCGTGCGTATCCACGTCGAGGACGGGCTGATCGACGAGATCGAAAGCGTCGTCCACCGACGCACCGGCCTGCCCGCGCCCTTTGGCGACTGGGAGAACATGGTCCACTTCCCCGAATTCGTCGAAGTCCTGCCCGAGGAAGAGCGCCGCCCGCGCGAGCGCATGCTGGCGATTGCCGATGCCTATTTCGACACGGTCGAGCTGAACGACGGACAGGTTTTTGCGCCCTTCTCGGAGGATTGCAGCCGGTTGGAAAACGGCATCCTCACCACCGCCGTGCGCGAGGGCGAACAGCAGAGCGCCGCCGCCATCGCCTCGGGCTGCCGCGAGCAATTCGAGCTGGGTCTCTATCGCATCAACAAGCGCATCCGGCGCGAGCTGCCGCTGGTCGACGAACGGCGCGGGGTCGTCGTCGCCTCGGGCTTCTTTGACCATGCCAACGAGTTCGACCGCTACCTGCTGACCAATGGCCGCGAGATGCGCACCGCGCTGAAATGGCCCAATTCGATCACCCTGCTGGAAGCCTTCCGCATCCGCAATGCGGAGATCCAGCGGATCGAGGCGACCTTCACCTACGTCCCCTACTTCATGCACAACGCGTTCTGGGGGCCGGATGCCGACTTCCCCGTCTATGCCGCGCGCCCCGATCTCTGCGACGACGTCTGCCTGTCCGCCAACGCCCGCACGCTGGTGAACGCCATGGTCGGCAATGACTGGCAGGCGGTGAACTGGTCGGACAATCCGGTCGGCTATGCCGAGAACAGCGTGGGCATCCGCGTGGGCGAGTCCATCTGGCGCACGGTCACTGCCGTCGATGCAGACCCGCTGGTTGTGGCCGATGCCGAGACTGGCCGCGCAGTCTGGATCGGGCGGATCGAGGAACACGGCCAGCCCGCCTGGGCGGCGATCACGGTTGCCGCAGACGGCAGCGCGGTGGGCAGCGTCGATGCAACTATCCGCCGCAGCGAATACGGCCCGCCCTTTGCCATGACCGAGAGCGCCAACGACTATGCCGTGCTGCCCGCCTCGGCGCGCACCGACCGTGCGACCATGGCCGCCGCATCGGCACAGTTCTTCGCCGCGCTCGCACCCAACGGCCCCGCGCCCGAGATCTTCGGCGAGGAGTGCAGCTGGATCGTCAACGGCATGAACGTGGGCGACTGCACCAGCAGCTTCGGCAGCCCGGGCATCGAAGGTGTCGAGCAGGTGCGCGACATCCAACTGCTCGCCATGGACGAGGAACGCGGGCTCGCGGTCTATCGCCAGTTCGAGGACAAGCCCGCGAGCGACGGCAACAGCTACCCGCTCACCTACCAGGTGGTGGAGCTGCTTCACTTCGAGAATGGCCGCGTGGTGCAGATCGAGGCCTTCACCAGCGAACTGCCCTACGGCATGCAGCCGCTCGAGCAGCGGTGACCCTGCTTTCCCGCGCCTAGCGGCGGACGGGGATCGCGCCGTCACCCACCACGGCAAAAGCCGACCAGTAGAACGGGTGCGAGGTATCCTCGTCTTCCATCAGTCCCAGCTGTGCCTGGCGCAGCGCCTCGGTAGTGGATTCACCCGCCTCAGCCTCGAAGAAACCCGAGATCAGCCGTCCGGTGGCGTCGAAATCGTCTGGCACTGGCCAGTGACTGGCGACGATCGTCCGGCCGCCGGCGCCGACGAAGGCACGCACCAGTCCGTCGAGCGCGAAGTCGCCGGTGCCGCTGATGCCGGCTTCGCGGCTGGCGACCAAGCCGCCCGCGCTGGCGGTGTTGCAGGCGGAAAGGATTACCAGGTCGGCGTCGATCTGCAGGTCGAAGATCTCGGCGAAGCTGAGCAGGCCGTCGCTGTCGCTATCGCCGAACGAGGTCAGCAGCGCGGGGCGCGGCGGGCAGTCGCGGGCCGGGGCCGTGACCAGCCCGTGGGTAGCGAAGTGCAGGATGCGGTATTCGTCGAGCTGGTCCATGCCCAGCAGGGCCGTGTCGGTGAAGGCCGCGTCGGTCAGCACTGCGGCCTGCCCGCCTTCGGCGGTGACGATCCGGTCTGCGGTGCGCAGCTCGGTGGCGGCGATGGGGTTGTTCCACACCGACGGTTCCCAATAGCAGCGGTCGCTCATGCCCCCGCTGGCAGCGCGCGTGCCCGAGGGGAAGCCTCCGTCGCCCAGCGGCAGGTTCTGCCCCAGGCCGAGGTATTCGCTCGTCGCGTCCGAAGCGCGCGCCCGGCGCACGTCACGGAAGCCGGTCGGCGAAACGGCGGTGGAGATCTGCATCGAGCGACCCAGCCACTGCGTGCCGCGATAGTCGAAGGCAGCGTCTTCGTCGGCAGCCACGCGGGCGTCGTACCGGGTGACGCTGTCGTCATCCATCACCAGCAGGTTGGCAGGGAGGCGCAGCAGTGCGCCGTCGGGTTCGAAGACGAGGTGACTTGTCTGCCGCAGTTGGCCGTCGACCGGCCCGAACAGCGCGATATAGAGCTGCCGGGCAAGGCCAATTTCGAATGGGTAGGTGATCGTCTGCCCACCCAGTTCGACCGCGATGGAATCGCGCAGGGCGTCCACCATCATGTCGATCTCGGCAGTGCCGGCTTCCACGCGGAAGCCGCGCGCCATGCCGCTTTCGACATAGATGGCGTAGGCATCCTCCTCCAGCATCACCAGCTTGTAGTAAGCCTCGCCGGGGGCGAGCACCTGCTGCAATTCGGCCAGGCCCATCTGGTCGTCGGTGACAGCGCGGTAGCGCGGGTACTGGGCGAGCGCCTGTTGCAGTTCCAGCTGCTGGGTCTGCAAGGCGGCAAGCTGGCTGCGCATGTTGGCCAGTTCGGCGGCAGCATCGGGTTCTTCCACGTTGCCGGTGAGCTCGCGCTGGGCGATCTCGCCGCGCATCTGTTCGATGGCGCGGCCGATGTTCAGCGAGCGGCGGAACAGCTGGGCCGACTCGTCGCTGCCACCCGACAGCTCGCGGGCGAGCACGGCCTGCGTCTGGGCGAGGCCGGGGCGCAGCAGCAGCTGGCTGGCAGCGAACATGCGTTCGGCGGTATCAGCCTCGTCGCTGCGCTCGGCCAGCAGTGCGAAATAGGGCGAGAGCAGGCGGCGCAGGGTAGCGCTGGGCTTGCTGTCGGCATCTTCCACCAGCAAGCCGTAAAGCGCCAGGGCCTCGTCGTTGCGGCCACTGCGGGCAAGGAAGGCAGCCATCTGCGCGCGGGCGCTGACCAGCGCGGGCGAGCCGGGATAGTAATCCTCCAGCAGCGAGACGGCCTGCCGGTGCAGGGCTTCGGCCCCGGCGAGGTCGCCATCGAGCTCGTCGAGTTCGGCCAGTTCGCCCAGCACCTGCGAGCGCAGCCACAGGATCGAGACGATGCGTCCGTCGCGGACTTCCAGCAGGTCGTCCTGCGCGGCCAGCAAGGTTGCACGGGCTTCGTCCGTGCGGCCCAGCTCGCGCAGGGCGGTGGCGCGGATCTGCCAGCCCTGGGCGTCGAGCAAGGTCGTGCGTTCAAGCAGGGTCAGCTGCCCGGTGGCCCCGGAAATGGCGTTCTCCTGCTCGGCGATCAGGCGGGTGGAGAGCGGATCGCTGACCTCCAGCGCGCGCAAGGCGTCGAGGTTGCCGGCATTGCCGGGCAACTGCGTGTCGAGCGTCTGGATGGCTTCGGCCGGGGCATCGCGGTTGAGCGCGTCGAGCGCTTCGAAATTGCGCGCCAGCCGGGTCAGGATCGGATGGTCTCCAATCTGCTCGCGGGCGGCGCCAAAGACCTGCGCAGCTTCGAGGTAGTTGCCGAGGTTCGACTGTTGCAGGCCGGCGTTGAGCCGTGCCTCGAGGGCCGCTGCCCCGTTGAGTTGCTCCGCCGCAGCGGTGAAGAATTCTGCCGCTTCGGCATAGGCACCCGCGTTCGAGCGGCGATAGGCCTCGGTCAGGGCGGCGTCGGCGGAAATCGCCTCTGCCTGCGAACGGGCAAAGGCGCGCGCGTCGCTGGCCTGGGTCAGCGGGATCGAGACGTCGCCGGGCACCAGCCGGTCCGTCGCGAGGCTGGCCAGCCCCAGCCGCAGCGCATCGGTATAGGCGGCCACGCCGCTGGCAAGGTAGGTGTTGCCGCCATTGCTGCCGACGATCACTTCGGTCTGCAGGCCGTCATCCGGAGCGGTGCAGGAGTAGGTGGCGGCATCTGCGAGGCCTTGCGGTGCTGCGACATTGTCGCGGCGGGTGCAGGTCGCCCCGTTGCTGCGCGCATCGGCAAGCAGCTGGTTCGCGTCGGTATTGCGCAGCACGGCAAGGGTGCCGACGGGCGCGGCTGCATCGCGGCAGATCACCACGTAGCGGCGGTCGAACAGGCCATCACCGGACTGCGGCGGACGGATCTGCGCTTCGCAGGTGCCGGTATCGCCGATGGGCACCGAATCGAGCAGCGCGACGGGCACGTTCTGCGCCTGCGCGGGTTGCGCAGTCGCAGCCAGTCCCAGCGCGCCGCAACTGGCGATCGCCACGCGGCGGATTGTGGAGAGGGTCATGGTCATTGCTCGTCTCCCCCGCTGCCGGAACTCTGTGTGCCGAGCGCCGTGTCGTTGCCGCTGGTGACGGGATCGCGCACCAGTTCGTCCTCGTTGACGATCGGGGCGCTGAACAGGCCGGGGAACTCGGGGCCGAACTGTTCGTCCGACTGCGGAGTCGAAACCGGCGCCCCTTCTTCCTCGTTCTCGCGGTCATCCTCTTCGAGCGGCTCTTCGAGGAAGGTCTTCGTCGGCGGCGTATTCGGCTCGTCGAAGATCTCCGGAGTGGGCGTGCCGCAGCTCTGCGCGTTGATCAGACAGTTGTTCAGTGTCGATTCGTTGGTGAACGGGCCGTCGAGCGTATTGTCGGTGACGCGGTCGAAGAAGAAGTCGTCATCGTAGACGTAGGCATCGTTCGTCGCGTCCGAAGCCATGCCATAGGCAATCGTGACCAGCGGCGGATCGGTCGGCAGGGGATCGATCTGGCTGATGGTCAAGGTTCCGCCCAGTAGCGAGATCTCGATGCCGCCGAGGTGGACTGCATCACCGCTGTTCTGGCCGTAGATGTAATTCGTGCCGGAAAGCTGCACGCTGTGCGCGCTGGCGTAGTTGTAGGCGCTGGTCATGCCCGAGTTGTTGAAGTCGGCAAGCAGTCCGGGGATGGCGGGATCGGCGGGATCGGCAAGGATCACCGAAGTGGTGCTGCCCGTGGCGAAGATCATGCTGTCAGCCGCGAACAGCAGCGACGCGGACAGCGCACCGGTGTCGTCGAAAGCGGAGACGCTGGCCGTGGGCAGCAGCATTTGCAGGCTGGGCCCGGCATTGAAGTTCAGCCCGTCGGTCAGCGCAGCAGAGGTATAGCGGACCTGGCCCAGGATCTGCATCACGCCGTCCGACGAGATTGTGATCACCTGTTCGCCGCCAGCCTGCGAGCCGACCAGGTTGAGGTCGCGCACTTCGACGTCGATATCAGGGTCGATCGTGACCGGCGTGTTGAGGGCAAGGAAATCGGCCGTGACATTGGCGATCTCGGCATCGGTCAGCGTGAAACCGCTGCCGGCCGTGGTGCCGCCGATGATGTTGCGATTGTCCGTATCGAGCGAGACCAGGCGCAGGTCTGTCGCGCCGAAGTTGGCGTTCGGGCCGATTTCCATGTCGAGCGCGCTGAGGGTGGCGATGTCGGCGGCAATGCTGCGCTGCGCGGTGCTGTCACCGTCGATGAACAGCGTGCCCAGCACGTTGGTCGCCCAGATTGCGCTCAGCGAGGAGAGCGAAGCGCCGCCGACGATCGAGCCGCCGTTGGCATAGCCCAGCTGCAGGTCGCCGCGCATATCGATCAGCATGGAGGAAGGAATGCTGATCGTGCCGTTGTCGGCGAACAGGCTGGACTGGGTAGCGGAAGGCAGGTCGCCCTGGTTGAACACGTCGAGCGAGTTCAGGGCGATATCGCCGCCAACTGCGGCAATGTTGAACGAACCGGCGGTGTTGGTCGTGCCGCCACCGGCTTCGATGTAGAGCTCGGTAGCGCCCATGTTCAGCGACGAAGGATCGAGGCCGTCGATCGTTTCAATGGTGATGTTGCCCGCGGTGGTCACCCCGGACCCGCGAGTCGAAATCGCATAGGTCTCAAGATAGACGTCGGTGAAGTTGGCAATGGAACCATTGCTCAGCTGGATCAGGACATCGCCCGAAGTGGCCGTGCCGTCGACGGCCCGGGTTATCGCGCCGCCGAACAGGAACAACCTGGCTGCGTCGAGCGTGGAGCCGTCCAGTACGATGCTCTGCACGCCGTTGGTGGCATCGCCACCGGGCGACTGGCCATTGCCGGTCGCGGTGTTTTCCCAGATGACATCGCCGACGGTGATGGAGCTGTTCGTTGCAGTCAGCACATTGGTGCCGCCCGCGGCTATGCCGCCATCCCCCGTGTTGGATCCACCGCTGACGCCCAGGGTGAACAGGTTCAGCTCAACGCCCAGATCGACGGTGGAGCCGTCAATGATGACCGTCGCCGCGCCACCGATGCCGTCACCGCCGGAACCGTTCTGCGATCCAGTCCCCAGCCCTTCGGCCTCGAAAATGCCGGAGCCATTGGTGGCGGTAAAGGTGCTGTCGACGATACTAAGGGTGGATTGGCCGCCAATGCCGGCCCCGCCGGAGCCGGTGGTGCTGGCGTCGAACCCGCCAACGCCGATCGAGTAGAGGCTGTAGTTCGCGCCAAGGGTGACGCTCGCGTTGTTGACAGTAATCTCGCTGATCCCGCCAAGGCCGTCGCCGGAGGTGGAGCCATCCCCACCGGTTCCGTCGGCATCCAGCAGCAGTGCGCCAGTGAGGGCCGCGCTGGAATCGATAATCTCCAGCACATTGGTGCCACCTTGCGCGAGGCCACCGATCACGCCGTCGGCGCCATCGTTAGCATCGGCCTCCGACAGCAGGTCGGTCCGGCCCGTGACCTGCAAGTCTGCGCCTTCGCGAAGCAGAAGCGCGGTCGAGCCGCCCGTGGCGTTGCTACCGGTGCGCGCCGTGGCCGATGCGTCCAGCAGCAGGTCGCCCCCGATCGTCGCCGTGGGCGGAGTACCCGTCGGCGTGGGAGTGGGCGTCGGCGTGGGGGTCGGAGTTGGAGTAGGCGTCGGTGTCGGAGTGGGCGTCGGCGTCGGCGTGGGGGTCGGCGTCGGTGTCGGAGTGGGTGTCGGAGTGGGGGTCGGCGTGGGGGTCGGAGTTGGAGTAGGCGTCGGCGTCGGCGTAGGTGCCGGGGTGTTAGACAGTTCAAGGGTGGCGAATCCACCCACGGCATCGCCGCCGCTGCCGCTGGTGGGCGTGCCGCCGTGCCCGCTCGCGTCCAGAATGAAGTCGGTGCCGACCGACAGTGTCGACGGGCCTGTGACAAAGGCAAGCGCCACGCCGCCTGTGCCGGTGCCACCGTCGACACCGTCGCCGCCGGTGCCCGCTGCAAGCAGGCGAAGAGCTCCTGTTGTCGTCAGGTCTGAACTGTCGTTGTTCAGCAGCACATCGCCGCCGGAGCCATCGCCGCCTGTACCGGTGCTGCTGACGCCGCCGGTGCCGCCGGCATTGGCAGTGAGCGTGCCGGTCGAGATGGACGAGTTGCTCTGGTTGCTGAACGCCACACCGCCACCAAAGCCGGAGCCCCCGGATTGACCGCTTGCGGTGGTCGCACCGCCGGTGCCATTTGCCAGTGCCTGCAGGCTGACGGCCGTCAGGCTGGTACCGTCGCCTGCGGCCAGCACGTTGAGATTGCCGCCTTGTCCGGTGCCGCCGATTGCGTCGGTTCCGGTGCCTCCGGTGCCGCGTCCGATCAAGGTCAAGAAGCCGAACTGGCTGCTGGCTCCGGCAAGGCTGGTAACATCCGCAAAACCGCCAGTACCGTCGCCAGCTGTCTGCCCGGGACTGAGAGCTTCACCGCCGGTGCCGGTGGCGTTGATCTGGGTGCTAGTACCTACGGTATCGATCACCCCGCCGAAGTTGCCGATTAGCACCAGGCCACCGGTACCGGTGCCGCCCGTTCCACCGGTGGAAGCACCGCCCGTGGCGCTGACATTGAGCACCTGCGAACCGACGAAGCCTATCTGCCCGCCGTCGACTTGCCAGCTCAGCGTGCCGCCAAGTGCGTTGCCGCCGTTACCGGCCAGGCCGGCGCCGCCCGTGGCGGTCGCCTGGCTGTTGGCGACGGGCGAGGTCGTGAGGCTGGAGAAAGAACTGGTGGAATCCACATGCAGCGTTCCCGTGCTGCCGATGGCATCGCCACCCGTCGCACCGTCTCCACCAGTTGCGTTACCGCCAATCGAGAACAGGCCGCCATTTACGGTAATCGTTCCGCCGATGCTGGCATCGACCAGCACCGATCCGCCCTGGGCCGCACCGCCGAGTCCGCTGATAGAGTCACCGCCGAAGGCGACGGTTCCTGCTGCCAGACGGCCAACCGTGGCCGTGGAATTCTCGCTTATGAGGAACTCCGCCGTGCCACCGATGCCGGCGCCGGCAGCCCCGGCATCGGCATCGCCGCCGACTCCCGTCGTCGACATAGCTACGCCGGTCGCGGTGCCGTTCACGTTGAGTGTGCCGCCGCCAAGGACCTGGACCTGGGCAAGGCCACCAGTCCCGGTCCCGCCGGGATCGCCGGCAGTCCCGTCGCCGCCATTCCCCCCGGCCGAAAGGTTCAGCGACGAACCGAAGGTCACCGTGCTGTTGTCGACCAGCAGGAGCGAATTGCCGCCTTGCCCGTCTCCCCCGGTGCTGTTGCCGTTGCCGCCGGAGCCGGTGGAAAAAATGGCCGCGCCGGCTGTAGATGTGAACGTGGAATCGACGACGGTGATACGTGAAGTGCCGCCCGTGGCCTGGCCTCCGATCCCTCCGAATGCCGTGCCGCCGACGGCGCCGGAAAGGAGGAAGGGGCCGCCGATTGCTACCGTTGCGTTCTGGAAGGCATCGATCGATACGCCGAATGTGCTGGCGGAACCGCCATTGAAGCCCGATCCGCCGCGACCGATCGCATTTGCCTGCAAGCTGCCGGCGATACTGAGACTGGCATTATCGGCACTGAAGGCGATCAGGCCGCCGAAGCCGTCGCCGCCATCGCCGCCGCCGCCGCCCGTGTCGTTGCCGCCGTTACCTTCGGCTTCCGCGCGGAAGGCGCCGGGATCGGTGGCGAGGAACTGGACATCGGCGCCGCCGAATGCATCGACAATTATGGTGCCGCCCAAACCGGTTCCGCCTGCGCCATCAGAGATCACACCGTCGCCCACCGTGGCATTGGCTTCGAGGAGCACCACTCCACCGACTTGCAAGGTGCTGCCGCTGCCAAGACCGGAAATCGTGATATCACCGGCAAAGGCGCTCGCCCCGGCTTCCGGTGAGGGGCCGTTCAGGTCGGGAGTGGTCGCATCGGCGTTCATCGCCAGCGCGCCATCGATTTGCAGAAAACCACCATTGGCGGCAATCAATTCGGCTTGCCCGCCAAAGAACTGGCCCGAGGAATTGACGCCGGAAAACACGCTCGGTCGCGCTTCTGCGCTGATCGTGACGTCGCCGCGGAGGGCGATCAGGCCGCCGTCCGAAAGGATCTGCGCCTGGCCGGCACTTGCAGCCCCGGTCACTCCCTGGCCGATGTCGAAATCGGGTCTCGCGTCAGCTGTCACCAGGGTGTTCCCGGCGACATCGAGCGAACTGTCTATGCCGGATCGGATCGATGCAAAGCCGCCAGTTGCGTCGAGCGCGGGAAACCCGCTCCCAAGCGGATCAAAGAAGCCGCGCGAAGAAACCAGCAGGTCGCCGCCGATGTTGAAAGAAGTGAATTCGACATTCAGCACGGCCTGGTCGCGGCCCACCAGCAGGAGATCGTCGGAGAAATTCCCGAAACCGTCGGCAATTGTTTGCCCTGAAGAAATCGCGAGCAGGCTGCTGGTGGCATTGACGTCGGCAACGAACAGATCTGCCTGGGCGGTGTTGGCCTGGGACCGTCCGTCGAAAACCGCGTTGATTCCGAGGCTGATCGAGCTTCCATCGACGCTGAGGCCACTGACGTCGTGGTTCGCCGACAGGATGATGTCGCCATTGATCGTGGTGGCTACGGCCGCGGGATCGAAGCCCAGATCGCCGCTGAACAGCATCGACACACCGGTGGTCGAGAAATCTACCGCATGGGTAACGCCATAGATGACGTGATTGTCGCCAGCGCCCGTGCTGGACGGTCCGCCCGTGCTGCCCGTATGTCGGACGGCCAGCCCTTCGCTGCCGGTCTGGACTATGATGTCGAACAGGCCGGAACTGTGCGCCAGCGACATCTCGATACCGCCGACATAGGCCGTAGAGCCGTTGAAATAGGCATCGCCGCCCATGGCGATATTCGACGAGGAAACAATGAAGTAGCTGCCTTCGGGCGTACCGCTAAAGCTTGCGCCAGGGTCGATCTGGACGAAGGAGTTGTCGCCCGACAGCAGCAGTGGGCCGGTGCCGTTGGCAAAGTCGGTGAAGCTGGTGGTGTCGAGCGCATTGGTGGTCAGCAGCAGCTGCGGCACTTCGAACACTGCCGTGCCGCTGACGATGATGCCGGTGGGCGAATAGAAGGCGACAAAGCCGCCTGGGCCTGTCGGGTTACCCAGTGAATCGGTCAGGAACGATTGTACTGTCCCCGCGAACTCCGTGGGCGAGGACACCGCTGTCGGCAGGACACGGTTGAGGATGGCGAAGTTGGTCGCGCCAGCATTGCCACGGAAGATCAGCGAGTTGCCGTCGGGCAGGAAGATCAGCGGTGCGCCGTTGTCGTCCGTATCGGGTGCCCAGTCGACGATGGCATTGGTGCCGGTGACGTTCAGCGTATCGACGCCCGTGGTGCCACGGTCGATCGAAACCGAACCCTGCGCCACGGTCGGGGTGCCATTCACGCCCTGGGCCTCGGCCGTGACCGGCAGGGCAATGGCCGTGACCGACAGCGCCAGCGGGGCGCAACCCTGCAGCAGGAAGGCACGCGTAAGGGAGCGGGGTTTGGTCATGACGGCCTCCACGGATGCAACCGGGCAGTGATGTTGAACAGGAAGCGGGCGGGACCGCGCTCGGTCTGGAAATCGAGTGTGCGCAGCGGGAATGCGATGGCGAAGTCACCTTGCAGGTTGGCGCCGCGTACCACGCGGACACCCACGCCGACCGACGTCAGCTCGTCGCTGTCGTCCAGGGCAAGGCTGGGATCGTTGTTCCACACCTTGGCATGGTCGAAGAAGACATAGGGCTGGACCACGATGTCGGTCAGGCTGGTGGGAACCAGCGAACCGTAGCCGACCTGCAGCGAGAACCCGACACCCGAATCGCCGATGATCGCGCCGGGATCGTAGCCGCGTCCCACAGTGTACCGGCCGCCGGCGAATTCCTCGAATGCGGGCAGGGGATCATCGCTCACCTGGGCTGACAGGTCGTAGGAAATGTTGAGCAGCGGAACCGGGCGATACTCGCCGGACAATTGCCCGCGCAGCAGGGTCGGTGTCGGATCCTGTTCGATGCGGGCGGGCGGTACCGCGCCGCCCAGCAGGCAGGCATTGAGGTTGGGGCGGCAGTCCCCGGTCGCGCCGAAGACGTCCAACCCCTGGCGGAACTCGACGAGGCCGGCCAGCCGGCTCTGCGGTTCGTACGGGGTGTAGCCGTTGCGGCGGGCAATCGAATCCGCGTCGACCAGGACGAAATTGCCGCGGACATAGGCGGTACGCAGGCGGTCGCGCGTCAGTTCCAGTCCAGAAAAGGTCACGTCCTGGTTGACGAAGTCGAGGCCGGCAGCGCCCCAGATCGAGGCTTCCTGCGTGCGCAGGAAGGGATAGCTGGTTTCGACATTGGCCAGCACGGTCTCGGATGCGATCTCGAAACCGGGCAGGGCACTGGGTTCGGTCCAGCCCAGCGTCAGCGAGCCGCCCAGCGTCAGGCCATCGCCGCCGATCCGCATGTCGTGCGACAGTTGCAACGTCTGCTGCTCTTCGAGGTCCAGCGTGGAGAAGAAGGCAATCGACGTGCGATCGCCCATGCCGGTGAGGCCATAGGCTTCGGCGCGCACCAGTCCGGCGTAGCGGCCCAGCGCGCGGCTGCCCCAGTTCTGGGTATTGGCATCGATAACGAAGGTTTCGCGCAGCACGGCGACTTCACCAACCAGCTCACCCGGCTGGCCGCCTTCGGCTGGGCGCAGAGAGAGGCGCAGTTCCATGCCCGGCACGTCGTTCGCCAGCAGCAGGTAGCGCTCGGCCTCGTTCACGTTGAACACCGGCTGTTCGACCAGCTTGTCGAGATAGTTCGACAGCAGGCTTTCCACCCCTTCGACTTCGCCGCGGGCGCGGATCGCGACGAGGCGGCCCAGCACCACGCGCATTTCGGCGACGCCGTCGCCCAGGCTCTGCGGCGGGATCTCGACAGCGGCGAGGTATCCGGCATCAGCGAGAGCGGCCGCAGCACGATCGCGGATGTCGCACAGCGAGCGGACCGGCAGTTCCTGGCCCAGGTACGATTCGTGTGCCCGGGCGAGGTCGGCATCGGGCGCAAGCTCCGCGCCCGTGTAGACCACGTCGTTCAGGGTGAAGGTCAGGTCATCGTAGTCCGGATTGTCGAGCGCGCAGGCGCGTCGCTCCATCTGTCCGTCAACGGTCAGCGACATGCCTTGCCGGACTTCCGGACGGGCTTGCGGCGCGGTCAGTTCGCCGCGAGTCGGCGGACTCGTGTCCTGCGCCATGGCAGCCGGAGCGAGGCAAGCCAGGCTGCTGGTTGCCAAGGCAAGTGCACATAGCCGTGTTTTATTGATCGCCAGTACTGGCGTGACTTCCCTCATGCGGTCGCTTCCCTTCAACCCCCCGGAACGGTTCGACGCGATATTTCATAAAACTATGCCGATATTGCGACAGCAAGTCTACGCTGTTGCGATCTTTTCTCAGTTAGTGCCGCTTACGCCCAGTTGCGTTGCCGCGTCGGTGATCTGCGTCACAGAATCGGGGTGCGCTGCCAAAGCGCGTTCCATCGTCCGGCGGGCTTCGCCCAGTCGGCCCATGTTCTGGTAGCTGCGCATCAGCATGATCCATTCGTCCACGCTGCCCCCTTCTGCCTCGATGCGCGTGGCAAGCTGCTGGACCATGCCCTGGGCCATCGACTGCTGCTGGTCGGGCGAGAGGCTGGCGGCGGCGGCCATCTGTTGTTCGGTCGGACCGCGCGTGGCTGGCAGGGCGTTGGACGGCAACAAGTCGCGGGTCGAGGCGGCGCTGGCGATCCGGTCTTCGACGTCGATCTCGTTGATCGCGCCTACTTGCCGGATGGTGCTGATGACATTCATTTCCCACGGGGCGCCCGGCGGGGTGTCTGCCAGCAGGGCCAGCCAGTCGCTGATGGCACCTTCGTGGTTCCCGTCGAGGTCCTTCTCCACGGCAAGGAAATAGCGCGCCCGCGGGTCGGACTGGTCCAGCGATAGCGCCCGGCGGAAGGCTTCCAGTGCGGGGCCGGGCAGCGGCTCGTCCTCGCTGGCCATGACCTGCGCTTCGCCCAGCGAGGACCACAGCACCGCGCTGTCTGGGTCCGCTTCGACGGCGCGGGCATAGGCCTCTGCCGCCTCGGAAAAGCGGTTGTCGTAGAAATAGGCGAGGCCCAGCTCCTGCCACGCTACCGGGTTGTCCGGGTCAGCCTCGGCCGCATCGGCCATCTGCTCCAGCGTGAGCGGGGTCGACATGCCACTGTCGGCGACTTCGCTGTCGGCGCCGGGTTCGGTGCCATTGGCCATGACGCGCCAGCCGACGACCCCTGCAAGGGCCGCCAGTGCTGCCATTGCGGCGATATTGCCGCGCTTCAATCCGTTTATGCCCATACGCTTTGCGGCCCCCTTCGCCGGAAAAATCGAGAATAGCGCAAGAAAATGTCGCGGCAACCGTGATCGGCTGTTTGCAACTGGCTAGGTTTTGGGCATAGTCCGGCCATCCGGGGGGATTAGCATGGCTCAGGGACCACAGCAGGTTCAAGTTGCGATTGTGGGATCAGGTCCAGCGGGCCTCAGCGCAGCTGCTCATGCGGCGGCCAAGGGCATGACCCATGTCCTGATCGAAAAGACCGATCACCTCAGCGACACGATATTCAAGTACCAGAAGGGCAAGCACGTTATGGCGACGCCCAACAACCTGGTGCTGCGCTCGGACCTCGATTTCGACGCGGGCAAGCGCGAGGCTATCCTCGACACTTGGGACCGCCAGATCGAAGAGGGCAAGGTCAATGTCCTCTACAATGCCGAAGTCACCGCGATCACCGGCGAGAAGGGCAACTTCACGATCGAGTGCAAGAGCGGGGGGCCGATTACTGCCGAAGCCGTGATCCTTGCCATCGGCACGCAGGGGAACCCGAACCTGCTGCGCATTCCGGGCGCGGACCTGCCGCTGATCCAGTACCAGCTCGACGATCCCGGCGAATATTACGACGAACACATCACCGTCATCGGTTCGGGTGACGCGGGGATCGAGAACGCACTGGGCCTGGGGCAGGACGCGGCGCAGGCGAACGTGGTAACAATCCTCAACCGCAGCGCCGACTTTGCCCGTGCCAAGGGCGCCAACGTCAAGCTGCTGGAAGAAGCCGAGGCCGATGGCCGCCTGATCGTCCGCCGCGAGACCGAACCTGCCGAAGTGCGCATGGGCGACGGGCACGGCGAACTGGTGCTCAACACCCGCGATGGGCAGGAAACCATCCGCTGCGACCGGATCATCGCGCGAACAGGCTCGAAGCCGCCGCGCGGCTTCGTCGAAGGCATCGGCGTCGACTTCACCAGCGAGGAACGCGACGCCTTCCCTTCACTGACGCCCAGCTTCGAATCGACCAAGAACGGCGTCTTCGTGATCGGGGCGCTGGCCGGCTATCCGCTGATCAAGCACTGCATGAACCAGGGCTATGACGTGATCGAGTTCCTTTCCGGGAACACCGAGCTCAAGCCCGCCGACCAACCCATCCTCGAAGCCAAGCTCGCCGGCCTGCCGGGCAACCGTTCGGTGGAGGACTGGCTCGAGGTGTTCGGCCAGAACGTCGTCATCTTCGAAGAGCTGTCGCCGCTGCAAATGCGCGAGCTGATGCTCGATTCGGACGTGCGCTATTTCAACGAGGGCGAAGTGGTGTTCACCCGCAACGAGCCGGGTTCGTCGATGTTCGCCATCGCCGAAGGGTCTGTGCTGGTGGAGGTCAATCCGGACGATCCTTCCGTCACCGTGCCGATCGAGCAGGGTTCGATTTTCGGCGAAGTCGGGCTGATCTCCGGTCGCCGTCGCGGTGCAACCATTCGCGCGGCAGAGCCGCTGGTAGTGGTCGAACTGTCGCGTACCGCTGCGCTGAAGCTGATCGCCACCGTGCCCAGTGCCGGTCGTGCGGTGAACCGCATCACTGTCGAGCGCCAGCTGCTGCAGATGTTCCGTTCCGGCCTCACCAAGGAAGACGTCGCCGAGCTGGTGGAAACCGGCGAAGTGATGAACATATCCGCCGGCAAGGTGCTGATCGAGGAAGGCGCGGACGACAAGGACATCTACATCATCCGCCGCGGGTCGATGATCGTGGAGAAGCAGATCGGCGGCCATCCGGTGTTCCTGTCTTACCTCCCCGCCGGCTCCTACGTTGGCGAAATGGCGGTGATCGACGGGTCCAAGCGCACCGCCACGGTGAAGGCTGCGATCAAGGCCGAGGTCGTGCGCTTCCCGGGGGAGGCCTTCAACCGCGTGCTCGATGCCAATCCGGCGCTGCGGCAGAAGCTGCTCAACGAGATGCAGGGCCGCCGCGAGGTCAACGCGTTCATCGAAGCGCGCAAGGACAGCTTCGGGTCGGCGGCAGACATGTATTCCGAAACCGCACAGTTCCTCGTCGACGAGGGGATTGGCGAAGCGACCGACGTGTTGCTGATCGACGAGCGGCTGTGCGTCGCCTGTGACAATTGCGAACGTGCTTGCGCCGATAGCCACGAAGGCCTGTCACGGCTCGATCGCGAGGCCGGACGCAGCTATGCCAACCTGCACGTGCCGACCTCGTGCCGCCACTGCGAGCACCCGCACTGCATGGCCGACTGTCCGCCCAACGCCATCCAGCGCGGACCTGATGGCGAGGTCTTCATCGACGATACCTGCATCGGCTGCGGCAACTGCCAGCGCAATTGCCCTTACGGCGTGATCCGGATGGATGCCAAGCCGCCGAAGAAGCCCAGCCTGATGCAATGGCTGCTGTTCGGGCGCGGACCGGGGCCGGGCGAAGCGAGCTATTCGTGGCGCAAGAAGCACACCGAAGGTGAACCGCCCAAGCAGGCAATCAAGTGCGACATGTGCAAGGGCATCAAGGGTGGCCCGGCATGCGTGCGCGCCTGCCCGACCGGCGCGGCGATCCGCGTTTCGCCGGACAAGTTCCTCACCTTCACCAAGCTGACCGAGGATGTCGAATAATGGCCTCGGCTTCGCAGACCAAGTTCGCTGCCGACGAAGAGCGCCGCGATTCCGACCACATCAGTTTCCTGCGGCACCGCCGCTGGCGTTGGCTGAAGGTGGCAACTGTGCTGAGCCTGGTGGTGATCGTCAGCTACCTGCTGATCGATGTCGAACCGCGGCACAACGGCGGCACGTGGTACGGCTATACGCTGGGCACCATCGGCGCGGGCCTGATCGTCTGGCTGGCCCTGCTGGGCATCCGCAAGCGCCGCATGACCGAGGGCAAGTGGAGTCTCAAGGCCTGGACCAGCGCCCATGTCTATCTGGGGCTGGCGCTGATCGTGATCGGTACAATGCACACCGGCTTCCAGCTTGGCTGGAACGTGCACACCCTGGCCTGGGCGCTGATGATCCTGGTGATCGTTTCGGGCATCTACGGCATCGTCGTCTACGCCATGCTGCCGGAGAAGATCAGCGCCAACCGGCGCGAGATGACCAAGGGCGAAATGCTCGATGCCCTGGCCGCGATCGACCGCCAGCTCGACAATGCCTCGCAGCCGCTGGGCCGCGCCGAAAGCGACCTCGTGATCGCCGCGCTGGAGCAGGACCCCTTCGCCTTCGGCATCGTTACGCGCCTGTCGGGCAACTACCGCAAGTGCCGCACCACGGCGGCGCTGAAGGCCTTCGGCGAAGGTGCGGTCCATGACGAAGAAACCGACAAGGTGGTGAAGCTGCTGCGCAAGCGCCGCGCCCAGCTTGACCAGATCCGTCGCCAGATGAAGCTGCGTGCGTTGCTCGATATCTGGCTTTACGTGCATGTGCCGGTCACCATTGCGCTGCTTGCAGCGCTGACCGCGCACATCATCAGCGTTTTCTATTACTGGTGAGGGGACAGGCGCGATGGACATCCTGATCCGCAGCATCCAGCTCACCGCCACGGGCCGCGAAATCGTGCGCGAGCGCGAAGTCTCGACCGATACGGTATCTGTTGGCCGTTCCACCGAGAACGCCATTCCGCTGCCGGACCTGGCGGTGGAACAGTGGCACCTGACGATTACGCAGGATGCTACCGGCACGCTGCACGCCAAGGCGGTCGGCACGCTGGGCTTCACCCATGATGGGGTCAACACCATGTCGGCCGCCATTGATCCGTCGCGTGGCGGTGAACTGGGCGTGGGCAGTTTCCGGCTGGAATTCGGCGCAGGGGAGGGCGACGGCGTCGTCGTCACCATCCGCCGGAAGGCCGCCGACGAAGGCGAAGCGCGCGACCAGCTGGCCGGTTTCGGCGTTGCCAGCGTCCTGCCCAGCCGCCGACTCGTGGCCTGGGGCACGCTCCTTGCCATCCTGATTGCCTTCCTGGCTGTGCCGGTCATCACACATGTGACCCGCGATCGTGTGGCAGAACCGGACATCGATTCGGAAGGAGTCGTTGTCATGGATGCAAGTTGGTCAACCGGCGCCCTGTCCTCGGTCCACCACGGACTGGAAGACAACTGCGAGGCCTGTCACGTGGAGCCCTTCGTGGCCGTGCGCGACGAGACTTGCCAGACCTGCCACAACCAGCTGGGCGACCATGCCGACCTCGATCGCCAGCGTCGCGGCATGCCCGAGTTCTCCGGCGGCGAAGCCTTCCTGTGGTCCGTGGCCCATGCGTTCGGCAAGCCCGGCCCGGCGGCCTGCACCGACTGCCATACCGAGCACGAGGGTGCGGGCGAAATGGAGCCGACCAGCCAGCAGTTCTGCTCTGACTGTCACGCCACGCTGGACGTGCGCCTGACTGACACCGCACTGGGCAATGCTGCCGACTTCGGCACCGATCACCCGCAGTTCCAGACGCTGGTCCACCCGGCGCGCGGCGCGGAAGAGATCCGCCTCTCGCTCGACAATGTCACCGAGGACTTCAACGGCGTGAAGTTCCCGCATGACATGCACCTGTCGGACACTAACGGCGTGGCACGCATGGCCATGCGGTTGCGCATGGCCGGGGAAAGCGGCACGCTGGAATGCGACGATTGTCACCAGACCACGGCTGATGGCGTGCGCTTCCTGCCGGTGGAGATGGAAGACAGCTGCGAAGACTGCCATAGCCTGGTCTACGACCGCGTCGGCTCTACCTTCCGCTCGCTCAGCCATGGCGACATCGAGCAGGCCCAGGCAGACCTGATGGCCAATGATCGCAGCCCGCGCAGCCCGGTCTCGTCAGGTCGGCGCCGCCCCGGCCCCTTTGCGCCCGGCGGCATTTACTACGGCAATTTCGGTCGCATCCTGAACACCCGCCTGACGCGCGCAGACTTCGCTGACGAAGCCCTGTGCGGTGAGTGCCACTATCCGGGCGACGGGCCTGAACTCTCCGTTGTGCCGGTGACGCAGCGCGATCGCTATTTCATGCACGGCTGGTTCGATCACTCGGCGCACGGCACCAATGCCATGGGCGCCAGCACCGAGGCGGAAGCCTGCGCCAGCTGCCACGAGGCGGATACCTCCTCGTCAGCGAACGACCTGCTGATGCCGGACCTGGCATCCTGCCGCGATTGTCACATGGGTGAAGACGCGGTCGAGGCCGAAGTGCCGTCGACCTGCGCCATGTGCCACTCCTATCACCCGCCAGCGAGTGCGGATTCTGCGCCGCGTCGCATCGCTTCACTGACGCGCCGACGAGAGGACGAGCAGTGACGGGGCACGCAAAGGTGTCCGGGCTGGAGGGTATTATCCAATGCTGATCGCGCAAATGACCGATATTCATATCGGGTTCGAGCCGGAGGCACGCCCCGAGGAACTCAACCGCACGCGCTTCCGCGCCGTGCTGGAACGGATCCAGAAGCAGCCCAACCCGATCGACTTGCTGTTGCTGACCGGGGACATCACGGACCGTGGCGATGCCGAGAGCTTCACCAAGACTGCCGAACTGCTGACCGACCTCGACATGCCGATCAAGGTAATGATGGGCAACCACGACAGTCGCGAAGGCTTGCTGGGCGCTTTCCCCGAAACGGAAACGTGCGCGGACGGCTTCGTGCAGAGTGCCTGGGTGCAGGAGGGCCTGCTGGTCGTCCTGCTCGATACCATGGACCCGGAGCTCCACGGCGGGGCCTTCTGCGAGAAACGGCGGGACTGGCTGGCAGCCACGCTGGCCGCGCACCCGGACCTGCCCGTGGTGATCTTCATGCACCATCCCCCGGCCGTTTCCGGCATCGAGTGGATGGACCCCAACCCGGAAGACCCGTGGATGGCGAACTTCGCCGCGGGCCTTTCAGGCCACGAAACGCGTGTGCAGTCGATCCACTGCGGACACCTGCACCGCCAGTTCAACGCCAGCTTCTGCGGCATCCCGGTCAGCGTCACGCCCTCGGTGGCACCGCTGGTGTCGATGGACCTGCGCCCGATCAGCAGCAAGAAGCCCGATGCGCGCGCGCTGATCACCACCGAACCGCCCACCTATGCGCTGCACCGGTGGGACGGAAAGGACTTCGTCAGCCATTACGAACGCGTCAGCGACTGGGAAGTGATCGCCTACTACGGCCCGCACCTGCAGCCGATGATCAAGCACATGGAAGACGAGAAGGCGAGCGTAGTGCTCTAGGCCGCGCCAGCGCAGCCCCAACCAAATCCAGACTTTGCTGGCACTGCCGTGCGTAGCGGCGTCTCTGCGTCCAAGACCTACTGCCCTGGGCGGCGCCGTTCCATCACCGGACCCGTCCCCGGGATCCACGCGTTCATGTCGGCCTCGTCGGAGACGAACCACGGCTGGTGGTTCTCGTCGAGGAACAGGCGTTCCATCTCCACGCGGTTGAACGGGCGGCTGCCGAGGCGGCCGAAGACGGCCATCTGGCCGCCGGTCTCGTCGACACCGCGATCACGGTCGAGACCCTTGGACATGGCGATGGCAGGCGTGGGCGTTGTGGCCCAGGCGATCAGTTCGGGCACCGGCGCGGGGCTGAAGCCGTAGAAGTTGCGCTGGCTGTCCGGACTGGTCAGCTGGATCACCTTCATGCCGTTCACACCGTCCGCGACATAGGCAAACAGGGTGGCATTGGTGGAGCCTACCACCACGTCTTCCACGTCGTTCATCAGGCCGCCAAAGGTCTCGCGCAGGTAGATCGTCGGGGCCAGCGGGCTGGTGACGTTGGCGATCACGAGGCCGTCCTGCTTGCCGGCGATGTAGAGGTAGGTGCGCGCGATATACATGCGGCGGGCATCGGCCAGTTCGATGGTGCCTTCGGGCCGTGCGACCGGGGCGTGCATGCGCGTCACGTCGAACAGCTTCACCCCGTCGGCATCGCTCACCCAGAGGAAGCGGAACTGCAAGGCCGAAGCGCGCGGATCGTCCATCGGGATGAAGGCGGTCAGGTGCGGTTCGAGGCAGGGGTTCTCTGCCGTGACGTCGCAGACGCTGGCCTGGTCACGGTAGTGCGGGTTGTCGGGCGAGGCCGGATCGCCGTTCCACTCATGGCCGGGCTTGGGATCGTCATGCACCAGGTGCACCACGGCCAGGCCGCGGTCGGTGGTGATATAGGCGAAGTCACCCGCCAGCGTTATGTGGCGGGCGCCGCTCAGCTGGCCGTCCGGGTTGAAGGTAAAGGTGCGCTCCAGGTCGTTGTTGCGCAGCTCGCCGTCAGCGAGGGTGTTCACGTTGACCGCGATCAGGCCTTCTTCGGAGTCGGTCACGAAGGCGTAGGAGTAGATCGGGCTGAAGCCCTGTTCCTGGTTCGCGGCGCGGATTTCCGCCGTGTTGCGCGTCGGCGCGATTGCCTGGTTGGTCGGGATCGCCATGCAGGTGGCGTTCTCGGTATCGACATGGCTGTCGTGGCTCAGCGGGCTGAACGGCGCGGTGACGATGCGTTCGGAGAAGCCCTTGTTGGCGATCGAGGCGATGTCATAGACGCGGAAGCCGCCGCGGCCTTCGGCGACGAACATGTACTCTCCGCGCATCTGCAGGCAGCGGACCGCGTCGCGGGTGCCTTCCACCACGTTGGCGAACTCTTCCATGGCGTGGGTTTCGCCCGAGAGGTTCTCGTCAAAGGCCTGCCCGCGCGTCCAGTTGATCAGCTCGCGGTCGTTATCCTCCACGTGCATGCGCCAGTAGTCGGGATAGGCGTAGCGGTGCAGGTAGGACCCGATCACGGCCTGCGGCTCGTCCCATTCGGTGACGCGCGTGGCCTGGAAGCCGCCCTCGAGGCCGGTCCAGGCGTTGAGGCCCACGAAGTTCACGAAGTTGGTACCCTGCAGCAGCAGCTGCGCCATGATGGCGTTGTTGTCTTCCGTCTCGGACAGGTGGCAGTCGCTACAGGTCTTGGTCTCGGTCAGGCGCACGGTGTGCGGGAAGTGCGGGGCGAAGGCCTGCGACGAATAGCCTGCCGCGCTGATCGGCGGCTGCTGCACGTAGATACGTTCGCGGTTGATGTTGGTCGAGGAGAGCACCAGCGCCGAGGTCGAACGGATCGGCGCGATCTGGTTGCCCTTGGTGGTCTGGTGGATGCCCAGCTGGAACATCTGGTCGCGCGCGACCTGCGGGTTGTAGGTGGCGAAGTTACGGGTGGTTTCCCCCTCGTAACGGTGCATTTCGGTGCGCCAGTTGGCCTCGATCGGCAGGTGGCAGCCGCCACAGCTGGTGGTCCACGAGAGGTGGCAGGTGAAGCAGGCCATCTCGGTTTCGCCGTGGGCGCGGTCTTCTACCGGCACGCCGGGGCCGAAGCCGAAGGTCTCGGTATCGCGGCTCATCAGCTTGGCGCGGGCGGACTGGGAGTTGAAGTCGGGCGAGGCCGGATCGACGCTGTCGCGCACCAGGCTGACTTCCCAGGTCAGCTCGGGATCGATGATCGAACGCTGGATCAGCGTGCGCTCGCCGGTGTCGTCGTTCTCGACCCATTCGAAACGGCGGCGACCGTCGGGGTTGCGCAGCAGCGACAGGTCGTGCCCGCCCGGAGGGGCTGCGGGACCGGAGGTGCGCAGGGTGGGATAGGCGTCTGCCGTGCCGTGGCAGTCCTTGCAGCCGATCTCGATGGCATTGGCGACTTCGCCGTAGATCAGGCCGTTGCCGTGGCTGTCCTGCGCATAGTGGCAGTCGGCACACTGCATGCCGTTCTCGGCATGGATCGACACCATGTGTACGGCCACGCCGGGGTTGTTGGTGCCGTTCTCGGCCGGATCGCGCTCGACCGGCACGAAGTCTTCCTCGTCGTCGCGGCGGAAACGCTGGCGCCAGCGTTCGTCATGGTAGGCGGCCTCTTCCGGGGTGTCGCCTTCCTGCGACGGACGGATGATTTCGCCCTCGGCATCGACGAGGTTGCCTTCGCGGTCGCGCCGGAACACGGCACGGAAGTTCCAGCCGTGGCCGTGGTAGTCGGCGAACTGCGTATGCTCGAGCTCGGAATTGAGGTCGTAGACGTTGCGCAGGAATTCCACGTCCGCCCACAGGCCGCGCGGGCTGGCGCCTTCGGGATTGCGTTCCAGTACCTCGAGGATCTCCTCGGCGGTCAGGTAACGCTGCTCGAGGAACGTCTCGCGGTATTCCTCGTCGCTCATGCCGTGAGGGCGCGGGGTGCGGTTTTCCGGTCCCGGCCACATGAAGGGCGCGTCGCTCTCGTAATCCCACATGGTGTAGCCGAGGAACGAGTTCAGGAAGATGTTGGGCTGGTGCATGTGACAGTTCATGCACTGCGCGGTCGGGATGGCGCGGGTGAAGGTGTGGCGCAGCGGGTGGCCGCGCTCGCGGTCTTCCAGCGGCACTTCGGGGCCATAGGCGGCGGCACGACCAAAGCCGTGGCCGTCGTCATCGCCGTGGTGTTCGCCATCTCCGGGTTGGATCAGCCCGCCGTGGCCGCCAGCGGCCATGCCGTGATCATCACCGTGGTCGTCCCCGTGCGAACGGGGCACCTGGCGGTTGATCGCGGGATCGTTGGTGACGGTCTGCCCGTCGCGGCCGAACTGGGCATAGTTCAGCGAGTGGCGTTCCTCGCGATCGTTGGCATAGACCACGTGGCAGCTGGAACAGCCCGAATGGCGATAGTCGCCCGGCTGGTCATTCGTGCCCATGAACCAGGTGAACGGGTCGTTGAGGCGCGTCTTGTGGATGTTGAGCACCGGAATCGCGGCGCGCAGGCCGGTGCCGGGGCCGCGGTTCGACTGGCGCAGGTCCGGACGGCCCGGTTCTTCCAGCCGCTGGATCTGGCCGGTCGGGTTGGGGATACCGATTTCGGGGAACTGGGAGTTGATCGTGCGGCCGCCGCGTTCGAACACGCGGAAGATGTCGCCCGGAGGCACGACTTGCCAGGTCGGCAGCGGGTAGAGCGCCGCCAGAGCGCCGCGTGCGGCTTCTTCATCGGTGACCGTGCCGGGAGGCGAGCCGGGGCTCTGGATGAAGGCGGGTTCGCCATCGGCGGTATAGGCTTCGCCCAGGGCGTAGTTCTTGAACGGCAGGATGCCGTTGTTGTAGGCCGCGCCGCCCCACAGCATGGCGCCGGTCGCCATCAGCGAGCGTTCGGCAGCCTCGATCACCTGGATATGGCACGATCCGCAGGCATCGCGCGCCACGCGGTAGTCCGACGGGTTGTTGAAGCGGATGAAGACCGGGTCTTCGCGGTTCAACAGGGTGTAGGACCGTTCCGGGTTGGCCGAGGCGGGATAGTGCCAGTCATCCGGATAGGTCGGCAGGACGTGGGCCTGCTCGCGCGCGGTGATGTAGTCGGCGTGCTCGAAGCCAAGCTCCGGATTGCCGACGACATCGGCATTGCCGCCGTGGCAGTCGGTGCAGCCCAGCACCACGGCATCCGATGCGTGCATGGTTCCGAGATTGGCGAGCGGGCCGAGGTGTTCTGCGCGCTGCGAGAGGACGGCGCGGGTTTCCGCGCGCAGTTCCGACATGTCGTAGGTGATCTCGACTTCGGCATCGGACTGCGTGTGGCAGGAGACGCAACCGGCGCTCTTCTCCACCGCCTGGCCCCAGGTCTGGTTCTGCGGTGCGGGCGGAGCGATCACGCCCATGGCCTCGTAATCGCGGTAGACCGCGGTCGAGCCACCGGCTGCCAGCAGCGAGCCGGTGCCCAGCATGGCAGCGCCTGCGGCGAAGACTGCCGGGACGACGTGACGAGGAGAAAGTCGTTTCAGCATCAGTAGGTCAGCACCGCATTGGCGAGGATGGAGTAGTACACGCGGTCCCGTCCCCGGTTTTCGAACAGGTCCTGGAAACCGTCACCCGCCACCAGCGCGGCAGCGGAGAGGCGGAAAACCAGGTTCTGGTTGGCATTGGGTCGCCAGATCGCCGAGGCGGAGATGTCGAAGCCGATATCCTCGGGGATCGAGCCTTCGACCCGCAGCGCTTCCAGCACGGCGGTGTCCTCGAACCACAGGTGGTTGGCATTGGCCGACACGCGCACTTCCGGCGACAGATCGAAGTCCGCGCCCAAACCCGCCAGGATCAGGCCGGGATTGTTGAAGTTCGACTGGCCCTGTTCCTTGGACGAGCGCAGCGAGTTGAGGATGCCGTTGCGACCGTTGATGGAGATCACGCGGCCACCACCGGCAAAGGGGATGGTCTGGCGGATCCAGTAGCTGGTGTCGGCACCGGCGAAGACCGGGTTCTCGAAGATCGCGTCGAACCCGCCCTCGACATTGTCGAACGGATCGGAATCGCCGCTGGCAAAGAGGCCCGACAGGCGGAAGCGCATCCAGTCGCGGTCGTAGCTGAGCTCGGTCGCGGCGAAGAAGGCGCGGATATCGGCGGGCTGGTCGGTGAAGAAGCTGTTCCGGTCTTCGCCGAAGGCACCGTAGATGCTGGTGGTCATGTTGATGCGGCCGATGCGGCCGTCGGCATTGTAGCCTACGTAGAACACGTCGTAGTCGCGACCGCGCAAGCTGCCGAGCAGGGCCGGGCGCACGGGGAAGCCGTTGTCGTCGATCTCAACATCGTCGCTTTCGCGGTTCATGTTGTAGACCAGCGTGAACTGGCTGGTGAGCGCCGGGATCAGGAAGTCCTGGCGATAGGCATTGGCGACGAAGACCCAGTCACTGCGCGGGGTCTGGGTAACGTCGTTGAGGCCGGAGTTGGTGTCCTTCTCAAGCCGCCAGAAGGCGCCGAGGTTGAACTGGAAGCGGTTGTTGTCGCGGTTGCCGAACAGGCGAATGCCCAGCTGGCTGTCGTTGAACAGAAAGCCGCGGAAATCGCTCTGGAACGGCTGGATGCCCGCGCGGATCGAGATGAAGTCATAGCGCGAGTTGTCGTACTGGCTGAGGTGGTAGTCGACGAAGGCTTCCTGCACGCCGAGGAAGTCGTCGAAGCGGTTGGAATCGCGGGTCGGTTCCACCAACAGCACGCGCCGTTCGGGCACGTCGACGTAGTTCATGTTGTAGGCCAGCGTGACGCGGTATTCGACCGACGGCGGCTTGTAGGCGGTCGAGCCGCGGATCAGGGCGAAGCCGCCGATGAAGGTCTGCGAGAAGACCGGCGAGAAGTCGTTGCCGAACACGTCGAGACGGTCCGGGTCCTCGGTGGTCTGCACACCCACCGGAATCGGGAAGGTGCGCGGTTCGATCACGGTGTCGGAAATGGCGTTGACGACGAAGAACCAGTGATCCGGATCCAGGCCGAGGAAGCTGGGCGTCAGGCAGCGCGCGCTGCCGACGGGGTAGACCACCCGGTCGGGATCGTATTCGCGGCCTTCGGCTTCGGCGGCGTGACGCTCTGCTTCTTCCGCCTCGTGCCGCAGGTGCGCGCGTTCCTCGCGCTCTTCTGGCGAATTGACGCAGATCGGGCGGTCACCCTTGTAGGTGTTCTGGTGATAGGGGTCGAAATCGCCGGGATTGATCACGGCATCGACGCCGGGGCCGATGACTGGCGCCAGCGTCTGCATCAGGCGCCAGCGGTCGGGAATCGGGATCTGGTTCTCGATCAGCGGGAAGGCCTGCGGCGGCGGCGCGCGCACCGCGCCGTCGTTTACCTGGGTGACCGGATCGGGCAGCTCGCCAGTGTAGCCCGGACGGCGGCGGCCATCGATGATGCAGTCCTCGACCGGATCGGCCGGGTCTTCCTGCGTGCCAAGCCCACCATCGGGACGGTCAGGCGTCGGACCTTCTGCGGGATTGACGCATTCCGCCTCGAACTCTTCCTGCACCTCTGGCGCCACCTGCGGGGCCGCGCTGAGCGCGATCTCCGGCACCGGTGCCAACTGCGGCTGGCCCGCATTCAGCATCATCAGGAGGGGCAGCGCCGTGCTCATCTACAGCCCCTGGCACACGTTCTGGGCAGGATCGTCGAGGAACGGCGCGAAAGGACAGTTGACGTAGCGCAGGCGCACGATGGCCCCGCCGACGTTCACCTCGATGCGGTCCGCGCGGATGGCGGGATCGGCATTGCCCACGCCGTTACCCAGCCGCACGCTGGCGTTGTGCAAGCCGAGGAAACTGACCATGTCGTCCTGGTCGATACCGTCGCCCGAAACGCCGATGCCGCCGACGAGCACGCCGTTGCGGTAGATCGGCACCGAGCCGGGGAAGATCTGGATGCCGTTGGCGATCCGCGGCTGGCCGGACGGCGATGCCGGGACACCGGTGCAACCGCGCGCAGTGTCGCCGCCGCTGCCTTCGGTAAAGCCCACGTGCTGCACGATGTTGCCCGCCACCAGGTCGGTCTGCAGGCCGACCATGAAGGGGCTGAAGGTGTCGCTGTCCTGCACCGAAAGCGGGCCCGGCGGACGGCCGACTTCGCCATCGGGGAAGTAGGGCCGCGACAGGTTGCCGCCCGAACGGTCGGCAAAGGCGTGGGTGCCGGTCAGCGCTGCAGGATCGTCCAGGAAGGTGCGGACCCGCGCAACATAGGCAGCCACGTCGTTACCGGCTGCAAGCAATTGCGCCCCGGCGACGGGGTTGGAGAAGAAGGTGGCCGTGCGCGCCTTCTGCAGGGACACGTCGATACCGAAGAGCGGGCCGTCTGCCGAGCGCACGATGCCGAGGATCTCGCCGTGCGTGTCGACCACGCTGATCGAGGCCTGCATGCGGCTGTCGAGCGGGCGGCGGATCTGCGCGCGGGCGCGGGAAAGGACGGTGAAGGCCTCTTCCATGATGGCGCGAACTTCGGCCTCGGTCAGCGGCTGGGCCACGCTGGCCGCGTCGGTGCCGCCGCGGATCGGGAAGCGCGGGTTGCCGTTGCCGTCGTCGAGGATGAAGGCGCCGGTCAGCGGGAATTCTGCCGGGGTTGCCGCGCGCAGGCCCGAAGCGGCCGTTCCATAAGCTACGCCGGGGTTTAGGCCCGTGCCGTCATAATAGCCTGGCACTTCCAGCAGGTTGCCTGCCGTACCGTTGATCGCGGCGAAGCTGCCGCCGCTGCCACCCGGATCGGGCGAGACGTCGGTAAATCGCAGCGCCGTGCCGTCCACGAAGATGCGGTTGGCGCGAATGTCGGTCGGCGCCATGAAGCCCTGCGCGCCGGCGATGGCGATGGCTTCCTCGGCGTCGTTTTCGACATCGAGGATGTTGGCATCGAAGCCGTAGTCCCCGTCGCCCATCACGCCGATGCCGCCGACGACCACGCCGTTCTTGTAGAGCGGGATGCCGCCGGGGTCTGCCGCCAGACCCAGCGGTGCGCGCTTGGGACCGATCAGGCCTTCGCCGAAGCGGGCGGAAAGGTCGGAACAGGGCAGCTGGCTGAATTGCACCCCGAACAGCGGGCCGCTTTCGAGGCCCACGGTCGTCGGCGCTGGCGGGAAGTGCTCCTGCACGATCTGGCTGGCGGTGCGGCTGGTGAAGGCATTGCCGCCACTCGACAGGTATGCCCCGGTTATGGCCTTGGAGATCGAGGCGAGCCGCGCGGGCACGTCGACGCCTTGCAGGCCGAAAGTGTCGGGCGCGGGCAGGTCTGCCCCGATGCGCTCGCGGCTGACCAAGGCGGTGGGATTGGCGCCGTTCATCTCGAACACGGCCAGCACGTTGCCCACGCGGTCCACCACGGTGATGATGGACGGCAGGTTGCGCGCCTGCGCCTCCGCCACGGCCTGCGCCAGGATCTGGCCCACTTCATTCGTGGTCAGCGATTCCTGTGACGGGGCGGGGAAGGGGTTGCTGCCCGTGGTCGGTGTGGGCGTAGGCGTGGCCACCGGCCCGCCGCCATTGTTGTTCGATCCGCCGCCACCGCAGCTCGCCAGCACCAGGGCGCTGGCTGCGAGCAGGGAAACCGACTTGCTGATGCGCATGACCCCCACGCCCCCTTACCGCAGCCGCCTGATGGCGCTGACGGCTTCACCCAGGGCTGCACGGAAGGCTGCCGGGCGATAGCTGGTGGGGCTGTTCACCGCGTCATAGGCACGGTTGATATTGGTGCGGATACCGGCTGCAGCCCCCAAGGTGATGCGGCCTTCGTTGACCATGGCGTTGAGCATGGTGTCGACGGCCATCACCGCCTGGACGGAGCCGGCATAGTCGGTGAAGCGCGGGCTGGTCGCCTCGCTGCCGATCTGGGCGACCACGGCAAACCCGTCGTTCCCGCCATAGCCGCGCGCCGCGAGGGCGTCGGACAGTGCCAGGGCCTCGGTGCGCAGGGCAATGGCCGCTTGCTGGGCAGGGCCGCGGCCCTGGTCCATCGCATCGTGGAACTCGCGGGCGGCCGCGCGGAAGCTGGCGGCGCGGGCTGGCGCCAGGGCGTCGGAAACGGTCGCCAGCATGATGATGTTCTCGTCATTGAACGGCGGCTGGCCGAAAGTGATCGGGCGGCCCGGGTTGGTCTCGAAGGTCAGGCGGCGCTCGTCACCGTCGGTGATCTGGCGGTGGCAGGAATGGCAATCGTAGAAATACAGCTGCGGGAACACGCCTTCGGTGCCGTATTCGGGGCGGGCGAAGAGGTCCGTCGCACGGGCGACGGCTTCGGCCTGGCCCACGGCCCACAGGCGCACCGAGTCCGGGTTGCCCTTGCGCTGGATATAGTCGTCATCGACGTCGTGGTGCTGCTGGAACGAGCTGAACAGGTCGAGCTCGAAGGTAATGCGCGGGTGGCCCGCTGCCATCATCGAGTGCGTGACGAACTGGCCGCGATCGGTGCTGCCGTAGTGGCAATCGAGGCAGACGCGGGCGCGGGCCTGCGGCTGTTCGAGCGGGGTCAGGCCGTTGCGGACATTGTTGGGGTGGGTGCCCTGCACCTCGTAGTGCGATTCGAGCCAACCGGCGGCGGCGCCGTGGCAGCTTTCGCAGCCGACGCCGTCATCCAGCTGGAACCGCGGACCGCGCTGGCTGACCGGCGCGAAGGTGGCGTGGCAGCCGTAGCAGTTCTCTGCTTCCTGTTGCGCATTGTAGCCCAGCGTGCGGACGATCTGGCGGCCCCGGCGCCCTTGTAGGATATTGTAGGCGCGGCTGTGGGCGCCGGAAACGGCAGACGGTGATTGCCAGGTGGCGATCTCGTCCTGCCGCACCACGGCGCCATTGCCTTCGCTGCGGCCATGGCAGGTCGAGCCTGCGCAAGAGGCGACACCGGTAAAGCTGTAGGAATTCTGTGCCTGCACCGGCTCTCCGCCAGACATGCCAAGCACCAGCGCTGCGACAGCGCCGGAGCCGATACCAAGGGCAGGAAGCACGCGGGCGGCATTGCGGGCAAGCGCATGGCGCAGGCCGTCAAAGACGTTCCTCACGCGTGAAACCATGGCGTGTCCCCCCTTAGTCAAATCGCGCGGTAGCCCCCGCTACCGATTCACCGCTCCAGGGATCCTAACCCATTGTGCAGCGGCGGTCGACAGTCAGCTTTCACTTTGTGCCGCAGAAACGAGTTGTCCCAGCTGAATCGTACAGCCGCGGGCAATGAAAGCCTGGGCCATCTCTTCCACATCTGTGGGCATTTCGTCGAGCAGGCTGAAGGTCACCTGTGTGGGCGTTTCACTTCCCCCACCCGCAATCGTGTAGGCATGGCCATCGCGCAGTTGCAGCGCCGAATCCCAGCGCGCGAGCATTTCGTCTGCGGGGAAGGTGACAGTTACACCGTCGTCGGGCGCACTCGCAGGAGCGATGGTGTACATGGCTTCAGCCGAACTGTCGGCGCGCCACAGGTTCAGGCGCTCGGTGCTGGCAAGGCAGACCGTGCCCGAGGCGGCCACGTCCACGTACCAGATGTTCGGGTTGGTGGCGCTTGCGCTGCCTTCCGGGCCACGCGAACTGGCCACGCGGGCCTGGCCCCGCTGGCGGCGGGTGAGGTTGGCCAGCGTGGTGTTGCCACTGGTCGAGGCGCCTCGCTGGGCGAGGATAAAGCTGCCCGGGCCTTCCAGCACGCGGGTGCGCCCGCCGTCGAGCACGGTCAGCGAATCGCCTGCGCGCAGGCTGATACGCTGGGTATCGCCGATCTGCGTGCCGACGGGATAGGTTTCCGCCGAGGGACCGCTGGAGGCGACTACGGTGCCCGCCTCGGCTGCCTGCGGAACCATGGCGAGCGCGGCTGCGCCTGCGATCAGGCCAAGGCCAAGCTTGCTTGCATGAGACATTTGATCACTCCTCGATCAGCTTTGTGGCTGTGTTAGCAAGTTGCTTGCCAGACTGTCAGCCACGTTAAGAAAAATTGTTGTTCCGGTTAACAAGCCCAGCATGAATTGGCGCTGTCTTGCCTCGCGGGAATGGTTAATCACTTCGAGCCGAGCACATGGGCTCCTGCCTCGTTCAAGTCTGTGCTGCGCGTCACAAGGGCTGCCAATGCCGTGTCGTCGGGATAGCGCGCGGCGATCTCTGCCAGGCGGGCCTGACCTGCCTCGCGGTCGGTGTCCAGCACTTCCAGTGCCTCGGCCAGCGCCTTGCGGTCCGCTTCGGGGAAATCGGGTGCGGGTTCGAACAGGTCGACCGGGCTGGACCGGCCCGACAGCACCACGCGGCCCATCGGGCGCCACCAGTCGAGGCTGGTGCGACTGGCGAAATCGCCCGTGGCCATGATGGTGGAGCAGAAGGCCTTGTTGCCCGATTCCATGCGCGCCGCGGTATTCATCGAGTCGCCCAGCGCAGTGTACTGGATGCGGTTCTCGCCGCCGAAATTGCCGACCACGGCCTCGCCGAAGTGCAGGCCCACGCGGGTCTTGCCGATCTTGGGCAGGTTGGGATCCATGGCCGCCACTTCGGCGCGGAAGGCCTCGCCCGCCTGGTAAATTGCCCAGCCTGCCTGCGCGGCGCGGTCGGCATCGTCAGGCCGGCTGATCGGCGCGCCCCAGAAGGCCACGACGGCGTCACCGATGAACTTGTCGAGGATGCCGCCGTGTTCGAGGATCACGTTGGACATCATCTCGAGATAGCGGTTGAGCAGCTTGGCGACCATCTCCGGCTCGATCGCGTGGCTCATCTTGGTGAAGCCCTCGAGATCGGAGAACAGCACGTAGATCTCGCGCTTCTCGCCACCCAGGGCGAGCAGTTCCGGGTGCTCGATAATCTCGTCGGCGATCGACTGCGGCAGGTACTTGCCCAGCGCGCCTTCGGCGAACTGGCGCTGCACGGCAGTGGCGGCGCGCGCCGCGCTGGTGACTGTGGAGAAGGCGATGACCCATCCCAGCGCCGGGCCGATGGCGGGGAACCCCAACGTGTCCACCCCGCGGGCGTGGAGGAAGAACGGCAGGCCGGTGAACAGCGCGAGCTGGATCGCCAGCAAGGGTACTGCCTTCCAGTTGCGCAGTTCGAGCAGTGCGGTCAGCCCTGCGATCAGCACCACCAGCACGGCATAGGCCCAGAGGAACAGGTCGGACGGCTGCACCATCTCTGCCCCGTCCAGCATCTGGGCCGTCATCTCCGCGTGCATTTCCAGTCCGGGCGGGCGGCGCGAGCGGACACTGGTTTCGCGCTGGGCCAGCACTTCTGCCTCGGCGGCCAGTTGTTCCTCGGTCAGTTCCTCGTCCGGATCGTGCAGCGGCGGTGCTTCCACCGCGTCGATGAACGAGGAGAACGGCGTGTAGATGCGGTCGTAATCGATTATATCGCCGCCGATCAGCACATAACGACCGGCGATGGCGGGCTCGAGATCGGCGCGCGCTTCAGGAATCGCGAGCACGGCATCGTTGGCATAGGTGGCGATGGGGATGCGCGGGATCACGTTGGTGTCGGCCAGCGTGGGCAGGCGGTAACGAATCGCGCCGGTATAGCCCGGCATGGTCAGGTCTTCGCGGCCGGCCCCGATCAACATCGCCCGTCCGAGCAGCGGCGGCAGGCCCGCTTCCATCTCCGGCCATCCGCGCACGACCTGGTCGGCATCGGCGACCGTCCGCACACTGGCGATCTGGGTATTGCCGCCGTCGAGCGCGGCGATGAACTCTTCGAGGTACTGTTGCTGCCGCCACTGGATATCCAGCGCGTTGGCATCGGTCGTCGTGTAGGCGACATAGGTGGGTGTCTGCATGTTGCGCAGCACTTCGATCAGCTCGGCATCTTCCTCCTGCGGCTGGTCGAACAGGATATCGATGCCGATCGCTTTTGCGCCCATGCCGTCGATATTGCGCAGGGCCCGCGCCAGCACGCCGCGATCGAGCGGGGAGCGCTTCTCCAGGTCGATCAGCATGTTGTCGTCGTAGACGAGCATCATGATCCGCTCGTCCTGCTCGATCTTCTCGGCCAGCATGTAGGCGCGCGTGTCGTAGAGCGCGCGCTCGGCATAGTCGGTGAACGGAATGTTCCAGCTGAAGCGCGACACCAGCAGTGCCAGCACCAGCATTATGGCGGTGACGACCAGTCGCTGCGGCCCGGCTTCGCGCACCGAGCGCCAACCCGCGGTAAACAGCTGCATCGAACGACGCTTTGGCAAGATAATGCCCCCCTTGCGCACCTTAGTCGAACAGTGGCGCAACAATTTCAAGTCGCAAGAGAGTCGTCATCGTGCCGGAAAAAGTCCATAAGCCTGCGACTGAGTCGCAAGCGATTCATCCAAAGGGGGAAATTACCAATGGCATCAGTTTACGATCGGCACGTCGATCTCAACGGCTTCATGGAAGGCGTGAAGAAGCGCAATCCGGGGCAGACAGAGTTCATCCAGGCCGTGCAGGAAGTGGCCCAGGACATCTTCGAGTTCATCGAGGACAAGGAAGAATACCACCAGGCCCAGATCCTGCGCCGTATTGCCGAGCCGGATCGCGTGGTCAGCTTCCGCGTCTGCTGGGAAGACGACAACCACAACATCCGCGTGCAGCGCGGCTGGCGCGTCCAGTGCAACAATGCCATCGGGCCCTACAAGGGCGGCATCCGCTTCCACCCCTCGGTGACCGAAAGCGTGCTGAAGTTCCTCGCCTTCGAGCAGACGTTCAAGAATTCGCTGACCGGACTGCCCATGGGCGGCGGCAAGGGCGGTGCCAACTTCAACCCCAAGGGCAAGAGCGACGCCGAAGTGATGCGGTTCTGCCAGAGCTTCATGACCGAGCTCTACCGCCACATCGGGCCTGACACCGACGTTCCTGCAGGCGACATCGGCGTGGGCGGGCGCGAGATCGGCTACATGTTCGGCCAGTACAAGCGCATCGTGAACCGCTGGGAAGGCGTGTTGACCGGCAAGGGGCTGGAATATGGCGGCTCGGCCATGCGACCCGAAGCGACCGGCTATGGTGCGGTCTACTTCCTGCAGAACATGCTGAAGCATGGCGGCAAGGATATCGAAGGCCATACGGCGGTAATTTCGGGTTCGGGCAATGTGGCTACCCACGCTGCCGAAAAGATCACCCAGCTGGGCGGCAAGGTGCTGACCCTGTCCGACTCCGGCGGCTTCATCTACGATCCCGACGGCATCGACCAGGAAAAGATCGATTGGGTGAAGCACCACAAGACCCATACCCGCGGCCGTATCTCCGACTATGTCGACCATTTCCCGGGTGCCAGCTTCCATGGCGACGGGGCGCGTCCCTGGGGCGTGGCGGCTGACCTGGCGCTGCCTTGCGCAACGCAGAACGAGCTCAACGAGGAAGAGGCCAAGGAACTGGTCGGCAATGGCGTGATCGCCGTTTCCGAAGGTGCCAACATGCCGACCACGCTGGAAGGCGTGCACGTCTTCCAGGAAGCCAAGGTGATGTACGCACCGGGCAAGGCCGCCAACGCTGGCGGCGTGGCCGTGTCGGGCCTCGAAATGAGCCAGAACTCGGAACGCATCAGCTGGAACCACGGCCGCCTTGGCGAAATGCTGACCGAACTGATGGAAGGCATCCACGGCAAGTGCGTCGAATTCGGCGATCAGGGCGACGGCCACGTCGACTACGTGAAGGGCGCCAATATCGCGGGCTTCAAGAAGGTCGCCGATGCCATGCTGGCCTTCGGCGTGGTGTAACCGCCGGTTCCAGGAAGAAAGAAATGCCGCGTCAGCCCGTGCTGGCGCGGCATTTTCTTTGGACCTAACCCAGCGGTGCGGTCACCAGTGCCTTGCCGTGCGGTGCGAAGCTGACGCTCGCCAGGTCCGGTGACCAGGCGCATTGGCCGGGTGACACGACTTCGCCCCCGGCCAGCACTTCGCCAGCGATCGGCACCACCAGCAGCCCTTCGGAATAGCTGTAGAGCAGGCCGTCGTCCGGCACCCCGGCGACCAGGTCGAGCCGGAACTTCGGACCATCGACAAGTGTCGCGTGCCCGCTGGCGGGCAGGCGCTGGTGCAGTGCCATGTCGTAAGGCGTGCCCTTGGCCACCTTCAGCCCTTCGTCGAGATGCAGCTCGCGGTCACGGCCGTAGTCGAAGAGGCGGAAGGTGATGTCTTCGTTCTGCTGCACTTCGATGATCGAGCAGCCGGGGCCGATGGCGTGGACCGTCCCCGCAGGGATGTAGAAGACGTCGCCCGCCTGCACCGGGTGCCAGGTCAGCAGGTCTTCGATCGACCCGTCGAGCGCAGCCGCGCGCATGGCTTCGGCGCCGACCTCTTCGTTGAAGCCGATCCCCAGGGTGGCGCCGGGTTCGGCGGCGACCACCAGCCAGCATTCTTCCTTGCCCGTCTTGCCCGCACCCATCGCCTGCGCCTGCGCGGCATCGGGATGGCACTGGACGGACAGCTTCTCGGAGGTGAACAGGTATTTCACCAGCAGGTCCGGCAACTGGCTTGGCGGTTCGAACCAGATTTCACCGACGCGCACGCCCGCGGGGGCGGCGAAGGGTGCGGGCAGCACATCGCGGCCCCAGACTTTTTCCAGGATGGTGGTGGGCAGGATCATCGGTGCGTCAATTCGCGTTTGCAACAAGGTGCCAGCCATAGGCCGGAAAGCTGGGAGAAATGCCAACCATGCGCAGCCGGTGCCCTCATGCGCCTGTGTTAGCCGAATACGGGACAAAGGCCAGCCCCGCAAAAAGCTGCTCGCACATTGTTGCGGTGCAGCGTAGGGTCCCGTTCCGTGATCGGGGATTCCGCCTTGCTCCTGCCCTTCCTCGCGCTGCTTGCGGCGGGCGCGGCGGCGGGCTTTGCCGGCGGCCTGTTCGGCATCGGCGGCGGCTTCGTGGTTGTGCCTGCGCTGGTGCTCATCCTGCCCTTGCTGGGCACCCAGTCTGACCAGCTGACCCATGTCGCGGTGGGCACCAGCCTGGCCACCATCATCTTCACCTCCTTGCGTGCCGTGCGCAGTCATGCCCTGCGCGGGGCGGTGGACCTGGGCGTGCTCAAGAGCTGGGCGCCCTGGGTCGTCGCCGGGACCGTGCTGGGCACGCTCGTGGCCCACCAGGTCAGCTCGACCACGCTGGCGCTGATCTTTGGCGTGGGCGTGCTGGCTTTTGCCGTCCACTTCCTGATGCCGCGCGTCAACGACCGGCAAGTGCTTGAAGCCATGCCGGGCGGGGCTGCGCGCGCGGGCCTCGCGGGCGGACTGGGACTGCTGTCCTCGCTGCTGGGTATCGGCGGCGGCACCATTACCACCATGACCATGACCATGTGCGGCACGCCGATACACCGCGCCATCGGCACCGCCAGCGGCATGGGCGCGATCATCGCCGTGCCCGCCTCCATCGGGTTCGTCATCATCGGTTTCAGCGAACCGGGCCTGCCCTGGGGGTCGTTCGGCTACGTCAACCTGCCCGCCGCGCTGGCGGTGGTGACCACCAGCGTGCTGCTGGCCCCGCTCGGCGTGGCCGTGGCGCACAAGCTCAGTCCGAAGCTGCTGCGGCTCGTCTTCGGCATCTATCTCGTCTTTGTCGGAGTGACGATGATCACCAGCACCTGAAGATAACAACAAGGGGATTGCACCATGGAACTTGCACGGCGGACTTTCATCGGCGGCTCGGCTGCACTGGCGGGGCTGGCAGCTGCCGCTCCGGTACGGGCGCAGACGGCAGCAGCCCCATCGGCGGCAAGCCATTTCGGACCCGGGGAGGGCATTGCCCTGCTCGCGCGCAACGAGAACCCCTATGGCCCCGCGCCCAGCGCCGTGGCGGCGGTGGCCGAATCCGCCAGCAAGGGCTGCTACTACGCCGATCGCGGCGCACGTTACCTGACCGACATGATCGCCGAGCGGCACAATGTCAGCCCGTCGATGGTGGTGCTGGGCGAAGGCTCGACCGAGATCCTTTCCGCCGTGGCCCTGGCTTGGGGCCGGGACGGAGCGATCCTGTGCCCCGGCTTGTTCTGGGATACCACCGTGCAATACGGCGAGCGGCAGGGCGTCTCCGCCATCCGCGTGCCGCTGGCGGGTGACATGAATGTCGACCTTCCGGCAATCAGCGCCGCCTTCGACGACAACGTTTCGCTGGTGCAGGTGTGCAATCCCAACAATCCCACCGGCATGCTGGTGGACATGGCGGGCCTGCGCGCGCTGGCCGACACGGTGACGCCCACGGCGACCCTGCTGGTGGACGAAGCCTACAACGAATTGACCGACGATCCGGCGGGTGACAGCGTGATCGACCTGGTGCGCGAAGGTCGCGACGTGATCGTCTGCCGCACCTTCTCCAAGATCTACGGCATGGCCGGCATGCGGGTCGGCTATGCCATCACCAGCGAAGCCAATGCCGAGCGTATCCGTCCCTACCTGATGAGCTTCGGCGGAAATACTTGCGGGCTCGCTGCAGCCATCGCCAGCTACAACGACACCGGCTTCCTCGACCAGAGCCGCGCGGCCATCCTCGAAGGGCGGTCGATGATCATGGACGCTGTCCAAACGGCCGGGTTGACCGCGCTGCCGAGCCAAACCAACTTCGTATATGTCGAAGTGCCCGATGCCGAAGCGGTACGGGCGGCCATGCAGGAACGCGGCATCATCATCCGCGGCGCCTATGGTCCGTGGACGCAATATTCACGCGTCAGCACGGGCAAGATTGAAGATGTCGCACGCTACGCTGCGGCACTACCGGAAGTGATCGACAGCCTGCGCGGCTGAACCTTGGGAGACGACCATGAAGCGAATTTGCCTGACCGGAACCGCGTTTGCCGCCTTGGCCATGGCCAGCGTGCCTGCATCTGCCGACAGCCTGGTGGAGATCGAGGCGACCCATGTCGATACCTCGGTGCCCATGCCGACCTTTGCGGTCGATGCTGGCTGGCCGATGCTGCCGGAGAACCTGACGCTGGGCCAGTCGCCGGGCCTCGCGGTCGACCGCGACGACAACATCTGGGTGCTGACGCGTCCCAACTCGCTCGATTTCACTGATACCGGCGCGGACAGCGGCCTCAGCGTGGGCTGCTGCAACGCCCCGCCACACGTGCTGCAGTTCGACCAGGACGGTAACCTGCTGCGCAGCTGGGGCGGGACGGACCTCGCGCCGGGCGAAAGCACCATCACCGGGCAGGGGCGCGACGCCGTGGAAGAGGGCGACGAGCAGTGGCCCGCCAATGTCCACGGCCTCTATGTCGATAACGACATGAACGTGTGGATCGGCGGCAATGGCGCGGGCGACCATGTGGTGCTCAACTTCACTGCCGATGGCGAATACATCCGCCAGATCGGCACGCGCCAGAATACCGAAGGTAACATGTCCGAACGCTGGCTCGGCAACCCGGCGGACATCCACTTTGACGGCGAAAGCGTGCTGGTGGCCGACGGCTACATCAACAAGCGCATCATCGAATTCGCCGCGAACGACCTCGCCTTCGAACACCTTTGGGGTGCTTACGGCGAGGACCCGGACGGCGGCACCCGTGACGGGGTGTTCGACCAGAGCCAGGCCTCGTCCACGGGCGACGGCGGGGCCAACCCGGAATCGCGCAGCTTCGGCGATATCGTCCACTGCGTGACGCGCGGGCCGGACGACACGATCTATGTCTGCGACCGGCGCAACAACCGCCTGCAGGTGTTCCGCGAAACCGGCGACGGGGTGGAGTTCCTGCAGGACGTGGTGATCGCCGACGGCACCGGCGGCACGCGCTCGGCCTCGGACGTCGCCTTCAGTCCTGACGGCACCTACGTCTATGTTGCCGACATGATGAACGGCCGCGTGTGGATTCTGCTGCGCGACACGCACGAAGTGGTCGGCCACTTCGGCCGCAACGGGCGCTATCCCGGCCAGTTCATCTGGCTGCACAGCGTCGATGTCGACAGCCACGGCAACGTCTACACCACCGAGGTGAGCACCGGCCGGCGCGTGCAGCGCTTCGTGATGACGGGGATGAGTGAATAGCCGCTTCCCGATGCCAGACCCCTCCGAAATAGCAGCGGACCCGCGTTGGCTTCCGCACCGTATCGATGCAGGCCAGCGGCGCGTGCAATTCGTGCGGATCGAGCGCGCGCGTTTGGCAGAACCGGCCTTCCTTGCCGATATCGACGCCGATTCGGCGGCGGAACAGGCTTGGCTCTCGTTCGACGATGTGATGGCGCTGGAGCCTGTCACCGGGCCGCTGCACTTCATCTTCCACACTGCTTTCTGCCGCTCCACCCTGCTCGTGCGGGCGCTGGAAATGCCGGGCGTTGCGGCTGGACTGAGCGAACCGGCGATTATCGCGCAGCTCTACAATGCCGGGGCGTCCGCGCAGCCCCTGATCAAGCCCGTGCTGGACCTTTTGTCACGGCCCTGGGCGGAAGGCGAAGCGGTGTTTGTGAAGCCCACCAACCACGCCAACATGCTGATACCGGCCTTGTTGGCCGCGCGCCCCGATGCCAGCGCCTTGTTGATGACCAATCCCCTGGCCGGGTTCCTCAAGTCGGTCGCGCGGCGCGGCCTGCTGGGCAGGCGATGGGGACGCCAGCTCTATCTCGAGCTGATGGGATATGCCGGCATGGACCTGGGCATGGACGCACGCGAACAGTTCTCGATGACGGATATGCAGGCGGCGGGCCTCGCCTGGTTCCTCTCCCAGCGCTGGTTCGCCATGCAGCAGGAGCAGTTCGGCAAGGCGCGGTTGCGGGTGCTCGATGGCGACCGGTTCGATGGCGAGCGGGCCGAAACCATTGCGCGGGTGTTCGAACATGCTGGCCACGCTTTCGATGCGGCGCACATCGAAAGCGTGGTTGGCGGGCCGCTGTTCAGCAAGCATGCGAAGCTGGGCAGCGATTTCGCTGACGGCGAAGCGCAAGGTTCCGGCGTCAATGCTGCCCCGGTGCCGGATGAGGAGATTGGCCAGGTCCGGCAATGGGTGGAGATGATCGCACGGCAAGCCGGCGTGACCGTGCCCTTGCCGCAAGACCTGGCCTAGTCGCGCAGGAAAATCTCCTCGATCGCCAGTCCGAAGACGTCGGCGATGCGGAAGGCCAGCGGCAGGCTGGGGTCGTACTTGCCGGTCTCGATGGCGTTGACGCTCTGGCGCGAAACCTCGAGCGCGTCTGCCAGCTGCTGCTGGCTCCATTCGCGCTCGGCCCGCAGGACGCGCAGGCGGTTCTTCATGAGCACTCCCCGAAAGAGCCCATGGTGATCTTGTTGTAGATCGCCCCGATGCCAAGGCCGAAGCACCAGATGGTCGGCCACCAGAAGGCGCGGATATGCGGCACGGGCAGGTAGGTTTCGAGGAAGCCCCAGATCGCCGCCGCGGTCAGCGCCAGGCCGGTCGCGACCATCATCTGGCGCACGTAGAGCATGCGGAAGAACTCGTCGCGCTCCTCCACGATCAGGCGGACGAAAATCCAGAATATGGCAGCAAAGGAAAGGCCGGGCAGGGCAGCCAGCACATAGGCCGGCCACCCTGTCATGCCGCGATCCTCGATCAGGATCTCGGCGGCGAAGAGCGAGCCGAGATAGATGGCGAGCGCGATGGAAATCCGGACGAGATAGCGCAGCTTTTCCGGCTTGGCGCGGTTGGCAAAGCTCATTGCTGTTCTCCGCTGCGGACAAGCGGGCAGGGCAGGCAGCCGCCTCGGCCGCGCAAGGTGAGGATGGCCATCACCGGCAGGACGATGATGAGCGTCCTGGTCATATCCCCCGACAGCAGGCCGGCATTCCCGGCGAGCGAAACGGCAAGGATAAGTGCTGCCCATCCCAGCGCCTTGATGATGCTTTTCATGTCAAGCTCCTTTGATCTGATGTAAAGGAAGCTAGACATCGTTGTTGCTTGTGTCAAGCAGAGTTGACAAAGTGATTGCCTCGCTTGACTTTCGTCCGCATAAACCATTGGCTAGAAAGGAAAAGCCCCGCCTGCACCATGCGGCAGGCGGGGCTTCGGGGGTCAGGCTGGCAGCGCCCGCAATGCGCTGCCAGCCTGCGGGGGACGAATCAGAAGCGGCGGGATACCCCCACGCGCAGTTGGCGCGGTTCGACAATCCGGCTGTTGCGGCCCAGCACGCCTTCGGCGGGTTCGCCGGGGAAGCGGGTCTCGTAATAATAGTCGATATCGTCGTCGTCAGAATCGAACAGGTTGAGCACCTCCGCGTGGAATTCGAAGCCACCGAAATTCTCGGGCGTCCAGGCGATACGGACATTGGCAAGCAGCGTGCTGGCGCCGCGCTGCGAGTTGTCCTCGATCAGTGCGTGGGGGCCGAGATAGCGCAGGCGGAAGGCAGCATTCACTTCGGGGAAGATCGCTGCCACGCCCAGTTCGCCGGAGCTTTCCAGCGCGCCGGGAACATAGTTCTGGCCATCGGGCAGGCCGGTGAAGCGCGCCGTGCTGCCGGTCCAGACCGCGTCTATCGCCAGCCAGTTATTCGGCTTGTAGAAGGCGGTCAGCTCGTAGCCGTGGCGGGTGCTGGGATCGCTCGGTTCGACCGCGCCCGAATCGCCGACGTAGATCAGCTCGCTCTCGATGCCCGACCACCAGTAGACCCCGGTGAAGATCAGGCCCCCGCGCTCGAAGCGGAGGCCGACTTCCTGGAAATCGCCTTCGATCAGGCCGGGAGCGGGATCGACGGGGTTGGTCACCCCGCGCGCGTCGTTGGAGTGGAAGCCCTCGCCGTAATTGGCATAGACCGCGATTCCGTCGACCAGCTCGTAGTTGGCGCCGATCTTCACGCCCAGGGCGTCGTCCGAAACATCGCCGGACCAGCTGACCGGGCCTTCGAGCGCGCGCGTCTCGAAATTGTACCAGTCGTTGCGGACGCCGCCGATGATCATCAGCCGGTCGATGGGGCGCCATTCGAATTCGCCGTACAGGCCCAGCGACGCTTCATCGACGGCGAAGGCGCCGACAGTGAATTCCTTCACCCCTTCAATGGTCTCGTCGAGGCCGACGCGCGAGATATCGTCGTAGCGTCCTTCCGCCCCGGCGCGCAGCACCAGCCGGTCGCCGACTTCGCGGGTGTGCTCGATCCGCCCGCCATAGGTCCACAGCGCGTCGTACTGGCGCAGTTGGTCGCCGTTCACCGGGTCTTCGAGGAAGTAGGTGAAGTTCGACAGCAGGCTCCAGTCGTAGTGCTGGACATAGCCGGTGACGCGCCAGTTCTCGGACTGGTAGTTGGCGGTCAGGATCTGCCGCTCGGTGTAGCCGGTAAGGCTGTCCTCCAGCGAGCAGAAGCGATCCTCGCACAAGGGCGTGCCGACCAAGCGTTCGGGCAGTTGCTCGGTGGGATTCCAGCTTGCGTCATAGATATTGAGCGAGACCTGGAAATCGCCCTCTCCCAGTGGCGCGGAGTACTTCAGCAGGCCCATGTAGCCGGTGAAGTCCTCGGGCAGTTCCCACGGCCCGTCGTTGAGCTTCACCTGCCCCAGCGCCAGCAGATCGCCGGAGCCGACCGCCACCGAACCGCCTGCGACGAAGCGGCGATAGCCGAACGAGCCGACTTCGGCAGTGGCGAAGGGCTGCAAGGTGTCGACCGTGGTCACCATGCTCGAGCCGACGAAGCTGAAATCGCCGGCATCGGCGCGGTAGGGTCCTTTGCGGTAATCGACCCGCGCCACGCTTTCGGGGATCAGGCCGTTGACGTCGAGATAGCCCTGGCCATGGCCGTGGGTGCGGAAGTTCATCGGCATGTCGTCGATGTAGAGCGACAGGTCGGTGCCGTGGTCGAGGTTGAAGCCGCGCAGGAAAAACTGGTTGGCCTTGCCGCCGCCGGAATGCTGGGTGGCGATCAGGCCCGGGGTTGCCTCCAGCAATTCGCCGGGCCGCAGGAACGGGCGCACTTCGATATCCGCGCCGGCAACGCCGCCTTCGCTGGCCGCGCCCGCCGTGCCGATGCGGCGTTCGCCGCGGCCGAAGACGTAGATGATGTTCCCCGTCGCCTCGTCGCGCACGACGTTGAACTGCTCGGCATCGCTCGTTCCGGCTTCGTCCGTCGAGGCTTGTTCCTCCGCGTCCTGGCCGAGGGCAGGGGTGGCGAAGAGCAAGGCGCTGGCCGACGCCAGCAAGGTAGTTCCAAAGGGGCTTTTCATCTGGTCCGTTTTCTGATTGGTCAAAGTCAATCAGGGGGATGACCGGTGCGCGCTCGCCACGCACCGTAAATTACGGTAATCGGCACGTTACATGGACGTTACAGGTCAATTCGAAGCGGAAATCGCGCGCTTGCACGCGGCAGAAGTGCCTGGCGCAAGCGGGCGCCTGCGCGACCTGTTCGATTTCCTCGCCGCCCGCGGCCCGGATGCCGAGAGCGCCTCGCAGGAAGAGATTGCCCGTGAGGTATTCGGCCAGGTCGAAGCCGATGCCGACGATGCAACGGTGCGGGTTTACGTCCACCGGCTGCGCAAGAAGCTGGATGATCATTACGCCGCACGTGGCGATGCGGCAGGTGAACCGAGGATCGAGCTGCCCTCGGGCATCTACGCGCTGCGGCTGGACGCGGGGCAGGCTGCCCCACCGCCAGCGGTGGAGACGTCTAGACAGTGGCCGTTCTCGCCCCGCATCGCGGTTGCGGCAATCGGCCTGATAATGGTGGCGGCGGTGCTGTGGGGCATGACCATGTCCTCCGCCCGCAACGCCATCTGGCAACCGATTATCGATTCCGACCGGCCCGTGCTGCTCGTGCTGGGCGACTACTACATCTACGGCGAGATCGACCCGGTGCGGCCCGAGCAGAGCCGCCTGATCCGCGACTTTCGCGTCGATTCCGAAGCCGAGCTCGCCGCAATGATGGAAGCCGAACCGGATCGCTACGGCTATGCCGAAGACGTGGGGCTGACGTACCTGCCGGTAGCTACTGCCTACGGCATGCAGCAGGTAATCCCGGTGCTCGCCGAAGCGGGCAAGGACGTCACCGTGATCGCCTCCAGCGAACTCGAACCGGACATGCTCAACCGCTACGACGTGGTCTATGTCGGCCTGCTGTCGGGCATGGGGCTGCTGGAGGAAGGCGTCTTTGCCGGCAGCAGCCTGCGCGTGGGCGAAAGCTATGACGAGCTGGTGGACCGCGAAAGCGGCCAGACCTGGACCAGCGACGAGGCACGCACGCTCGCCTCGCCCGCCTTCTATCGTGACTATGCCTACGTCAGCGCCTTCACCGCCCGCACCGGGGCGCGGGTGGTGGTGATTGCCAGCGAACGCGAAACCGGCCTGCGCGGCATCAGCCCGATCGTGGCGGGTGACCTCGATGGCGAACTGGCGGAGGTGGCTGATGGCGAGGCATTCGAGGCGCTGGTGCAGGTGACCGGCCAGCAGGGCGCTGACCTCGATGACCGCGTGATCCTCGCCCGTACGCGCTAGACTTTCCTACAGGTCGTGCGCGGGTCCATTGGTCCCGCCATGTCGAAACCCGCAGAAAACCACGCTTCCTGCCCGCCTTGGCGGCCGAGCACTGCCCTCGCGCAGTTTTGCCACAGGACACTGTCACACCTGTAACACCTTGCCCCTGAGACCTCGCCCAAAGCCTGTACCGCGTTAGCTTGCCATTCACCCGGCGCATCCTACATTGGCCTTTCGAAAGGATCCTGCGCAATGAGTGACAATCGCGAGCCAGAAGACAACGGCGGAGGCGGCAACCCCTGGGTGAAAAGCCTGCTTGTCTGGGGTGGCATCTTCCTGGCCCTGTTGCTGGCGGTGACCATGTTCGGCGGCCCGCGCGAGCCCGCCGGAACGCCGATCCTCTATTCCGATTTCAAGGACAAGGTGGCCGAAGGCAGCGTCGACAGCGTCGTCATCGCCTCCGACCGCATTACCGGTGTGCTCAAGAACGACGAACGTTTCTCGACCACGCCTGTCCCCGATCCCAACCTGACGACCCAGCTCGAAGCGGCCGGTGTCGACTACTCCGGCACCACGCCCGAACAGACCCCGCTGCTGCTGGTGGTGCTGATCCAGGCGCTGCCCTTCCTGCTGATCCTGGGTATCGCCTTCTTTGCCTTGCGACAGGTGCAGAAAGGCGGAGGGTCGGGAGCCATGGGCTTCGGCAAATCCAAGGCCAAGATGCTCACCGAGAAGCAGGGCCGCGTCACCTTCGAGGACGTGGCCGGCATCGACGAAGCGCGCGAGGAGCTGCAGGAAATCGTCGAGTTCCTGAGGGACCCGCAGCGCTTCTCCAAGCTCGGCGGCCAGATCCCCAAGGGCGCGCTGCTGGTGGGCTCGCCCGGTACCGGCAAGACGCTGCTGGCCCGCGCCATCGCGGGTGAGGCGCGCGTGCCCTTCTTCACCATCTCGGGCTCCGACTTCGTCGAGATGTTCGTCGGCGTCGGCGCCAGCCGCGTGCGCGACATGTTCGAGCAGGCGAAGAAGAACGCGCCCTGCATCGTCTTCATCGACGAGATCGACGCCGTGGGTCGCCATCGCGGCAACGGCATCGGCAATTCCAACGACGAACGCGAGCAGACGCTGAACCAGCTGCTGGTGGAGATGGACGGCTTCGAAGCCAACGAAGGCATCATCATCATCGCTGCCACCAACCGTCCCGACGTGCTGGACCCGGCACTCCTGCGTCCCGGCCGTTTCGACCGCCAGGTGGTGGTACCGATCCCCGATATCGATGGGCGCGAGAAGATCCTGGCGGTGCACATGAAGAAGGTGCCGCTGGCACCTGACGTGAACCCGCGTACGATCGCCCGCGGCACCCCCGGCTTCTCCGGCGCGGACCTTGCCAACCTCGTCAACGAAGCTGCCCTGCTGGCCGCGCGCCGCAACAAGCGGCTGGTCGCCATGCAGGAGTTCGAGGACGCCAAGGACAAGGTGATGATGGGCACCGAGCGCAAGTCCATGGTGATGACCGAGGACGAGAAGAAGATGACCGCCTATCACGAGGCCGGTCACGCGCTCGTCTCGCTCAACGAGCCCGCGTCGGACCCGATCCACAAGGCCACCATCATCCCGCGCGGTCGTGCGCTGGGCATGGTGATGCGCCTGCCCGAACGCGACAACTATTCGTACCACCGCGACAAGATGCACGCGAACCTGGCCGTGGCCATGGGTGGCCGCGTCGCCGAAGAGATCATCTTCGGCCACGACAAGGTCAGCTCGGGCGCATCGGGCGATATCCAGTATGCCACCGACCTTGCTCGCAACATGGTCACCAAGTGGGGCATGTCGGACAAGCTCGGCCCGCTGCAGTACGAGCAGAGCCAGGAAGGCTATCTCGGCATGGGCCAGACCACCCGGACGATGGCCGGTGCGGAGACCAACAAGCTGATTGATGCCGAGATCAAGGACCTGGTCGAAAAGGGCCTCAAGCGCGCTACCGACGTGCTGACCGAGAAGGAGGACAAGCTCCACCTGCTCGCCCAGGCCCTGCTGGAATACGAGACGCTGACCGGTGACGAGATCAACCAGCTGATGGAAGACGGCAAGATCGACCGTCCGGATGCGCCGAGCGGCCCGATCCCGGTGCAGCCGTCGCAGGGCTCGCTGGTGCCCAAGGCCGGCAAGCGCTTCGGCGGCGGCCCGGAATCGAGTGAGGCACCGCAAGGCGCCTAGGCCTTTCCTACAGCACGAAAACACGGAAGGGCGGTGCAGCGATGCGCCGCCCTTTGTCGTTCCGAGTAGGGCTCAGAACAGGCCGAGCAGCAACAGGACCTGGATGAACAGGAAGACGATGACCCAGATGAACAGGCTCAGCATCATCAGGCGCCAGAAGGCCGAGAAACGGCGCAGCTGGTAGGCGCCGCGCAGCTGCTTGTAGAGGTGGATCGGCGGGATGATCAGCACGGCGGTGATGAGGAAGCCGAAGGGGACACCGACCTGGCCGAGCACCGATGCCAGGATGAACAGCAGCGTCATGAAGCTGAGCGAGTAGGTGACGAAGATGGCGTGGTCGTAGCCGCGGAAGCGGCGCTTCCAGAAGAACAGCAGCCAGACGAAGGGGATCGAGATCGGGATCAGCAGCCAGGAGAACTTGTAGGCGTTTGCCTGCAACTTGTAGAGCATCAGGCTGGGGTTATCGCGCCACTTGTGGATCACCGTGTCGAGCCAGCCGACGCCGGTGTCGCTGCCCGCCAGATCGGAGAAATCCGCCCGGACGATAGAGGCCTGGTCGCTGATGTCGCCGCCAGCCACGACCCCGACCTGGCCGGTGTCTTCTTCCTGCCCCGCGTCGATTCCTTCGGCGGAGCCGTCAGCAGCCGCGTCGCTCACGCCCTCTTCGTCTGCAATGCCGGTACCCAAGACCAGTTGGTTGAGCAGAGCCATCTCGTTTTCCAGCTCTGCCCGTTCCGCCGGGGAGAGATCGTCGGTTGCAAGTCGCTCCTGCAGCCTCTCGATCTCGGCGCGGGCATTGGCCCGGGCATCGGCGATGTTGCTCTCGACCGCTTCGCCGCCGGGCAGGTCCGTCGGTGCGGTGAAGCCGACCATCTGGAACACGGCGAACATCAGGAACACGCCGAACAGGAACAACGCCATCGGAGATACGAAGCGGGCGCGTTCGCCTTCGACATAGCGGCGGGTCAGCGCGCCGGGCTTGAACGCGAGCATGGGCAGGGTTCGCCAGAGCTTGCCTTCAAGATGCAGCGCACCATGCAGCAGATCGTGCCCGAATGCGCCGATCGTGCGGTGGATATGGCCTTGCTGCCCGCAGGCATGGCAATAGGCGCCTTCCAGCTTGGTGCCGCAGTTGAGGCAATTCTCGGGCTGGTTGGGGTGAGGCTCCTTGGCCCCGGAATCGGGTTCCAGCGCCCGCGACAACAGCCCGCCTTCGACTACCGAACCCACGCCGCCGAGAATTTCGCTCATGCCCTGACCCCTGTTTGGAGCGCCCATGTTATCGGCGGCTATGGTGCAGTGCAATGACGTGCGCCTTCGGCGCGGGGCCACTTGAGTTGCCGTGGCGACAGGGCCACATGGAACGGATGGACATGCCTGCCATCGACGCGCCGCTCTTGGGCCTGCTGGTGATGGCTGGCGCTTTCGTCCTGCTTGCCTTGCTCGAGCTGGCACTGCCCTTCCGCCGCGCCAGCCAGGCCAAGGGCAAGCGCTGGTTTGCCAACCTCGCCCTCTTCGCCGTGGACACGCTGGCGGTGCGCCTGTTGCTGCCGCTGGCCATGGTCGGCATGGCCATGCTGGCAGCAGAGCGCGGCTGGGGCCTGTTCAACATGGTGGAGGTGCCGTCGTGGCTCGCGTTCGCTGTAACCGTGCTGGCGCTGGACCTGGCGATCTTCCTGCAGCACTGGGCGACGCACCGCGTGCCGCTGCTGTGGCGGCTGCACCGCGTCCACCACACGGACCGCGACTTCGACGTGGCCACGGCGGCGCGTTTTCACCCGGTCGAGATCGTGCTGTCGACGGCCTACAAGGGCGCCGTGGTCGCGGCACTGGGTGCTCCGGTCTTCGCGGTCTTCGTGTTCGAAACGGGCTTTGCCGTGTTGACCTTGTGGACGCATGCCAATCTGTCCCTGCCGTCCGGCCTCGAGCGCGTGGTGCGCTGGTTTGTGGTCACGCCGACCATGCACCGCGTCCACCACTCCGAACGCCAGCCGGAGACCGACAGCAATTACGGCACTTTCCTGTCCGGCTGGGACCGGCTGTTCGGCACCTACAACGCGCGGGCGCAAGAGCCGCAGGAGACCATGCCCATCGGTCTCGGTGAATGGCGCGGGGACCAGACGGCGCGACTCGGCTTCAGCCTGCTGCTGCCGTTCCGCAAGGACTAGCCTCAGCGCTTGGTGAGCTTGCGCTCGATCGCGGCCCACAGCTGCCCGAACCCGCGCGCGGAAGGGCTGCTCGGCGCGAAGGCGCCCACCGGCTGGTGCCGCACGGCGCATTGTTCGACCGCGCTGGACAGCGGGATCACCGGCCAGTTGGGGTTCGCCTCGCGCGCGGCCTTGTGCAGGTTGCGGCGCATGTCGATCATCGACAGCACCGGCAGGATTGGCGGGTGGACCTTGGCGTGGGTCTTGATCTCGCGCACCACCAGGTCGAAGGCGCGGGTCGACAGCGGCGAGGGCGGCAGCGGTACGATCACCAGGTCGGCAGCGCGCATCACCTGGGCGCTGATCTGGCCGAGCGCGGGCGGACAGTCGAGAATGATCCGCTCGTACTTCTTCGACAAGGCCTGCGTCAGCTTGAGGAGCTGCTTGCGCTTGCCGATGCGGGCAAAGACCGAATCGAGTTCACGCAGGCTGTCATCGGAGGGCAGCAGGTGCAGTCGGTCATAGCCGCTGTTCACGATCGCCTGCCCGGGCTTCACGTCGCGCGCAAAGACAGAACGGGCCCGCTTGCCGTCGGGTTCGATCCCGTACAGGAAGCCTGCGCCGCCCGCGACGTCGAGGTCCCACAACAGCGTCTTGCGGCATGAAATCGTGGCGGCGCACCAGGCAAGGTTAGCCGCTATCGTCGTTTTCCCGACGCCGCCCTTGGCGCTGTAGACTGCAATGACTGCCATCGAGGGCAAGCTATCATGTGCCGGGGCGCCCTGTGCAACCGTGTGACCTCTTCCGTGCCGTCGTGGGGCAAAACAAAAGGGCCGCGCCTCGCGGCGCAGCCCCTTGGTTTTCCAGTCAAACGACTTGGCGATCAGCCGTCGTAGTCGGCACCGATCGAGGTCGAGCGGGTCGGAGCGGCGGCCGAAAGGCGCATGGCCTCGGCCGACTGGCTCAGCGAACCGATGTCGTCGGCTTCGTCTTCTTCGTCCGGCAGGATGGTCTGCAGCGACTGCACCAGCGATTCCTGCAGGTGCTTGGGCTTGATCGTCTGTTCGGCGATCTCGCGCAGGGCAACGACCGGGTTCTTGTCGCGATCGCGGTCGATGGTCAGCTCGGCGCCGCCCGAAATCTCGCGCGCACGCTGGGCAGCGAGCAGGACGAGGTCGAAACGGTTGGGAACTTTGTCGACGCAATCTTCGACGGTAACGCGCGCCATGGGACACTCCAATCAAACAGGTTGTGCGGAAATCCGAAAGGCGCACCTAGGTGGCAGGTCCGCAAAAGTCAAGATTTTCGCGCGCGGCAGGCCGCCGGCGACCATGAGTTGGAAACCTGGCCGCGCCCAGGCGTTGATCAGGCATGATCAAGCTAATTGCCTCGCTGTCCGTCCTGTCCCTTGCTGCCTGTTCCGCCGAACCCGCGGCCCCCGCGGTCGATGATGTCGAGGAACCGGATGCACCGAGTGTCGAGCGGACGGATTCGCGAATCGAAGATGAAGCGCCGCCCATGCCGCCAGCCAGCCTAGGATTGCAGCCGCTGTCGCAGGTCGAGATCGCCGTCGGCAATCTTGGCGGCGAACTGGGATGCGTATTCTCGCGTGAGCCGACCGGCGAGGCGCTATTCATTGCCACCAGTGTAGAGCAAGGCACGGAGCCCGCGCGCGGCCTGTTCAAGACCGGCAGCGAGACGATCCGGGTCGCTCACGAAGGGACGGGTTTTGCGGCCTTGTCCCAAGGCGGCAGCTTCACTGCCGAAGATACCGAACTGGTAATCGTACGCCTTGCTGCTGAACCGCTTGTCGCAGAGCCGCCCGTTGCCCCTGAAGCCCCGCTATATCGAGCGCGGTTGAGCATCGATCACCTCGGCGACATGGCAACCGAGCAAGGCTTCTGGCGCTGCGGGCCGTGACGCCTATTCGAACCCGTAGTCCGAATAGTCCTTCATGTTGGGCGAAGTGAACTTGGTGAACTCGCTCTGGAACAGCAGCGGGACGTTGCCGGTGGAGCCGTGGCGCTGCTTGGCGACGATCAGCGTCGCCTTGTTGCGCAGCTCGAGGTAGCGGTCTTCCCAGACGCGGTACTTCTCCTTTTCGGCTTCCGAGCTGGTCTCGCTCGGCATGTCGGGACGCAGGGCCTCGTGATAGTAGTCGCCGCGATAGATGAACCAGACCATGTCGGCATCCTGCTCGATCGAGCCCGATTCGCGCAGGTCGGAAAGCATGGGGCGCTTGTCCTCGCGCTGCTCCACCGCACGGCTGAGCTGCGACAGGGCGATCACCGGCACGTTGAGTTCCTTGGCCAATGTCTTCAGGCCGCGGCTGATCTCGGAAATCTCGTTCACGCGGTTGTCCTGCGCGCGACCGGAACCTTGCAGCAGCTGCAGGTAGTCGACCACGATCAGGCCGATATCATGACGCCGCTTCAGCCGCCGCGCACGGGTGCGCAGGCCGGAGATCGACAGTGCCGGCGTATCGTCGATGTACAGCGGCAGGTTCGCCAGCTTTTGCGAGGCGGCGGCCAGCTCATGGAATTCCTCGCGCTTGAGCTTGCCCGAGCGCAGGGCCTCGGACGAGATCTCTGCCTGTTCGGCAAGGATACGCGTGGCCAGCTGGTCGCTCGACATTTCGAGGCTGAAGAAGGCCACGGGTGCGCCGTAATTGTGCTGTCCGCCGTCCTGCTGCCAGCGCATGTGCTCTTCGGCGCAGTTGAAGGCGATGTTGGTGGCGAGCGAGGTCTTGCCCATGCCGGGACGCCCGGCGAGGATGATGAGATCGGAACTGTGCAGGCCGGCGGTCTTGTTGTCGATGGTGGCAAGGCCGGTGGTCTTGCCGGACAGGCCGCCGCCCGAATTCATTGCCGCTTCGACCAGCCGGATCGCTTCCATCGAGGCGCTGCGGAAGGCGACGCCGGCCTTCTCGCTGGTGGCGCCTTCGGCGACTTCGAACAGGCGGGCCTCGGCGTTCTCGATCTGGGTCTGCGGGCGCACGTCCTCGCTGGTGTCGAGCGCGCCCTCAACCAGTTCGCGGCCCACGCCGACCAGTTCGCGCAGCAGGGCGAGGTCGTAGATCTGCTGGGCCAGTTCGCGCGGGGCGAGCAGGCCCTGGCCGTCCGCCGTCAGCTGCGCGAGATAGCCCGTGCCGCCGAGCTCGGCGAGTGCCTCGTCGCCTTCGAAATGGGGCTTGAGCGTGACCGGCGTTACCACCATCTGGCGGTCCACCAGGGTCACGATCCGGTCGTAGATGCGCGCATGGATGGGGGCGAAGAAGTGCGCGGCGCGCAGCTCCACCGGCAATTCCTCCAGTACGCGGTTGTCGATCAGTGCGGCGCCCAGGAAGGCGGCTTCCGCCTCCAGGTTCGCCGGCAGGGAGCGACCCTTCGGGGTATCGCTGGAGGTCTTGCTGTCTTTGAGGATCAGGAGGTCTTGGTCGGCCATCGCCCCCTGATGCTCCCCTGCCGGTCCGACCGCAAGATTGACATTGCCAAAGTTGCGGTTCGCGGCCTGTGGAAAGCGGGGAGAACACTTGTCGCGCGGCTTTTCGTGTTTGCCACGACACCCATGGCTGGGGCATCAGGGCCGCGCAATGTCCGCTGCTGACGACAACCGTATCGATGCCATCACGCTCGACGAAGCGACCGTCATCGCGCGCAATGAAGAGATCGAGCAGGAACGCGAGGTGGCCTTGCGCGACCTCGTCGAGGACAACCTCTTCAGGCCCTTGCGCGCGAGCAGCGATGGCCATGCGGGGCCGTGGCAGGTCCACCTCGAAGTGATTGATGGCATGCTGGCCTGGCACCTCAAGGACCGTGAGGGAGCAGCAGCGGGAACCATCGGCCTTGGGATGGCGCGCATGCGCCGTTCGATCCGCGACTACTTCGCCATCTGCGATTCGTATTACAAGGCCCTGCGGCGCGCCTCGGCGCAGGAGATCGAGACGATCGACATGGCTCGCCGCGCGATCCATGATCGCGGCACGCGGCACCTGCTCGATGCGCTCGAAGGCAAGGTCGAAACCGACTTTGAAACCGCGCGCCGCCTTTTCACGCTGATCTGCGTGCTGCATATCAAGGCCTGAATCACTTCACCTCTTTCACGGGTCGCTCATGGGTCGAAAGCGCAAAACCGTCTGGCGCTGGCGAATAGTCGCCTTGCTGCTGCTGGCAGCCATGCTGGCGGCTGGCTGGGGCTGGTGGGAAGCCATGCGCTGGCAGCCGGCGCGCGCCAGCTACCCGGTGCAGGGTGCGCTGGTAGGGGCCGCAGACGGCGCGGTAGACTTCAACGCCCTGCGCGCGACGGGGGCGGACTTCGTCTACCTCGAAGCCAGCAGCGGGGCGGGTGACCGGGACGCGAGCTTTCCGCGCAACCTCGCCATGGCCAGCGATGCCATGCTGCCGCACGGCGTGGTCCATGCCTATGACCCGTGCATTCCGGCAGAGCGGCAGGCGGCCAACTTCGTCACCATCGTGCCGCGCGATGCACGGATGCTGCCGCCCGCAATCGCGCTCGACAAGCTGGCCAGCGACTGCGGCGACCCGATCATCGAGGCGGGGCTGGAAAGCGAGCTGACCACCTTTATCAACCAGGTCGAGGGCCATACCGGCCAGCCGGTGGTCCTCAAGGTGTCGCGCACCTTCGAGGACGCCTACGGCATTGCCACGCGGATCGAGCGCAACCTGTGGCTGGAACGCGACTTCCTCGAGCCCGAATATGCCTTGCGCCCGTGGACGCTGTGGACCGCGACCACCCACCTGCGCGGAGAAAGCAGCGACAATGCCTTGCGCTGGGTGGTGGTCCAGCCCTGAGAAGACCTAGGCGTCCGCCCCGTCGAGCCACTCGACCAGTGCGGCAAGGCAGTCACGCGCAAGCATCTTGCAGCGTTCGGGGCTCCAGCCCTGCGCCTCGTCCGGCCACTCGTGGTTGTCCTTGTAGGGCATCTCGATGGTCATCGACATGGCGCCGAAGCGTTCGGCAACCTGCGTGGTGCTCATCGACAGGTTGCCCTTGCCGGGCGCGGACTTGGGATAGCCGAGCTTGGTCTGGAAATCGGGCGTGCGGCGGTCGAGCAGGCGCTCGTAGCGGTAGAACAGCTCGCCGCGTTCCTCGGTCCAGCCGGGGATGCCTTCGTAGCCCGCCAGGAAGACCGCCGGGATCGCCTCGTCACCGTGGACGTCCATGGCAACATCGACGCCAGTTTCGTCCATGGCATTGCGGATGGTGAGCACTTCCGGTGATTTCTCCGCCGTCGGAGTGTCCCATTCGCGGTTGAGGTTGGTGCCCACGGCATTGGTGCGCAGGTGGCCGCGAAAGCTGCCGTCGGGGTTGGCGTTGGGCACGACGTGCAAGCGGCACTTGTCGCGCAGCACGCGGCCGACGGTGTCGGTGGGATCGGTCAGCACTTCCAGCGCGCCTTCCATCCACCATTCGGCCTGCGTCTCGCCGGGATGCTGGCGTGCGTAGAGCCAGACCTGCGTGTCGCCGGTGCCCATTTCGAGGCAGTCGATCGGGCGGCCGTCGAGCGTTTCGCCGAGGCGGCGATGGGTCACGCCCTCGCTGGAGGCAGCTTCGGCGACGAGGTCGAAGTGGCGCTCCATCGAATAGGGGGCGAAATAGGCGAACCAGGCCATGTCGGAAGCGGGCGTGTAGCGCACGGTCATGGTGCCGTTGCCGGTCGCTTCATCGTAGGTGGTCTCGGCACGGCCCCAGAAGGCGCGGTCTTCGGACACGCAGCAGCGGTAGTCCGGCCAGCCGGCGGGATAGGCGCTTTCCTTCAGGTTGACGAAGGTCAGCACGACTTCGCGGCCAGCAGCGCCCGAGACCCGGAAGTGGAACCACTGGGCGAATTCGCTCATGTGGTCCTTGGGAATGCGCAGCGTCGCGCTGGCGCCGGAGACGGAAACGACCTCGATGTTGCCGCTGTCGAAAGCGGCATCGATTTTGATATCAGATGTAATCATTCGACCGCGATAGTCTCACCCGATGTTCCAGGAAACCCCGAAAACAGCGCCGATATAATTCTCGGAGCGGCCTGCGAGGCGGTGGCGAAGTCGCTGTTGGCGGTGGCGGTCATGGTGGCGCGGCCTTCCCACAGGTTCTGCCCGCCGTCGCCCGGTCGGATGGCAACCGCCACTTCGCGCTCGATCCGCTCGCTCGGCTGCCCGCCGAGGTTGAAGCCGATGCCGAGCCCGACGCCGGAGCCATAGGTGCCGGTCGATCCGCCAGCGCCAACGCTCACCGGGCTGCGGCGACCGGCTGGCGCCGAGACGTACTCGTCGACAGCGATCTGCGCGATCTGGCCGCCGTTCACGAGCACCACCCGGTAGCCGAGCCGTTCAAGCTCCATCCGCACGGCATCCTCATAGAAGCCGTACTCGATGCTCTCGGCATCGAGCCCCGGTGCGGGCACGATCTGGATGGTGCCTGCGCCCAGGAACCGGTCGCTCTGGCCGACGAAGCGCGTCACCTCGACCGGCGAGACGTAAGCGGGGGTGGCACAGCCTGCCAGCAACAGGCCGGCGGCAAGGGCGGGAAGGAAGAGGTGGTTTCGCATGGGCTCTCCAAGGCATGGCGTCCATGAATGACGCGTTGCTTATGTTCTTACCTTAATTGCCGTTTCACCCAAACATGCTAGGCGCGCGGGCCATGAGCGATAAATGCCATGTCCTTGTTACCGGCGGTGCCGGCTATATCGGCAGCCACGCCGTGCTGGCCCTGCGGGATACCGGTTGGCCGGTCTCGGTGATCGACAACCTCGTGACGGGTTTCCGCTTTGCCGTGCCTGACGGTGTGCCTTTCTATGAAGGCGACATTGCCGACGGCGAGCTGCTGGCGCGCATCTTTACCGAGCAGCAGATCGGCGCAGTGATGCACTTCGCCGGCAGCGTGGTGGTGCCCGAAAGCGTCGAGGAACCGCTCAAGTACTACGACAACAACACGGCGAAGAGCCGCGCATTGATCGAGGCAGTCGTGAAGGCGGGCGTGCCGCACGTGATCTTCAGCTCGACAGCGGCGACCTACGGCATTCCCGATGTCGCGGCAGTGACCGAGGATACGCCCAGAGCCCCGATCAACCCCTATGGCTGGTCGAAGCTGATGACCGAGCAGATGCTGGCCGACACGGCGGCAGCCCATGCGATGAACTACTGTGCGCTGCGCTATTTCAATGTTGCCGGGGCAGACCCGCAGGCGCGCAGCGGCCAGTCGACCGCCGGCGCGACGCACCTGATCAAGGTGGCGGTGGAAGCCGCGACCGGCCAGCGCGAGAGCGTTTCGGTCTATGGCACGGACTATGACACGCCCGACGGCACCGGCGTACGCGACTATATCCATGTGAGTGACCTGGCGGCGGCGCACGTGCTGGCGCTGGAGGCGCTGATCGAACAGCCGGAACGCTCGTTGACCATGAACTGCGGTTATGGCCGCGGCTTCTCCGTGCTCGAGGTGCTCGATGCCGTGGACCGGGTGACCAACCGCACGATCAACCGGGTCATGGCCCCGCGCCGCGCGGGCGATCCCGATTCGCTGATTTCGGACCCGTCGCGCATCAAGGCGACCCTGCCGTGGACGCCGCAACACGCCGATCTGGACGCAATTGTCGCCCATGCCGTCGCCTGGGAACGCAAACTGGCCGTGATACGCGGAGAAGGTTGACTTCATTTCCGGGCCGCACTATCCGCCCGCCTTGAAATTGCGGCATCGGAGCGCATCTCCGGTGCTGATTTTTTTTCGGGAAAAGACCATGAAGATCCGCAACAGCCTCAAGTCGCTGAAGAACCGCCATCGCGATTGCCGTGTGATTCGTCGTCGCGGTCGCACCTATGTGATCAACAAGACCAACCGCCGCTTCAAGGCCCGCCAGGGCTAATGCGCGCCGTGCCGCTTTCGCGCGGCACTGGTCTCTTGCAAAGCCCCCGCCACCACGGGGGCTTTTTGCATGTCTGAAGCGGGTTCGCCCAAGGCCGTCGTTTTCGACATTGGTCGGGTCATCGTCCGCTGGGACCTGCGCTACCTTTACGAAAAGCTGGTCGACGACGCGGATCAGCTCGACTGGTTCCTCGCCAATGTCGTCACCGAGGAGTGGCATCACGAGCAGGACGCAGGCCGTCCGCTCGCGGAGATGGTGCCCGAACGGATCGCGCTGTTTCCCGAACACGCTGACCTGATTCGCGCCTATGCGACCCGTTTCCGCGAAACCTACCCCGAACATGTTCCCGGCACGCTGGAGCTGATTGCGCGGCTGAAGGCGGCGCAGGTGCCGCTGTTTGCCCTGTCCAATTTCGGCCCTGATTTCTGGGACGAGTTCATCGCCAGCCAACCGGTGTTCGAGGGGTTCCGCGATATCGTGGTCTCGGGGCACGAGAATGTCGCCAAGCCTGATCCGGCGATCTTCGCCCTTGCCGAGGCGCGTTTCGGCTTTCCGCCGCAAGACCTGTTGTTCATCGACGACAAGGCGGAAAATATCGCCGCTGCCGTCGCGCGCGGCTGGCATGGCCATGTCTTCACCGGGGCGGAGGCGCTCGAGGCCGCGCTGCTGCGCCTCGGTCTCCTCAGCGCCTAAAAAAAGGCCCCGGCGGATAAGCGCCGGAGCCTTCAGGAGTGTCCGCCGGATAATGGAGAGCGGCGGAGGGATGGACGATTAGCCGTTGCAGCGGGCTAGGCGTGCTTCCGCCAGGTCCTCGCCGCCGGCATTGAAACTGGTGATGGTGCCGACTTCGCGACGCAATTCCGAACAGACGCGCAGCGGGCGGGTGTTACTGCGCGGACCGACACAGGTCGTACCAGCGCAAGCAAACACCACGCCGCCGGCAATGACGCGTTCTTCGCTGGCCGGGGCTTCCAACTGCGCGGTGAAGTAGGCGCCATCGGGACGGGCCTGCAGCGCGACGGGAGCGAAGGTGCCGGTCAGGGCAAGCAAGGCGGCGAGCAGGGAGGTGGTGCGGCGAGTCATGCGAGGGCTCCTTTGACAAACTGGTAGGTTGCAGTTCAAGACTGGTTGCGAATCGCGACCTAAACTTCTAAGTTTCGATTCGCAACCCTTTCTCGCAAATATTTTTGGCTTTCCCGCGTTTGCCTGTAGGACGACGGGAGAGATGGACAATTCGTATGGGAATTAGAGAACCGTTACGTGAAATGAGCTGCGGCTTGCCGCATGCGCTGGAAGTGATGGGCGAACGCTGGTCGTTCCTCATCCTGCGCGCCGCTTTCAACGGGCTTTACCATTTCGAGGAATTTTCCAGCGAGCTGGGCATCGCCCGCAACATCCTGTCCAATCGCCTCGCGAACCTGGTCCAGCACGGGGTGCTGGAACGCACGCCGTGCGAGGCCGACCGCCGCAAGGTGGAATATCGTCTGACCGAAAAGGGCCTCGGCCTGCTGCCCGCCATGCTGGCACTGCGCCAGTGGGGCGAACGCTATGCCGAAGGCTTCAATGCCGGGCTGGTATTGGTCGATTGCCGCGATGGCCAGCCGGTGCAGCCGATCTCCATCCGTGCGCAGGATGGACGCGAACTGAGCTGGCACGAACTGGGCTGGCAGACACCCGACAAGGTCGGCCAGCCAGTCGACCGGCACAGCGGCGCCTACAGCAAGGATGGTTTTCCTGCAGAGCCGCCGGAAGAATCCGAGGAATGCTGCTAGGCCTGTACGGCTGGCTGCACGCTCTCGCCCAGCTTGCGGGCAAGGTCCTTGCCCAGCAGCGCCGTCAGGGCCGTACCGATTGCTGGCTTCTTGCGCCCAAGACGTTGCAGGTCCGCAGTCTCCCACGAGACATAGCGTGTGCCTTCGGGGGCCCGCACGGTGCCCGTGGCGGGGCCTTCAAGGACAAAGCCGATCTCGCCGATGAAGCGTCCATCGCTGACCGGGAAACGCGTACCGTCCTTCTCGATCAGCACGTCGCCATCGAGCACGTAGAATAGGCGGTCGGGCTGCACGCCGGCTTCGGTCAGCGTATCGCTGCCGTCGGACTGATGCCAGGTCGCACGCTTCAGCAATTTGCGGAACTCGCCCGGGGTGAGGGTGGAGAAGCCTTCGAACAGGCGCTTCTCGTCATCGCCGAGGCGGAAGGTCGTGCGCTCCAGCAGGATCATGAAGATCACCACCACGTTGGCACCGAGGAAGATCGTGCTGGTGACGATGGCATCCCACAGCGGCTCTGCCGGGTACCAGAAGTAATAACCCATGTAGAGCAGTGTCCCGAGCACCGAGAACCCGCGGATCAGGGCTTCGTCGCGGAACAGGAAGGCGATGACATAGACCACGGCCCCGGCGTGGAGCAGCAGTGCGGCGTTGAACCAGTCCATCGGATGTCCCCCCAGAATCCCCCGTGCAGCGTAACCCTACAGCCAACCGGTGTGTTCGGCCACGATCCTGATGCCGAGCCCGATCAGCACGAGGCCGCCGAACACTTCCGCGCGCTTGCCCAGCCGTGGTCCGACGCGGGCGGCGAACCAGTATGCCGGTACGCACAGCGCGGTCGTCACTGCGGCGATCACCAGGCAGGACAGCAGCGGCGGATAGCCGAACAGGTCGAGCGTCAGCCCGGCCGCGCCAGCGTCGATCGAGGTGGCAATGGCAGCTGCGAACAGCGCCTTGTAGGAATAGCTTGCGGGCGGCACGTCGTCATCGTCACCGTCATTGCCCAGCCCTTCGCGCAGCAACTGCACGCCGAGGAAGGCGAGCAGGGCAAAGGCGATCCAGTGGTCGAAAGCCTCGATATAGACGAGGAACAGGCTGCCCAGCGCCCAGCCGAGCATGGGCATCACGCCCTGCGCCACGCCGAAGGCCAGGCCGGTTTCCAATGCACGGCGGACCGAGTGCTGGCCTGCAGCACCGCGCACGAGCGAGACGGCGAAGGCATCCATGGCCAGTGCCAGCGACAGGAATAGCAGGGCAATCACGAATCAGTTCCCTAGGCTGACCTGCGCTACGAAGACAAATCCATTCACGCGCGTGGAGGCTGGCGGCGGTAGCTGAGCGCTTCGGCGACGTGGATCCGGCCCACCTCGTGGCTGCCTGCAAGGTCTGCAATCGTCCGCGCCACGCGCAGCATGCGGGTATAGCCGCGGGCGGAGAGCCGCATGGCTTCGGCGGCCTGCATCAGCAGCTTGCGGCCCGCGTCATCAGGCGTGGCATATTCTTCCAGCGCTTCGCCATCGAGTTCCGCGTTGCTGCGCACCCCGCGGGCTGTCTGTAACTTGCGGGCAGCAGCCACGCGGGCGGCGACTTCGGCGGAGCCTTCGGCAGGCGGCGGCAAGGAAAGGTCGGCAGCACTGACAGGGTCGACTTCGACATGCAGGTCGATCCGGTCGAGCATGGGGCCGCTCACCTTGCTCTGGTAATCGACCGCGCACTTGGGCGCGCGCGAGCAGGCCAGCGCCGGATCGCCCAGGTGTCCGCAGCGGCACGGGTTCATCGCCGCCACCAGCTGCACCCGGGCGGGATAAGCCACGTGGGCATTGGCGCGGGCGACGTCGACTTTGCCGGTCTCCAGCGGCTGGCGCAGCGAATCGAGCACGGCACGCTGGAATTCGGGCAATTCGTCGAGGAACAACACACCGAGGTGCGCGAGGCTGACTTCGCCCGGACGCACGCGCAGGCCGCCACCGGTCAGTGCAGCCATGCTGGCGGAATGGTGCGGTGCGCGGAAGGGACGCGTGCGGCTGATCTTGCCGCCTTCGAGCGTACCGGCGACCGAGGCCACCATGCTCACTTCCAGCGCTTCCGCCGGGGTCAGTGGCGGCAGGATGCCGGGCAGGCAGCTGGCCAACAGGCTCTTGCCCGCACCGGGCGGGCCATTCATCAGCAGGTTGTGTCCGCCCGCCGCCGCGATCTCGAGCGCGCGCTTGGCGGTTTCCTGACCCTTCACCTGCTTGAGGTCCGGCCCGTGGTGGGCGTCGTCGACCTCGCCCGGCTCGGGTTCGGCCAGCTCCGCCTTGCCGCCCAGGTGGGCGAGCAGGCTGACCAGGTCCGGCGCGGCGCAGACGCGGACGCCGCTGGCCCATCGCGCCTCCGGCCCTTGTGCCGCAGGACATATCAGCCCGAGTTCGTTCTCGCTCGCGTGCAGGGCTGCCAAGAGCACGCCCGGCGAGGGCACGATCCGGCCATCGAGTGCCAGTTCACCCACCGCCAGCCACTCGCTCAGCTCTTCGGCATCGACCACTCCCATGGCGCCCAACAGGGCCAGTGCAATGGGCAGGTCGTAGTGCGAGCCTTCCTTCGGCAGGTCGGCGGGCGAGAGGTTGATGGTAATCCGCTTGGGGGGTAATGACAGGCCCATGGCAGCCAGCGCCGACTGCACTCGCTCGCGGCTTTCGCCCACGGCCTTGTCGGGCAGCCCGACGATGGTGAAGCGCGGCATCCCGGCAGCCAGCTGGCACTGCACCTCCACCGAGCGTGCCTCCAGCCCCAGATAGGCCACCGTTTGCACCAGTGCTACCAAGCGGAATTCCCCTTTCCGCCAAGGTGATAGCGCACAGGCCGTCGGTGTCGAGGGGCATCACGGTTAACCGGCTCGAAACCCCATCTCTTCGCACTTCGGCAGGTGTGCGAGGGCGATGAGGGAGCATGCGCTGGAAACTGTCCCTCGTAGGAGCACTATTTGCCGTTTCGGTTGCGGGCGCGGCATCGCCTGCCGCTGCGCAGACGGTGACCGTGACCGAGGAATGGATCGTGGTCGAGGAAACGACCGCCAGCCGCTATGTCTCGCCCTTGCAGGAGCGTACCGAGCAGGCCGCCGTGGCCGCCTTTGGCCCGTTCCGCGTGATCGACGATCGGACCGCTGCGCTGGTCGGAGTTACCGATTCGCGCGCACCTTCGCAGTTTGCAGCCTTGCTGCAGCACTACCCGCAGGTCGGCGTGCTGGAATTCGTCGAAGCGCCCGGCACCCACGATGACCGTGCCAACCTGGCCTTGGGCAGGATGATTCGCGATCGCGGCATCGCCACCCGGGTCGAGAACGGCGGGTCGGTCCGCTCGGGCGCGGTCGAGCTCTTCCTCGCCGGTGCCACCCGCGAGATCGACCCCGCCAGCGAGTTCGCCGTCCACGGCTGGCTCGATGACTGGGGACGCGGGGCGGAGGACTATCCTGCCGGGGCGCCGGAGCACCGCCGTTACCTCGATTACTACGTCGAAATGGGCATGGACCGCGCCGAGGCGGAGGCCTTCTACGCCATGACCAATTCGGTGCCATTCGAAGATGCGCGCTGGCTGACCGGCGCTGAAATGCGTGGCTGGGTTGACGACCTGTCCGATGTCGCCGAAACGCCCGCAGCAGAAGGTGAGCGTCCACGCCTCGCTTATCTTGACTTGGCGCCGGTCCTTCAGTAAGCGCGCCATCACTGTGAGGCCGCCTCTCGTTTGGCGGCCCTTTTTATTCGATTTTCGAGGTACTGAACCATGAAGCGCACTTTCCAGCCGAGCAACCTTGTGCGCGCTCGTCGCCACGGTTTCTTCGCCCGCAAGGCCACTGTTGGTGGCCGCAAGGTGCTGCGCAACCGTCGTCGTCGCGGTCGCAACAAGCTCAGCGCCTGATCTTTGCGCTCGCGCCTCCGCGCGAGCGTCCTCGCTAGGCGCGCAGCGTAGCTGCGCCCGCTGCGGGTGGCCAGTCGGCCTTGCGGGTCCCTTTCGGGACCCGTTTTTGCGCCTGCCATCCACAAATGGCGACTGAGCCCCTATCTACCCCTTCATGACAATTTCCGTCCTCACCAAGCGCGCGGATTTCCTCGCGGCGAATCGGGGGCTGCGCAATGCGCGGCCGGGGTTCGTGCTGCTGACGCGGCCCAATGACGGGGCGGGGATTCGCTACGGCATCACCGTGACCAAGAAGATCGGCAATGCCGTTGTGCGCAACCGCATGAAGCGCCGCTTTCGCGAGCTGCTGCGCGCCGCCTTGCCCGAACACGGCCTGCCCGATCACGACCACGTGCTGATCGGCCGCGAGAGCGGGGTGGAGCGGGACTTTGCGCAAATGGCCAAGGAACTCGGCTACGTTCTGCAGGCCGCCGCCGAGGGCAAGGGCGACCCCGCCCGCCGGCCGCGCCGCGGAAGCAAGAAGTGAAGCGCCTGTTCATCCTGGTTGCGCGCGGCTGGCAGCTTGGCCCGAGCCGGATCCTGCCGCCAACCTGTCGTTACCAGCCATCGTGTAGCGCCTATGCCATCGAGGCACTGGAAAAGCATGGTGCAATCAGGGGTGGATGGCTGGCCGCCAAGCGTATAATGCGCTGCCATCCATGGGGGGGACACGGCTACGATCCCGTGCCCGAATCAACGCAAAACGATTAACCGCGACGGAATTTCGATCTTGGACAACCAGCGTAACCTTATTCTCGCCGTCGTGCTGAGCGCGCTCCTGCTGTTTGGGTGGGATTTCGCGATGCGGACCTTCTATCCGGAACCGGAAGTCGATCCCGCTACCGCCGCCAGCAGCGAAGGCGGGGCCACGCAGGTCGACGGCAGCGTGACGGACGACATGGTCGCCGCGGATGAACTGGTCGATGTCCAGACTGCGCTCGCTTCGGGCAACCGGGTCGACATCGATGCCCCTGAAATTCTCGGCTCGATCAACCTTGCCGGTGCACGCATCGACGATATCGAGCTGAAGACACACCGCCAGACGGTAGACGAAGACAGCGGCCCAGTGCAGCTGATGGCGCCGCGCAATACCGAAGGCCAGCACTTCGCCCGCTTCGACTGGGTCGGTGAAGGCGTGACCACGCCCGATGCGCAGACGGTGTGGACGGCCGAAGGCGGCGCGCTGACGCAGGACAGTCCCATCCGACTCACCTGGGACAATGGCGAAGGCCAGGTCTTCAGCCAGACCGTGTCGATCGACGACAAGTACATGCTGACGGTGGAGCAGAGCGTCACCAACAACGGCGAAGGCACCGTCGCCCTGGCACCGCGCGGGCTGATCAACCGCTCCAGCAGCAATGCCGACCCCAGCAATTTCAATGTCCACTCCGGCCCCATCGCCTATGCTGGCGATTCGGTCGACTTCGGCTGGGACTATGAAGACGTCGACGAGGCCGGCCAGCAGGCCAACCTCGATGGCCAGGTCGGCTGGATCGGCTTTACCGACATCTACTGGATGTCTGCGCTGATCCCCGGCGAAGGCGGCAGCCGCTCGTGGTTCTCGCCGCTGGGCAACGAGCAATATGCTGCCGTCGTGCTCTATGACGCGGTCAACGTGCCTGCGGGCGAAACCGTCAGCCGCACTACCCGTCTGTTCGCGGGCGCCAAGGAAAGCGCCGTGCTGGACGAATACCAGGAGGCGGGCGTCCAGAAGTTCGGCCTCGCCATCGACTGGGGCTGGTTCCGCTGGATTGCCTGGCCGATGTGGCAGGTGCTGATCTGGTTGTTCGGCATGGTCGGCAACTTCGGTTTCGCCATCATCGTGCTGACGCTGATCATCCGCTTGCTGCTGTTCCCCGTGGCGCAGAAGCAGTTCAAGTCCATGGCGCAGATGCGCGCCGTGCAGCCGAAGATGAAAGCGCTGCAGGACCGCTACAAGGACGACAAGGCGCAGCTGCAGCAGGAGATGGCCAAGCTCTACAAGGAAGAGAAGGTCAATCCGCTGGCGGGCTGCCTGCCGATCTTTATCCAGATCCCGATCTTCTTCGCGCTGTACAAGGTGCTGCGCCTGGCGATCGAGATGCGGCACGAGCCCTTCGTACTGTGGATCCGCGACCTTTCCGCGCCTGATCCCGCGACCATTCTCAACCTGTTCGGCCTGCTCGACTTCACCCCCGAGGGCTTCCTCGGCATCGGTGTGCTGGCGGTACTGCTGGGCTTTACCATGTGGCTGCAGTTCAAGCTGAACCCAGCGGCGATGGACCCGATGCAGCAGCAGATCTTCATGATCATGCCCTGGGTGCTGATGTTCGTCATGGCGCCGTTCGCAGCCGGCCTGCTGATCTACTGGATCAGCAATAACGTGTTGACGCTGGCGCAGCAGAAATACCTCTATGCGCGCAACCCGCAGCTGAAGGCGCTGATGGCGAAGGAGCGCGAGGAAAAGGCGCGCGCTGCAGAACGCGAAAAGGCCAGCGGGTGACCGAAGAAGAACAGGCTCTTGCCGACGAGGCCGCGCGGCTGTTTTCCGGCCGCGTCGAATTCCTGCTGTCAGCGCCGCAGCTGAAGTTCCTGCCTGATCCGGACTTTCCGGAAGTGGCCTTTGCCGGACGCTCCAACGTCGGCAAAAGCTCGCTAATCAATGCGCTGACCGGGCGGAAGGCAATTGCGCGTACCTCGGTAACGCCGGGGCGCACGCAGGAGCTCAACTTCTTCGAGGTGGGTGAGCCCACCCAGTTCCGCTTCGTCGACATGCCAGGCTACGGCTTTGCCAAGGCACCGGTGAAGGTGGTCGATAAGTGGAAGAAGCTGGTGCGCACCTTCTTGCGTGGACGTGTGCCACTGAAGCGCACGCTGGTCCTGGTCGACAGCCGTCACGGCCTGAAGGAAAGCGACCTCGAGATGATGACCATGCTCGACGAGGCTGCCGTGGGTTACCGCCTGGTGCTGACAAAGGCGGACAAGGTGAAGGCCAGCGAACTGGCGGCGGTCCACGAGAAGGTTGCTGCCGAAGCGCGCAAGCATCCAGCCGCTTTCCCGGTGATCCACCAGACCAGCTCGGAAAAGGGCATGGGTATAGTTGAGCTGCGGGCGGCAATCCTGTCAGACATTCGCGGCTAGGTCCGCAATTCCAGCAGCCTGTTTCCAGGCAACAAAAAAGGCGCCTTGCGGCGCCTTTTTCAATTCAGAAGCTGGTTCGACTTAGCCTTCTTTGCCGCCGAACAGCCAATCCCAAATGCTCCGACCCATGATAAATCTCCTAATTGCTTAGGATTTTTATGGGTTAACCATTTCTGTTTGTAAAGTCTAAACCATGTTCTTTAATGTTTGAATTTCGCTAGAGGCATGAAATTGCAGGATTTTATCGTATGTCACGGGCTTGGAAATTGCGAATCCCTGGGCCACTTGGCAGCCCGAATCACGCAAAAGGGTTAACGTTCCGGCATCTTCAACCCCTTCTGCAACGACGATGATTCGCAGTTCCTTCCCCATCTGCAGGACGGAACGGACGATCCCCAACGCCTTGGGATCGTGAGTCATCGGCGCGATAAAGAGCCGGTCGATCTTGAGCTCGCAGAAGGGCAGGCGGAGCAGGGCCTCGAGACTAGCCGCGCCGACTCCGAAATCGTCCATCGAAATCTTTGCCCCGAGAGCCTTCAGCTCGCCGAGGATCTCCGCCGCGAGGTCAAGGTTGGAGATGCGATAGGTCTCGGTGATCTCCAGCGTCAGGTGGTGCGGCTCGAAGCCGCTGCGGGCAAGCACTTCAGAGACCATCTGCACGATCGAACGCTCATGCAGCAGCGTGGCCGAGATATTCACCGCGATCGGCAGGTTGAGCCCGGCGGCCTTGAAAGCGTTGCCGGCCTCGCAGGCTTCTTCGAGTACAAAGCGGGTTAGCTGGCTCATGCGGCCGGCAGTCTCGCATTGGCGGATGAAGTAGTCCGGCGGGATGTGGCCCTTTACCGGATCGTTCCAGCGCACCAGCGCTTCGGCGCCGACGATCTCGCCGGTCTGGACCATGATCTTGGGCTGGTAGGCGAGGTAGATCTCGCCATTGGCCAGCGCCGCGTCGATGCGTGCTTGCAGCGAGATGTTCCAGATCAGGTCTTCCTGCGAAGCCGTGTCGGCAATGGCGATGGGCTCGAAGGTCTCGGTGGTCTTCTCGGCCACGGCGACGGCGGCAGCCAGACGGCGGGCCACGGCCGGGCTGGGACTGATGTCGATACCGAAGGTAATGCCGACGTCGACCTGCTCGTTACCCACGATCAGCGGGGAGGAGAACAGCGCGCGCAAGCCTTCGAGGTGCTCGCGCAGGAGGGCAGGGTCCTTCTCCGGCATGGTCCAGGCGATCAGGTGGCCCTGGCCAAGATAGATCGTGGCGTCCTGGGTTGCGGCGCGCAGTCGGGCAGTGATCGCCAGCGTGTAGTCGGCGTGCAGTTCGGCGGGCAGGGTGCGACGTACTTCCTCGAAGCGGTGGATCTTGGCAACGATCACTGCCGGGACCAGTTCGGCAACCTCATTGTCGGTTTCCAGCGCGGCAAAGGTTGGCAGGCCGGTTTCGGCATCGACCAGGCGCAGCTTTTGCTTCCACGAGGTGCGCATGCGGTAATAGCCGAAGATCGTCAGCATCACCGCAGCATCGGCTACGCTGACACGCGCGCCCATGTGCGCGCTGGCGATCAGAGCCATGGGAATGGCAGCGATGATCGCGGCATAGGCCGCATAGCGAGGGCCTTGCGGTCGGATGACTGCGGCCAGCAACAGGGCGCCGACGGCCAGGATCAGGGCCAGGAGGCCACCGAAGTAACGCGTGTGCCCGGCCTTGAGTGTTTCCGCCGCGTAGATTGAAACCATGGCGGGCGGTACGGCAATATGGCCGGGAATATTGCGTCCTTGCACAGCCTCACGGGCGCTTGTGCCGATAACTACGGTCTTGCCGTGCAAGGCAGTAAATGACTCCTTGCCTTGGGCGAGGTCCGAGAATCGATAGGTGGGGATGGACTCGAGTTCGAACGCATAGTTGATCGGGAAGTTTTCTGACCCGTCGTGCTCAATTCCGGCAATCTGCGTGGGCAAGTTTGGCAGGTCTTCGCCGCCGTGCTCGACGCGGTAAGGCATTTCCCAGATATAGCCGAAATAGTTCGCCCAGCCGCGGGAAGCGACCTGTGTTACTCCGTCGCCAATCGTCGGCACGTTGTCTGTCAGCTCAAGCTGGCCATTGAGGTTGGTCTCAAGGTCGCGGACCAGGTAAGCTTCGCCCGAAAAATTGCGCAGTGCCGCGTTCAACTCGCTGTCGGTGGCGGGATTGGATGGGCGGTCGAAGACGTAGCCAACGTAGACCGCGGCAGCTCCCGCCTCATCGAGCCGCTCGAGCAAGTGGGCAAGTTGCTGGCGTCCGCGCGGTTGTTCAGGATCGGACAAATCGGCGTCGGAGCCGACAAAGACGATGTCGCCGGAAGCACTTTCCGAGGCGATCCGGGACTGTACCGTCCAGCCCAACTGGTCGATCGGCTGGAAGATGGTAAGTATCAGTAAAACAAGCGCAATTCCCCCTGCCCACGCAACGTGGCGGACGCGTTCGAGCCTGCCGGCCCGATTTCGTGATTTGGAGGCCTGTTCGACCACAATTCACCTTTACGACGCGCGATCATGACGCGGGACAGCCGCCTGTTTGCCATACGATGGTTAACAAAGCGGCAATAAGACGGCGTAACTACCCTTATGCATCCTTTAGAAGACTGCCTGCCTGTTCATGCTCGACAGCTTTGGGCTGAACGGCTAGTGCCCGCCGCGAATAGGGGCAGGAACTTCGATGAAGCTGATTATCGGCAACAAGAACTATTCCAGTTGGTCACTGCGCGGTTGGCTGGCGGCCAAGCAGAGCGGGCTGCATTTCGACGAACTGACGGTCCACATCGACGGCGACGACTGGCAGGCGATGAAGAGCCAGAACGGCGAATTCCAGCCGTCCGCCGGCAAGGTGCCGGTGCTGTGGGACGGCGACGTGGTGGTGTGGGACAGCCTCGCCATCCTCGAATACCTCAGCGACAAGGTGAGCCGCGACCGCTTCTGGCCCAAGCCCGACGATGCCCGCGGCATGGCGCGCGCCATGGTGGCGGAAATGCATTCGTCCTATCTGTCGCTCCGGCGCAATTGCCCGATGAACATCCGCGCCCGCGTGGGCGTGGAGCTGCAGGACCAGACCCAGGCCGATATCGTGCGTATCCTGGGCCTGTGGGCCGAGGCCCGCGCACGTTTCGGCAAGGGCGGCCCCTTCCTGTTCGGCACCTTCAGTGCGGCAGACATCTTCTACGCGCCCATCGTCAGCCGGTTCATCACCTACGGCATCAACGTGCCGGGTTTCGCCACGGCCTACATGCAGGCGCTGTGGGAGCACGACTGGATGCAGGAGTGGGTCGATTCTGCGATGGCCGAAGAATGGACGATCTCGCAGTTCGAGGTCAGCGCCGCCGACTGACGCGGTGCCCGGCTAGAAGGGTGTGCCGTCCTTGCGGGTGAAGCCCGTGGCACGCTCGAACTTCATGTCGATATCCGGATACTCGCCATAGTCGGCGGCGGTGTCACCGGCGCTGAGGGCGACGAAGACACAGTCGCTGTCCGACCGGTTCTGCAGCACGTGTCCGTTGCGCACACCCTTTGGCCAGGCGGCAATGTCGCCGGGATGCAGGATCGTCTCTCCCTCGTCCTCCACCAGCACGGCTTCACCCGACAGCATGACGACCATCTCGTCTTCCTCTGCGTGCCAGTGGCGCTGTGAGGACCATGCACCCGGCTTCAACACCACGTGGCTGGCAGCAAGGTCGGTCAACCCTGCCGGAGCGCCAAGCCGCCTGTACCAGCGCTCCTTCACAGCCTCGTTATGCGGCGGCGGATAGCCGGTGGCATTGGTTTGGGGGATGGATTCCAGTTCGAGCTTGGGCATTTGGCGGCACTCCTGCTAGCTGGCTCAGGATGACCGACGCACTCGACAATGCCAAGCGCCTGATCGCCTGCGAAAGCGTGACACCTGCGCGCGGGCCGGTCTTCGATGCGCTGGAGGCCATGCTCGCTCCGCTGGGGTTTGCCGTGCACCGCTTCACCCGCGGCGACGGCCCGGCAGGCAGCGACGAGGAAGCGGTCGAGAACATGTTCGCGATCCGCCGTGGTCCCGCAGGCAGCAGGCACTTTGCCTTTGCAGGGCATGTCGACGTCGTCCCGCCGGGCGAGGGCTGGGCGAGCGAACCGTTTGGCCCGGAAATCCGTCACGACCTGCTCTACGGGCGCGGCGCGGTGGACATGAAGGGCGCGATTGCCTGCATGGCCGCTGCGGTTGCCGACGTTCCGCCGGAAGCGGGCACCCTCAGCTTCATCATCACCGGTGACGAGGAAGGCCCCGCGCTCCACGGCACCCGCGCCCTGATCGACCACATGCGCGAAGCGGGCGAGATTCCGGACCTGTGTCTTGTCGGCGAGCCGACCAGCGTCAATCGCCTGGGCGACATGATGAAAATCGGGCGGCGCGGATCGGTGAACGTGTGGATCGAGGTTGCGGGAACGCAGGGCCACGTCGCCTATCCGCACCTTGCCGACAATCCGCTGCCCAAGCTGGTGGCGATCCTGGCCGAGCTCGACGCCCTGGTGCTCGACGAAGGCACCGACTGGTTCCAGCCCAGCAACCTCGAGATCACCGAGATCGACGTGCCCAACCGGGCGCACAATGTCATTCCGGGCAAGGCAAAGGCGCGCATTTCGATCCGCTTCAATGACCAGCACTCCGGAGCATCGCTGTCGGAGAAGGTCGCGGCTATCGCCGAGCGGCACGGCGGCACGGCCCTGCCGATCATCAGCGGCGAGCCGTTCCTGACGCCGCCGGGCGAATTCAGCCAGATCATCGCCGATGCAGTGAAGGCCGAACTGGGCGTGGACCCGGAGCCATCGACCACTGGCGGGACGTCCGACGCGCGCTTCCTGAAAGACCTCTGCCCGGTGATCGAGTTCGGGCTGGTCAACGCCACCATGCACAAGACCGACGAGGCCGTGGCGCTTGACGACCTGCAAGCCCTGTCGGCAATCTACCGACGGATCGCACTGGCCGCTTTGGTCACCTGATAGGGGAATTCCATGGGTTTCTGGTTCCGCATTCCGCTGTGGCAGCGCGTTATCGGCGCGCTGATACTGGGTGTCATCCTCGGGCTTGCCTGGGGGCCGGAAGCCGAAAGCATCAAGTGGATCGGCGACTTCTTCATCAAGTCGATCAAGATGCTGGTCGTCCCGCTGATCTTCTTCAGTCTTGTCGCGGGTGTCGCGGCCATCGGCGACCTGCGCAAGCTAGGTGCCGTCGGCGGACGCGCCATCCTGCTGTTCGTCGTGACCGGCCAGATCGCCGTCTGGCTGGGGTTGGCACTGGGCACTGCGGCGGTGAACCTCGGCCTGTTCCCTGACCGCGAGACGCTGGGCACCCCCACGGTCCCCACGCCCGAACCCAATCCCACCACGGCGGTGGACATGATCCTTTCGATCGTGCCCGAAAGCCCGGTGCAGGTGATGGCCGACGTCGCCGTGCTGCCGCTGATCGTGTTCAGCCTGCTGATCGGCGTGGGCATCCTGATGGCGGGCAAGGACGGCGAACCGGTCCAGAAGATCTTCGATTCGGGCGCGATCATCATGCAGAAGGTGACCATGGTGGTGATGGAGCTCACCCCCTTTGGCGTCTTCGCGCTGATGGCCTGGGTGGCAGGCACCCTGGGGGTCGACGCGCTGAAGGCGCTCAGCTGGCTGGTGGTGCTCAACTACGCCGGCTGCCTGCTGATCATCCTCGTGATGTATTCGGCGATGATCAAGTTCATCGCCCGGCTGCCGGTGATCGACTTCTTCCGCGGTATCGTGGACGCCATCGCGGTCAGCTATTCCACCGCAAGTTCGAACGCCACGCTGCCCGTCACCCTGCGCTGCGCCGAGCGGAACCTTGGTGTGTCCAACTCGGTAGCGGCTTTTGTCATCTCGCTTGGCGCAACGGTGAACATGAACGGCACGGCCATGTACCTTGGCCTCGCCACGCTGTTCGGTGCCTCGATCTTCGGCGTCGACCTGACGATGGGACAGTATTTCCTGATTTCGATCCTCGCTACGCTGGGTGCGATCGGCGCGGCGGGCATCCCGGGCGCGGGCCTGATCATGATGGCGCTGGTGTTCGGCGCGGTCGGGGTGCCGCTGGAAACGATCGCCTTCGTCGCCGGTGTCGACCGGATCATGGACATGATGCGCACCACTACCAACGTCAGCGGTGATGCCGCCGTGGCGACTACCGTGGCCAGCCTGACCGGCGATATCGACCGCGAGGAAATGATCAGCGCAGACGACGTCTGACGCCTGCTTTGGGGAGAGAGAATACATGAAGAAAGCCATCATCATGGCGGCGGCATTGGGCTTGGCTGCCTGCCAGCCAGCCGAGACCAATACCGCTGTCGAGGAAACCGAAGCGAGCAACGCCGCGGAAGTGGTGCAGGGCTTCTACGGAGCCATTGCCGAGGGCGACATGGAAACGGTAGCCAGCCTTCTTGCCGAAGATGTCTCGTGGTCCGAAGCCGAAGGCAGCCCGCTCGCAGGCGGCAATCCCTATATCGGTTTCGAAGCCATGGGCGCTGGCGTTTTCGGCCCGATCAACGAAGCCTTTGCCGACTTCGCCGGCACGCCCGAACAGTTCACCACCGAGGGCAACCGCGTCGTGGTCGAGGGCCGCTACACCGGCACCCAGCGCGAAACGGGCGAGGCGCTGGACGCGCCCTTCGTCCATGTCTTCACCGTCGAAGGTGACCAGATCGTGGAGTTCCAGCAGTACACCGACACGTGGCAGTGGCGGCGGCTGACCGGGACGCTGGAAGACTAGCTCACCGCGCGCCGGTAGAGATGCCAGGTCGCGTGGCCCAGTACCGGCAGCACCACCAGCAGTCCCAGGAACAGCGGGATCATCGCGACGGCCAAGGTCGTGGCAATGATTACCGCCCATCCCAGCATCACGCCCGTGTTGCGCTTCACCGCCTGCACGCTGGCGATGATCGCGCTGATGAAGTCGATGTCGCGGTCCACCAGCATGGGCAGGCTGATCACGGTGATGGTGTAGAAGAACCACGCTAGCACCGCGCCCACTGCCGTGCCGACACCCAGCATGGTGAGGCCGGTTGGCGACAGCAGCGCTTCCAGCGATTCTCCGCCCATGCCGCTTTCGGCCATGAAGATAGCGAAGATGGCGTGGGCGATGATCACCCAGAAGCTGAAGGCGACGAAGACGAAGCCGCCCATCATCAGCAATTGCTCGTCCCCGCGCCCCCGCAGCGCGCCAAGCACCGCGCCCCAAGACAGCGGCTCGCCTTGCTCGCGGCGGCGGCTGACTTCGTAGAGGCCCACGGCGGCAAAGGGAGCGATGAGCGGGAAGCCTGCCGTGATCGGGACGAGCCAGCCTGCCTCGCCGCGCCATAACAGCGCATAGGCGACCAGCGAACCAGTCACCGCGTAGATCGCACCGAAGAACATGCCGTAGAGCGGGTGCGCGAGGAAATCGCGCCACCCGGCGGCGAGCGCCGCGCGCAGGTCGGCAGCGGACAGGTCGTCCGCCACGTGCACGGGCGCAGGCTTGGTCGCTGTGTTCATCGCATCTCTCCCCACTGCATCATGCCAGCCTGCACCGTGCAAACCATGCGCGAGATCAAAAAATACCGGCGGGGATCGATCAGAGGGCGGAAATCGCCGCACTGATGACCATGACGGTCATCGCGATGATGATTGCCGAGCCAACTGTCCAGAAGGTCGCCCGGATGTCGTGCACCTGGGCGCTGGCATAGGCGAAGAAATGGAGCACTCGCGACGCCGCGTATCCGAAGAGCAACCACTGAGCGAGTTGCACGGAGGGATCTGTCAGCACGAACAGGAAGCCCGCGACGAGGAAGAACGGGATGTTCTCCAGGTGGTTCTGCATGATCCTCCGGAAGCGCTCCACTGGTTCCAGCGGGGCCGTCTGGCTGGGGTCGGGCGCCGGATTGAGCGGAGTCTTCCTGAGATCCTCCGGCGCGCGGAACCCGCCCTTGTGCCGCATCATCTGGACGACGGTGATCCACGCCGTCGCCACTACCAGCAGGATCATGCTTCCCGCACTGATCGCATAGGTTGCAAATACCGGATTGCCGAAATCGAGGTTGCCCATTCCCTGTTCCCTCCCCGTGCGCGCCCGATAGCTATTTGCGCCCTTTCGGAGCTTCCGTCACCTTCTTCTTGTAACTGCAAAGGTCCACGAGGTTGCAGCGCCAGCATTCCGGCGTGCGCGCCTTGCAGGTGTAGCGGCCGTGCAGGATTAGCCAGTGGTGGGCATGCAGGCGGAAGGGCTGGGGTACGCGCTTTTCCAGCTTGGCCTCCACCTGCTCGGGCGTCTTGCCCTTGGCGAGGCCGGTGCGGTTGCCGACGCGCAGGATGTGAGTATCGACCGCGAAGGTCTCCTGCCTGAACCAGCAGTTGAGCACGACATTGGCGGTCTTGCGCCCCACGCCCGGCAAGCGGACGAGGTCTTCGCGCGTGTCCGGCACTTCGCCGCCGTAATCGTCGATCAGCATTTGCGAGAGTGCGATGACGTTCTTCGCCTTGGAGTTGAACAGGCCGATGGTCTTGATGTGCTCGATCAGCCCGTCGAGACCAAGTTCGAGCATCTGCTCCGGCGTCTTTACCTTGGCGAACAGCGCTCGAGTGGCCTTGTTCACCCCGACATCGGTCGCCTGTGCGGAAAGCGCCACGGCCACCACAAGCTGGTAGGCATTGCCATATTCCAGCTCGGTCTCGGGCTCGGGATTGTCCTCCGCCAGGCGGCGGAAGAATTCGAAAATCTGGTCCTTGGTCATGGTCCGGGCGTCATGGCCCCTGATTGCGCGTGCGTTCAAGCGCGGCGATCTTCGCCTCCACCGCTTCGTCGACCTCGTCGAGCCGTTCGAGGTGGTCGCGCATTTCGCGAATCTGCTGGTCACGGCGGCGCTGCATGGCTTCGGAGAATGCAGCGGCGATGATGCCGGTCGGCATGGCGACAAGGGCGATTCCCGCCAGCGCCTGCAGCGAGGCGAAGAACTTGCCCAGCGCGGTGATCGGAGCTGCATCGCCGTAGCCGACAGTGGTCAGGGTGATGACAGACCACCAGAGCGCGCGCGGGATAGAGCCGAATTCCTCGGGCTGCAATTCGCCTTCGGTCATGTAGAGCGCGGTCGCCCCGAACAGCACCAGCATACCGGCCAGCGCTACGGTGACGATCAGGTCGTCGGCGCGATCGGTGACCGCACCCCACACCTCTTTCAGCGCGCGGTTGAAGCGGCCGAACTTCATCACCGCCAGCACCCGCACTAGCCGGATCGTGCGCAACATGGCTGCATCGGCAGCAATGAGCGGCATCAGCGTGGACACGACCACGGCAAGGTCGATCAGCCCGATGGGCGAGCGGATAAAGCGCCAGCGCTTGGCCCAGGCGGAACTTTCGCCCGGCTCCTCTGCCGCGGCAAACACGCGGGCAAGATATTCCAGCAGGAAGATCACGCCGAAGGCCAGTTCCATCACCAGGAACGCCTCGTGCCAGTTGGCGGCGATGCCCGGCTCGGTCGCCAGGGCGGCGGTCGCCACGGCCAGCAGGATCACCAGGATCAGCAGCTTGTTGGTGAGCGTCAGTCGCCCGTCAGGCAGCGCCCCGACGAACAGCTGGTTGTGCAGGTGTTTGCGAAATGCCCCCATGCCCAGACGTTACTCCGATTCCGTGCCGTCGGGCAAATTGCGCCATTTCCACTCCATCGCCGCGCGAATGCGGTTCTCGACGGTGGGGTGGGTGTAGAACAGCGCCTCCTCCACCGGCCCTGCCAGCGGATAGCGATATTCGGCAGTCTTGATCAGCGCCCCCGCCAGTGCGTCGGGCAACCTGGCGTGTTCCAGCGAATAGGCATCCGCCTCGGTCTCACCCATGCGGGTCATGGCGTTGGTGACGGGGTCTGCCAGCGTGCCCAGCAGCCCGATCACGAACAGGAAGACGGGCAGGCTGCGAATGTCCTCCAGCGGCACGTCGGTGCCGAACTGGCGGGCGAACCACGGGTAGATCCGCGCCGCCAGCCACAGGCCGGCAATAGCCAGCACGGCGAGAACGGCCACAGAACGCCAGATGTGGCCCAGCACATAGTGGCCGATCTCGTGCCCGGTCACGGCCTTCACCTCGTCGAGCGAGGCCTGGTCCATGGCCACGTCCGAAATGGCGATCCGCGCCGAGGAGCCGACGCCCGAAACATTGGCGGTGAAGTTGTTCGACTGGCGCGAGCCATCGAACATGAAGACGCGGTCTTCCGGCACGCCCGCCTCGGCGGCCAGTTCCAGCACGGCATCGCGCACCTCGCCTTCGGGGATCGGCTCGTACTGGTTGAACAATGGCTCGATCAGGGTCGGCGAGAGCAGCAGCAAGAAGGCCATGAAGCCCGCCACCAGCCCGCCACCCCAGGCCCACCAGAAGCGGCCCGCCTTGCGGATCAGCCAGTAGACCGCGAGCAGGAAGACCGACAGCACCACCACGCCCAGCACGAAGGATATGGCCCACTGGCCGAGATAGTCGCCCAGCGGCTGGCTGGTGCGGCCGTATTCGCTTTCGCGCCACCAGTTCTGGTAAAGGGTCAGCGGCAGCGTCAGCAGGGTTTCGACCACGATGAACAGTCCGGCCACCAGCAGTGTGCGCAAGGCCCAGCTGCGTTTCTCCAGCTTGCGGTAGAAGCGGTCGAGCACGCCCGAACGCACAATGATCCAGGTCACCAGTGCAGACACCAGCAGGCCGACAAGGATCAGCCAGTGATTGCCGGTGGTATAGTCGCGCGCCAGCGCCAGCTCGTCCGAACTTAGCCTGTCGAGCCACGCCTGCGTCTCGATATCTACCCGGCCTGCAACCATGTCATCTCCCCCTGGCCGCGCCCGTCAGAGCCCCAGCACGTCCTCCATCGTGTAGCGTCCCGGAGCCTTGCCGATCAGCCATTCAGCCCCGCGAATGGCACCATTGGCAAAGATCATGCGGTTCTCTGCCGAGTGGCTGAGTGTGATCCGCTCCTGCTCGCCGGCGAAGATGACCGAGTGTTCGCCCGCCACGGTGCCGCCGCGCAGGGCGGCAAAGCCGATGGCACCCTCGGCGCGCTGTCCGGTGTGACCGTCACGTCCGCTTTCGCTGTTGGTGTCAAGGTCGATCCCGCGCGCCTGCGCGGCCGCTTCACCCAGCAGCAGGGCGGTGCCCGAAGGCGCGTCGACCTTCATGCGGTGGTGCATCTCCAGCACCTCGATATCCCAGTCCGGGCCAAGCCGCGCCGCCGCCACGCGCACGAGGTGGGCGAGCAGGGTGACACCCAGCGAGGTATTGCCGGTTTGCAGCACCGGAATGGCGCGCGCCGAATTGTCGATCACGGTGTGATGCTCTGCCGAAAGGCCCGTCGTGCCGATCAGGATCGGGATGCCCGCTCCGATGGCGGCGTGGAGGTTGTCCTTCAGCGCGGCCGGTCCGGAAAAGTCCACCAGCGCGTCGCTGGCATCGGCGAGACCGGCGACATCGCCACCCTTGTCGACCCCGCCGGACAGTTCGTGCCCTGCTGCGGGGATCGCTTCTGCAAGCGCCTGTCCCATGCGCCCCGCGCTGCCGATAATTCCGATACGAACCATTGCTACTCCTGGATCTCCTGCCTGCCCTGCCGCTTCGCTGCTTGAGGGCCAGTCCCCTGTGTGCTTCATGCGCGCCATGAGCGACATCCGCAACATAGTGATCCTGACTGGTGCCGGTATTTCCGCCGAAAGCGGCCTGCGAACTTTTCGCGCAGAGGATGGGCTGTGGGAAGACCACCCGGTGGAGGAGGTCGCAACGCCCGAAGGCTTTGCCCGCAATCCGGACCTCGTCCAGCGCTTCTATGACGAGCGGCGCGCGGGCATCCTCGCCGCACATCCCAATGCCGCGCACGAGGCACTGGGGCGGCTGGATGCCGAATGGAGTGGTGAGCTGCTGATCGTCACCCAGAACATCGACGACCTGCACGAACGCGGCGGAGCGAGGCGCGTGCTGCACATGCATGGCGAGGGACTTTCCGTCTGGTGCCAGTCCTGCGATGCGCGCCACCGCTGGACCGGCACACTACGCGATTCTCCGTCGTGCCCCGCCTGCGGCGAGGTGGCCATGCGCCCCGACATCGTGTGGTTCGGCGAGATGCCCTACCGCATGCCGGAAATCTTCGCCGCCATCGCGCGGGCGGACATGTTCGTGTCGATCGGCACGAGCGGCGCGGTCTACCCGGCCGCAGGCTTCGTGCAGGAAGCCAACCTCGCCGGCGCGCGCACGCTGGAACTCAATCTCGAGGAAAGCCTCGGCAGCCGCAATTTCGACGAGACGCGGCTCGGCGAGGCAAGCGAGCTGGTGCCCGCCTGGATCGAAGAGGTTTTAGGCTGACCTGGCCATGACCGACGAACTGGACGAAACAGCAATCGAAGGCGATCCCGGCGTCGCGGAAGTCAGCAACGGCGATCTGCTCACCTCCTTCCTGCTGGCCGGCTATGCCTGTATCCCGCAGGCCAATTCGACGACCTATGACGAGATGATCAGCACGGGCGCGCTCGGTTCGATCGACGACGCGAACTTCAAGCGCGAACTGGCGAACTACTATTCGCGGATGGCCGCAGGAACGCGGTGGAACGCGCTGCTCAGGGACGAGCAGATGGCTTGCAATGCGGCGCTTCGCGGCACGCTGCGCGCGCGCGAATACGTCGGATCCGGAAGTGGCCTTGCCGACCGAACTCCAGTTCGATCGCGCCGCTTTCCTGCGCAACGAGATGTCGGACTAGTCGGCACCACCAGGCTTTGGCCGGCGGCCAGCATCAGGCCAGATGCGCGTGGAAGTGGTGTTCGGGAACAGGATGCGATGAGGCTGCCGACCCGAGGCCGGCAGCCTCGCATGGCCTAGTCGATCATTTCGATTTCGCGGGTCAGATAGACGCCGCCGATCTCGCGGATCTCGTTGTAGACATTCACGACGGTCTCGTTCGAGCTCTGCATGTTTGCTTCACCCCATGCAGCCATGAATTCGTCATAGCGTGCGCGTGAGGGTTGCAGGTTCTCGCCCGGGAATTCGATCACCAGGAGCAGATGGAATGCATCGCCGCCCGGTGCCATGTTGGCGTAGATGCCGTAGTCGGTGATGTGGCCCAGTTCCTTGGCCACCTCGTTGCCAGCTACCCAGGTCTGACGGAGGCCTTCGAGATAGGTGTCCATCTGCCCCGGCTCGACGCGAACGGTGGTCAGCTCGACAACCGAATCGGAATATTCGTAATCCTCGAATTCGCGCAACTGAGCTTGGGCAGGCGAGGCAAATGCGGTCGCAGCCAGCGCCATCGCAGCACTGGCAATCAATAACTTCTTCATGGTGTTTTCCCCTGTTTGGAACGCAAACCGGTGAGTGGCTTGCTTCAGCCAAGGGACGGGCGACCCATCAAAACAAATTTGAGGACGCCCCTTGGAGCGGGAACTGTCCGTCAAACCTGTATTGATGTCAATTTATTCTGGAGCAGGCGCCGCAGGCCGGGTCCTTGGCAATGTTGAGCGGGCGCATGCCAGGTTGCAGCCCGTCCATCAGGTACAGCTTGCCCCACTGCGCGTGGCCCATCTGCGGTTCGACCAGCAGGCGCACGGCTTGCATGGCGGCGAAGGTTCCGACCCAGCCGACCATGGCGCCGAGCACGCCATCTTCGGCGCAGGTATCGCAATCGTCAGTGTCGAAGGCATCGCCCACAAAGCAGCGGTAACAGGCTTCTTCCGGGAGGTGTCCGGCAAAGGCGCCGACCTGGCCCTGGAAGCGGCCGACGGCAGCCGAGAGCAGCGGAAGGCCTGCCGCCACGCAGGCATCGGATACCGCGAGGCGGGTGGCGAAATTGTCCGTGCCGTCGATCACCAATTGCGCATCGCCGATCAGCCGCACGGCGTTGGCGGCGTCGATCCGGGTGTCGGATATGTCGACCTGCAATTCGCGATCGAAATTGGCGACCCAGCGGCGCGCGGAGACGGCCTTGCCGTGGCCCACGTCGCGGGTGGAATAGATCGTCTGACGCTGCAGGTTGCTCACCTCGACATCGCCGTCGTCGACCAGGGTCAGATGCCCGACACCTGCGCCTGCAAGGTATTGCAGCACCGGCGCGCCGATGCCGCCGAGGCCGATGATCGCGACGTGGCTGCGAGCCAGTTTCGCCTGTCCTGCACCGCCCAGTTCGGGCAGCACGATATGCCGCGCGAAACGGTCGAGGCGGTCCGGGGTCAGGGGGTTGTGCGGGTCACTCATGGCGCTCTTCCCTAGAGGGAATTGCGCGCGGGTAAAGCGGCGTAGGCAAATGCCGGGCGAGCGGAACCAGCGGCAGCAGTCGCGAATTGACCAGTGCAGCTGTCCGGTGCGCGAGGATGTCACTCATCCGGCGCTGGCTGGCGAAGGCGAAGAAAGATTCGTGCGAGGCCTGCTCGACCAGCATGGCCAGGTCCCATTGCTCTTCGCCCGGACCGATCACGAAGCGCCCACCTTCGCCCTTGAACAGCGCCCGACCGGTTCGCAATGGTCCGGGCTTCCTTCGCTCACGAGATCCCGGCGCGCGGTTGGCCGCACGTCGCGGGCTTGTCGACAAGCCAGTGGACCGACTGCGGACAAGCCTGTGCATTGTCGGTGCACAGGCTGGGGGTGCAGCCCGTGGACAATTCTGTGGAATGACGGTGGAGTGCCTGTCGAAAACGCCTGGTCCGGCGACGAGGCAAGGCCGCGCCGCCGGTAGCTGTGTTTCCTAGCTTTCGAGCTGGCGGAGCAGGCTGCGCACGTCGCCGTCCATGTCGGCATCGCGTTGGCGCAGGTCCTCGATCAGGCGCACGGCGTGGATAACCGTCGAGTGATCGCGGCCACCGAACTTGCGGCCGATTTCCGGGTAGGAGCGCGGGGTCAGCACCTTGGCGAGGTACATGGCCACCTGGCGCGGACGCACAACGGCGCGGGCGCGGCGCTTCGACGACATCTCGCTGCGGTCGATGCGGTAGAACTGGCAGACCGTGCGCTGGATCTCGTCGATGGTGATACGGCGGCGGTTGGCCGAGAGGATATCGGTCAGCTGCTCTTCGGCGAGCTGGAGCGAAACTTCCTGCCCGGTCAACTGGGCATAGGCGATCAGCTTGTTGAGGCCGCCCACCAGCTCACGCACGTTGCGCGACACGGTGCGGGCGAGGAAATCGATCACGTCGCCCGGCACTTCCAGCGGTGCGAACTTGGTCAGCTTCGATTCGAGGATTGCGCGGCGCAGTTCGATATCGGCGGGCTGGATGTCTGCAACAAGGCCCATCGACAGGCGGCTGAGCAGGCGCGGTTCGACACCGTCGAGCGCCTGCGGCGCACGGTCGGCAGCAAAGACCAGCCGCTTGCCTTCGGCCAGCAGGGCATCGATCGTGTAGAGCAGTTCTTCCTGTGCCGACGCCTTGCCGATGATGAACTGGATGTCGTCCACCAGCAGCAGGTCGAAACCGCGCAGGCGTGACTTGAACTCCATCATCTCGTTGGCTTTGAGCGCCTGGACGAACTCCACCATGAAGCGTTCCGCGCTGCAGTAGAAGATGCGCGCCCGCGGGTGCGTCTGCAGGTAGGCGTGGCCGATGGCATGCATCAGGTGCGTCTTGCCCTGGCCGGTGGCGGCCTTGAGGTAGAGCGGGCTGAACTGCGGCTTTTCCGGCTTGGCCATGCGCTCTGCCGCGTTCTTGGCGAGCACGTTGGTGCTGCCGGTCACGAAAGCGGCAAAGGTCTGCGTCGGGTCGAGGCCGACGCTGGCGGTGAAGCCGTCGTCGCCGATCGATTCCATGGCCAGCGTGGCGTCGTTGGCGGCGCGGTGGCCGAAGCCGTCCTGGCCGCGCAGGTCGAGGTCAGCGATCTTGCGGCGACCCGGATGCACCTTGATGGCGATGTGGCGCACTTCGCTGCTGGCGATCTTCCAGGCGAGCGACAGGCGATCATGATAGCGGTCTTCCACCCAGCCGGCAGCGAATTCGCTGGGCAGGAACAGGTCGAGCGTTCCGGTTTCCGGATCGAGCTTGCCCAGCTGGATCGGCTTGATCCACTGCATGAAGAGCTGGTGGCCGAGGTCCTTTCGCAGACCCTGGCTGATGTCAGCCCAGTCCGCTGCGAGGTCGATCGCCTGCTGCTCTTCCATGTTGCTTTCTATACCCTCGCCCTTTGCCGCGTTTCCACGTCCGCCTTGAGGTCCCATCCGAATCATCTTCCCCAAAATCCCGATCTTCGCCTTGCGACTGGTCAATGACCCCAGAGGAGCCTCGGATTCAGGCAAAAACTGCCCTCCCGGTGCTCGCCCAAGGCGCGCACCGACTTGCCTGTCGAAAACTCGTCTGTTGAAGGTCGTAGCGGCATGTGCCGCGACCTGATTTCCGTTATGAAGGGTTCGCTGCGAACCTCAAGTGGGGCGTGTCAAAAATATTTAATTTTTTGGCGTTGACTCGCCGCTGTCCCGCAGCCTTGCGTTGAAGCTTCTGAAAAGTGAGGAAAAGTTTGTGACAGTCCCGCGAATCGCGGGATTCCCTAGACTTGTTGCAAGTGCACAATCGTCGACACCGCAAAAGCCAACGGGGCCGGTGGAAAACCCACCGACCCCGTTCTATTTCCGTTCCGAAAATTCGCCACCGGCGGAGCCGAATCGGCTCGCCGGAACCCGAATCAGAGAGCAGCGACTCGCTTGGAGAGGCGGCTCATCTTGCGGGCAGCAGTGTTCTTGTGCAGCACACCCTTGGCCACGCCCTTGGCGAGCTCGGGCTGGGCGACCTTCAGCGCAGCTTCGGCAGCAGCCTTGTCGCCTTCGGTGCAGGCCGTTTCGACCTTCTTCACGAAGCCGCGGATGCGGCTCTTGCGGGCACCGTTGATTTCGGCGCGCTTGTTGTTGCGACGGATGCGCTTCTTGGCTTGCAGCGTATTGGCCATGTCTGTCCTCGTTTCGAGCAGCGGCGCCGCCCGTGAAATCCTGTTCTGCTAATAGCGGAATCGGCAGGAGTCCTGCCGGAAAGCGGCGCAACTAGTTCGTGTTGCCGCAAAGGTCAAGGATTCTCCTACCTCTGGCAATTGGGGCAGAACCAGCTGCTGCGCCCGCCCTGGACGATGCGGCGGATCGTACCGTCGTCGCAGGACATGCAAGTCTCGCCCTCGCGGCCGTAGACCAGGAAGCGGGTGGCGAAATAGCCGAGCGCGCCGTCGGGCTGGGCATAGTCGCGCAGGGTGGAGCCGCCATCGCGAATCGATTGCTCCAGCACGTCGCGGATCGCGGGCACCAGCTTCTCCAGTGCGGGACGATAGACCTTGCCGCCGGCCTTGCGCGGATGGATGCCGGCGCTGTGCAGCGCCTCGCACACATATATATTGCCGAGGCCCGCCACCACGTGCTGGTCGAGCAGCAGCAGCTTGATCGCCTGCTTGCGGCCCTTGATGGCGCTGCGCAGGTGTTCGACCGTCAGCGCATCACCCAGTGGTTCCGGCCCCATGGCGGCGAAAGCCGGCCAGAGGTCGAGGGCCCCGGTATCGACCAGGTCGACGTAGCCGAACCGGCGCGGGTCGTTCAGCGCGAAGCGATTGCTGGCGGTTTCCAGAACAAGGTGGTCGTGCTTGTCGGGCTCGCCCGGGTCGATCCGCCAGCGCCCGCTCATGCCGAGGTGGAAGATCATCGACTGGTCGCGATCGGTGTGGAGCAGTCCGTATTTCGCGCGCCGCCCGAGGCTGGTCACCGTGGCTCCAGTCAACGCCTGCCCAAGTCCGTCGGGGAAAGGAAAGCGCATGTCGGGCCGGTTCAGCACCACGCGTTCGATGCGCGCACCGTCAAGGAGGCGCGCCAGGCCGCGGACGGTGGTTTCGACTTCGGGAAGCTCCGGCATGGCCGCCGCGGTAAGGTGCTGCCGCCGCCTTGTCCATCATGCCGCTGCACCCTACTTGCGGCAGGCAACATCCAGAGAGGATACCTGCCATGTCTGCATACCAGTCGACCGTTCCCGTGTTCATCGCCACTCTCACCAACATCAAGGCCTGGCTCGACAAGGCCGCGGCGGAGGGCGACGAGGCGGCGCTGATGGAGGCGCGGCTGGCCCCGGACATGTATCCTCTGCCCAAGCAGGTTCAGCTGGTATCCGACAGTGCCAAGGGCTGCGGCGCGCGGCTGACCGGCATCGAGGCTCCTGCCATGCCCGACACCGAAGCCAGCTTTGCTGAACTGAAGGATCGTTGCGACAAGACCATCGCCTTCCTCGAGAGCCTTGATCCGGCCGCGGTCGATGCCGGGATCACCCGCGAGATCGAGCTGAAGTTTCCCAACGGCGGCGGGATGAAGTTCGATGCACAGACTTACCTGTGCGGTTTCGTACTGCCCAACGTCTATTTCCACGCCAGCATGGCCTATGCCATCCTGCGCGCAAACGGCGTGAATGTCGGCAAGCTGGACTTCCTCGCCCACCTGGCTCCCTACGTCTATGCGCCGCCCGCCGATTGACCGCGCATTGCCTGTGCCTGTTTCGCTGGAACAGCGCGGCACCAGCCGCTAAGGCGCCCGCCATGAGCGAAAAGGTCTCCTTCGGCTACGAAGACGTCGCCCCGGAAGAAAAGACCCAGCGCGTTGGCGCGGTCTTCTCCAATGTCGCGCGCAAGTACGACATCATGAACGATGCCATGTCCGGCGGGATGCACCGCCTGTGGAAGGACCAGTTCGTCCGCCGCGTGAAACCGCAGCCGGGCGAGGCGATTCTCGACATGGCCGGCGGCACGGGCGACATTGCCTTCCGCATGGCCGCCAAGGGCGCCGAAGTGGTGGTGGCCGACATCAACCAGGACATGCTCGATGTCGGTATCGAGCGCGCGATGGAGCGCGGCATCGACGGCCTGTCGTGGTCGTGCCAGAACGCCGAAGAGCTGACCTATCCGGACAAGCAGTTCGATGCCTACACCATCGTCTTCGGCATCCGGAACGTCACCCACATCGACAAGGCCCTGCGCGAGGCGCACCGCGTGCTGAAGTACGGCGGTCGCTTCTACTGCATGGAGTTCAGCACCACCGACTGGCCTGGCTTCAAGGAAGTCTACGACCTCTATTCGCACAGGCTGATGCCCAAGATCGGCAAGATGATCGCCAATGACGAGGAGAGCTACCGCTACCTCGCCGAATCGATCCGCCGCTTCCCCAAGCCGCCTGTGTTCGAGGGCATGATCCGCGACGCGGGCTTTGCGCGGACGCGGGTCGAGAAGATCCTCGGCGGCGCGGTGAACATCCATTCGGGGTGGAAGGTATAGGGTGACCCGTCCTTCGACGCATATCTTCCGGCTCCTGCGATGGGGCCGTATCCTTGCGCGGCATGGCGCTTTGCGCGGGATCGAGCGCGATCCCAACACGCCACCGCCGGTCAAGCGGCTGTGTCGTATTGCCCGCTTCGGGACGATCCAGCCTGCCGAGCCTGACTATGCCGGTGCCTTCCAGGCCATCGGTCCCGCCGCAATCAAGCTGGGCCAGACGCTGGCCACGCGTCCTGACCTTGTCGGCGAGGAAGCCGCGAAGAACCTGCTGAGCCTGCAGGACAGCCTGCCGCCGGTGCCCTACGAGCAGATCGAGGCGGCCATTGCGGCGAGTTTCGAAAAGCCCATCGACGCGCTGTTCAGCGAAATCGACCCGGTGCCGGTCGGTGCAGCCTCCATCGCGCAGGTGCACCGGGGCGTCACCACCGAAGGCAAGACCGTTGCCATCAAGGTGCTGCGTCCGGGCATCCGTGAACGCTTCGAACGCGACATTGCCACCTATGAGTGGGCCGCCGCGCACCTCGAGGCCATGGGCGGCGAGGCCCAGCGCCTGCGTCCGCGCCTGACCATTGCCAACTTCAAGCGCTGGACCAACCGCGAACTGGACCTGCGGCGCGAGGCGGCTTCGGCCAGCGAACTGGCGCAGGGCATGCGCGGCATCGAAGGCTACCGCATCCCGGAGATCGACTGGGGCCGCACCAATGGCCGGGTGATGACGATCGAGTGGATCGACGGCATCAAGATTTCGCGGGTCGACGACCTGATTGCCGCGGGCCATGACCTGCCTGACCTCGCCAAGCGGCTGGTACTCGCTTTCCTCACCCAGGCGATCAGCGCGGGCTTCTTCCATGCCGACATGCACCAGGGGAACCTGTTCGTGCAGAAGGACGGCACGATCGTTGCCATCGACTTCGGCATCATGGGCCGCATCGACCGCCGCGCGCGGCAGTGGCTGGCGGAAATCCTCTACGGCCTGACCACGGGCAACTACAAACGCGTCGCCGAAATCCATTTCGAAGCGCAATATGTGCCGAGTTACCATTCGGTCGACGAGTTCGCGACGGCCCTGCGCGCGGTGGGCGAGCCCATGCGCGGCAAGCCGGTGAGCGAACTGTCGGTGGGGCAGATGCTCGACGGCCTGTTCGCCATTACCCGCGACTTCGACATGCAGACCCAGCCGCACCTGCTGCTGCTGCAGAAAACCATGGTGATGGTCGAAGGCATCGCCACCCAGTTGCACCCGCAGATCAACATGTGGGACGTGTCCGCGCCTTATGTGCGCAGCTGGATCCGCGACGAACTGGGGCCGGAAGCCGCGATTGCCGACCGTTTGCGTACCGATTTCGATACGCTGATGCGCATCCCCGACCTCGTGCGCCGGATCGAGGACCGCTTCCCTGCAAAGGGCGGTGCGCCCGAACCGCCGCCGCTGCCCGAGATCGAGCTGGTGTGGGAACGCCGCCAGCGCACGGGCCGCGGGTGGCTGGGTTATGTCGCGGCTGCTGCCGTGGGCGGCGCTGCCGTCTGGGGCGCGACCCTGGCCGGATGGCTGGGCTGAGGACTGGGGAAATCCCCCGGCACCGGTTGAGGCTTTGTTACGCCCGGTCCAGACACATGTCATGAGCAACCCGCTGACTTGGTGGAACGGCCTCGGACGCCCGCTGGCGCGCTTGCCACGTTGGGCTGCCGCGGGCCTGATCGCCCTGCTGGTGGCGAGCGTGGTATGGAGTTCCTTTGCCGTCGCACCGGTCGAACAGGCGGAGGTCACCCGCGCCGAGGCCAGCGAAAGCGAAGGCGACCGCGCGCTTTACCAGCGCATTTCCGAGCGCGTCGCGGCGGGCGAGAGCTATTACGAAGCCGCAGTGGACGAGCAGCGCACGCGCAATTACCCGACGCGGCCCTTTGTCACCGTGAGATTGCCGACCTTGGCCTGGCTGCACAGCGTGATCGGCGCGAGCGGGGTGCGGATCGTGTCGATGCTGCTGCTGCTCGCGTGCCTGTGGGGCCTCCACCAGCGGTTGGAGGGGCGAAGCGATCCGCTGGAGCGCACTGCTGCCGTCGTGATGCTGGCGCTGGGCGGGGCAGCTGTGGCTGGATCGCAATCGGGCTATGTCCACGAGGTGCTTGCGGGCATGCTGCTGACGCTGGCCTTCGTGCTTTACACGCCGCAGCGCTGGTGGCCGTCGCTGCTGGCTGCTGCCCTGGCGCTCGCCGTGCGCGAACTGGCGGCGCCTTTCGTGCTGCTTTGGCTGGCCTTTGCCATGCTGGAGAGGCGCTGGCGCGAGGTCGCGGCGCTCACCGTGCTGCTGCTGGCATTCGCCGTGGGCATGTACCTGCATTACCTTGGCGTGGAGGCCTATCGGCAGGCGGGCGATGCGCCCTCGCAAGGGTGGGACGGCATGCTGGGGCCGGCCCTGCCGCTGATGGCCATGTCGCGCCTCACCGCCTTGCTGGTGCTGCCAGTGACCTTGGCCGCGCCATTTGCCCTCCTGCCGTTGGTCGGCTGGCTGGGGCTGGGCGGGCGGCTTGGTCTCTTCGCCACCCTGTGGTTTTTCGGCATGTTTTTCGCCTTGGCCCTGTTCGCGCGGCCAGAGAACTTCTACTGGGCGCAATTGGTTCTGCCCGCCTATTTCGCCGGTCTCGCCCTTGCACCGCGCGCGCTGGCGGACCTAGCCTCGGCAATCCGGCGAAGAGAAAGGCAAAGTTAACCATCATTTGCCATCAGGTATGCTTGGACTATTGAGCGTGATGGTTATCCGATGTTGCAGCAGCAGATCGACGTGAAGGAACGGGAGGAAAACTCGACCAATCCCCGCATCCTCCTTGTGGTGGGTGGCGGTATCGCCGCTTACAAGTCGTGCGAGCTTGTCCGCCTTATTGCCAAGGCGGGCGGCAGCAGTTCCTGCGTGCTCACCGAGGGCGGGGCGCAATTCGTCACGCCCATGGCGCTGGCCGCGCTGTCCGGCAACCAGGTCTTCACCTCGCTGTGGGACCTCAAGAACGAGGCCGAGATCGGCCATATCCAGCTGTCGCGCGAGGCTGACCTCGTGGTCGTCTGCCCCGCCACGGCAGACCTGATGGCCAAGATGAGCGCGGGTATCGCGGATGACCTCGCCACCACGCTGATCCTCGCCACCGACAAGCCGGTGCTGGTCGTGCCGGCGATGAACGTGAAGATGTGGCAGCACGAGGCGACCCAGCGCAATATCGACTGGCTGCGCGAATCTGGCGTGCGCGTCATGCAGCCCGACGAAGGCGCCATGGCCTGCGGCGAATTTGGTCCCGGGCGGCTGCCCGAACCGGAAATGGTCTGGCTCGAGATCGCCGACATGCTCGGCCTCGATCCGGGTGCCGTGGGAGCGGAGATCGAGGATTACCTGCGCGGTATCGAAGCCGGTGAAGACGATGAAGGTGCGGACATCGGCGGGGACCACCCCGGCGGCCTGGCCGGCATGCTCGCCAGCATCATCCCGCGTTCCACCCCGCGCAAGGATGAGCTTGAGGACGAGGAACTCTTCGACGGCGAAATCCCCGAAGGCACGGTCGTCGGACCTGATTTGCCGGAGCCCGATTATTCGGGTGTCGAGCACCTGATTCCGACCAAGGGCAAGGCCAAGGCTGCGCCGCCGACCGACCGCGAGGCGATCAACCACGAAGTCAACGCGCGGCAGGAAGCCCCGCAGCCATTCGAGGGCGAAGATGCCGCTGCGCCGGTCAACCCGATCGCGCCCGCAGCACTGGCACCAGGCGATCCGGACGCCGCAGGCGCGGCTCCGCCGGCCGCGGCCCTTCCGCCGCATCCCGACGAATTCGATCCGCTGGCTGGCCAGCCTGCCTTCGAGCAGGACATCGAGCACCGTCCGCTCTACGGCAAGCACGTGCTCGTCACCGCCGGCCCGACACACGAACCTATCGACCCGGTGCGCTACCTGGCCAATCGCTCGAGCGGCAAGCAGGGCTATGCCATTGCGGCGGCCGCCGCTGCCGCCGGTGCCAAGGTCACGCTGGTTTCCGGCCCCGTCCACCTGCGTACCCCGCTCGGCGTGGACCGCATCGACGTGGAAAGCGCGGAGGACATGGCCAAGGCCGTGCGCGAGGCGCTGCCGGTAGACGTGGCCGTCATGGCAGCAGCGGTCGCCGACTGGCGCACCAAGGAATACAACGACATCAAGATCAAGAAGCGCGGTGCCGCCCCGCCTGCGCTGGTCCTGACCGAGAACCCCGATATCCTCGCCAGCGTGGCCGCCAGCGCCAAGCGGCCGGACCTGCTGGTCGGCTTTGCCGCCGAGACCAACGACGTGGTCGACAATGCCCGCAAGAAGCGCAAGTCGAAGGGCGTCGACTGGATTGTCGCCAACGACGTTTCGGGTGACGTGATGGGCGGCAACGACAACCACGTGCACCTCGTGAAAGAGGGCAAGGTCGAGCATTGGGACCCGATGACCAAGCAGGACGTCGCGACCAAGCTGATCGAAGAGATTGCGGAGCGACTGAACAACGATGACTGACCCCAATGACTGACCGGGTGCCCGTGCGCATCAAGCGCTTGCCCCATGGCCACGGGCTGGACTTGCCGGCCTATGCCACTGCCGGGGCTGCAGGCATGGACATCGTCAGCGCCGAAAACATCATCCTGCGACCGGGTTCGCGCCATGCCGTAGCCACGGGTTTCGCCGTGGCGATCCCGTCAGGCTACGAGATCCAGGTGCGCCCGCGTTCGGGCCTGGCGCTGAAGCACGGTGTGACCGTCCCCAACACGCCGGGCACGATCGACAGCGACTATCGCGGCGAGCTCAAGGTCATCATGATCAACCTCTCGGACGACAACTTCCCCATCCAGCGCGGCGACCGGATCGCCCAGCTGGTGCTCTGCCCGGTAACGCAGGGCGCGTGGGAAGAGGTCGACGAACTGGACGCCACCGAACGCGGTGCAGGCGGCTTCGGTTCGACCGGCGGGCACGACAGGCTCTAGCGGCAAACCTTCAGAACCGGCTGGGGAACTTCTTGATCGCCCAGCTGCCGTCCTTCTCGTTCATGGTCGCGCAGACGATGGTCTCGCCGTCCGTACGCACGTTGACGAGGCCGTAGACCTGCCCCGCCACCACCGAGAGGCGCTTCATTTCCTTGTGCTTCTTCTCCGCCGCGAAGGCGCCCGGCTTGGTTTCCTCGAAATGCATGACCGAGTTGGCGAAGTCGTTGCCGGTAAGTTCGAAATCGGTGCCGCCAGATTGCTTCACCTCGATCCTGGTCGGCTCGCCCATCGAGACCGAACGTGCCGTTTCGGTTGAATAGACCAGCGGGGTGAGCACCTGGTCGTCCTTGATCGTGAGGTAGCCGGTAACGCCGCTCGCCCCGACGATGCCCGGACGCGGGTGGTCGTGCCCCTCACCGTCGCCTGACGAGATCACCGTGGCGCTGGGGTTCACGCGCGAGAGGAATTCGAGGCTGACGTCGTCGCTGCCGTGGTGGCAGGCCTTGGCCACGTCGGCCATGAACACGGCCTCGCGCCCCTCGTATCCTGCCAGCAGCAGCTTCTGGCTGCGCCGGTTGAGATCGCCCGTCAGCAGCACCCGCGTGCCCTTGTAGTCCACCCGCAAGGTGATCGAATGGCCATTGGTGTTCTGCGAATTGCCGCCGGTCAGGCGTTCCAGCCCCGGCGTGCCGCCTGCGTCGAATTCCAGCGGGCCGAGTACCTGGAATTCGAGGTCCGGCTCGGCGAAGTGGAGCAGATTGCCGCTCTTGTCGCTCAGGCGCTCGAACACCGTGTCGCTGCCGTCCTGCGCCTCTGCCTGCGTGAGCTTTTCGATGAAGTCGGCCCACATGCCCTGCAAGCGCGGGTTGGCGGCACTGGCCAGCTGCGCAACCGCTGCGGCGCGGTCGCCCAGCAGGTCCGTGAAGAAGCGTTTGCTGCCCACCTTCTTCGTGGCGCCCAGCGTCCGGTCGTCGCTTGGCGTTTTCCACCAGGACAGGCCCGCGTGGAAGAACCGGTCGACCTTCACGTGGTCGCAGTCGAGCTCGCCGTCCTGCTCCACGTCTAGCAGGTCATCGAGCCCGCCGTAGTGGTCGAGGTCGTTGTGCGAGGCCATCATGGCGTCGAGCCGGATCGTGTCCTCGCCGTAGTCGGCGTAGAACTTCCAGTCGACGAAGTCCGCCGCGCTCTTGCCGGTGTTCTGCTTTGAGCGGGGATAGCCGCCGTCGATCAGCATGTGCTTGCGCTCGGGCGTGACGACCAGGATGCCGTCGCCCTGGCCTACGTCGATGAAATAGAGCTCCAGCAGCGGTTCGCCCTGCAAGGCCGCGCTGTCCATCCAGCAGGTTTTCCAGCGGTGCCGCCCGCGCACACGGGAGCGGTCCCCGTCTTCTTCCAGCACGTCCACCCGGTCGCCCCAGAGGAAGTGTTTGACCGTCTTCCCGCCGGTCTTGTTGACCGTTCCCTTGGTCTCGGTCCACCCGACATATTTCCAGTTCGGCATCGAAACACTCCCCCCATCTGCGAGATTTCGACTCGGCAACATACGCTTTTCCAAGCACTTGCGCCACGCGAGGAATCACGTGGCGACATGGCGTTCACACCAGGTCCTGCCGTTTGGGGGCTAGTCGAAGACGAACATCATGTTGCTGGCGCGGAAGGGCGCGGCGACGGCATTGCCTTCGGCGTCAGTCGCCGGAGTGAAGCGGGCGCTGCGGGTGAATTCGCGGCAGATCGCGCGCTGGTCGCTTGATTGCAGGGCTGGCGACTGGACGACGCAATCCTGCGCACGGCCTTCGGGATCGACCGTCATACGCAATTGCAGGAACATGGAATTGCGGTTGAGCAGGACGGCGGCGGGCCAGCGGATAATCTCGACAACGTCCTGCCCGTTGAGCAGGCTTGGCTGGCCTTGCAGGCCGAGATAATCGTCTGCTGAAAAGCCCCAGCCAGGTAGCAGGCCCAGTTCGCAATCAGCCAATTGCCGCAGCGGAGCGGCCATATCGCCCAATTGCAACGTGATCGGGTCCAACTCGCCGGTGCCGATCGTCAGCTGCGTCGCCCGGGAGTCGAAGGGAAGGTCGTAGCGGTCATCCCATTCGGCAGACCATGCGCGCCCGAACCGCATGACCGGCCGGTTGCCATAGGTACGGAAGGTCAGCGAGCCGTTGTCGCCCAGGCGCGAGTTGATCACCATGGTGCGTTCGGTGTCGTCGCTGCCGCCCCATGCCAGCATGGCAACGCGCGCCTTGGCATCGTTGCGCGGCAGGTTCGGACCCACCAGTATGACCTGGTAGCTTCCCGTGGGTCCGTAGGAATAGAAGTACATGGTGACTTCGTGCGACCCGCTGCCAAAGCTGCGCGATATGCGGCAGTATTCGTCCGTCTCGTGGAGGCTCCATTCGGACGCTGGCGCAAGCTGGCGCGCCTGGGCGGCGGCCACGATGGGTGTCAGGGCCAATGCGGCCAGCGCGGTGAACAACAGGCGAACCATGGCGAAGTCTCTCCTTGTGGTGAGACTATCTATCTGACGCGCATATGGAAAGGGCGGCACCTCACGATGCCGCCCAAATTCCGTCTGCCTGTGTGTCGCGGGGCTAGTCCCGCTCTTCCGGGGCGACCGAGATGCGCACCGTTTCGCCCGAATTGCCGGGGAAGTCGGTGAACATGGCCTCGACCAGGTTGGGCACCAGGTACTGCAGGCGGTTCGACTGCGATGCCGCTTCGGCGCGACCTTCGAACAGGCGTTCGCCCGTGGCGGCATTGTCGATCTTCAGTTCGATACCGCTGGTGTAGACGGTGTAGCTGACCACGTCGTCGTGGCCGAAGAAGCTGTCGTTCCAGCCCCAGCCCCAGCTGCGATCGCGCAGGTAGGCGACGCGGGTGCGGCCAAGACGGTCGCGATAGAGCACCGGACGCGAATAGCCGTACCAGCTGGAATAGAACGGATCGCGCGTACGGAAACCGGTGGAGCGCACGCGTTCGCGGCCATTGTCGACACCGTAGTCGAAGCGCACGAGCAAGGTGGCATCTTCGGGCGAGGCAGCCTGGGTATAGCCCAGCTCTGCCATGTGCTCCTCCACCTCGTCGGCATAGAGCGCGAACTCCAGCCCGCCGGCGAGGGCAGGATCGTCGGCAACGACGAAGAAGCTCTGTCCCTGCGGTGCAGGCAGCTGGCTTTCGAAGCGCGATACGTCCGCGCGGAACGGGGTGGCGCAAGCGGCCAGGCCCAGGGCAAGCGCGGGCAGGAGGGTAAACCTGGCTACGCGCGCAAAGGATGAAATGTTCAACATGACCTATTCTCTCTGTGCGATTGGCTGCGCATGCGGCCCCAATCCAGCGCGCAGAAGTTTCAACGATAGGCCGTGCAATAGCAAGGGCAGGGTGAACCGCGCTTGAACCGGCGAACCATGCTGGCGGGCATTTTTCCGAGGCAGGCTAACAGTTTACTGCTTTTTGAGGGCTTGGCGGTAGGCATGGTGCGACAGAGGAGATCGCATGGACTATCCGGAATCCGCCGACCATGAATCCGGCGGTGCGCGCGTCAGTCGCAGCCGCTACTGGCTGATGTTCTTTGTCATCTTGGTGGCGAGCATCGTGCTGATCGGCTTGAGCATCGGCGCCTTTGCCAATGGCGAAATAGCGGTGGGCATCATCGCCTTCCTGCTGATCGCACCGCTCAACGTCTATTTTCGTGTCATCATGATGCGCCGCTGCCGCGACATCGGCTGGGCACCTGCCCTGCCGTGGATCACCTTCGGGCTGGGGATCGTCGCGAGCATTCTCAGCCTTGGCAGCATTGCCACGCTCGATCCGGCGGTGGTCCTTGGCGGATCGGGTTTCTCCATGCTGGTTTCGCTGGCTGACCTGGTGCTGATGGTTGCGCTGGGCAGTGTGCGGAGCAAGCCGCAGGTGGATTATCGCGACGTCTTCGACGGCTACGATCACCAGGGCGCTCCGCAACAGCGCACAGGTCCGCGCGCGATGGCGGGTTCCGGCACGCCCCAGCCGGGCAGGGTGACGAATGGAGCAACTGTCGCGGCGACTGGCAGCACAGATGCGATGGACGATGCCATTGCCCGCGCGCTGGAGAACTACAAGCGCACCGGTTCGGCCGTGCCCGAGCTGGCGACCGCGGGTTCCTCTCCGGTACGGCAGAGGTCACCGCAGGCCGCTCCTGCCCGGGTCGCCGGTTTCGGCAGGAAGAAGGTCTGACGGCGGCGCCTAGCCGCGTACCAGTCCCAGGGCCTTGTAGGCAGCATCCAGCGTCGGCGTACCCAGCTCGCGCGCCTGTGCGGCACCGCGGGCCAGGATGGCGTCGAGCTGTTCGCGGTCATCCTTCAGTTCCACGAACCGGTCACGGATCGGGCTGAGGACCGACACCATCAGTTCTGCCAGGGCCGGCTTGAACTGGCCGAACCCTGCGCCACCATGATCGGCCAGCACCTGCTCCGCTGAACTCTCGGCCAGGGCAGCATAGATGGTGACGAGGTTCAGCGCCTCGGGCCGCCCTGTCAGGCCTTCGACCTCGCTCGGCAGCGGTTCGGGATCGGTTTTCGCCTTCTTCACCTTCTGCGCCATGGTATCGGCATCGTCGGTCAGGGAAATGCGGCTCATGTCGGACGGGTCCGACTTGGACATCTTCTTCGATCCGTCGCGCAGGCTCATGATGCGGGCGGCGGCAGGCGGGATGAACGGCTCGGGCAGGGTGAAGACCGGGCTTTCTTCCGAAGCGAAGTCGTTGTTGAACTTCTGCGCGATGTCGCGCGCCAGCTCGAGGTGCTGTTTCTGGTCCTCGCCCACGGGCACGTGGGTGGCCTGGTACAGCAGCACGTCGGCGGCCTGCAGCACGGGGTAGCCGAACAGCGCGACCGACTGGCCTTCGCGGTTCTTGCCCGCCTTGTCCTTCCACTGCGTCATGCGGTTCAGCCAGCCCATGCGCGCCGTGCCGTTCAGCAGCCATTGCATCTCGGCGTGGGCGGGGACCTGGGCCTGGTTGAACAGGACACAGCGGGACGGGTCGAGCCCGCAGGCGACCAGCGCGGCGGTCATCTCCAGCGTGTTGGCAGCCAGTTCTGCGGGATTGTGCGGGAGGCTGATGGCATGCAGGTCGGCAAGGAAGAACAGGCACTTGCCATCACCTTCCATCTCGTCCTGCATCTTCACCCAGTTGCGGATGGCACCCAGGTAATTGCCAAGGTGGAGGTTGCCAGTGGGCTGGATTCCGGAAACGACGATCATCGGGAAATTCTTTCAATAGCAATGGTGGGCAAGCGCGCAGGCTCGCCCGGAAGGGTCGGGATCAGGCGATACCGAGCCATCGCCAGGCCGCCCGCCCGCGCACTGCGAAACGCAGCGGGGCCGAACCGGTCGAGGGAGTCATTGCAGTCATCGCCGCGCGCCTTAGCACAAGGGCGCGGTTGGGCAAGGCGCTCAGGCGTTCGGCACGCGCTTGCGGGTGAAGGCCCTCAGCCGGTCGCGGCTGACCGCGCCGATGGCGAAGGCCACGCCGAAGTAGACCACCATGGCCCCGGCAACCAGCACGCCGACGGCGAGCAACTGCACTACCAGGTGCAGGTCGTAGACATGGTCCAGCAGGTCGCGTCCGTAGTAGAGCGCTGCGCCCATGGCGGCGGCGGCGAGCAGTTGCCGCACCAGTCGCCCGATCAGCGGCCAGTCCATCGCGTAGTGCCCGCGCGCGCGCAGCACCGCGTAAAGGATCAGGCAGTTGAGCCATGCGCCGATGACGCTGGCGGCTGCCACGCCTTCCACGCCGAAGCGGTGCAGGAAGGCGAAGTTGAAAGCGATGAACACTGCCAGCGCGGCAAAGGCGGCATAGACCGGGGTACGCGTGTCGCTGCGGGCATAGAAGCTGGGCACCAGCACCTTCACCAGCACATAAGCGGGGAGGCCGCCGACCAGCACGGCGAGCAAACCGCCGGTCATGGCAGCATCGTCCGCATCGAAGCGGCCGCCGCCGAAGATCACCGTGATGAAAGGCACGGCGCAGACCGCCAGCGCCACTGCGGCAGGCAAGGTCAGCAGCATGCCCAGTTCGATGGCATTGGACTGGACGCGACTCGCGCCGTCCTTGTCCTTCGCGCCGACGAACTTGGACAGGGTGGGCAGGATTGCGGTCGACAGGGCGATGCCGATGATCCCCAAGGGCAGCTGGTTCAGCCGGTCGGCATAGTTCATCCAGCTCACCGCGCTGCCTTCGAGCTGGTTGAGGAAGTAGACCTGCAGCAGGGTATTGATCTGGTAGGCGCCGCCGCCGATGGCTGCGGGCAGGGCGATCTTGCCCAGCCGCTTCACCTCGGGCGTCAGCCGGGGTCTGCTGATCCAGCGCGGACGGAAGCCCTCCTTGCGTGCCCAGTAAGCCAGCCATGCCAGCTGCAGTACGCCCGCCACGGGAATCGCCCAGGCCACCACGTATCCCATGGCGACAATACTGCTTTCCGCGCCGTGGGTGAACTCGACGCCGAGCAAGGTGCCGATCAGCACCAGGTTGAGGATGACCGGGAAGCTCGCGCCGGGCCCGAAACGCGAGACCGAATTGAGCATGCCGGTCAGCAGTGTTACCACGCTGACCAGCAGGATGTAGGGGAACATGATGCGCGCGAAGTCGACCGAATAGTCGAACCTGTCCGCATCGATGGGCTTGTCCGACAGCAGCCAGATCACGCCCGGCATGGCGATCTCGAACAGTGCGGTCAGCAGGATCAGCGCCGGGACGAAAACGCTGATGACGTCCTGCGAAAAGGTGCGTGCCTGCTGCAGGCCGTCTTCGCCTGCCTCGTTGGTCTCGGCGTGCAGCCGCTTGGAGAACATCGGCACGAAGGCGGCGGAAAAGGCGCCCTCGGCAAACAGGCGGCGGAACACGTTGGGGATGATCAGCGCCTGGAACCAGGCGTCGGTCACCTCGTTGGCGCCCAGCACGCGCGAGAAGATCATCTCTCGCGCCATGCCGGCCACGCGGCTCACCATGGTGAGCGAGCCGATCGTGCCGACATGTTTGAGCAGGCTCATCGTCTATTCGCCCGCGTCTGGATGTTGGTTCAGCCTTCGCCGCCAGCCGGAGCCTGGGCCGCAGGAGTTGCTGCACCCTGACCGCCCTGCTGCTGCATGCGCTGGACGTAGAGACCGTTGAAATCGATCGGGTCCAGCATCAGCGGAGCAAAGCCGGCATCGCGGATGGCGTCCGAAATCACGCGGCGCGCGAAGGGGAAGAGGATGCGCGGAGCTTCGGCATACATGAACATGTGCTGCTGGGCTTCGGGCATGTTGCGCATGCCGATGAGGCCGCAATAGGCCAGCTCGACGATGTAGGCGGTGCCTGCTTCCATCTTCGAGGTGACGGTGATCTTCAGTTCGACTTCGGTCACGTCGTCGCTGGCGGGCTTGGCGCCGATGTTGAACTGCACGTCCATCTGCGGCTTGTCGGTCCAGCGATAGGACTGCGGTGCGTTGGGGTTCTCGACCGAGAGGTCCTTCACGTACTGCGAGATGATGCCGGCCACCGGCGCGGTGTCGCTGCCGTTGCTGCCAGCTGCGGGGTCGAGGTTCTTCAGGACGTCGCCTTCGTCGGCCATGGTCAAGTCGTCTTTCGTTACTGTTTGGGCGCGGCGAGTCCGCGCGGACATTCGGTGGGCGCGCGCCTATCACCCCTTGGGACTGCCCGCAATGGCGTGTCACAGGGTTGCCGGCGCGCTTCATGCCTACTTAAGGCGCGGTAACGTAATCCGGTTGTTCATTTGATATTGGACACTATCTGGTTCACTATAGTTCTAAGGCGTGCCTGCCGCCGGTTGATTGCGGGCAGAATGGGAAACTGGTCCGTGATTATTGAAATCGTCATCCTCGCCATGATTGCCGCCTTCCTCGGCATGCGGCTCTATTCGGTGCTTGGTCGCCGGGCGGAGCATGAGGAAGAGATCATTCCGACCAACCGTTTCGACGTGCCGGACGAGCAGAATCGCAACAAGAAGGTTCCGCCGCCGCCCGCACCCGAACTGGTGGTTGAAGGTCGCACCATGCCGGGTTTCCCGCCCGCCATCGAGCGCGGCCTGCGCGAGATTTCGACGGCTGATCGCAATTTCGAACTGCTGGGCTTCCTCGAAGGCGCCAAGGGTGCCTACGAAGTGGTGCTGGAAGCTTACTGGAACGGCGACAAGGACGAGCTGAAGGAGCTGTGCGACGACGACGTCTACCAGAGCTTCGAAACTGCCATCGACGATCGCGAAGAAAGCGGCATCACGCTCGACAACCGCCTGATCCGGATCGAGGACACCACCGTCCATTCGGCGGAGCTGGACGGCAACATCGCCCGCATCGCCGTGCGCTTCGTCTCCGACATCGCCAGCGTCACCCGCGACAAGGACGGCAATGTCATCGCCGGCTCGCTCGACGATGCTGTCGAAAGCCGCGACGTGTGGACCTTCAGCCGCGACATTGGCTCGGTCGACCCCAACTGGCTGCTCGACGAGACCGACGAGGGCTGATAGCCGAAGCGGCGTGATGAATGCGCGCCGCCTTTCCGCATTGCTGATGCTGTCGCTGCTCGCTGCCTGCGGGCCGCTGATCCCGCGCGTCGAGCCGACGGCACCCGTGGCTGACAATGCCCTTGCCATGGGCGTGCGCAGTGTGCGGGCGGATTGGGGTTCGCTATCCGCTGCCGATGCCAGCGCCGCGCTGGACGCCTTTGCCGCCAGTTGCCGCGTGGCCACCAGCCGTAGCGATCTCTCCGGACTGACCCGCCCTGACGACTGGAGCGCCCCTTGCGCCGTGGCCCCCGGCTGGCCGCGCGACCGCGCCCTCGACTTCTTCCAGGACAATTTCGCCCCCGTCCGCGTGGGCGAGGGCACCGCCTTTGCCACCGGCTATTTCGAACCCGAGATCCTCGGCAGCCGCACCCGCCAGTCCGCCAGTGACGTGCCCGTCTACGGCGTGCCTGACGATCTCGAACGCTGCTGGCGCGAAGGCACGCCCGAAAGCGAGCGCGAAGGCCGTGCCCCGCTCAGCCGCCGCACTGCGGACGGGCGCTGCGTGGAGTATTACACCCGCGCCCAGATCGAGGACGGCGCGCTCGAAGGGCGGGCGCCCGTCATCGGTTATGCCAGCGACCCGGTCGAATTCTTCTTCCTGCAGATCCAGGGGTCGGGCCGCCTGCGCACGCCGTCGGGTGAAGTGATCCGCATCGGCTATGCCGGGCAGAACGGCCATGCCTACACCGGTATCGGCGGCGTCATGCGCGAACGCGGGCTGCTGGGTGACGGGCCGGGCCAGTATGCCGGGTCGATGCAGGGCATTATGCAGTATATCCGCGAGAACCCGCGCGAGGGGCGCGACCTGATGCGCCTCAACGAAAGCTGGGTCTTCTTCACCGAGCTGACCGGCGACGGGCCACTCGGCTCGATCGGCGTGCCGGTGCGCGGGGAGAGTTCGGTCGCGGTGGACCCCAAATTCGTGCCTTACGGCGCGCCGGTGCTGCTCGACCTCGATCGCAATGTCGCTGACGGGCTGTGGGTGGCTCAGGATACCGGCGGGGCGATCCGCGGCCCCAACCGTTTCGACACCTTCTGGGGTGCGGGTGTGCAAGCGCGCGACACCGCAGGCGGCATGAGCGGGCGCGGCGAGGCGGTGATCCTACTGCCGCGCGCATCGGCCCGAAGGCTGGGCCTGAGAGACCGGCAATGAGCCGCGCGCCGCGCGGACTGTCACCCGAAGAAGCTGCGCTCTGGAACAAGGTCGCGAGCACGGTGCGGCCGCTGCATCCGGCCACGCAGCACGCCAAGCCCAAGGAAGTGACAGCGAAGACCGTGCCGCAGCCCAAGAAACTGGCTGCGCGCAAGCCCGCCGCCCCGGTGCAGCAGCCGGTGATGACGCCTACTCCCGGCATCCCGGTCGGCCATAAGGGCCTCGACTCGCATTGGGAGCGCCGTCTCTCGCGCAACTCGACCGAACCCGATTTCACGCTCGACCTGCACGGGCACAACCTCGAACAGGCTTACCGGCGGCTGGATGACGGGCTGATACAGGCCAAGGCCATGGGCGCGCGGCTGGTGCTGGTGGTGACGGGCAAGCCGCGCCCGGTGCAGGCGGCAGACCGGGGCGAGAAGCGCGGCGCCATCCGCGCCAAGATCCTCGACTGGCTGGCAGCAGGCCAGCATGCCAGCGACATTGCCGCCGTCAGGAACGCGCACCGCCGCCACGGGGGCGAGGGCGCGTTGTACCTGGTCCTGCGCAAGCGCGGCTAGCCGGACAGCCCCCTCAACCGAACAGCATGGTATTCATCAGGCGACCTTCCAGCAGGAAGGCGAAGACGCCGGGGATCATCAGCGCACCCAGGAACAGGCCGATAATCTCGTTGCGGTGTCCCCGGATGTCGCCGCGGCGGGCCTTGGCCACGGTGTACCACGCGGCGCGATAGGTCAGCGGCACGAAGATATGGATCCAGCTGAAGTTGCCGAGCCCGTGGATCCACAGGGTGGCGGTGGCGGTAATCACCATCAGGGCGATCCACAGCTTGCCCAGCTGCTTGTGCATCGGCGTGCCCTTGCGGGCCAGCAGCAGGTAGAGGCCCAGCGGCACGCAGGGGATGACCGTGGTAACGTGGATGGCGATGGCCAGGTTCTGCAGATGCGGCAGGTCGGGCGTGTAGCCCAGCAGCGCGCGGCCGATGGCCAGCACGCAGAGCGCGGTCATCACCGATCCCGCGACGATGACCAGTCCGCGCGTCAACGGGCCGAGGTCGAGAGCTCCGGCAGGACGACGGAACGGATTGGCGAAGGCAAGTGCGGACATTGGTGAAACTCCCCGGTAGATCGAATTGCCCCGCCTTCCTGCCGCATGTCCGTTCGCCCGCAATCGCATGTGCGTGGATTGCGCGCCAAATGCGCGAAAGGCGCGAATTTGCGGGGGGTTGCCACTTTACGAAGCGCGAACGGTCGCTAGGCTCGCAGGTGAAATGACCGCCCAGCCAGATGCCCAGCCTGCCGCAAAGCTGCGATTCATGCGCCGCCTGCTGATCGACCTGTCGATCATGCTGGTGATCGGCGTTGTCCTGGCCCTGCTCGGCCCGTTCGGCAGTTTCAACGATCCGTTCGAACAGCGGCTGGTCTACTGGGTGGGCCTGGCGCTGGCGGGCTATGCCTTTTACGCGCCGATCAGCGGGCTGGTGGTGCCCTGGGGCAAGTCGATCGACCTGCCCGAATGGGGCCTGTGGATCGCCTCCGTCCTGATCGCGACCGTGCCCATGTCGATGTTTATCTGGTGGCTCGGCTTCCTCGGCGACGAATTCCGCTGGCCCAGCCTGAGTGCGGCCTTCGGCACCTACGTCAACGTGCTGATCATCGGCGCAGCCATCACCGTGCTGTTCCACATGCTCAACCGCGCCCCGGCAACCCACCGGGTTGTTGCTTCGCCGGAGTCTGCTTCCGCACCTGCGCTCGCACCGGAGCCTGAACCTGCCAGTGGGCCGCGCTTCCTCGACCGGCTGCCGCCGGAGCTCGGCACCGAGCTGATCGCGCTGGAGATGGAGGACCATTACGTCCGCGCCCACACCGCGCTGGGCAGTGAGCTGGTGCTGCTGCGCATGCGCGATGCCGTGGTGGAACTGGACGGGATCGACGGCGAGCAGGTCCACCGAAGCTGGTGGGTCGCCCGCGGTGCTGTGGCCGACGTGCAGCGCGAAGGGCGCAATGTGCGACTGGTGCTCGATAACGGCATCGTCGCGCCAGTGAGCCGCGCCAACGTGACCACGCTGAAGGAGCGCGGCTGGCTTTGACATTGGTCGAGGGTTCGATCGGCCCGGTCACGCTGGCCATAGGCTTGGCGCAGTTCCCCCTCTACGGCGGCATGATCGGATCGTCGCGCGCGGCAAGGGCAGCAGGATACCCGCAACCCTGCTGATCGCAGGGCTGCATGTGGCAGCCGTCATTGCCTGCTCTTCGGGAATCCTGCCCAACTTCTCCTGAACGCAAAAAAGGCCCCCGGCATTGCTGCCGGGGGCCTTCGTGTTCCGATCAGCCCGAGGGGAAGGCTGTCGGTCGGGGTATGGTTCAGTCGAGGTCGAAGCGGTCGGCGTCCATCACCTTGGTCCAGGCCGCGACGAAGTCCTTCACGAACTTACCTTCGTTGCCATTCTGGGCGTAGACTTCGGCCACGGCACGCAACTGCGAGTTGGAGCCGAAGACCAGGTCGGCACGGGTCGCGGTCCACTTGGCCGCGCCGGTCTTGCGGTCGTGGCCGGTGAAGTCTTCCTCGTCGTCGCTCGCCGTCCACTTGGTCGCCATGTCGAGCAGGTTGACGAAGAAGTCGTTGGTCAACTGGCCCTTGCGGTCGGTGAAGACGCCGTGATCGGTATTGCCGGTATTGGCACCCAGCACGCGCAGGCCGCCCACCAGCACGGTGAGTTCGGGCACCGACAGGCCGAGCAGGTCGGCCCGGTCGATCAGCAGGTCCTCGGTCTTCACTGACAGCTTGCCAGAACGGTAGTTGCGGAAGGCATCGGCCTGCGGCTTGAGCCAATCGAAGCTTTCGGCGTCGGTCTGCTCGTCGGTAGCGTCACCGCGACCGGTGGAGACATCCACCGATATGCTGTGACCGGCATCGCCAGCCGCCTTTTCGACCGCAGCAGCGCCAGCCAGCACGATGGCGTCGGCCATCGACAGGTTGCCGCGCAGTTCATCGAGCTTGGCCAGCACCTTGCCCAGTTCGGCCGGGTCGTTGACGGCCCAGTCCTTCTGCGGGGCGAGGCGCACACGGGCACCGTTGGCGCCGCCGCGATGGTCGGTCCGGCGATAGGTCGAGGCCGAAGCCCATGCCGCCTTCACCAGTTCGCTGACGGTCAGGCCGCTGCCGAGCACGGCGGACTTGAAGGCTGCGACGTCGGCATCCGAAGGCTTGGTGCCGGCGGGAACCGGGTCCTGCCAGATCAGGTCTTCGGCAGGGACTTCGGGGCCGACGTAGCGAGCCTTGGGGCCCATGTCGCGGTGCGTCAGCTTGAACCAGGCGCGCGCGAAGGCGTCCTTGAAGGCCTCGTGATCCTCGGCAAAGCGGGCGGAAATCTTCCGATATTCCGGGTCCATCTTCATCGCCATGTCGGCGGTCGTCATGATCGTCGGGACCTTGACGTTGGGATCGCCAGCCGAAGGCGCCAGGTCTTCCGGCTCCGGGTCGATCGGGGTCCACTGGTTCGCCCCTGCCGGGGACTTCACGAGCTTGTACTCGTACTTGAACAGCAGCCGGAAGTAGTTCTGGCTCCATTCGAACGGCGTGTTGGTCCACGGACCTTCGATGCCCGAGGTGATGGCCGAATCCGGCAGGCCGTCGGCGTTCGGATTGTTCCAGCCGAAGCCCTGGTCCGCCATGGAGCCGCCTTCTGGATCGGGGCCGAGCTGATCGGCGTCACCGTTGCCGTGGCATTTGCCGAAGGTGTGGCCGCCTGCGGTCAGGGCGACGGTTTCCTCGTCGTTCATGGCCATGCGGGCGAAGGTATCGCGGATGTCGCGGGCCATGCCTTCCATGTCGTGCGGATTGCCGCCGGGGCCTTCCGGGTTGACGTAGATCAGGCCCATCTGGATCGCTGCGAGCGGATCTTCGATTTCCCAATCCTTGTCGGGCTGGTTGCGCGTCTGCGCGCCGGTGTTCACCCACTCGTCTTCGGTGCCCCAGTAGACCTTCTCCGGGTAGAAGACGTCTGCGCGTCCACCGCCGAAGCCGAAGGTGGGGCCGCCCATCGATTCGATGGCGACGTTGCCCGCCAGCACGAAGAGGTCAGCCCAGCTCAGCGCATCGCCGTACTTGGCCTTGATCGGCCAGAGCAGGCGGCGGGCCTTGTCGAGGTTGCCGTTGTCGGGCCAAGAGTTGAGCGGGGCAAAGCGCTGCTGGCCTTCGCCCGCGCCGCCACGCCCGTCATGGATGCGGTAGGTGCCGGCAGCGTGCCAGGCCATGCGGATGAAGAAGGGGCCGTAGTGGCCATAGTCGGCCGGCCACCAGTCCTGGCTGTCGGTCATCAGCGCGGTGAGGTCTGCCTTCACTCCGGCATAGTCGAGGCCCTTGAAGGCTTCGGCATAGTCGAAATCGGGGTCCATCGGGCTGGGGTTGATACCCCGGTCGCCCATCAGGTTCAGGGGAAGGTTGTCGGGCCACCAGTCATCATTTGTGCGGCCCAGCAGGCTGCGGGTGCCCGTACCGTGCTGGAAGGGGCATTCGCCGCTGATCGATCCGGTCTTTGCGTCCATGAACATTCTCCTCTCGAGTGATTCTCTAATTCTTCAACTCAAACAGGATGCGCCTGATCCCGTAATTCGTCCAATCGATAAGTTGGCACTTATTGATCGACTGTGCCTGTTGTGCGACGGGGCGTTCGCGTAGCCCAAACATACGAAAAGACCCGGCCCTGCATGCTGTGGGGCCGGGTCCGAATTCGGTCCGTCATGTGAACGGTCAGGCGGCGACCAGCTCCTCTTCCGCCGCCTCGGTTCGGATCAGGTAGTCGAAGGCCGATAGTGCTGCCTTGGAGCCGGCGCCCATGGCCACGACGATCTGCTTGTAAGGCACCGTCGTGCAGTCCCCCGCCGCGAATATGCCGGGCAGGTTGGTGGCGCCCTTGCTGTCGACAACCACTTCGCCGTGCTTGGACAGTTCCACGCCGCTGTCCGTCAGCCATTCGGTGTTGGGCACCAGGCCGATCTGCACGAACACGCCTTCCAGTTCGACGGTGTGTTCGTCGCCCGAATCGCGGTCCTTGTAGACCAGTCCGTTCACCCTGTTGCCGTCGCCGGTAATCTCGGTGGTCTGGGCGTTCACCAGCACTTCGACATTGGCCATGGAGCGCAGCTTGTCCTGCAGCACCTGGTCGGCACGGAGCTGGGTATCGAATTCGATGAGCGTCACGTGGCCGACGATACCAGCAAGGTCGATTGCTGCCTCGACGCCGGAGTTGCCGCCGCCGATCACGGCGACGCGCTTGCCCTTGAACAGCGGGCCGTCGCAGTGCGGGCAGTACGCCACGCCCTTGTTGCGGTAGTCGGCCTCGCCCGGCACGCCGAGCGCGCGCCAGCGGGCACCGGTTGCGAGGATCATGGAGCGCGCCTTGAGCACGCCGCCGTTTTCCAGGTGCAATTCGTGCATCCCGCCCGGACGCGATGCCGGAACCAGCTTGGCCGCCTTGGCCAGGTTCATCACGTCGATGGTCTCCTGCGCCTTCACCTGCCGTTCGAGATCGGCGGTGAGCTTGGGGCCTTCGGTATATTCGGTGCCGGGCAGGTTCTCGATGCCCAGCGTATCGTTCAGCTGACCGCCGAAGCGTTCCGCCGCGATGCCGGTGCGGAAGCCCTTGCGCGCGGTGTAGATGGACGCTGCCACGCCGCCGGGGCCGCCGCCTACCACCAGCACCTCGAACGGGTCCTTGGCGGAAAGCTTCTCGGCAGCCTTGTCGCTGGCACCGGTGTCGACCTTGGCCAGCAGTTCTTCCAGCGTCATCTTGCCGTTGAAGAAGGGCTCGCCGTTGAGGAAGGTCGCGGGCACGGCCATGACATCGCGCGCGTCCACCTCGTCCTTGAAGGTGCCGCCTTCGATCAGCGTCGCCGTGATGCGCGGGTTCACCAGCGCCATCAGCGTCAGCGCCTGCACCACGTCGGGGCAGTTGTGACAGCTGAGCGAGAAGTACATCTCGAACTCGAGGTATTCTTCCAGCGCGGCGATCTGGTCGATCACGTCCTGCTCTACCTTCGGCGGATGGCCGCCCGCCCACAACAGGGCGAGCACCAGCGAGGTAAACTCATGCCCCATCGGCAGGCCGGCAAACCGGACCCACTTGGTGGCATCCGAAGCGCGGCGGATCACGAAGCTGGGCTTGCGATCGTCGGTACCGTCGAAGCTGGCGGAAACCTTGTCGTTCAGCGCGGCGATCTCCGTAACGAGTTCGCGTGTCTGCGCCGACTTGTCGTCATCACCCAGCGAGGCGACGAGTTCGATCGGCTCGCGCAAGTTCTCAAGGTAGGCCTTGAGCTGCTGCGTCATGTTGGCGTCGAGCATGGTCTTCTCCTTGGCTGGGGGGATGGAAAATGCGTTGGAGACCCGGGGCTGGGGGGAGGGGGGGAAGGGTGCCCCGGGTCTCTTCGCGACCCGAACCGTCTTGAGCGGTTTCGGGAAGACCGGAGCGGACCGAGGCCCGCTGCCGGATTCAGGTGTACTTAGATCTTGCCGACGAGATCGAGCGAAGGAGCCAGCGTCTCGCTGCCTTCTTCCCAAGCGGCCGGGCAGACCTGGCCGGGGTTGGCGCGCACGTACTGGGCGGCCTTGATCTTGCGGGTCAGTTCGTTGGCATTGCGGCCCACGCCTTCGCAGGTGATCTCCATGATCTGGATCACGCCGTCGGGATCGACCACGAAGGTGGCACGGTCAGCCAGGCCCATTTCCTCGCGCAGCACGTTGAAGTTCTTCGACAGCGTGTGCAGCTGGTCGCCCAGGAACGGGAACTTCAGCTTGCCGATCTTTTCCGAGGTGTCGTGCCAGGCCTTGTGGCTGAAGTGCGTGTCGGTCGACACGGCGTAGACTTCAACGTCCATGGACTTCAGCATGTCGTACTTTTCGCCCATGTCTTCGAGCTCGGTCGGGCAGACGAAGGTGAAGTCGGCCGGATAGAAGAAGAAGACGCTCCACTTGCCCTTCAGGTCTTCGTCGGTGACGTCGAAGAAGTCCTTGCCGGCCTGGAATGCGGTGGCCTTGAACGGCTTGATGGTGCTGCCGATGATACCCATTGGTGTAATCCCCTTTGATTAGGTGTGTGTTTGTGAACTCAACGGGGCAGATAGGGATTGATGCGGCGCAAAAAAGCGATTTTGTGCGATTGCGAAGATCGGAATAATCGATCAGCCGTGCGCAAGTTTCGCAAACTGCAACAGGTGTTGATGTTTTTGCATTAATCGCGATGATTGCGTGCATCCCGGCAGGCGGGGAGAGGGGCAGGCCATGGATCGAACGCAGGCAATTCCTTCGGGGACACGTGAGCGCCTCCGCGCGCCGTCCTTCGCGCTTTGCCTGATCCTGGTCATGTGCTTCTTCGTATTCGGCGGGTTCGGCATGCATTCCGCATTGCCTGCTTTACGCGGCGATTTCCCGCCCGCTCCGCCGATCGTGCACCTGCATGCGGTGCTGTTCATCAGCTGGATGTTGCTGCTCGTGGTGCAGGCGGGGCTGGTCAACGCGGGCAATGTGAAGCTCCACCGCAGCCTTGGCACATGGGGTATCGCCCATGCGACGGCGGTGATCGGGATGGGGCTGATGATGCAGCTGATCGCGTCGGGCGCGGGCTATGCCGCGGGGCGCGCGCCGGGGACGGACGGGCTCTATCTCGGCTTGCTGGCCTTTGTCGGCTTCGCGATCATGTTCACTTTGGCAATCCGCAATGTCCGCCGTCCGCAGGTGCACAAGCGCATGATGCTGTTCGCCATGCTGCCGGTGATCCCGCCGGGAGTGAACCGCTTCTGGGCGAACGCGCTGAGCCTGGACGATCCGATCCCGACCTTCTGGCTCTACCTCACCCTGTGGAGCATGGCCGGCGCGATCCTCGTCGACGAATGGCGCGAGACGCGCGGCATCAGCCGATATTCGTTATTCGGCGCGGGATGGATCCTGGTGGAAGGGCTGTTGCACGAAGCCGTGGTCGGGTCGGCATGGTTCGACGAACTGGGCGGCGCGCTGTTGAGTCTCGTGCACTACCGGTAGCGGCAGCTACCCACATTGCGCGCGGTGGAGCAGTTTCTGGTCTGCCAGCACCAGCGCCATCATCGCTTCGACCACCGGCACGCCGCGAATGCCGACGCAGGGATCGTGGCGACCCTTGGTGCTGATTTCGGTCGCCTCGCCGTCACGCGTGACAGTGTCGACCGGCGTCAGGATCGAACTGGTCGGCTTGAAGGCCACGCGGCAGGTCACCGGCTGGCCGGTAGAGATGCCGCCCGCGATGCCGCCAGCATGGTTGGCCTTGAACTCCACCGAGCCATCGGCGCCGGGCCGCATCGGGTCGGCATTGCCTTCGCCGGTGTTCTGCACGGCGGCGAAACCGTCGCCGATCTCCACGCCCTTGGTGGCGTTGATCGTCATCATCGCGGCGGCCAGCTCGCTGTCGAGCTTGGCATAGATCGGCGCGCCCCAGCCAGCGGGGACGCCCTCGGCCCAGCAGGTGACCATGGCGCCGAGCGACGAGCCGCTCTTGCGGGCATTGTCGACCAATTGCTCCCACCGCGTCACCGTTTCGGCGTCGGGACAGAAGAACGGGTTGTTGCGGATCTCCGCCTTGTCGAAGCGCGAATAGAGCAGCGGCACCTCGCCGATCTGTTCCACCCACGCGGTGATCTCCACCTCGGGGATGACCTTGCGGGCAATGGCGCCAGCCGCCACCCGCGCCGCCGTTTCGCGCGCCGAGGAACGGCCCCCACCGCGATAGTCGCGGAAGCCGTACTTGGCGTCATAGGTGTAGTCCGCGTGGCCGGGGCGGTAAGCCTTGGCGACTTCGGAATAGTCCTTCGACCTTTGGTCGGTGTTCTCGATCATCAGGCTGATCGGCGTGCCGGTAGTCTTGCCTTCGAACACGCCCGAGAGGATGCGCACCTCGTCGGCTTCGCGCCGCTGGGTGGTGTACTTCGACTGGCCCGGCTTGCGCGCGTCGAGGAACGGCTGGATGTCCGCCTCGGACAGTTCGATGCCGGGCGGGCACCCGTCGACCACCACGCCCAGCGCGGGGCCATGGCTTTCCCCCCAGGTGGTAAAGCGAAAAACGCGTCCGAATGTGTTCCAGCTCATGGGCCACGCCTTTGGCTTAGTTGCGGGCAAGTGTCTAGCGAGGCTGGACTGTTCCCGTTCTGTCCGCCACACCCCGTGCTCAGGCAACGAAGTGGTAGCGCAGCAAGAATCCCATGATCGCAAAGCTGACAGGCAAGCTCGACGAAACCGGCGCCGACTGGGCGGTGATCGACGTGGGCGGGGTAGGCTACCTCGTCCATTGCTCGGTCAAGACGCTGGCGGCGCTGGGAGAGACCGGCGGCGAATGCACCGTCTTCACCCAGTTGCAGGTGAGCGAGAACGACATGCGCCTGCTGGGCTTTGCCGAAAGCAGCGAGCGCGACTGGTTCCGCCTGCTCGACACGGTGCAGGGCGTGGGCAGCAAGGTGGCGCTGGCGATCCTGTCCGCGCTGTCGATTGCCGAATTGCGCGATGCCTGTGCGGCGGGCGATGCCGCGACGGTGGCGCGCGCCAATGGCGTGGGGCCGAAGCTGGCTGGCCGTATCGTCAACGAGCTGAAGGACAAGGCCGGCGCCATGCCCGGCATTAGCGGCGGCGTTGCTGGCGTTGCGGCAATCTCGCCCGCAGGGGGAGCCAGCGCCGATGCGGTCAGCGCACTCCAGAATCTCGGCTTCAAGCCAGCCGTGGCCGCGCAAGCCGTTGCCCGCGCGCAGGAAGAACTGGGACCGGACGCGGGCGAGGGCGACCTTATCCGGGTCGCATTGAAACGGGCGGCTGGTTAGGAGAAATACCATGAAGACACTGATCGCACTTGCCGCCGCGAGCCTGCTTGCCATTCCCGCTTCCGCGCAGGACATGTCGGCCTTCACCTACGGTCCGGTGTTCGAGGACTACGGCCCCGTCGCCGAAGTCGACATGGACATGGCCCTCCCCGCCGACGCCTACTTCCGCGTGGCCTTCGACATTTCCGAAGCTGCCGAGCCTGGCGAAGTCAGCCGCCGCATCGAAAGCGCAGCGCGGTTCATCAACATGCACGTGCGCGCGGGCGTGCCGGAGGAACGGGTGCAGGTCGCTATCGTTGTTCACGGCCGCGCGGGTTTCGACCTGATGCACCAGGATGCCTATGGTGAACGCAACGAGTGGGCAGAAAACGCCAACCTCCCGCTGATCGCCGCGCTGCTGGAGCATGGCGTGCAGATCTACCTCTGTGGCCAGTCTGCGGCGGGGCTGGGCATCACCAACGACGACATCGCGCCGGGCGTGCAGATGGCGCTGTCGGCGATGACTGCGCACGCGCTGTTGCAGGAGCAGGGCTATACGGTGAACCCGTTTTGATGACTGACCCCGTCCCCATCCACTCTCCCGACCGCCAGCCGGAAGACCCGGACGCCGCGCTGCGCCCGAAGTCGCTGCGCGAGTTCGTCGGGCAGGAGGCCGCGCGGGATAACCTGCGAGTCTTCATCGAAGCCGCGCGCGGGCGCCGTGAAGCCATGGACCACGTCCTGTTCTTCGGCCCGCCCGGCCTTGGCAAGACGACTCTCGCGCAGATCGTGGCCAAGGAACTCGGCGTCGGCTTCCGCGCCACTTCCGGCCCCGTCATCGCCAAGGCGGGCGACCTGGCTGCGCTGCTGACCAACCTCGAACCCAACGACGTGCTGTTCATCGACGAGATCCACCGGCTCAATCCGGTGGTGGAGGAGATCCTCTACCCGGCGATGGAAGACCGCGCGCTCGACATCATCATCGGGGAGGGGCCGTCGGCGCGCTCGGTGCGGATCGACCTGCCGCCCTTCACGCTGGTGGGCGCGACCACGCGGCAGGGGCTGCTCACCACGCCCTTGCGCGACCGTTTCGGCATCCCCGTGCGGCTGGTGTTCTACACCGAGGACGAGCTGATGCAGGTCGTCACCCGCGGCGCGGGCCTGCTGGGCCTGCCCATCGACGAGACCGGCGCGCGCGAGATTGCGCGGCGCTCTCGCGGTACCCCGCGCGTTGCAGGACGCCTGATGCGCCGCGTGCGCGACTTCGCCCAGGTGAAGGGCGCGGCCACCGTTTCGGACGCGATTGCCGACGAAGCGCTGACCCGGCTGGAGATCGACAGCCTCGGCCTCGATGCCATGGACCGGCGCTATCTCACCATGGTCGCGACGACCTACAAGGGTGGACCTGTCGGCGTCGAAACGCTCGCTGCAGGCCTCGCCGAACCGCGCGACACGGTGGAGGAGGTGATCGAGCCCTACCTGATCCAGCTCGGCCTGATCGCCCGCACGGCGCGCGGGCGGTGCCTCAACGACGGCGGATGGGCCCATCTGGGAATCACTCCGCCGGGCCAACCGCCCAATGATTCCCAGGGCGGACTGTTCGAAGAAGAAGGCTGACGCGGGCGGTTAACCCCATGCTTACCATAAGGCCTGCCGTTTCGGTTCCATAGTGGGACACAGTGCGGGAAAGCCGCAGAAAACAGCAACTTTTTTGCCTCCGGCACCCCGGAATCATGGTTAATTCAATTGCGGTGAAAGGTTTTGCGGGTCTCTTTGGCAGCAACCGGAAAAGGGGAGAAGTGTCGTTCGGACATTTCGAACCGGATTCCGGCAGAGCTGAGAGAGACATTCTATGTCGGTACGTATGGCCATTGCGAAACTCACTGCCGCAGCTGCGGGCGGTGCAGTCATCGGCGGCGGTGCGGTGCATGTCGCCGAGCCCCAGTCCGCGCAGGTTGACTACAAGACGGGCGAAGATGCCGAGGGTGCCCCAGTCGAACTGATCGACGTGAAGGATACCCCGGTGGCACAGCGCACCATTCCGCCGCGGCCGCGCGAACAGCGCCGCCTGCGCCGGACGATCGAGACCGAGTGCTGCGAGGAAGTGACCATGGGCATGCCCCTGCCGCTGCCTCCGCTGCCTTCGGCTCCGATCAGCGGTGGCGGTGGCGGCCAGCCGATCATCATCGGCGGCAGCAGTGGCGGCGGCTTCGGCGGCGGTTTCTTCGGCGGCTTCTTCGGTGGTTCGGGTGGCGGCGGCAGCGTCGTCGTCGACATGAGCACCACCACCTCGGGCTCCAGTTCCGGCTCGTCGAGCGGTGACATCATCATCGATATCGACAACAGCTCGACCGGTTCTTCCACCTCCACCAGCTCCGGCGGTTCGTCGACCTCGACTTCGACCGGCGGCAGCAGCACCACCACCGGCGGTGTCAGCACGTCGACCGGCGGTGTGAGCACATCAACCGGCGGCGTCAGCACTTCCACCGGTGCGGTGAGCAGCACGACCTCGACCACGTCGGGCAATGTCTCCACCTCGAGCGGCAACGTGACCAGCTCGTCCGGCAACTACTCGACGAGCTCGACTTCGGGTGATGTGTCTTCGAGTTCGTCGGGCAACGTATCCACCAGCACATCGACATCGGGCAATGTTTCGACGAGCAGTTCCACTTCGGGCGATGTGTCGACCAGCACTTCGACCTCGACATCGGGAAATGTGAGCTCGAACTCGTCGAGCAGCACCTCGACTTCCACTTCGTCGAGCACATCGAGTTCGACCTCGTCGTCGAACAGTTCGAGCACCAGCGGCAATTGCCGCTATCACTGTGGCTCGAACGGTTCCGGCTCGACCTCGGGCACCCAGGTACCTGCACCGGGCATGTTGCTGCTGTTCGGCGCGGCTGCTGGCGCAGTGTTCCTGCGTCGCCGTCGCAAGGACGGGCAGGGTTCCGGCGAGCGTCTCGCCGCCTAACACACAACCTGACAAACGGGGGGAAGGGCGGTTCCGGCTGGAGCCGCCCTTGCTTTATGCTCAGCCCGCGCTGCTCACCCAGTCGACCTGGTCGAGGAAAACCACGCCGTCCAGTTCGTAGATGTTGGTGTAGCCATAACCGTAGAGGTTGATGAAGGTGGGGATGTTCAGCGCCAGTTCTAGCCGCTTGAGCGGTACGGGCGGGACATCATCAGCGAAGTTGTTGTTGCAATAGATGAAAACCGGCGTGTCCGGATCGGGAATGATCCCGGCCAGCTTGGCGTCGGTGAAGTCGGAGAAGGGCAGGTTCACCGCGCCTTCGATGTGGCCGTCCGCGAAAGCGGCGGCGCTGCGGGTGTCGAGTATGATAGCGCCGGGTTGGTTGGCCCGCGAGCGCCAGTCCTGCCAGCCAAGCAACCTGCCGTCACGAAACTCACCCAGTTCGCCGGCCAGCTCGACGAAGCCGTCATAGTCGACGCCGGCTTGTGCAGCGGCGGTCTGGGCAATCGGGGCCGCTTCGGGCGGTGTTGTGCCGAGCAGCGCCAGCGGGGCGAGAATGAACAGTTTGCGCATGGAAGCCCTCCTTATCAGGGAGTAACCTTCCCATGCCCAGACCAAACCTGCGGTGAACGCCAGGGCTTATTCGACCTGCGGCGAAGCAGTTGCGTCCTGCCCGTCAGCCACCCAGGCGGTGATCCCGCCTTCGAGGTGCCGCACGGTATCCCCGGTGAGATCCGCCAGCGTTGCGGTAGCCCGGTCGGAACGGTTGCCAACACGGCAGCAGAGCACGGTCTCGCGGCCGTCCCCTAAGGGCACGGCCGCAGGATCGAAGGTCTCCACCGGCATGGGGATCGCCCCGGGCAGACATGGCGCATACGGCAGCTGCGCCAGTCGTGCTCCGGAGGGGTTACGAAGCGAGCTTGCGCAGCACGTAGTGCAGGATGCCGCCGTTGCGGTAATATTCCATCTCGTTCGCGGTATCGATGCGGCACAGCGCGGTGAAGCTGTCGGTCGAGCCGTTGCCGCGCGTCACGTTCACCTGCACCTCCTGGCGGGGCGACAGGTCGTCGAGACCGATGATGGTGAAGCTGCAATCGCCGTCGAGGCCCAGGGTCTTGCGGCTCTGGCCTTCCTTGAACTGCAACGGCAGCACGCCCATGCCGATGAGGTTGGAGCGGTGGATACGCTCGAAGCTCTCGACGATCACGGCGCGCACGCCCAGCAGGATCGTGCCCTTGGCCGCCCAGTCGCGGCTGGAGCCGGTGCCGTATTCCTTGCCGGCGACCACCACCAAGGGCGTGCCGTCGGCCTGGTGCTTCATGGCTGCGTCGTAGATCGGCATGGTCTCGCCGCCGTAGGTGGTGAAGCCGCCTTCGACACCGGGGACCATTTCGTTCTTGATGCGGATATTGGCGAAGGTGCCGCGCATCATCACTTCATGGTTGCCGCGACGCGAGCCGTAGGAGTTGAAATCCTTCTTCGGCACCTGGTGGCTGATCAGGTATTCACCGGCGGGGCTGTCTTCCTTGATCGAACCGGCCGGGCTGATGTGGTCCGTGGTAACGCTGTCACCCAGCACGGCGAGCGGCTTGGCATCGACGATGTCTTCGACCGCAGCCGGCTCCATGCCCATGCCTTCGAAGTAAGGCGGGTTGGCGACATAGGTGCTGGACGGGTTCCAGTTGTAGGTGTCCGAAGCCTCGACTTCGATGGCCTGCCAGTCGGCATCGCCCTTGTAGACGTCGGCATAGCGGGTTTCGAACATCTGGCGGTCGACGTTGGCGACGCGGTGTTCGTAGACTTCCTGGTTCGACGGCCAGATGTCGGCCAGCATCACGTCGTTGCCGTCCTGGTCCTGCCCGATCGGGGTATCGGTGATGTCCTCGGTAACGGTGCCCTTCAGGGCATAGGCCACCACCAGCGGCGGCGAGGCGAGGAAGTTGGCGCGCACGTCGGGCGAGACGCGGCCTTCGAAGTTGCGGTTCCCCGAAAGGACCGAGGCAGCGACGATATCGTTGTTGTTGACGGCGGCACTGATCGGCGCGGCCAGCGGGCCGGAGTTGCCGATGCAGGTTGTGCAGCCGTAACCCACGAGGTCGAAGCCGATGGCGTCGAGGTCACTTTGCAGCCCGCTCTTCACCAGGTAGTCGGTGACCACCTGCGAGCCCGGTGCAAGACTGGTCTTCACCCACGGCTTGGGCTTCAGGCCCTTCTCGTTCGCCTTCTTGGCCACGAGACCGGCGGCGATCATTACGTCGGGGTTGGAGGTGTTGGTGCAGCTGGTGATGGCGGCGATCACCACGTCGCCGTCGCCGACGTCGTGGCCAAGGCCCTCGACCGGCACGCGCGTCGGTGCATCCTTGTTGTAGACCGACTTGAGATCGCTGTTGAACAGCTCATCGACATTGGGCAGCGCCACCTTGTCTTGCGGACGCTTCGGACCGGCGAGGCTGGGAACGACGCGCTCCATGTCGAGCTGCAGGGTGGAGGAGAAGACCGGCTCGTTCTCCGGCGTGAACCACATGCCCTGTTCCTTGGCATAGGCTTCGACCAGCGCGATGTCGTCTTCGCTGCGGCCGGTCAGGCGCAGGTATTCGATGGTCTTGTCGTCGATGCCGAAGAAGCCGCAGGTCGCGCCGTATTCGGGCGCCATGTTGGCGATGGTGGCACGGTCCGCCAGCGACAGGTTGGTGACGCCCGGGCCGTAGAATTCGACAAAGCGGCCCACCACGCCGTGTTCGCGCAGCATCTGCACGCAGGTGAGCACGAGGTCGGTCGCGGTGACGCCTTCGGCCATCGCGCCGTCGAGGCGGAACCCGACGACTTCGGGGATCAGCATGGAAATCGGCTGGCCAAGCATGGCAGCTTCGGCTTCGATGCCGCCCACGCCCCAGCCGAGCACGCCGAGGCCGTTGATCATGGTTGTGTGGCTGTCGGTGCCGACGCAGGTATCCGGATAGGCGACCAGTTCGCCGTTCTGGTCTTCGCTGGACCACACGCCCTTGGCGATGTGTTCCAGGTTCACCTGGTGGCAGATGCCGGTGCCCGGGGGCACGGCGTAGAAGTTCTCGAGGCTCTTGGCGCCCCACTTGAGGAAGTCATAGCGTTCGGCGTTGCGTTCGTATTCCAGCGCCTTGTTGGCTTCGAAGGCCTGCGGGGTGCCGAATTCGTCGACCATCACCGAGTGGTCGATGACGAGGTTTACGGGCACCTGCGGATTGATCTTGGCGGTATCGCCGCCCAACTTGCCGATGGCATCGCGCATGGCGGCCAGGTCGACCACGCAGGGCACGCCGGTGAAGTCCTGCAGCAGCACGCGGGCGGGGCGGTACTGAATCTCGTCACCCGTGGTGGGGTTTTCCTGCCAGTCGACAATCGCGCGAACGTGCTCTTCGCCAACGGTGAAGCCTTCGTCCTCGAACCGCAGCATGTTTTCCAGCAGCACTTTCATGCTGAAGGGCAGGCGGCTGATATCTCCGACTTTTTCTGCTGCCGCAGCCAGGGAGTAATAGGCGTAAGTCTTGCCGTTTACATCAAGGGTCTTGCGGGTGCCGAGCGAGTTGGAGCCGACCTGGGTCATGAACGAGTGGTCCTCTTTTTGCGTTGCGGTTCGGCCCCGAACTTGCGAGGGAGGGCCGTTTCGAGGGCGAGTTGCGCTTTTGTGCGGCGCAGGTCAAGTCACCGATGATGCATTGCAGCAGGGATGGGGAAGGCAGTTCCTCGTCCGATTGCCGGAGAATCGCGTCATGTCACTGGGAAGTCCGCAAAAACACAAGACGAGGCTGGGTGTGCTGGTCATGCTCGCAGCGTTGGTGCTGGCCGCCTTCCTGGGCGCATCGGCGGGCCTGATCTGGGAGAAATCCGGCTGGTTTTCGGACGAAGTCGAGGACGAGATCGTCACTCGGGAGCAGCCGGGCGGCTAGAGGTTGGCGGTCTCCATCGTCGCGGTGCGCTTTGCCCGCGGGGCGGCGATCCAGCAGGCGACGACGATCAGCAAGACGCCGACGAGGGTCGGCGCCGTCACGGTCTCGCGGAAGAACAACCAGCCGAACAGCGCGGCCCACAGGAACCCGGTGTATTCGACCGGCACCAGCACCTGTGCCTCGGCGCGAGCATAGGCCCAGGCGATAATCATCGATGCGACGACGCCCAGTACTGCTGCCTTGGTCAGTGTGCCGGCGGTGTCGATCCTGGGCAGGACGAAGAAGAACGGGGCTGCCAGCGCCAAGACAACGGCCCCGATGCAAGACTGGAAGGTCGCGACTTCCAGCGGCCCGGCCAGTTGCGACTGCTTGCGGATAATCACGAAGTTGTAGGCGTAGAGAAGGGCCGAGAAAGCCAGCGATGCCAGCCCCAGCGCCGTGTCTTCGCCGAAGTCGGAGCGCCCCAGCCGGCCCCAGACGATCACCATGGTGCCGATGAAGCCGATGATGGAGGCATAGATCGCCCCGCGCCCGATCTCCTCGCCCAGCAGGAGGTGCGCGAAATAGAGTGCGATCAGCGGCGCGACGAAGCTGATGGCAATGGCCTCCGCCAAGGGCAGCTGGGTGAGTGCATAAAAGAAGCTCAGTGCCATGAAGGCCGAGATCACGCCGCGTTGCAGGTGAAGCTTCAGCACCTGGCCGCGCGGCCACCGGGGGCGGCGCAAGAGCCAGATCGGCAAGGTGATGGCCGATGCGATCAACGCCCGCAGCATGGTGGCCGAATAGGCACCCGCGGCGAGCGAGGCCTCTTTCATGTAGGCATCCATCAGCGACAGGAAGGCCACCCCGACAATCGCGGCAAGGAACGGCAGCAGCAGGCGTTCGGGGTGATCCATTTGCGGCTGTCTAGGTCGCGCGGAGCTTTTCGTCATCTCCCGCGTTCAGGACGGGGAAAGCGCACTTGCTTGATCCTAGCTTCGCCAAACGGCAAAATTACAGGGCTATCATGGTCAAACGGACAACGAATCACATGGGGCTGGCAGGCCTGACAACTGCTGCTGCGGTAGCAGCGCTGATGGCTGTGCCGGGTGCTGCCCAAACGCTTGTGCCGCAGGACCCCTTGCAGGACGAGGACGCGGCTGAGGTTACCGTGACGCCCGGCTTTCGCAGCGAGGAAGTCGTGCAGGAGGACCCGCGGGTAGTCGCCATCCATCACTGGTCGGTCGAGAACGCCACGGCACTGGCCGAAGTGCTGGAGAATATCGGCAGCGAAGGCCTCGATCCTGCCGACTACCGGCCTGACCTGTTGCGCGCCGAAATTGCCAACGGCGAGAGCAGCGCGCTCAACACTCGCGCCAACGGCGTGTTGACCTGGCTGATCGAGGACCTGCGCGATGGCCGCACACCGATGGAGGCGCGGCGGCAGTGGTTCGTGGTCGATCCCGATGCCGACCTGATGCCCACCGGCGCACTGGTGGCGCAATTGCTCGACAATGGTGACATCCACCGGATCGTGGACCTGCTGGCACCGACGCACGCCGACTATGCTGCCCTGCGCGAGGAACTGGCGAATACGCCGGAAGAAGAGACCGAAAAGCGCCGCATTATCCGCGCCAACATGGATCGCTGGCGCTGGCTGCCGCGCGACCTTGGCGGGCAGTACCTGCTTACCAATGTTCCCGAATACCAGCTGCGCCTGATGGTGAACGACCAGATCATCCGTACCTACCGCACTATCGTCGGCGCGCCGGGCCGCACGGCCACGCCGCAGCTGATGGAGACAGTGGAAGGCGTGGTGTTCAACCCGACCTGGACCGTGCCGCAGTCCATCGTTCGCGGCGAAGGGCTGGGCAACCGCGTGCTCAACAACCCGCAATGGGCGCGCGCCAACGGCTATCGCGCCACGCGCGGGGCCAACGGCTATATCAGCGTGGTGCAGCAGCCCGGCCCCGGCAATTCGCTGGGCATGATGAAGCTCGACATGCCCAATCCGCACGCGATTTTCTTGCACGATACCCCAGCGCGGCACCTGTTCGACTCCGCCAACCGTGCGCGCAGCCACGGCTGCATCCGCGTGGAACGGGCGCTGGAACTGGCCATGACCGTGGCGATCCTCGGCCAGGGGGCGTCGCGTGACGAGGCCGTGGAGATCTCTACCAGCGGGGAATACACCCGCGTGCCGGTAGAGCGGACAATGCCGGTCTACATCACCTATTTCACCGTGGGCGTCGACGTGGATGGCGAATTGCGCCAGTTCGACGATATCTACAATCGCGATGCGCCGGTGCTGGCCGCGCTGGACTCACCGCGCGTGGGCAACCGCGCCCGGGCATCGAGCGAGGAAGTGATCGAGATCATCGACGATATCCGCAGTACGGCGCGGTAATCAGGGACGCTGCGGACCTCCGCCTTCGTCAATCGCGCCGCTGGTCACCCGCGCTTCCACCTCTTCGCTGGCGACATCCTCCAGCACTTGCGTCACGGCTTCCTGCTGTTCCAGTCGCCGTTCGGCAATTGCCGTCTCGAAGTCGACGGGCTGCTGGGTGGGTGCAGCGACTTGTTCGCCATCACTACCGATCCCCAGCGTATCAGCAAAAAGCAGTCGTCCGCCCGCCAGCCGGTATAGGGCCTGGGGGAAGACTTCCGGCCCGAAGGCGAAGCATCCGTTCGAACGGCCCAACCGCCCCCAGCGCTCGACATGTTCGGGCGTGGCATAGCTTGCCGGGTGCATCACGATGGCACGCGGGAAGGCATTGGAGTTGTCGCTGTCCAGCCCGCCGAGGCGTACCGAGGTGCCAAAGCGGCCTTCGTACCATTCCCAGCTGACATAGGCCCCGCGGCTGGTGGCCCAGCTGTCGTGCAGGTTGGAATAGGCGTTGAGCCAGCCGTCGTGCTCGGGGTCGGAGCCGCTGCCATGGGCAACCAGCACGCTGTCCGCCGTCCCCGCCTCGAGATTCACGAAATGGAAGCGCGGCATGCTGGAGTGCAGGCCGAAGTCGGCAATGCCCACCACGTCCTTGCGCCAGAGCACGTCGCCCACGCGCTCGACTTCGCGGCGGGCCACGTCCAGCAGGCGGCGGGTGCGCGGGCCAGGCGCGGCCTGCGCAAACACGCGCGCCGGACCGGCGGCCAAGGCCGTCCCGGTAACAAGTGTCGAGGCAAGCAGCTCGCGGCGGTTCATGCGGACCTCATTGCACCTGCGACCTGAACCTTGTCCATATGTCGCGCGCCGATCAGCCTTCGAGGCGGGCTATGGCGTCCTGGCTGGCGGCGATGTAGGCACCGTTGTCGTGGCGGTGCGTGCCGACGAAATGGACGAAGCGGGTATCTTCGCCCCAGTCCTCGTTCCAGTAATTCATGTAGCGGTCGTAGGGCAGCACCACCGGCTCCGCCTCGTTGGCGAGGTGGAAATTGCTGGTGACCTGTTCGGTACCCCAGATCGTCACGTCCTCCTCGCCGATCATGCGCTTCATCTCGGTCAGGAAGGCGCTGGCAAGCGGACGACCGGTGCCCATGGCGGCGAAACCGGCAAAGCCCGAACAGCCGCGGGCATATTTCCACCCGCGCTTGGCGCTGATCGAGTCGAGACGGGATTCGATGCGCGTCTGCACGTGCCCGTCCATCTCTCCGTCGGGGTAGAACTGCTGGCGGAATTCAGCCAGCGGGAGCGGGCCGACTTCGGCGTCCTTGCCGCCCAGGAACAGGAAACTGCGGTTGCGCGCGATGGCTTCGGCGATTTCCGGCACGGGGCCGATGGTCACCGTGTCGCTGTCCAGCTGGATCCAGTACTCACCGGCACGGTTGTCGAGGATGGTCAGCAGGCGTTCCCAGGTACCGCCAGCGGGAAACTCGTTGAGCACGACGTCATCGATGCGCATGATCTCGGGATCGCCGCAATGGTGCGCCAGGATCGCGCGGTCCTGCGCGGTCAGCGTGCCATCGTCGAGGATGGCCACGCGCCCGCGGCGCAGTTCGTGCCACAGCGACTTTACCGCGACCAGATAGGGCAGCAGCACCGCCGTGCCGATCATGGAGAACAGCACGACGCCGTCCTGCTTGGGCGCGATCGGCGGTGTGCGTAATACCTCGGTGATCGCTTCGGCGTGGCGTGTGGCCTCGGCCTTGGCGCGCCAGCGGCGGGGCAGGAGGCTGCTCATGTTCATTGGTTTCAGTTGCCCAGCACCATGCGATCATCGGCAATGCGGACATCGCCGACGGTTTGCAGGAAAGACTGGCCCAGCAGCGATATGCCCAGGCCTTCGGGAACGATGATGGCGTCGACGTTGCTGGCTTCGAATTCACCCAGCCGCAGGCGTGGAATGTTGGTGTGGACGCCGTGAACCGCGCCGCTGGCGCCCTGGGCCACCGGCTGGACCTCTTGCTCGTCCCAATAGAGGCCCATGGCGAGGGCATCGTCACCGGTAAGAGCGACGACACTGGCGCCCGTATCCACCAGCATGCGCGTGGGCACGCCGTCGACCGAGACATCGGCGTAGAAGTGCCCGTCGCGCTCGCGTTGCAGCACCATTTCGTCGCCCCAGCCCGACGCTGCCGGCACATTCTGCGCCGAGCCGATCATGATCGTATCGTCACCATCGGCCTGCGCATGGCGTGTAAGCTGATCTTCGGCATGGAACACGGGCAAGGCTACGCCCACGGCTCCGCCGACGATCAGCACACAGGAAAGGGCCAGCTTGGCATCCATGGTCTGCACACTACCGTGCAGGTCTTGCCACGGAGTAAAGGGAAGCTAGCGATTTCCACTGGTTTCCCGGCCTAGATCCAGAGGCCGAATGCGCATCAGGAAGCGACGCACTCCATGGCGGCACCGATGGCGCTGCTGCCGATCTTGCTGGCGAAAGAGCGCGACAGGCGGTTGAACTCGCCCTGGTCCATGCCGATCATTTCGGCAGCTTCGCTGTCAGGCGTACCCGGCGGCAGGCTGTAAACGTCGTCGACGAAGGCCAGTTCTTCGGAATTGAGCTCGGCGAATGCCCGATCGGTCATGCAGCTGCATTCCCCCTCGGTCAGCCGGCCGCCGCTGCTGTTCACGCAGGAATCGGTCATTTCGGTCTTGGCCATGTCGACACCGCTGCTGCAGGCAGCCAGTGCCATGCCCAGCGTCAGACCAATGGCCGCCTTGCTGATCGGTACATTCATCTTGATCTTACCCCTCTAATCTTGAAGGAAAACTTCAAGGGAATCGGGGCTGGCAAGTCAAGTCAGGATGAAGCGGAAAGTCGCTCCAGCTCGGCATAGATCGCCTCTTCGCTGCGGCTGGCTGCATTGCGCCAGGTGGTGGCCGTATCGACGTTCACCAGCGTGCCATCGGCGGTGATCACCAGCAGGTTGGGCGTGCCGGGAAGGTCCGCGAGGCCAAAGCGCTGCGCAATGTCGATATTATGGCCATCGCCGGTTTGCGGCATGCCGATGTTGATGAACACCAGTTCGTAATGCTCGGCGACCAGCGCCTGGAAGCGCGGTGTTGCAAGCCAGCCGGCCAGCGCGCGGCTGTCGTGGCACCAGTTGGCCCCCATCACCAGCATCACGCGCGTATTGTTGGCGGTAGCGCGGGCGAGCGCCGCATCCACTTCTGCCGACGGGTTTGGCGTTACGACATAGGATGTCGCTTCGGGCGTGGCAGATTGGTGTTGCTGGGTGCTGGCGCAACCGGCCAGCAGCAGGGCCAGCGGGGTCAGTGCCGACGTCAGCCGGACGGCAGGACTGGCCCGCAACATTGGGCGCTACTTCTTCTTCGCGCCGGGCTTTACGTTGCCCTTCACGCCGGCCGGGCCGCCTTCGCCCTTTTCGGCCTTGATGCGCGCTTCTTCGTCCGGAGTCAGCTTGGCGCCCCCGCCCATCTTTTCGTCCTTCATGGTCTTCCCCTTCTATTCCGCCGCTTGCGCGTGAGGATCAAAGGCGACGGCGGTCCCCGCCTCGATCTCGGCAGCCTTGGCTTCCACCAGTTCCACGATGTGATCGAGCATGGCTTCGCTCTCGACGTGATGGTCGGTAACCCCTGACAAATAAACCATATGCTTGCCCGCGCCGCCACCGGTAATGCCGATATCGGTTTCGCGCGCTTCGCCCGGTCCATTCACCACGCAGCCGAGTACCGAGAGGCTCATCGGCGTCTTGATATGTTCGAGCCGCTTCTCGAGTGCCTCCACCGTACGGATCACGTCGAAACCCTGCCGTGAGCACGAAGGGCACGACACCACGCGCACCCCGCGCGTACGCAGGCCGAGCGCCTTGAGCATTTCGAAGCCGACCCGCACTTCCTGCTCGGGTTCTGCCGACAGCGAGACGCGGATTGTGTCACCGATACCGGCCCAGAGCAGCGAACCGATGCCGATGGAGCTTTTCACCGTGCCGCCGATCAGGCCGCCCGCCTCGGTAATGCCTAGGTGCAGCGGGCAATCGACCGTTTCGGCAAGGCCGTGGTAGGCCGCGACCGCGAGGAAGACGTCGGACGCCTTCACCGCCACCTTGAATTCGTGGAAATCGTGGTCCTGCAGCAGCTTGATATGGTCGAGCGCGGACTCGATCAGCGCCTCGGGGCAGGGCTCGCCGTATTTCTCCAGCAGGTCACGCTCCAGCGAACCGGCGTTGACGCCGATGCGGATCGCGCAGCCATTGGCCTTGGCCGCGCGGACGACCTCGGCCACGCGCTCGCTCGAGCCGATATTGCCGGGATTGATGCGCAGGCAGGCCGCGCCCTTGTCGGCCGCTTCCAGCGCGCGCTTGTAGTGGAAATGGATGTCGGCGACGATCGGCACGTTCGCCGCCTTGGTGATCTGGTCGAAGTTCTCGGTCGATTCCGCCGTGGGGCAGGAAACGCGGATGATGTCCGCTCCCACGTCCTCGCACCGGCGGATCTGGTCGATCGTCGCGCCGACATCTTCGGTGGGGGTATTGGTCATGGTCTGCACCGTGATCGGTGCATCGCCGCCGACCGGCACGTTGCCGACCATGATCTGGCGGGACTGGCGGCGCTCGATATCGCGCCAAGGGCGTACGGAAGACATGGGGGCGGATATAGTCACAGGCAGATGAAGGAGCAATGACGCGGCCAAATTGACTTTACCGCAAATAGCGCGGACACATTCGGTCACTGGTCATGCGCTAACATGGCTTCAGGGTCGTCAAAACACTCACCGGGGGGACAAGAGTGTTTCAGAACCCAACAATGACGGACAACCGCCGGATGCGGCTGTCGACCATTCTCGTGCTTTACCTGGCGCAGGGCATTCCCATCGGGCTGCTTGAATTTGCCATTCCGGCCTGGATGGCCGCCAACGGCGCGACCGCAGGCGAAGTGGGTTACGTCATCGGGATGGCGGGAATCCCGTGGAGCCTGAAGTTCGTCAATGGCGCCCTGATGGATCGCTACAGTTACCTGCCCATGGGGCGGCGACGGGCCTGGCTGATCGGGTCGCAGGCGGTCATAGTCATCACGCTGCTGCTTTGTGCCTTGCTGGTTCCGGGGCCGCGCGAAGAGGTCCTGCTGGGCACCATCGCCTTTGTGGTCAGCCTTGCAGTCGTCTTCCAGGACGTCGCCGCCGATGCCCTGGCGGTTGATATCTGTGACAGCGAAGAGCGCGGCTATGCCGGCGGGCTGATGGCTGGCGGGCAATCGCTGGGCATCGCCATTGCCGCGGCGGTAGCCGGTCTGATCATCTTCCAGTTCGGCATCGGAGCCGGTTATGCCAGCGGGGCTGCGGCCATCCTGTTCACGACGGTCTTCCTCGTATGGGTACGCGAACGCACGGGAGAGCGACGCCTGCCGTGGAGCCGGGGCGTCGCTTCCCCTGCCAGCTTGGCCATGCAAGCCGATAGCTGGGTCGAACTGGTGAAAGGAGCCTTCAGGAACCTCTTCCGCCGCGACAGCATCATCTGGAGCGCCGCCGTCTTCCTGCGCGGCCTCGGCTACGGAACCATGGCCGTCGCCGTGCCGATCATCGCAGCCAACTACGCCGGCTGGAACGAAGCGCAGATCGGCGCGGCCAACGGAACGGCACAGCTGATCGCAGCAGTGGCCGCCATGACGCTGGGTGGCTGGCTGTGTTCGCGCATGGGGCCAAAGCCGTTCCAGGTTGTAACCTTCGCGCTGTTTGCGCTTGGCATCGTGGCGATCGCCGTTGCAGAGCCGTTGTGGGACCAGGGCTGGATGCTGTGGGCCATCGCGATCGGGTGGACGCTGCTTTACAACATGGTGGGCACCGGCATCGGCGCGATCAACATGGCGTTCTGCGCTCCAAAGACCGGGGCCACGCAGTTTTCGATCTACATGGCTTTCGTCAACCAGGGGACCAGCTTTGCCGGTTTCTCCTTTGCCTTGCTCGCCGGGTTCGGGGGATTACAGGCCCCGCTGTTCTTCCTCGCCATCGGCATCGTTGTCGCCACCGCGCTGACGATCATCATCACCGTGCCGACTGACCGGGACGACCCGCTTGTCATCGACCGCGAGAGCGCGCACGGCTGAGGCGCAAGCGAGGCAATGACAGCGCGGCGCGATTGCGGCATGGTGTTGGTGCATGAACGACACGCATATCGACGAACAGGAAAGTGAAGGCGCCGCGGGCGGCGCGGCTGACTGCAGTGATGACAACCCGCTACTGTTTGCGCGCGTACTTGACGGCGTGGGCGCCGGGCGCCCGCTGACATGGGAACAAGCGCTGGAGTGGCAGCCCGACGAGAACGGCAAGGTGATGTGGGTACACCTTTGCCGCAACCGACCCGGCGTCGAGGAATGGCTGGAAAAGCTGGGAATTCCCGAGCCGACCCGCGAACTGCTGGTCAGCGACCGGACGCGGCCGCGCGCCTTTCGCGAAGGGGAGACGCTGGTCGCTACGCTGAGGGGTATCAACTTCAATCCCGGCGCAGAGCCGGAAGACATGCTGTCGATGCAGATGTGGTGCGACGGTACGCGGCTGCTGACCTTGCGCCGCCACCCCCTGCAGACGCCGCGCCGCGTGCTGGCCATGATCGACCGGCGCGAGGCTGGCCCTACCGACGCCGGGGCGCTGATCACCGAGATTACCGAGGCTATGATCAACCGCATGAACCGTTCGATCGTGGACATGAACGAACACATCGACACCCTGGAGGAACAGCAGGGAGGCGACGATGCCGAAGAGATGCTCGACAAGATCGCCAGCATTCGCCGCAATTGCCTGGGCCTGAAGCGGCACATGGGGCCAATGCACGAGGCGCTCGAAGCCATTTCGCGCTACGCACCATCATGGTTCGAAGAACACGACCGGCGCGAGATTGCCGAGTCCATCGACCGGCTGCGGCGCTATCTCGAAGACCTCGACATCAGCAAGGAAAGCGCTGTCGTGCTGATGGACGATATTCGCGGACGGTCGATTGCGCGTAACGAACAGGCTACCTACCTGCTCACCATCGTGGCGGGGATCTTCTTGCCGCTGGGCTTCATCACCGGCCTGCTGGGCATCAATGTTGGCGGCATGCCGGGAGTCGACGACGGCGATGCCTTCTGGATCGTTGTTGGCCTGTGCGGGGCAGTCATGACCGCCCAATTGCTACTGTTCTGGAAATGGCGATGGCTTTGACGAGGAACTGACCAGGTGGAAGATGGACACGGCCTGATGCTGCGCGAGGCGCTGCTGATGCTGGGCTTTGCCTTGGTTGCCGTGCTCGCCTTCCGTCGCGCGGGGCTGGGGGCGACGCTAGGCTACCTGCTGGCCGGTGCCCTGCTGGGGCCGCACGTCTTTGCCCTGGTCGATGGCGCGGAAGAGATGGCGACCATTGCCGAGCTGGGGATCGTCATGCTGCTGTTCGTGGTGGGGCTGGAGCTGTCGCCAGCCCGCCTCTGGCGAATGCGCGGAGCGATCTTCGGGCTGGGGTTGGCGCAAGTCGTGGCTTGCGGGCTGGCAGTCACCGCGACCATCCTTGCCCTGACTGGCTATACGACCGCAGCTGCGCTGGCCATCGGCTTGCCGCTTGGCCTTTCGTCCACCGCGCAGGTTCTGCCCATGCTGCAATCTGCCGGCCGGTTACGTACGCCGTTTGGCGAGCGGGCTTTCTCGATCCTGCTGTTCCAGGACCTGTCGATCATCCCGCTGATCACGATCATCGCCGCGATGAGTCGCAACCCGGCTGCGCAGGAAGGGCCGGCGGGCTGGACGCTCGCCCTGCTGGCGCTGGCGGCCGTGGTTGGGCTTATTGCCGCTGGCCGGTTGCTGATCCGGCCGCTGTTCCGCCTGATTGGCGGGATGGGCGAGCGCGAGCTCTTCATCGTTGCGGCGCTGTTTACCGTATTGGCCAGCGCGGTGGTGATGCAGTCGCTTGGCCTCTCGGCAGCGCTGGGTGCTTTCATCGCCGGGGTCATGCTCGCGGACACGCCGTACCGGCACGAGCTGGAAGCCGATATCGAGCCCTTCCGTTCGATCTTGCTCGGCCTGTTCTTCGTGGCCGTGGGCATGATGCTGGACCTTGGTGCAATTGCCGAACGACCGGTGTTCGTGGTGGGCTTCGCGGCACTGCTGATCGTGGTGAAGACGGCGATCATCACGGGTCTAGGCCTGCTGCTGAAGATGACCTGGCGTAGTGCGCTGGCACTGGGCCTGCTGCTGAGCCAGGGCGGTGAATTTGCCTTCGTGCTCCACACCCAGGCGCAGGCGGCGCTGCTGATCGAACAGGAATCGGCGAGCGTGTTCGGCGCTATCGTTACCCTGTCCATGGTTGCCACGCCGTTCCTGATGTTGGCGACCCGCCGCATCCGGCAGGAGCCGAAGGGAGCGCCCGAAGGCCGGCAGGCACCCGAGCCCGAAGGCGCCAGCGCCTTGGTGGTCGGCTACGGCCGGTTCGGGCAAGGCGTGGCGCAGACGTTGATGGCGGGCGGCCTGTCCGTGACGATCATCGACAAGAAAGCCGCGCAGATCGACCTCGCCGAGGAGTTTGGCAGCAAGGTCTATTACGGCGACGGTACTCGCCTCGACCTGCTGCGACAGGCCGGGGCGGGCGAATCGCAACTGATCATGTTCTGCCAGGATGAATTGCCCGATGCCGAACTGATCGAGGCGGTGCACGAGCATTGGCCTGACGCGTCGATCTATGTCCGCGGGTACGATCGGCGTTCGATCATCACGCTGGCCAGTACCCCGGCCGAATATGTCGTGCGCGAAGTGAATGAATCAGCGATCCGCATGGCGCTCATGGCGCTGGAGAAGATCGGGCTGAGCGAAGAGGAAATCGACCGGGCCGAGGAACTCTACCGCCGCAATGATCACGAACGCATGGGCGTGCAGATCGAGGGCGGCGACATCTATGCGGCGCGTGAAATGACCCGCGAACAGCAACGGGCGCTGCGCGGCGAGGACTAGCGAGCCGGGGACAGCTTCGGCTTACTCATCCATTTTCATGCCCAGCAAGTGTTGCTGCGCAGCGACGACCGGCAGCGGACGGGCGAACAGGTAACCCTGGCCGTAGTCGACCCCGAGATCCTGCATTACCGCGCGTTCGTATTCGGTCTCGATCCCCTCGGCGACCAGCTTCGCGCCGATATCATGCGAGAACTGCACCATGGCGGCGGTGATGGCGCGGCGGGCAGGATCGCTGTCGATGTCGCGGGTCAGCAGCATGTCCATCTTGAGGATGTCGGGCTGCAGTTCGATCAGGTGGCGCAGGCCGGAATAGCCGGTGCCGACATCGTCGATGGCGATCCGGGCGAAAGCCTTGAGCGCCTCGATCTCGCGGGCGAGGGCGGCGAAGTCTTCCACCTGCTGGTGCTCGGTGATCTCGATCACGAGGTTCTTCGCGCCAGCCTCCTCAAGCACCTCGCGCAAGGTGCCGGACATGATCGTGTCGGGCGAGGCGTTGATCGCGGCATAGATGCCGTCAGGCACGGCACCCACGGTCTCCAGTGCCCCGCGCACGGCGGTCATTTCCAGTTCCATGCCGAGGCCAACCTTCTCGGCATCGTCGAACCATGCCTGCGGGCCGCGCTTGTTGAGATCGGGGAAGCGGGCGAGACATTCGACGCCCACGGCCTGGCCGCTTGCGAGCGCGTGGATGGGCTGCTGGAACATGGTGACGGCGTGACCATCGAGCATGGCTTCCACCCGCTTGCGGGTTTCGCGCAGTTCGGCGTCTTCTGCCAGCGAGCTTTCGATGCGTTCGCCGACGATGCCGGCAAAGCTCTTCAGGATATCCAGGTCGCGCGGGTTCATGCTGCGGTCGGGCTGGCGGCTCAGCGCGCAGAAGCTGCCCCAGACGGTGCCGTCGGCCAGCCGCAGCGGGGTGTTGATGTGGCAACCCACCGGCAGGAATTCGGTGATGCCCAGCTCGGCTGTAAGCGGGTGATCCGCCGGGTCCTGGATCAGTTCGGGCAGGCGTCCATTCAGGATGTGCCAGCAATAGGAATCGGCGCGATCCTCGCGGAAACCCGGCCCCATCGGCAGGTCGAGATCGGTGCTGACATGGGTCAGCTCGCGCTGACCATCCTCGACATAGCGCGACACGAAGGCGATCTCGACACCCAGGTGTCCGCGCACGGTTTGCAGGATGCGCTCGATTGCCGGATCGTTGACCAGTTCGTCAGCCAGTGCACGCGCCGGGGCCCCGTCGAAATCGGGCAAGGAGAGTGCGGGAATTCCCATGCCTGCGGCTATCGCGGAAAAGCCCTAAGGGGCGATTAACTCTACTGCCGGAATTCGCGGTCAGATGCGCAATTCGTAGAGTAGCTCCTCGTCGCGCTGTTCGCCCACCCAGAAGTCGATATCGGCAATCTTTCCAAAGCCATAGCGCTGGTAGAACCGCTGGGCCCCGTAGTTTTCGCTCCAGACTGACAATTGCACCGCGTCGCAGCCGCGTTCGCGGGCGAGATCAAGGCACCAGTCCATCAGCGCGGCGCCAAGGCCTTCGCCCGTGCGCGCGGGATCGGTGTAGAGCTGACCAAGGCACAGCGGTTTCGCGGCGTCCGAATGCTCGAGGTAGGGGCTGGGCTGTTTGACCTTGATAAAGGCGGTGAGGCCGCTGCCGGGCGAATCCTCGGTCAGCTGGTGCCGGATCGCAGGGTCGGCAATCTCGGCGGCGACGGCTTCGACCGAATAGGCGTCCTGCAGGAAGCTATCGAGGTCTTCCTTGCAGTAGAGATGTGCGAAAGCATGGCAGAAGCTGTCGCGGCCCAGCTTGGCAAGGGCCTCGGCGTCTTCCGGCACGGCGTCACGCAGGATCACGAAAACTTGTCGCGCTTGCGTTTGCCGAAGCGCATGCCCGATTCGAGATGGCCGCGCAGGGCGGCGTAGAAGGCTTCGAGGAACTCGCGCTCGTCGCCTGCACCCAGCTGCCAGCCGATCTTGGTGGTGATGGCCTCGGCCACTTCGCGCAGGGACTCGGGCCGGTTCTGGCGCAGCACGCCTTCCAGCACCTGCAGTTCGTGCTCGCCGTAAACCGACAGCTCGGCCTCGCCGAAGCGGTATTCGGTCGAGCGATCGGGTGCCAATGACATGGCCTCCTTCAGCTTGGCCTGCTTGGCTTCGACCACCCAGGTACCGGCCACCATGTCGCCCGCCCGCAAGGCGTCCTTGTTGAACACGGGAAACAGCACGAAGATCGCCAGCCAGATGAAGGCCGCAAGCCCGGAGACCCCGGCGAAGGCCCCACCGCCGAACAGGAAAAAGCTGGGAAGGAAGACCTCGACATCGCGTACCAGGTTGCGCGCGATCACCATTTCGGCGGTCAGCCGTCCGCCGTCGCGCGCGGCAACGCGCAGGCCCACCAGTCGCTTGCCCGGCGTGGCTGCGCGCGGGCCCAGCTCGAACCACAGGAAATAGCCATAGCGCGACAGGAACATCAGCAGGATGATCACCACGATCAGGAACTGCAGCACCGGCGAGCTATCGACATCGTCCCCGCTCATGTCGAGCAGGCCGACACCGATCGCAGAAAGCAGCACCATGACGGCGATGAAGCCCATCATCAGGATGACGAGGTCCAGCACCAGCGCGCCGGCCCGCGCGCCCTTGCTGCCCACGGTCAGCGGCAGGGCGAGGCCTTCGGGCGTCACCAGCATGCGCGAACGCGTGGACAGGTCGCTCTGGAGCACGGGACGGCGTGCGGCCTGCTCGCTCATGTCTCGTGCTCCTGCGGCTTGGGCACGAAGGCGAAGTAGAGCACCCAGAAGGCGAGCATTCCCCCGCCGATCATGTAGCGCGAGCCCATGTCACCGACCAGCTGGCGGGCATAGCCTTCCAGCAGGCCTGCCACGATCAGCATGATGGTGCAGCCTGCCATCACTTGCGCAGCGCACACACCGGCGTGGCGCATGGCAGACAGGATCGACCGCTTGCCGGGGAAGGCCATGGTGCGGCCTACATGCATGCCCGCCGCGCCGGAGAGCAGGATGGCGCCGATCTCGGTCGTGCCGTGGACGCTCAGCCAGCCACCGAATTCCCAGCCCAGCCCGGCATCGGCGAAGACCCACAGCATCGCGCCCAGCAGGGCCATGTTGTACACCAGCAGCAGCAGCGTGGGGATGCCGAAGGCAAAGCCCAGCGCAAAGGCCATGATGCACACGCCGGTATTGTTGGAGAACAGGTAGGCGGCGAAAACGCCAAGGCCGTTGGCGTCGTCCGTGGTCGAGAGTGTTTCCCGCAGGACTTCGGGGTCAGCCCCGGGGACGCGGCCACCCGACATCCCGCCGGGCACCAGCGAGAAGAACCAGCTTTCGTCGCGTTCCACGAGCAGCCAGCCAACCGCCGTGCCCGCCACCATGACGGCGAAGGCGATGCAGATGTCGAGCCAGATGGCGCGGACCGAAGCGCTCCAGCCGCCGCCGAGGAAGTACCGCAGCCAGCCGGTGAGGCCGATGCGCGGGCCGTAGATCTGGAACCATGCGCGGCGCACCAGCGCCTCCAGGTAGTGCAGCGTTGCTGCATCGAGCGAGGTCTCGCGCGCGACGGCCAGCGACGAGGCGGTCTTGCGGTAGAGCACCGGCAGTTCAAGCAGGTCGTCGTCGCTGATCCGCTTGGGGCGGTTCTTTTCGAGCGCGGTGACGATGGCCTCGAGCCGCTGCCAGTCGACTTCGCGTTCCAGCCGGAACCTGTCGGACCGTAGCGACGCGGCTTCGATGTCGGCGGGCGGCTCGATCTCGGTCTTGGAGAACAGGGATAGCGCCATCAGCCGATTGCCTCCGCCCGCTTGGTTTCAAGGTAGAGGTCGATCAGGCGGTAACCTATGGTCTCGTGCCGCGCCTCGATCACGTTGACGCCAAGTCGGCGCAGCCGGGTGAGTACCAGCTGGCGCTGGCGGGCGAGGGCGTCAGCCCCAACAGCCACGGCAATGTCGCTCATGTTTTCAGGTTCAGCCTCGGTCAGCTCTTCCAGCTCGGTGTCGACCAGGGTGACGAAAATGACGAGGTGGTGGCGCACCAGCCGCTCGACACTCTCGACCATGAGTTCGGCCGAGGTCGGGTCGGCAAAGTCGGAGAACAGCACGATCAGGCTGCGGCGCTTGAGCCGCGCCGTGAGCGTGGCCAGCGCGAGGGTGAAGTTGGGTTCGCGCGGGATGTAGTCGAGCTCTGCCGCCGCGCTCTGCAAGCGGTGGAAGGCGCGGGTGTCGGTGACGAAGGGTGTCATCAGCTGCGGATGGTCGGCAAAGCCGAACAGGCTCACCTTGTCGCCACCTTTCAGCGCGACATAGCTCGCCATCAGCGCGGCGGAGACAGCGCGGTCGATGCGCGGCAGGCCGTCGACCGGCTCGCACATCGACTGGCCGCAGTCGAAGGCTAAGACGATCTGGTTGTCGCGCTCGGCCTCGTTTTCGCGGGCGTAGAGCGCGGTGTGGCGGGCCGAGGCCTTCCAGTCGATGCGGCGGCGGTCCATGCCAGCTTCGTATTCGGACAGCGCCTCGAACTGCGTGCCTTCGCCGCGGATACGGCGGGCGACGAGGCCGAACTGGGCATCGCGCAGGAAGCTTTGCAGCACGGGAGAGCGGACCGGCGAGAGGTCCGGCCAGACGCGGATGCCGGCGTCGAGCGTGGAGTGTTTCTGCCTCACGGCCAGCCCTAGCGGACCGCGCCAGCGCAGCCACAGGTCGTGCAATTCGCCCGGGCCGCGGCGGACCGGGACGGCCTTGCCGTCGCCAGCAAACATGCCCGCTTCGCCGGTCGGCTGCAGCTTGAACAGCGCCGATCCGCCCTCGCCAAGGCGCGGGTCGAAGCCGATAGCGGCTTCGGGCAGGGCAGCGTCGCTGTCGCGCTCGATCTCTGCTTCGACGCGGATCAGCGCGGCTTGCCCGACTTCGGCGTCGGCAGGCACATAATAGGCGAAATTGACCAGCTTGCCCGCCAGCAACCCGTCGATCACCGTCAGGAACAGCAGCGCAAAGCCTGCTGCCGGGGCGACGATCCAGGCATTGGGCGCAGTCGCCGCAACCACCACGGCCACCGGCGCCAGTAGTGCCAGCAGCACCAGCGTCCGCGGGGTCGGTACCACGGGGACAGGCGGCAGGTTCGCCAGGAAGGGGATACGCGGCAGCTTCACGGGGTCAGCGCGGTGCCTCGGTGGCGTCGATCATCCCGGCGACCAGTTCTTCCACCTGCTTGCCTTCGATTTCGGCAGCGGGCGAGAGCAGCAGGCGGTGGCGCAGGCAAGCCGTGGCGAGCGCCTTTACGTCGTCGGGGATGACATAGGCGCGGCCTTCCAGCGCGGCGCGGGCGCGGGCGGCATTGGCCAGCAGGACAGCAGCACGCGGGGACGCGCCGCTGGCGATGTTCGGGTTCTCGCGCGTGGCGCGCACCAGCGAGACGGCATAGTTGATCACGTCGTTCGACAGGGTCACATGTTTCACCGCAGCCTGGGCTCCGGCCACGGCAGCGGCGTCTGCCACCTGCGTGATGCCGAAGTCGGCCGGGCTCTGCGGGCCGGAGCGTTCGCCGAAGCGGGCGACGATCTTCGCCTCTTCCTCGTGGCTGGGATAGGGCACCAGCAGCTTGAAGGCGAAGCGGTCCAGCTGGGCTTCGGGCAGCGGGTAAACACCCTGGTTCTCGATCGGGTTCTGCGTGGCCACCACCATGAAGCTGTCACCGAGCGAGTGCGTTTCGCCGTCGAGCGTCACGCGGCGTTCCTGCATGGCTTCGAGCAGGGCGGCCTGGGTCTTGGGCGGCGTGCGGTTGATTTCGTCAGCCAGCAGCAGCTCGCGGAAGATCGGGCCGCGCGTCAGGGTGAACTGGCTGGTCTGGAAGTTGAACAGGTTGGAGCCCAGGATATCGCCCGGCAGCAGGTCCGGCGTGAACTGGATACGGCCGAATTCGAGCCCCGTCGCGTGGGCAAAGCAGTTGGCGAGGAAGGTCTTGGCCGTGCCGGGAGGGCCTTCCAGCAGCACGTGGCCCTGCGCCACCAGCGCGATCAGCAGGTGGTCGACCGTTTCGTCCATGCCGACAATGGCCTTGGCGACTTCGGCGCGGATGGTGTTCGCCAGTTCGGCGGTCTGTTCCAGCGTCATGGTCCCGGTGGAATCTGTCATTGTGTCAGCGTCCTTTCAAATGTCCGTAAGCGCTGCGCTGCGCGAATGATGTCGCGCGGTCGGCTGGCCTCGCGCAGGTCACCTGCGAGGCGAGAGAAGGGCGGGCCGTCGTGGCCGCGTTTTTCGAGCGCCTTGTCGATGGCGATCTCGCGCGAATCGTGGTCGCCTATCCGGAGGCCCAGCGCGCTGGCTACGCGGCGGCCGATCATGTCCTCGTAGGGCTGCTTGACCAGGTGCCAGCGTTTGACCCGTTCGAGCAGCGAAGCGCCGTTGCGCGCCAGCTGCCGCTTGCCCCGGGCCATGGCCGGCGCCTCTGCCACCGGCGGGCCGAAACGGCGGAAGGCGCGCCAGGCGATCACCAGCGCGGCCAGGATCATGCACAGGGTGGCGGCGAGGAAAGGCGGCTCGAAGGCGAGGGTCAGCAGGTTGTCGCTGGCGCCAAGGCCGTTGAGCGTCAGGTCGAACTGCACCGGCATACCGCTGTCTTCGGTAGCGATGGCGATGAGGTCGAGCGCCAGCCGGGCGCGCTCCTCGTCCGCCATGCCGTAATTGTTCAGCAGGTCCGGTTCGAAGACGACGATCACCGGCCAGGGGTCGTAGTATTCGTACTCGCTGGGCTCTTCTACCCGCGCAACCAGCACGTCGCCCTCGTCATCGACCACCATGGCGCGCAGTTCGACTTCTGGCTGGGTAGTCAGGGCCTGGACTACATCTTCGTCGGGCAAGTCACCGTTGCGGGCGAGGCCCTGCCAGCCGCCGGTCTTGCCGACCGAAAGTTCGGCCCCTTCGCCGATCTCCAGCCCCGCAAACCATTCGGGCGAATCCGGCCCGAGCAGGGTCACCCAGCCGTCCTCCGACTCCAAGCCCGGCACATCGGGCACCGGGAAAGCGATCCATTTGGGCAGCACCAGCAGGGTCGGCCCGTTGGCATTGTCGCGCCGGGTCTCGATGATCTCGTTGATTTCTTCGTGGTCGCTCCAGATCGGCGGGGTGAGGACGAGGAGGCCGTAGTCGTTGTAGCCACTGGGATTGCGCGACAGGCTGACCTCATGGCCGGTCTCTTCCAGCAAGGTAACGAGGCCGGAATAGCCGTTCAGCCCGTTGGCCGCCGCGTGACTGCCGCCATCGCGTTCGTCGTCGCCGTTCCAGCCCTGTCCCAGCGCGTAGAGCAGCAGCAGGAAGGCCAGCGCGCCGACCACCAGCAGGCCGAGTACCACTGCGGGGCGGAAGGGATTGGCGGCCCGGCTCATGACCCAAGGGCCTTTTGCGCAAGTGCGAAATCGGCATAGGCCGCGCGGGCCGCCTGCCAGTCATCCTGGCTCAGCTTGCGCAGGGCGAACAGGCTGCGTTCCACCGGTGCGGCGATCAGGGCGAAGGCATTGCGCGCGGCTTCCGGCAGGCGCGGTTCGCTGGCCAGTTCGCGCGCCGTGCTGCTGGGCTCGACAAGGTCAGGCCGCGCTTCGGCGATCTGGCCCACCGAACGCTTGAGCAGCAGGTGCGTGGCTTCGTCATAATCGCCCGATGCGGCCAGCCGGTCCGCTTCCTCCAGCAGGGCAAGAGCCTCGGTCTCTTCCGGAACCCATTCCTCGCTCTTGTTTCCGGATCTTGCCCCGCGCCCGCGACGACCGAAGGTGCCGGGGGCATAGGCGTTGATCAGGAAGTAGGCGACGATCAGGACGCCGGCGACGATCAGCACCCACATCAGCACCGGCCAGATGTAGATGAGGAAGCGGCCGATCGGTGCGAACACGTCTGCCAGCCATTGGACCAGCTCGGTCAGCCAGTCCGGCGGAGGCTCCGCCTGGGCTTCGGGCATTTCCACGGGGCTGAACTGGATATCGCCGTCAGCGCGTATCTCGCGCCACGCGCTTGCGACATCGTCGCCTTGCGCCGGTAGCGCTTCATTCCCCTGGCCCGTTGTCACAATACCATTGTTTGCACGGGCTTGGGCGCGACGCAACGCCTGCCTTGGTGCAGACCGCACAAAAGCGTTCTCGCTCCGTTATGATACGGATATCGGGGCCAAATCGGCTTGGAGGCTAGAGGTCGAGCCCCATGCAGGTGCTGAACTCGTCGATCACGTAGTCGGCATAGGCATCGCACGGCGCGAAACCGTGCTTGCGGTAGAGCGCGTGGGCCGGTTCGAACACGGGACCCTGCCCGGTTTCGAGGCCCAGCCAGGTCAACCCCTCGGCGCGTGCTTCGGCAATCAGGTGGAGCAGGATGGCCTCGCCCGCGCCGGTACCGCGCCAGCTGTCGGCTGCGCGCATCGACTTGACCTCACCCTGGCTGTCCCCCAGCCGCTTCAGCGCGCCGACCGCTGCCAGCTCCCCGTCGATGCGCGCGGCGTAGAAGGTGACGCCCGGCTCCTTCAGCCGCGAGGCATCGAGAGCATGGACTTTGCAGGCGGGCGAATTGGCATGCATCTCCTCGAGGTGCCGCTCCAGCAGGGCCAGCACGTCAGCGGTTTCGAGCGGGTCAGGGGTGATGGTGAATGCTGCCGCTGGCAGCTTGCGGCCATCCTGCGCCATCAGCCGCGCGGCCTCGCCATGGGATAGCTGCCGAACATCTGCACCTGCTTGCAGTGGAAGCGCAGTTCTTCGAAGGCGCGGTCGACTGCCGGATCGCCCGGCGCGCCGATGATATCGGCATAGAACATGGTGGCGGCGAAGCTGGCACCCTTCTGGTAACTTTCCAGCTTGGTCATGTTGACGCCGTTGGTGGCGAAGCAGCCCAGCGCCTTGTAGAGCGCCGCAGGCACGTTGTTCACCTCGAAGACGAAGGTGGTCATGGCCTGCTGTCCGGCCAGGCTTGCCGGGTCCAGGGGCTCGCGCGCCAGCACCACGAATCGCGTGGTATTGTCGGCCGCGTCCTCGACGTTTTCTTCCACCACTTTCAGGCCATAGAGGTCTGCCGCCAGCAGCGGGGCAATGGCTGCCACTTCGGGATCGCCCAGCTCGGCCACGTGTGCCGCAGCGCCTGCCGTATCCGCATGGGCCAGCGGCACGATGCCCTTTTCCCGCAGGTAGTGGCGGCTCTGGCTCAGCGCGTGCGGATGGCTGAAGGCGGCCTTGAAGGGCCCTTGTTCGTCCAGCGCCATCAGTGCGTGTTCGATGGCAAGGAAGTGTTCGCCGACAATCGACAGCCCGCTTTCAGGCAGCAGGAAGTGGATATCGGCCACGCGGCCTGCCTGCGAATTCTCGATGGGAATCATCGCGCAGCTGGCGCGCCCTTCCTTCACCGCCTCGATTGCGCCGAGGAAGCTGTAGCATGGCAATGGCAGCGCCTCGGGTGCCCATTCGTTCACCGCACGGTGCGAATTGGCTCCGGGCGCGCCCTGGAAAGCGATGGCGCGCGCAGGATCCTGCGCGGCAGCGGCGTGCATGGTCTCGACCAGTTCGAGCGCAGGGGCGGCATATGATTCCATTGGGGAAAGGCCGGTAGCCTTGCCGCGCCCTGCCGACAAGCGTGCATCGACCCTTGCGCCCTTCGCCTCTGCACACTAGAGCGCCCATCGAAACTTCCAACTGGCAGAACATCACTTGTCATGAGCAACACCAACACGATCTTCGGCTGGGTCCTCGCCAGCGGTATTGTCGCCCTCGGCCTCACTTCGATCAGCTCGAAGTATTTCCATGCGGACAACCCCGAGGTCCACGACGAGCAATACGGCTACGTGATTGAAGCTGGCGAAGCAGGTGGCGGCGAAGCTGCTGGCCCGTCGCTGGCCGAACTGCTCGCCACGGGCGATGCCGCTGCCGGTGAAGCCGTGTTTGCCAAGTGTACTGCCTGCCACACGATCGAACAGGGCGGTGCTACCGGTATCGGCCCGAATCTTTATGGCGTGATCGGCACCACGATTGCTACCCACGCACCGGGCTTTGCCTATTCCAGTGCGCTGGCCGATCACGGCGGCGACTGGACCTACGACAACCTCGACGCCTGGCTTGCCAGCCCGCGTGCCTTTGCCAATGGCACCAAGATGAGCTTCGCTGGCCTGTCGAGCGCCGAAGAACGCGCCAACCTGATCCTCTACATGCGCGACTATGGCGGCGGCCCTGACCTGCCGCCGGTGCCGGTTGCCGAGGAAGCCGAAGGCGAAGTCGTAGACGCGGATGAAGCCGCAGGTGTGGCAGCCGAAGCTGTAGAATCCGAAAATCCGATTTCGGAAATGTCCGACGTCGTCGCGGAATAATCCGCGGGTGCATGCGCGCCGTTATCCGGCGCGTCCCTTGAATCCCTGAGCCACGACGTACCACTCGCTGGAGCCCTTGCGGCTGGCGGGTGGCTTGGCGTGCTTGACCGTCTTGAAGTGCTTCTTGAGCAGGTCGAGCAGTTCCTTGTCGGTACCGCCGGCAAAGCCCTTGGCAATGAAGGCTCCACCCTTGTCGAGCACTTCCACGGCAAACCACGCCGCCGCTTCGACCAGCGCCATTGTGCGCAGGTGGTCGGTCTGCTTGTGACCGACGGTGTTGGCGGCCATGTCCGACATGACGAGGTCCGGCGGGCCGCCGAGTGCGGCGATGAGCGCTTCGGGCGCGGCATCGTCCATGAAGTCCATCAGCAGGATCTCGACGCCTTCGATCGGTTCGGTTTCGAGTATGTCGATGCCGACGATTGCCGCCTTGGGAACCTTGCGACGTACGACCTGTGCCCAGCCGCCCGGCGCGATGCCCAGGTCGAGCACGCGTTGCACGCCCTTCAATAGCTCGAATCGCTCGTCCAGTTCGATCAGCTTGTAGGCGGCGCGGCTGCGATAGTTCTCGTCCTTCGCGCGCTTTACATACGGATCGTTGAGCTGGCGTTCGAGCCAGCGCTGGCTCGATGCCTTGCGCTTCTTTGCCGTCTTGAGGCGGCGGTGCGAATCCTGTCCGGCGCGCGACATCAGCGAAGTCCTCCGGATTGCTTGATCCGGCGCAGGGCGGCCTGGGCCTCGTAGCCCTCGGCATCAGCGGCCATCAGGCTGCGCAGGATGCCTTCGCGAATGCCGCGGTCAGCCACACCAAGCCGCTCAGCAGGCCAGATGTCGAGGATCGCCTCGAGGATGGCACAGCCCGCCACGACAAGGTCTGCCCGGTCATGCCCGATGCAGTCGAGCTGGCTGCGCTCGCAAGGCGACATGCCGGACAGGCGTTGGGAGATATCGCGCATCGATTCCGCCGGGACGATCAGCCCGTCCACCGCCTTGCGGTCGTACTGCGGCAGCCCGAGGTGGACGCTGGCGAGCGTGGTCACCGTGCCGCTGGTGCCCAGCAGGCGCTGTTCGGGGGCCTTGTGCTGGTCGATCCGCTCGGCGAACTCGGCAAAGCTGTCGCGCACCAGTTGTTTCATCTTGGTATAGCGCGCCAGCCGTCCATGTTCGTCCTCGGGCTCCTTGCCTACGGTTTCCGACAGCGAAACAACGCCCCATGGCACGCTTTGCCAATCGAGGATGCGCGGAACGGGTGCGCCGGGTTCGATCAGCACCAGTTCGGTCGAGCCGCCGCCGATATCGAAAATGATAGCCGGTCCGATGCCGTCCTCCAGCAGGATGTGACAGCCCAGGACGGCGAGACGGGCCTCTTCCTGCGCGCTGATGATGTCGAGCACGATGCCGGTTTCGTCCTTCACCCGCTCGATGAAGGCCTCGCCATTGTTGGCGCGGCGGCAAGCCTCGGTGGCAACTGAACGGGCCAGGTGGACGTTGCGCTTGCGCAGCTTGTCCGAACAGACCTTGAGCGCACCCAGGGCGCGGTCCATGGCCTGGTCTGACAGGCGGCCGTTCTGCGCCAGCCCTTCGCCCAGCCGCACCACGCGGCTGAAGGCGTCGATCACCACGAAGTTCCCGTCGGACGGGCGCGCGATCAGCAGCCGGCAATTGTTGGTGCCGAGGTCGATCGCCGCATATGCCTGCTTGAAGCTCTTGTGTGGAGGGCGGCGCCAATTGGCCGCCTTCGGGCGCGCATTGCGCGGTCCGCCTCTGTTATTGTCGCCGGAACTGCTATCGTGGCCGTTGTGCTGGTTCGGTCGCCTTGCTTGCCCCTTGGGCGCCCTGTTACCGGCCTTTTCGCGTTCTTCCGGCGGATTGATATCCGCCATTTTCGTATTCCAAATAATCTATCACCCGCCCGTGCTGTAAAGCGCGACGAGCGGAAACCTGGTTTCAGGCTATACCAACGGGCGGATTGGCACAAGTCGGACACAGCGTTAGGGCTGTTCCATGGTGTCTCCTCCCACGATTGCCCTGTTCGCCAAGTATCCGCGTGCCGGGGAGGCGAAGACCCGGCTGGCTCCGCTGCTGGGCGACCAAGGCGCGGCCGAGGTGCACCGCAAGCTGGTGGAGAAGACGCTGGCGACCATGCGGGCAAGCGGGCTGCCCTTCGCCGTCCGTTTTGCCGGGGCGCCGCGCGAAGACTTCGCTGCATGGCTGGGCGAGGACGTCCCGCTGGTGGAGCAGGGCGAGGGCGACCTCGGCGCACGGCTGGCGCGGGTTGTGGCTCCGGCGATCCTGCTGGGAGCAGATATTCCGGGACTGCGGGTGGAGCACCTGACGGCAGCCGCAGCGGCGCTGGCGCAGGCCCCGGTGGTGATCGGTCCGGCCAGCGATGGAGGCTATTACCTGCTTGGTTTTACTGCGAAAATGCCCTTCCTCTGGCAGGACATGCCGTGGGGGACTGAAACGGTTCGAGCGAGGACTGAAGCCCGCTTGGTAGAGCAGAACGTGCCCTATCGCCTGCTTGGCGAGCTCGACGACTGCGACCGGCCCGAAGACCTTGCCGCATGGCCCGAGTTGCTGCCGTGAGTCGCGTTTCCATCGTCATTCCCATGCTCAACGAAGCGGCGGCGCTGCCGGAGCTGGCCAAGCACCTTGCCAGGTTGGATCCCGCGCCGCTGGAAATCGTGGCCGTCGATGGCCGAAGCGAGGATGGCTCGATTGCCCTGGCCGATGCTGCCGGTTGGCGTGTCATGGTCACCGATGCCGGGCGCGGCAGGCAGATCAATGCCGGGGTCGGGGCTGCCAGAGGCGAGCTGGTGGTCGTCCTGCACGCCGACACCATTCCGCCGACGGACATGGTGGCGGTGATCGAGCAGACGCTGTCGGACCCGAAGATCGCGCTGGCCGGTTTCACCCCGATCATCCGCGGACCGGAGAAGACTCGCTGGGGCACCACGGCGCACAACTGGCTGAAGACCTGGTACGCGCCGCTGCTGACCCGTCCGCACCTGTTCCTGCGCGGGGTGCGGCTGCTGTTTGGCGACCATGCGATGTTCTTCCGCCGTGCGCAGTTCCTCGAAAGCGGTGGCTGCGACCCCGAGGCCAAGGTGATGGAAGAGGCAGACCTCTGCGTCCGCCTCACGCGCTATGGCCGGGTGAAGCTGGTCCGCCGCACCGTTGTCACCAGTGACCGGCGGATCGCCGAATGGGGTCCGCTCAAGGCCAACTGGATATACTTCAAGGTCGGGATGCTATGGGCGCTCGGCATTCGCGAGCGGCTGGAACGGCATTACCCGGACGTGCGCTGACGGGAGCCAGCGGCAGGAAACCGACGTCGATGGCATGGCCGATCAGCCGGTCGAGCCAGCTGTTGTCCGTCCGCCCACAGGCGAGGCCGGTCACTTGCCGGAAGCGTCTGTCGTCGAAGCGCGGATTGCGGGTAAAGTAGGGGCCGAAAGTGTCCAGCAGGTGGCCCATCAGCAGCCGTTCGGCAGGGCGGAGACTGGCCATATCGAGCACCTCGGGCTCAACCACCACAGGATCGGGCAGGTGCGGCACGCGGGCGATGCCGTGCGCCAGTTCGGCGGCGGGCAGGGGCGTGTCGGCGACGAGGTGGAAGTGGCCGCCATGGGCTTGTTCGAAACGCTCGGCCAGCCGCACGATACCCTCTGCCACATGACAGATCGGCACGAAGTCGATGGTCGCGCCTTGCCGCGCCGGGAAAGTGCTGATCTTGCCGCGCGCCAACAGGCGGAAGGCGTTGGCGAAGGAAGGGAACTCGCGGATCGCGCCGGTCGCGCTGTCGCCGAGCACGACCGAGGGGCGGGCTATGGCGAAAGGCACGCCGCTCTCCGCGACGACCTGCTCGGCGAGCGCCTTGCTCGCTTCGTAATTGTTTGTGAAGCGCGTGCCTGCGGGCACCGGTCCTTCGGCAATCGCGCCCTCGCGCGTGCCGCAGACATAGGCCGTGCTGACGTGGACCAGCCTTGCGCCTGCTGCCTTGGCGAAGGCGGCGGCGTTGCGGGTGCCTTCAACGTTGACGGCGGCCAGCACCTCGCGCGGCGCATCGAATTCGAGGCCCGCCGCGCAATGGATCACCAGGTCGAACCGGCGCGGCTCCAGCCCCATCAGGGGCTGCGTCACGTCACCGGAAACCTGCTCGATCCCAGCCACCGGCGCGCCGTCATTGCCGCGCACCTCGCGCGACCGGCGCACCATGGCCGTTACCGCAGCCCCGCGCGCCGCAAGCCGCGCGCAGACTTCACCGCCGATCAGGCCGGCAGCGCCGGTGACGAGGACGCTCAGCAACAGGGAGCGTCGTTTTTCGTGGGATTGGCGTCGGACTGGCCGAAAGGCACGGCCGTGCCGCAGCCGGGGAAGACGCCGTAGTGGCGTGAAAAGTCGCCGATGAAGTCGAAATGCGGCGCAAAGCGCGTGTCGGCCAACATCATCCAGGTGTTGCCGCAGACCGGGAAGACCCGGCCCGCCTCGATCGCGTGGTGCGCATCGAGATCGAAGCGCTTCTCGTGTTCGGCCATCGTACCCTTGTAGACCACGGCCTGCCCGTAATCCTCGCACTGCGGTTCCAGCCCGGCGAGCTTGAACAGGCGGTAGGTGGCCGAGACGAAGCCGATACCCGCCAGCTTGTCCGCCGCTTCGGCATCGTTGATGCCCAGCGGACGGTCGGTAACGAGGCGAGGATCGGCAAAGCCGGCGGCCTTGGCGATGCGGTCGAAGTCGCCCCAGTAGAGCGCGCCGGACAGGCATTCGCCGTGCAGCACGGGATCGTCCAGCAGGTGCTGCGGTACGCGGCGGTCGGCATAGACGTCGGAGAAGTAGAGCTCGCCGCCCGGCTTCAGCAGCCTGTGCGCGGCGGCGAAGACGGCGGGCTTGTCCGCCACCAGGTTGATCACGCAGTTGGAGACGATCACGTCGAAGCTTTCCGGCTCCAGCCCCAGCTGGTCCAGCTTCTCGATATCGCCCTCGACGAATTCGACATTGGCATAGCCGAACCGTTCGGCGTGCCAGTCCTTGTGGGCGTTGGCGACGGCCAGTTGCTCGGGCGTGGCATCGACCCCGGTAATAGAGCCCTTCGGCCCCACCAGTTGCGCCAGCAGGTAGGCGTCCTGCCCGCTGCCGGAACCGAGGTCGAGCACGCGGCAGCCTTCCAGCGTCTGCGGCACGACGAGGCCGCAGCCGTAATAGCGCGCCTTTACCTCCTCATGGACATTGCGCAGGGCCTCGCGGATCGAGGGCGCGGGCATCTCGAAGGTGCAGCATGCATCGGTGCGCAAGTCGGCAGAGCCTGCCAGCACCTTGCCGTAGTAGTTCTGCGAGTTTTCGAGATTCATGAAACCGTTTCTCCAGTGGGTCCGAAAGGATGCATGGACGAGATGCACTTCGTCGGCCATCCTGAAAAGGTTACGCCCAAAGCCGGGCCAAGGGGAAGCGCGTGAAATACACGCATGACGTGATTGTGATAGGCGGCGGCGCTGCAGGGCTCACTGCGGCGGGCGGCTGCGCGCTGTTCGGACTGAAGACGGCCCTGATCGAAGGTCACAAGATGGGCGGCGAATGCCTGAACAACGGCTGCGTGCCGTCGAAGGCGCTGATTGCCAGCGCCAAGCGTGCCGCCGAAGCGCGGGAAGAGATGCGCGCCGGTGTGCAGCTGGCTGCCCCCAGGGTCGAGTGGAGCGGCGTCCATCGCCACGTCCACGACGCCATCGCCCACATCGCGCCGCACGATTCGGTTGAGCGGTTCGAGGAGATGGGCTGCGAGGTCATCGCTGACTGGGCGCGGCTGACCGGCCCCAACGAGGTCGAGGTGGGTGGCCGCAAGCTGACGGCACCGCGCATTGTCATCGCCACCGGATCGGGACCGGCCGTACCGCCGATCGAGGGGCTCGATGGCGTCCCTTACCTGACCAACGAAAACCTGTTCGACCTGGCCGAGCAGCCCGAACACCTCGTCATCATCGGCGGCGGCGTGATCGGCATGGAGATGGCACAGAGTTTCTGCCGCCTCGGCAGCACGGTCACCGTGATCGAGCCGGGCGAGCTGATGGGCCGCGACGACCGCGATTCGGTGGCCGTGGTGAAACAGGTGATGGAAGCCGAAGGCGTGCGTTTCATCAGAGGCAAGGCGGCCAAGGTTTCCGGCAGGCCGGGCGCGATCACCGTCTCTACGGACGGCGGTGAGGACGTCACAGGATCGCACCTGCTGGTTGCCACCGGTCGCAAGGCGCGCACGGCGGGTTACGGGCTGGAGGAACAGGGCGTGGCGCTGGGCAGCAATGGCATCAAGGTCGATGCGCGGCGGCGCACCAGCCTGAAGCATATCTATGCGATCGGCGATTGCCGCGAAGGGCCGCGCCTGACGCATGTCTCCGGCTACGAAGGCTCCAACGTGGTGCTGGAGATCGCGCTGGGCCTGCCGACCAAGGTCGACTGGCGTGCGCTGCCCTGGTGCACCTATACCGAGCCCGAAGTCGCGCAGGTGGGTCTCACAGAAAGCGAGGCGCGCGCGAAGTACGGCGACAAGCTGCGCGTTGTGACCGAGCACTTCGACCACAACGAACGCGCCGTTGCAGAAGGGCTCGACAAGGGTCACCTCAAGATGATGCTGAAGGGCAAGAAGGTGGTCGGAGCCTCGATTTGCGGGGTGAACGCGGGCGAGCTGCTGCTGCCGATCACCCAGATGATCACCGGCAAGGCGAGCACCTTCGACGTGGGCGGGGCGGTGATTTCCTATCCCACCCGCGCCGAGATCGTGAAGGCGGCAGCATTTGCCGCATGGGAGCCGACGTTGTTCGGCAAATGGCCCAAGCGCTGGGTGGCCTTCCTCGCCAAGATCAGGCGGGCGTTCTGATGGCAAGCAGGGCAAAGACCCGTAACGCGCCCGCCGGCCCGTCGCCCTTTGCCGTGAAGGGCGAGCGACTGCCCACGGCCAAGTTCTCCGACCCGCTCGTCACCGCCAAGGACCAGGCGCGCGCCACGGTCGGCCTGCGCCAGCTCGACACGCTGTGGTTCGCCACCGGCACGCTGTGCAACCTCGCCTGCGCCAATTGCTACATCGAGAGCAGCCCCACCAACGACGCGCTGGTCTACATGGCTGCGGCCGACGTGGCGCGCTTCCTCGACGAGATCGCGGATCGTGGTGTGCGCGAGATCGGCTTCACCGGGGGCGAGCCGTTCATGAACCCCGAAATCATTGCCATGGTGGAGGACGCCCTGTCGCGCGGGCACGAGGTGCTGGTGCTCTCCAACGCGATGAAGCCCATGCGCCGCCACGAAGGCGAGCTTTTGAGGCTGCGCGAGTCCTATGGCGACAGGCTGACAATCCGCGTGAGCATCGACCATCATTCGCAGGCCGTGCACGAAGCCGAGCGCGGTCCGAACTCGTGGGCGCCTATGCTGGACGGGCTGCGATGGCTGTCGGCGGGCGGCTTCTCGCTGGCGGCTGCCGGGCGCCACCTGGCAGGCGAAAGCGATGCGGATGCGCGCGGGGCCTATGCCGCGCTCTTCGCTGCCGAGGGGATCGCTATCGACTGCGCCGATCCCGCGCGGCTGGTGCTCTTCCCGGAGATGGACGCGAGCGCCGACATTGCCGAGATCACCACTGCTTGCTGGGATATCCTCGGCAAGTCCCCCGACGACGTGATGTGCGCCAGCCAGCGCATGGTGGTCCACCGCAAGGGCGAGCCGGCGCCGCGCGTGGTGGCCTGCACCCTGCTGCCCTACGATCCGCAGTTCGATCTTGGCGGCACCGTGGCCGAGGCCGACCGCGAGGTGCCGCTCAACCACCCGCACTGCGCGCGCTTCTGCGTCCTTGGCGGAGCAAGCTGTTCAGCCTGACATGGACCGTTCAGGCGCTTCGTGCGTAATGGGGGCATGGGACTCTATCGCACCGCCTCTGTCGCACTTGCCGCAACGCTGGCAGGCCTTGCCATGCCGGCGCTGGCGCAGAGCAATATCGACGGCACTTACTCCGACACCGACGGTTACGTGGAGATCACGGTGGAACGCTGCGGCAATTACCGTTGCGGCACGATCACCCGGATCATCCGCCGCAAGCCGGGCGAGCCGATGAACGATGCCCACAACGACGATCCCGACCTGCGTAGCCGCCCGATCCTGGGGATCCGCCTGCTGCAGGACCTGCGCTGGGATGACGGCGTCTGGCGCGGCACGGTCTACAATCCGGAGGATGGGAACACCTACCGGACGGAGGTACGTCCGGCCGCAAACGGCGCGCTGGAAGTGAAAGGCTGCGTGACCCTGTTCTGCCGCACGCGCATGTGGCCGGCATTGCGTTAACGGCTCGGGCTTGACCGAATCCGGTCCGCGTTATAGAGGCCCGCCCCTACCGGCTAGAAAGCTGATATTGCCCCGTCCTCTAACGGTAAGAGAGCGGACTCTGAATCCGTCAATCAAGGTTCGAATCCTTGCGGGGCATCCAGCTTTCCGGTTTCCCTTAAATAGCTGGCTTACTCTTCGATGCCGAGACGGTGGCGATCGAGTGCGCCTACGTTACCACGGTTGCCGATGCTTGGCGTGCGCGCGGCTTGGCGCTGCTGGGCAAGCGGCGCGGTGGGCGTGGGATCAGTGCCAACCGGGGCATAGCCGCCGTCATCTTCTTCCTCGTCCTCGTCCTCGCCATACATGCCGATCTCTTCGGTCCAGCTGGGTTCGGTGCTGCGCGGCGCGGGTGTGGGAATGGTCCGCGCGACGGCCAGCTCGGCAGGCTCCGGCACTGTTTCGGTCTCGGCCTCGGCCAGGTTCACCGGCTGTCCGTCGGCATTGGTGAAATTGTCCAGTGCGCCGCCTTCGCCAGCGAAGGTACTCACCATCAGCAGGATCGCGATAGCCAGCATCAGGGCCAGTCTGCGGTTCATGTCAGCACTCCCTCAAGATCAATCAGTCGTCGCACGAGGATTCACCGTCAGCGCCGGTCACGCCGGGCGTCAGGTTGCGATCGTCGCGTATCGTAAAGATGGCTTCCTGGCGGAATTCCGCGGTCTCGCCGAAGCTGCCGTTGATGATCCCGTCGTAGCGGTAGTAAACCTCGGCCACCATCACCGCGGAGCCTTCTGTCGCAAGGATCTGGTTGTCGGCAGTGCCCACGCCAACGATGGTCGTGCTGCCAAGGCCGTTGTTGTCGCCATCGTCGCCATAGAGCGAATCCCGGTCCAGCGAACCGCGGCAGCGCTGCCAGTGGATGAACTGCCGGCCCGTGACTTCGTCGTATTCCAGGCTGGACAGGATGATCCGGCCGTTCTCCTCGAGATTGAAGGATTCGCCTTGGCGCAGCGCGCCGCCGATAATTGAATCGATATCGGCCTCGGTCACCGTGGGCGTGACGCTGGAGTTATCGGTCTGGCCGAGGCGCGAGGCATTGTCAGCCAGCGAGATCGCTGTCTGGCTGACCTGCATGTTGACCGTCGCCATGTAGGCCATTTCCACCCCGGTGAGCCCCAAGGTGATGAACAGCGGCAGGATCAGCGCGAACTCGAGCGTCGAAACCGCCTCCTCGTCGCGGCGGAGCAGCGGCAGGCGGCGGGCGATGCGGGTACGAAGTTTGGCCATCAGTTGCAGGCTCCTGCAGCGGAGGAATATTCGGCCTGGTCGGCGAACGGCTGGTTCTTCTTGATCGCAGAGGATTCCAGCGTCCGTCCTTCCCAGGCTTCGGGCAGGAAAGGCACCTTGAAGATCGGTTCGTAGGAAGCCCGCACGGTGTAGATCACCACGTCGTTGGCACCGCCGTTGCCGGACACGCCGACTTCCTCGTCCCACTGGCCGTTGCCGTTCTCGTCGGTATAGGTTTCGCCATCGTTGCAGATGCCGTTGTCATCGGAATCGTTCCATTGTTCGGGACGATCGATGTCGGCGAAGTCGTAATAGCTGCGCCGCTCGGTCTCCAGTTCCACGCCTGGCATGATGCCGCCAACGCGCGCTAGCACCAAGTCGTCAGCGGCATCGGTGTCGCCGCGCTCCAGCGAGGCATCGCGTGCGGCCGACTGTACCGCGCCGTTGAGTACCGACTGGGCATAGACCATCTGGCCAATGTCGAGCGTCCCCAGCAGCAGCAGCAGGAATGTCGGCGCGATCAGCGCGAATTCCACCACGGTGACGCCGTCTTCGGCGCGGGCAAGGCGGCGGGCGAAGCCATGTTCGCGGCTCGCGCTGGTCATTGTACGATCCTCAGCTCGCCGACCTCGTTGGCGATTTCCTGGAAAGCCTCGTTCAACTCGTCGGCGTCTTCGGCGGTGAAGGCGCTGTTTTCCGATGAGCAGGCTTCGAGGTCGTCAGTCAGGCCGGTGGCGAAGGCGATCACCCACAGGCGGATGCCGCGCGCCTTCACTGCGTCGCAGATGGCGAGGAAGCGCGAGGTGTGGCGTTCGGTCTGCAGGTTCACACCGTTGGCGGTGACGCGCCGGTCGTGGAACTCGACGCCGTAGGCGCTCTGGATCGCGTTGCTCGGCTGCATCTGCCCGTCGGTCATGAAGATCATGTGCCGCGAGACATTGCCGCCGTTCGAAGGCGAGGCGTTCACGTTGTCGGCGAAGATGCCGGTCGGCGAGCTGAGACGGGCGCCCCAGAGCAGGCCGATATCGTGATAGGTATTGCCTTCCGCCCGCAGCGAGTCCGCATAGGCGTCAAAGGCGCTTTCGCTCATCTCCGTCAGCGTCTGCGAACGCTGCGGGCAGAACGAGGGCGCCTGGCCGCCTGTCAGGCTGTCGCCGTTGTTCGACAGGTCGTAGCGACCACGGCCGCGGCCGGTGCTGACGAAGGAGGTGCGGTAATAGGCGACCTCGGGCCACAGTGGTGCCCACTTGGTGTCGTCATCGGAGCTTACCGTTGCAGAATCGATATCGAGGTCGTTCGCGCTGACCGGTGTGATTCCGACCATCGAGTCGTAGGCAAAGCTGGCCGCCGGCGTGGTATTGCGCTCCTCGATGCAGCCATCCCATAGCGAGGTGACGTCATCGCCGTCATCGCCAGTGGTCGTGGTGACCGAACTGAAGGCCTTGTAGCTGCTGACGTCGTAGGTGACCGGACGGTAGACGTAGTGATCGAATTCCGTCGTGGTGGTGGTCACCATGATAGGGTCGCTGGTTTCGAAAGCGTAGTCGAAGGTGTCGCGTTCGTAGCGCGTGTAGCGGGCAGAATAGTAGGTGCGGCTCCACCGACCACGGCCGCGCCGTTCCTGTACGCAGGTATATTCGGTACGCTGCTGGCGCTGGGTCTGCGTGGTCGTAACGACTTGCTGGCCCTGCGCGTTGATGGTGGTTTCGGTGTCGGAAGAGGTGTTGCCGACGTTGGACCAGCCGGTGTTGCTGGGCAGGTCGGCCGTACACTCGTTACGGCTGTTGTATTCGTTGCCGTTTACGTCGCCTTCGTCATCCACCCATTCGTTGCTTTCGCCGCTGGCGCTGGAGCTGACCGAGTCTTCCCAGCCGGCGAATTCCTCGACCGTGATGGTTTCATAGACTGGTTCGCGCGACTGGATCGTACGGCTTTCGACGAGGTAACTGGGGCTGAGCAGACGGCCGACATTCACGGTCGAACTGTAAGGCACGAAGGCATAGCGGATACGCGCATTGCCGCCAGCGGTGGATTCCTCGACCGTGTCGTAGAACGCCTTCATCGCGTCCTGCAGCATCGACAGCTTGCTCGGCCCGCCATAGTCAAGCGACCAGTCCATTGACCCGGTGGAGTCGAGCACCATGGTCACGTCGCTGTTGCCGACACCCATCGACGCGGAGCAGGTCACGCTTACCGGAATGATGTCGAAGCCGAAGATGGCCATGATGGTCGTCTGCACGTCAGCCGATGCGGTGGCGACGATGGTATTGCCGTTGTCGTCAGTGTTCGGTTCGAAAACCGTATCCGTGGCACCCTGACGGTCAGGGTTGAAGTTGTTGGCGAAGAAGGCCGCGGCCTCATCCTGGGCGACCTCGTCAAAGCCGTTCACACCGACTGCGCGACGTCCTGCCAGCACGCCTGCGTCGCAAGCTGCTTGGAGGCGGTTCTCCGCCTTGTGCGCGCGGCTCAGGTCAACGCCGCCGCCAACGATTGCAGCCAGCACGAGAAAGCCGACAGCGGCCATCGGCAGGAAGCTGCCGGCCTCGTCTTGAAACAAGCTCGCACCTGGGCTTGCGCGCTGGACGCGCTGTTCCCACTGGCTCTGAAATCCCCTGGACGCCATCTTGAGTTCCCCATCTTTTCAACACGGCCTTTCCGGTTGGAATGCCAGTCGATCATGCGGGGAATAGAAAAATGGATTTAAACTTCAGTGGGATGGCATGGTTAATTTGGAGTTACGCGGGCGATAGCCGCAATCCGCGTGCAAGAATTGGACTTGCACGACCGTTCAATCGCTCCGTTTCACTAGGCCCGCGAAGGTTGACGATTGATTTAGGATCGCCCCCGTTTTTCCGCCTGTTCCGGCTATTCCCACCAGTAAGGAACGCGCACTTCGTCGCCGGTGACCACTTCGTTCATGGTTGCCGCGTCGTAGGCCCGGCCGCCCAGCACTACCGTTTCCACCTGTTCCGTATAGCGAATATTCTCCAGCGGGTTGCCCGAGAGGATCACCAGGTCAGCCAGTTTGCCCTCTTCGAGGCTGCCGATTTCGCTATCCATGCCCAGCGAGCGAGCGGGAACGATCGTCGCGGCCTGCAGGGCCTGCAGCGGGCTCATGCCGCCACGCACGAAGGACCATATCTCCCAGTGGGCAGCGATGCCGGCCTGCTGGCCGTGGGCACCGATGGAAACTTCGACGCCGCGCTCGGCAACGCGGGCAGCTTCGCGGGCGATATCGTCGTCGACGAAGTCACCTTCGGGTGCCGTGGTGCGGCGCGCCGTCTCGGCACGCAGGATGGCGGGCGGGGTATGCGCCTGCAGCAGCGGCTGTTCCCAGACGTTGGTCGCCTGGCGCCAGTAGGGATCGCCGGCAAGGCCGCCGTAACCTACCACCAGCGTCGGGGTGTAATTGGTCTCCGCACCCTCGAACAGCTGCAGCACGTCCTCGTAGAACACTTCGACCGGGACATTGTGTTCGAGCGTCGAGTTGCCGTCGATGATCAGGTTCATGTCCATGCCGAACAGCGAACCACCTTCGGCCACCACCAGCATGTTCTCCTGCCGCGCAGCCTCGACCACCATCTGCCGCTGGTCGCGACGCGGCTGGTTGTAGTTCTTGACGCTTGGAGCACCCTCGGCGCGCAGGCGGCGGACGTGGTCCAGCGCATCGTCGAGCGTGTCGATCTGCGCATAGGCATAGGGATTGCGCGCGCCGTAGATGATCCGTCCGGTGCTGAACATGCGCGGTGCCAGCAACTGGCCCGTGCGCTGCATGTCCTCGGCGACGAAGAAGGCGGTGTCGCTGGAAGGATCGTGGATGGTCGTCGTGCCCAGCGCCAGCGCCTGGGTGAGGTTCCAGTTGACCTGCGGCACCACCTCGTCGCTGTCGACCGAACCGTGCGCGTGGGCGTCGATCAGGCCGGGGATCACGGTGCGGCCGCTGGCATCGATGGTGGGGACGTCCTCTCGAATAAATAGTGCGCCGCGTCCGACATCGGTAATGACGCCGTCTTCGATCAGAATATAGCCGTTGTCGATGATCCCACCGTCTTCGTCTGCCATGGTGATGATGCGCGCGCCCATAATGTATAGCTGGCCTTCGTGCCGGTCTGCCGTGACGGTGCGCAGCATCGATACGCCGCTCTCCGGCTGGGAATAGCCGTCGTCGGCATCGTCATCGTCCGACGGCGGAGCGTCGGCGAAAAGGTCCGCCAGTTCGGCGCGGTAGAGCGTCGGGCCGAGCGACCAGAACAGCGTGTCGCCGCCGTTCGCCCAGTGGACGTAGTCGACGCCCGAATCCGATACTTCGACCACCGGCAGTGCGCCGGCAGAGCCGGAGACGCTCACCGCCTGGCCGCCGGGCATCAGCGGCATGGCATAGGCATCGTAGTTCTCGGTGAAGGCGAAATAGCGGCCCGTGGGGGAGACCATGTAGCCGGTTACCATCTCGCCCGTGGCATGGGTGCGCACGGCTTCGCCGTTGAGGTCGGTCGAGACGAGCACCTGCGCGTCGCCGTCCGATCCGGTCATGAAAATGCGGTCACTGCTCGCGCCGAAATGCGGGCGGGCATGGTCGCGGCTCACCAGCACCGGTTCGCCGCCGTTGGCCGCGACGCGGTAGACGCCGGGATTGTTCGAATATTCGGGCGCGGTCAGGTAGCCGCCGCTGCCCTTTTCGAAGACGATGGTCGATCCGTCGGGCGAGAAATGCGGGCGGGCATAATGGCCCGGCGTGGACGTGATGGCGCGGCCACCGCGACCATTGGCACCGATGGTGCGGATTTCGCCCAGTCCGTCATCGGTCCAGCGGACGTAGGCCAAGGTGGAGCCATCGCGTGACCAGGAGGGGAACAGCTCGCGGGCGTCCTCGGAATCGGCCGTCAGGCGGCGGGGCGTGCCGCCGCGGGCGGGCATGGTGTAGAGGCGGCCAAGGCTCTCGAACACCACGGTCCGGCCATCGGGCGAGACCTCGGCGAAGCGCGCCATGGAGACTTCGACCTCATCCACCGCGACGGGGATCTGCGGGTGCGGCGCGGGCAGGACGCCGCGGCTGTCGTTGACCGTGAACGGGATGACGGCACCATTGTTGCCGTCGGCATCGACGCGGCGGATGTGGCCACCGGCCCAGAACACGATCGAACGGCTGTCCGGCGTCCAGTCCATGTTGGGATAGACCCCGGTAACGGCCCAGGTCTCCTGCACGTCGCGGTCGAGGTCGTCATATACGCGCCATTCCCGGCCGCCGGCGATCTCGCGCACCCACAGTTCGGACTGCAGGTTTTCGCGGCGGACGAAGGCGATCATGGTTCCGTCGGGCGAGGGAGCAGGGCGCACCGAACCGCCAAGGCCCGACACCGCCGTGGTGATCTCGCCGGTAGCGAGGTCGTAGCGTTCGATGTTGAACAGGTCCTGGTTGGAATCCTGCGCGTATACGAAGGTGCCGCCCGAGGTGATGTTGCGGGTGTAGAAGACCGCGCTGCCGTCCGCCGAGAACACCGGCTCGCCCAGTTCCTTTTGGTGCTGTTCGTTGGGCCGCTCGACCAGCGCGACGCCCGAGCCGCCGGAAACGTGGTACATCCAGATCTCGCCGGTGCCGAGGCTGCGGCCGGTGGTGAAATGCTTCTTGGCGACGATGAACTGGCCATCGGGCGACCAGCTCGGCTGGTTCATCAGGCGGAAGCTCTCGTCGGTCAGCTGGCGCATGTCGCTGCCGTCGGCGTCCATGATCCAGATGTTGTCGCCGCCGCCACGGTCAGAGGTGAAGGCGATGCGGCTGCCATCGGGCGAGAAGCGCGGGTGGACTTCCCAGGCGAGGCCCTCGGCAATGCGCGTCGGCGTACCGCCGGCAATCGGCATGGTGTAGATGTCGCCCAGCAGCGAGAAGGCGATCGTCTGCCCGTCTGGCGAGACGTCGACGTCCATCCATGTGCCTTCGTCGGTGCGGATCGGAACCTGTCGCACGTCCACGCCCGGTGGCGCATTGACGTCCCATTCCTCGCTCTCGGCTTCCTGGGCAATGCCGGTAAGCGGTGCTGCGGTTGTGGCGAGGAGAATTGCGGCGAACGAGGCGATCTTGCGCATGGGCGTCATGTGTCTTTGGCCTGTGATTGCTTGGAGTCCCGGCGCCTTCATACGCGGATGAAGAGCAGGTGCAACGTTTCACATGTAACCATTGTCAGGCACCAATGTCAGGCGATGCTGTCGAGCCCGCTGGTGATGGCCGCTTCGATCTGCGCCACGTCCTCTTCGGACAGGCAGTAGGGCGGCATCACGTAGACCGTGTTGCCCAGCGGGCGCAGCAGCACGTCCTGCGCATAGAAGTGTTCGCGCAGGCGCGGACCTATCTCTGCCAAGTATCCCTCATCCCCCACGGCCACGTCGAAGGCGACCATGGTGCCGCACTGGCGCGGGTTGGTAACATCGTCTCGCTGCGAAAGCCGCGCGAGCACGTTGCCGAGCCGCGCGGACAGTGCGGCGATCCGGTCCAGCACCGGCTCCTCGCACCAGATGGCGAGGTTGGCATTGGCTGCCGCGCAGCAGATGGGGTTGGCGGTGAAGCTGGACGAGTGAAAGAACATCTTCGACCGGTCGGTCGAATAGTGCGCGTCGTAGATGGCCTCGCTGGCCATGGTGACGGCGAGCGGCATGGTGCCGCCCGTCAGCCCCTTGGCCAGGCAGAGGATGTCGGGCGTAACGCCTGCCTGCTCGCAGGCCAGCAGGGTGCCGGTGCGGCCCCAGCCGGTCATCACCTCGTCCGCGATGAAGAGGACCCCGTGGCGGGCGCAGATGGCGCGCATCTCCGCCAGCACCGAAGGCGGATAGGTGAGCATGCCGCCCGCGCCCAGCAGCAACGGTTCGATGATGAAAGCGGCGACGTCGCCAGCCGCGCAGGCCGCTTCGAGCGCGTCGAGGCTCGGCTGCGGATCGGCGGCGGGGAAGGGGATGGTGCCCACGTCGAAAAGCAGGGCCTCGTAGGCGCGGTTGAACACGCCGCGCTCGCCCACGCTCATCGCGCCGATGGTGTCGCCGTGGTAGCTGTGCTCCATCACCAGCACGCGGGCGCGCGGCTCGCCGCGGTTGTGCCAGAAGCCGAGCGCCATCTTCAGCGCGACTTCGACGGCGGTGGATCCCGAGTCCGAAAAGAACACGTGCGGCAGGCCTTCGGGCATGATTTCCACCAGCCCGCGCGCCAGTGTCTCGGCGGGTTCGTGCGTCCAGCCCGCGAAGATCAGCTGGTCGAGCTTCTCGGTCTGCTCGCGCACCGCCTGCATGATGCGCGGGTGGTTATGCCCGTGGGTGGTGACCCACCAGCTGGAAATGGCGTCGATCACCCGCCGCCCGTCATCGGTGTAGAGCGCCGCGCCCTCGGCATGGGTCACCAGCGGAATGGCCTCGCCCAGGCCATGCTGGTGGAACGGATGCCAGACGGGGGAACGGTCAGTCACGTTACCGGTCCAACCGGATGCTTTGCGCGAAGGCGTCAGCCAGGGTCTGCGCGTTGAGCGGGTCGAGGACGGGCAAGCGGCCGAGGTTCGGCACATTGCCGATTTCGACGATCGCGCTTTCTGCCACCGGCTCGGCATCGCCGCTGAAGGCAACACCGGCAATCGGGATGCCGCGCGCCCGCATGGCTTCCAGCGTCAGCAGCGTGTGGTTGATCGTGCCCAGCCTGGTGCGCGCCACCACCACGGCGGGCAGCCCCCAGCGGGCGAACAGGTCAGCCGCCAGCAGGTCTTTGCGATAGGGCACCAGCAGGCCGCCCGCGCCTTCGACCACCAGCGGGCGGTCGGTAGCGGGCAGTTCGAGCGCGCCGTCCTCGACCTCCACGCCGTCTATGCGCGCCGCTTCGTGCGGCGAGCACGGCGTTGCGAGGCGGTATGCTTCGGGCAGGACATCGGCGTCCGGGGCAAGGCGCGAAACTGCCTGACTGTCGGTCTCGCCTTCAAGTCCGGACTGTGCGGGCTTCCAGTAGCTGGCGCGCAGGGCCTGCGCGAGGCCAGCTGCGAAGACGGTCTTGCCGACGTCGGTGTCGGTGCCGGTGACGATAAAGCCCTTCATGACGCTTTCCATTGTGCGATGGCTGCGAGGACCTGCGTCACGTCGTCGCTCGACAGCGTGGAGCGCAGCGCAAGGCGGATACGGCTGGTGCCCTTGGGCACGGTCGGCGGGCGGATCGGCAGGGCGGCAATGCCTGCGGCCAGTAGGTGCTCGCCCAGTGCCAGCGCTTGCGCTTCGGGGCCGACGACCACCGGCACGACCTGCGTCGTCGAACCCATGGTATCATAGCCCATGGCTTGCAGCCCTTCGCGCAATTGCTCGCCCAGCGCCGCCAGGTGCGCGCGATCGGCGTCCATTTGCGGCACCAGTTCGAGCGCGGCGTCCATCGCGCCCAGCACGGCAGGCGGCGGCGCCGTCGAGAAGATCAGCCCCGCGCACATGTTGACCATGTAATCGCGCAGTAGCTGCGAGCAGGCGATATAGGCACCGAAGCCACCGAGCGCCTTGCTGAAGGTGCCCATGACAATGTCGGCGCCCGGATGGTCTGCCGTCAGCCCTGCCCCGCGGACACCGAGCACCCCGGTGGCGTGGGCCTCGTCGATATAGAGCAGGGCGTCGTGGCGGGCGGCGATCTGGTTGAGCCGGGCAATGTCCGCACGGTCGCCGTCCATCGAGAACACGCTTTCGGTGACGACCAGTTTCAACGGCGCACCCGAGTGTTCCGCCAGCAGGCGGTCGAGGTGATCGTAGTCGTTGTGGGCGAAGAAGTGCGTTGTCGCCCGTGCGCCGCGCATTCCCGCGTGGATCGAATTGTGCACCAGCTCGTCGGCGAAAATCGCGCAGTCATGCGCTGCCTTGGCCAGGGCGGGGATCACCGCTGCATTGGCTTGCCAGCCGCTGGCGAAGACCAGCGCCGCTTCGGTGCCCTTGAAGGCTGCGATCCTGGCTTCGACCGCCTCGTGCTCCGGCGAGGTGCCGGTAATCAGGCGCGAGGCACCTGCGCCTGCGCCGTACTTCCGCGCGAAGTCAGCCGAGCGTTCGACCAGCAACGGATGCAGCGACAACCCGAGGTAGTCGTTGCTGGAGAAGTCGAGCAGTTCGCGGCCGCCGCGCTCCAGTCGCCCGCTGCCCGTCATCCGCGCCGGACGCAGCACGCGAGTGCGGTCCTTCGCCGCGATGGTGTCGAGCGATTGCCGGAAGGGGTCGAGCTTTGACACGCGCTGCGCTCAGGTGAGTTCGGCTTGCGCCTCTTTGGTCGCACAACCGCCGGAGCAGCCGCCCACCGCACGCATGGGCTCTTCGCCTTCCATCGGCTTGAGGCCAAGGCGGGCGAACAGGGCCGCATCGCTGTCGTCGCCGGCATTGGGCGCGGTCAGCAGCTTGTCACCGGTGAAGATCGAGTTGGCCCCCGCCATGAAGCAGAGTGCCTGCGTCGCGTCGGACATGGATTCGCGGCCGGCGGACAGGCGCACCATCGACATGGGCATGGCAATGCGCGCGACAGCGACCGTGCGAACGAATTCGATATCGTCGATCTTCGCCATGGGCGTGTCTGCCAGCATGTCGCCAAGCGGTGTGCCCTTGACCGGGACCAGTGCATTGACCGGTACGCTTTCCGGATGCCGCTCCAGCGTCGCAAGAGTATGGACGAAGCCGACCCGGTCGGCGCGGGTCTCGCCCATGCCGACGATGCCGCCGGAGCACACGTTGATGCCCGCCTTGCGCACGTTGTCGAGCGTGGTCAGCCGGTCTTCGTAGTTCCGCGTGGTAATCACCCGCTCGTAGTATTCGGGGCCGGTGTCGACGTTGTGGTTGTAATAGTCGAGGCCGGCCTCGGCGAGCTGTTCGGCCTGGCTTGGCGTCAGCATCCCCAGCGTCATGCAGGTTTCCATGCCCATCTCGCGCACGCCCTTCACGATCTCGACAATCTTGGGCATGTCGCGGTCCTTGGGATTGCGCCAGGCGGCACCCATGCAGAACCGCTGGCTGCCGGCATCCTTGGCCTGCGCCGCGCCTTGCAGCACCTGCCGCACGTCCATCAGCTTGGTCGCCTCGACCCCGCTGTCGGCATGGGCGCTTTGCGAGCAATAGCCGCAGTCCTCGGGGCAGCCGCCGGTCTTGATGGAGAGCAGGGTGCACAGCTGCACTTCGTCCGCGCGATGGTTCTCGCGGTGCACGGAGGCGGCGCGGAACAGCAGCTCGGTGAAGGGCAGGTCGAACAGCGCGGCGATCTCTTCGCGCGTCCAGTCGGTGCGGATTTCGGTTTCTTGCGTGGTCATCTTGTCTGTCGGTTAGCCTCCGGCGCGCCGCTTGGCAAAATACAAGTGCATCCGGCGTTGCAGATAATGCACCGGCAGGTGCCTTTTTTGGAGTTGGCGGCACGGTGTCCGAGCGCCTATGGACCCGCCAACGGATCGGAGGTTGCCATGTTCGAAGGCCTCGACGCCTTATTGCTCGCCCGCATCCAGTTTGCCTTCACGGTAAGCTTCCACTTCTTCTTCCCCGCGTTCTCCATCGGCCTCGCGAGTTACCTCGCCGTGCTGGAGGGGCTGTGGCTGAAGACCGGCAACCAGGTCTACCTCGACCTGTTCAAGTACTGGCTGAAGATCTTTGCCATCACCTTCGCCATGGGCGTCGTCTCCGGCATCGTCATGTCCTACCAGTTCGGCACCAACTGGTCGGTATTCTCCGACGTGGCCGGGCCGGTGATCGGGCCGCTGATGGCCTACGAGGTGCTGACGGCCTTCTTCCTCGAGGCGGGCTTCCTCGGCGTCATGCTGTTCGGCATGAACAAGGTGGGCAAGAAGCTGCACTTCTTCGCCACGCTGATGGTGGCGGCGGGCACCTTCGTTTCCGCCTTCTGGATACTCAGCGTGAACAGCTGGATGCAGACTCCGACGGGGTACGAAATGGCGGCCAACGGGCAATACCTGCCCGGTGACAGCTGGATCGCCATCATCTTCAACCCCAGCTTCCCCTACCGGCTGGTCCACACCGTGCTGGCGGCATACCTCACCACGGCCTTCGTCGTCGGCGGGGTGGGTGCCTGGCACCTGCTTAAGGACCGCGCCAACGCGCACGCGCGCAAGATGTTCTCGATGGCCATGTGGATGGCGACCATTGTCGCGCCGATCCAGATCATGGCGGGCGACATGCACGGCCTCAACACCATGGAGCACCAGCCCGCCAAGGTCATGGCCATGGAAGGGCACTACGAGAGCCATCCTGACGGCGCGCCGTTCTACGTCTTCGGCATCCCCAACGACGAGGAGCAGCGGCTCGACTACGCGGTGGGCATCCCGCACCTTTCCAGCCTGATCCTGAAGCACGATCTCGACGCGCCGCTCGACGGGCTCGACACCATTCCCGATGACGAGCAGCCGCCCGTCTTCATGGTGTTCTGGGCCTTCCGCATCATGGTGGCCATCGGCGTCGGCATGCTCGGCATCGGCCTGTGGAGCCTGTTCGCGCGCTGGCGAGGACGGCTCTACGAATGGAACTGGCTGCACCGCACCGCACTGGTGATGGCGCCATCGGGCTTCCTTGCCGTGCTGTGCGGCTGGATCACCACCGAGGTGGGCCGCCAGCCCTATGTCATCTACGGCCTGCTGCGCACGGCGGACGCTGCCAGCCCGCTCGACGCGCCGGCAGTCGGGGCCTCGCTGCTGGCCTTCATCGTGGTCTACTTCTTCGTCTTCGGCATTGGCATCTGGTACATCCTGCGCCTGATGAGCGCGGCCCCCAAGGTCGGCGAGACCGGTGCCAAGCGGGGCGACACCGGACCCATCCGTACGGCGGGCATCACGCCCGGGCCGACGCAGAACCCGGGTGATCCGGACGTCCTGCCCGCTTCGAAAGAGGAGGCCGAGTAATGGACCTCACTGTCATCTGGGCCTTCATCATCGCCTTCGCCGTTTTCGCCTACGTGGTGATGGACGGGTTCGACCTTGGCATCGGCATCCTCTTTCCCGCCTTCAAGGTCGGGCAGGGGCGCAACCGGGCGATGAATTCCATCGCGCCCGTCTGGGATGGCAACGAGACCTGGCTGGTGCTGGGCGGCGGCGGGCTTTTCGCTGCTTTCCCGCTGGCCTATGCCGTCATCCTGCCGGCCACCTACCCGCTGATCATCGCCATGCTGCTGGGCCTCGTCTTCCGCGGCGTGGCCTTCGAATACCGCTGGCGCGATCCGGCGCACCGCAAGTTCTGGGATGCGGCCTTTACCGGCGGTTCGCTGGTGGCGGCCCTGTCACAGGGCATGGTGCTTGGCGCCCTGCTGCAGGGCATCGAGGTGGAGGGACGCGCCTATGCCGGGTCCTGGTGGGACTGGCTGACGCCCTACACCCTGCTGACCGGCGTCGGCACCGTGGCAGGCTATGCCCTGCTGGGGGCAACCTGGCTGATGTGGAAGCTGGAGGGCGAAGCGCAGGCCCGCGCACGCAAGCTGGCCTTCCGCGCTGCGCTGGCCACCATGGCGCTGATGGGAGCGGTGAGCCTTTACAATCTCGCGCTGAACCCCGGCTATGCCGCCAAGTGGCTGACCGCGCCCGAAGTCTACTATGCCGCACCGGTGCCTGTGCTGACTGGCGTAGTGGCGCTGCTGCTGCTGCGAGCCATCGGGAAGGAGAACCACTCCAAGCCATTCTGGCTGGCGCTGGCGCTGTTCGGGATGGGTATGGCGGGCCTTGGCGTCACCATCTGGCCCAATGTCGTGCCGCCGGACGTCACCATCTGGGATGCCGCCGCCCCGCACCGCAGCCAGGTCTTCATGCTGGTGGGCGTGGCCATCACCATGCCGCTGATCATCGGCTACACCGCCTGGGCCTACTGGGTGTTCCGCGGCAAGGTGGGCGATGAGGGGTATCACTAGTGCGCTCAAGTAGCGAAGCGGTAGCGAAGAAAAGGTAAGCCATGGCTGAAGACCGCCCCTTGTGGCAACGCCTTGGCTGGATGGCCCTGATCTGGCTGGCCAGCGTCGCCACGCTGGGCGCGGTTGCCATGATCATCCGCTGGTGGCTCGCGCCCTGATTTCAAGTCTTTCAAACCTGCCGCTGACCATTTACGCCCTTTCGCATTATCCCCGAGAGGAGCCCCGTGTGACTGACACACCCGAAGGCAGCGACAACGAGCTGTGCGACCACAAGTTCTACCACGCCGACATGGAAGCCGGTTTTGCCGATTCCATTGACGAGGAAACCCCGCAAACCCGCCACCCGGCTTACCGCCTGGCCTTCCGCGACCAGGACTTCCTGCTGCGTGAGGAACTGCGCCCGGTGCGCTTCCAGCTCGAACTGCTGAAGCCGGAGATGCTGCTCGACGAGGCCCGCGTGGGTTCGACGCTGGTAATGTACGGCTCCGCCCGCATCCCGCCGCCCGAAGCAGCCGAGGAAGCCTTGAAGCAGGCGGAAAACCTGCCCGAAGACCAGGCCTTGGTGGTGCGCAACTTGGCCAAGAAATCGCGATACTATGCCGAGGCCTACCGGCTTGCGCGGATGGCCAGCGAGAAGGCCATCGTCGAAGAGGGCATGCGCCAGTTCGTTGTCTGTTCAGGCGGCGGTCCGTCGATCATGGAAGCCGCCAACCGCGGCGCCAGCGATGCCGGCGCGGAATCCATCGGTCTCAACATCATCCTCCCGCACGAGCAAGCGCCGAACCCCTATGTGACGCCCTACCTGTCGCTCAACTTCCACTATTTCGCCTTGCGCAAGATGCACTTCCTGATCCGCGCGCGGGCCGTGGCGGTCTTCCCCGGAGGCTTCGGCACCTTCGACGAAATGTTCGAGCTGCTGACCCTGATCCAGACGGGCAAGATGAAGCCGATCCCGATCCTGCTGTTCGGCAAGGAATTCTGGAACCGCGTGATCAACTTCGAAGCGATTGCCGAGGAAGGCACGATTTCGAAGAAGGACCTCGACCTCATCACCTGGTGTGAAACCGCCGAAGAAGGTTGGGCCGCGATATCCGAGTTTTACAGGATCGAGGAGAATGGCAGCGGCGCCTTGGTTTCGGACGACGACTGATCGAAATTCCCTGCCCATCGCGAAGCGTCGCGACCAGAAAAGTGCTGGCGCCAAGGCCCTTCCACTAGACCTCGGTTGCTCCCCTTCCCATTGCCGCGTGACCGGCGGGAACTTCAGCGAACCGCCTGGTGTCCCAGCGGGCCATTGCCGAAACCGAACCCCGGCGCGGCTTTCAGCGCTTCACGGACGAATTTGCGCCCCTCGGTGATTGCCTGCTCCAGCGGCAGTCCGCGCGCGAGGTGTGTCGCGATCGCGCTCGACAGTGTGCAGCCGGTGCCGTGGGTGTGCTTCGTGACGATGCGCGCATCGCTCCACACCGCGTCATCTGCACCTGGGCGCACCAGCCTGTCCTCGATCATGGGGCCATCGGCATCGCCGCCCTTGGCAAGATAGGCGACACCGCGATTCGCCATCGCTTCAGGTCCGCCGAGCGCCGCGAGTTCGGGCACATTGGGCGTAGTCAGCGTGGCCACTTCCATGAGCCATTCGAACACCTCGATGGTGCCCTCGTCTGCCAGCGCAGCGCCGCTGGTGGCGACCATGACGGGATCGAAGACAATCGGTGCGCCGAGGTCTTCTAGCCGGTCTGCCACCACTTCGGCAACGTCCGCGCTGCCGAGCATGCCGATCTTCACCGCCTCGACCCCGATGTCGTTCAGGCAGGCGTCGATCTGCGCCGCGACCATCTCCGGCGACAGCGCTTCCACCGCGCTCACGCCGCGCGTATTCTGCGCGGTGACTGCCGTGATCGCGGTCATGGCATAGCCGCCCAGCATGGTGATGGTCTTGATATCCGCCTGGATACCGGCCCCGCCCGAACTGTCGGACCCGGCGATGACCAGCACGCGGGGCGGGCGCTCGCTCAAGCCTTGTGCTTTCGCTGGGTAGAAGCGGGACACTTCTGCAGCAGGTCGCGATCCCGGGTCGGCCGGTCGAGCAATTCGCCGCCGCAGTTCGGGCAGATGTCATCCAGCGTCTCGGCGCATCCGGCGCAGAAAGTGCACTCGAAGCTGCAGATGAAGGCACCCGGCAGCTGTGCGGGCAGGTCCTTCCCGCAGCGCTCGCAATCGGGGCGCATCTCCAGCATCAGGCGGCGTCTTCCACCGTCTTGCAGATTTCGTCGACCACGCGGTTCACCTGCGTCTCGTCGTCGCCTTCGGCCATGACGCGGATCAGCGGTTCGGTGCCCGACTTGCGGATGACCAGTCGTCCGGAACCGCCGAGTTCGCCCCTAGCCGCGGCGATGGCATCCTTTACCGATTGCGCATCCAGCGGCTCGCCGCTTTCGTAGCGCACATTCTTGAGTACCTGCGGCACGGGATCGAACTGGTGCAGCAGTTCACTGGCGGGCCTGCCGCTGCGCACGAGAGCGGCCAAGACCTGCAGCGCGGCCACCGTGCCATCGCCGGTCGTGGCGTGGTCGAGCAGGATCATGTGGCCCGACTGCTCGCCACCGACATTGTAGCCCCCGGCCTTCATCGCCTCGAGCACGTAGCGGTCTCCCACCTTGGTGCGCACAAGCTCCAGCCCCTGGGCTTCGAGGAAGCGTTCGAGGCCGAGGTTCGACATGACCGTGGCCACCACGCCGCCGCCACGAAGCTGGCCCGATCTTGCCCACTGGCTGCCGATCAGCGCCATGATCTGGTCGCCGTCGACCTTCTGGCCTTTCTCGTCGATCACGATCAGGCGGTCGGCATCGCCATCGAGCGCAATGCCGAGGTCCGCGCCTTCCTCCACCACGCGCTTCTGGATGGCACCAAGCGCGGTGGATCCGACTCCGTCGTTGATGTTGAGACCATTGGGCTCGACACCCATGGCCACCACGTCTGCACCCAGTTCCCACACGGCAGTGGGGGTGACGTTGTAAGCTGCACCGTGGGCGCAATCGATGACGATTTTCAGCCCATCAAGCCGCACGTCGTCCGCCAGCGACTGCTTCACGGCATGGATGTAGCGTCCTCGCGCATCGTCGATGCGGCGCGCGCGACCGATGGCATCCCCTTCGGCCAGCTTCTGCTCACAGGCCATGGCCGCTTCGATCGCTTCCTCGTCCTCGTCCGACAGCTTGAACCCGTCGGGACCGAACAACTTGATGCCGTTGTCGGGATAGGCGTTGTGGCTGGCCGAGATCATCACGCCGATCTCGGCGCGCATTTCGCGCGTCAGCATGGCGACGGCGGGAGTGGGCAGCGGACCAGTCATGATCACGTCCATCCCCACGCTGGTGAACCCGGCGACCAAGGCATGTTCCATCATGTAGCCGGACAGGCGGGTATCCTTGCCGATCACGACCCGGTTCTTGTGATCGCCGCGCATGAAGTGGCGGCCAGCGGCCTGCCCCACCTTCATCGCCACGGTAGCGTTCAACTTCTTGCCATTGGCACGGCCGCGAATGCCATCCGTGCCGAAATAGGTGCGTCCCATGGGTGTCCTTCGACCTTGATATGCGTCGCGCACCGCCATGCCGCCATTCGACCCTCTTGTCACGTGGGCAGCACGCGGGCAGGGACGCAAGCGACTTTTTCGCGCGGTTCATGCAACAAGTTGCCGCCTCGCGCATTGGTGAAACAAGACCCGTTTGACAGGAGGACCAAAGCACTATGGCTTTTACACTTATCGACCTGCCGTTTGACAGCGAAGCACTGGCTCCGGCGATCAGCGCCGAGACCTTCAGCTATCACCACGGCAAGCACCACAAGGCCTATGTCGACAAGACCAACGCCGCCATCGAAGGCACGGCCCACGCCGACGCTTCGCTGGAAGCGATCATCACTGCCAGTCGCGGCAGCGACAAGGGCCTGTTCAACAATTCCGCGCAGGTGTGGAACCACGGCTTCTTCTGGCACTCGCTTGCCCCGGCTTCGTCGGGCCCCTCGGGTGACCTGGCTGACCTGATCGATTCCAGCTTCGGCTCGCTCGACGCGCTGAAGGAAGAACTGAAGTCGAAGGGCGCCGGGCACTTCGCCAGCGGCTGGGTGTGGCTGGTGGAAAAGGGCGGCGCGCTGCAGGTGGCCGACACCCACGACGCCGAAACCCTGGCTGACAGCGGCGCCAACCCGCTGCTGGTGATCGACCTGTGGGAACATGCCTACTACCTCGACCACCAGAACGCCCGTCCGAGCTACCTCGACGCGGTGGTCGAAGGCCATCTCAACTGGGATTTCGCCGCTGACAACCTCGCCCGCGGCAGCGCCTGGACCTATCCCGGCTAAGCCTGCAAGGCAGGACAACGAAAAGGCCCGCGCTCCGGCTGGAGCGCGGGCCTTTGTCGTTGGGCCTCGAGCGCGTCAGTCCCGATTGGATCAGTCGAGGACGTTGTCGTCCTCGCAGCTTTCGAACACGCGGTCGACCGCCTCGCGTGCGCCGGTGACGGTAAAGTTGATCGCGAACGGCTGTCCGTCCGCCGGATCGAACCGCACGTTCAACGCGTCGGCTTCGACCATTTGCCGCAGGAAGGGTTCCAGGTTGCGGTCGCGCCGCGTGTTGAGCGCCATCACGGACTGTTCGTAGTAGCGCCAGCGCACTTCCTCGCGGTTGCCTTCGTCGAACTGCAGCCACAGCGACCGGACCTGCGGGCGCGTGGTGGATGGGCGCAAGCGCTGCGGCGCGACGATGACGGCAAAGACGCTGCCATCGCCCGGCTCATCGCATTTCAAGATCAGCTGCCCGCCGTCCGGCGAGACAAGCCCCGCCTGCAAGGGGGCTCCGTCGGTTTCGAAATAGCCCCAGGCCGATGTTCCCTGGGCCTGGCTGACACTGGCACATGCAAGCAGGGCTGCGCCTGCAAGAAACTTGGTCCGCATCTTCTTCCTCTCCCTGATTTGTTTGCCAAATCAAGGGGCAAGCTATGTCAAATGGATGCGAGTCGCAAATTTCGCTCTCAATCCTCGCTGGCGAGCTCGAGCACGTTGGTCTGGAATAGCGGTTCACCGAAAAGGAAGCCGATAATATTCGGGCGGCCCAGCTGGTCTACCAGGGCGGTCAGTGTCAGCAGGATGGGCACAGACAGCAGCGCACCGGTAACGCCCCAGATCCAGCCGAAATAGGACAAGGCGAGCAGGATCAGTACCGGGTTCATGGTGAACCTTGCGCCCAGCACGGTAGGCGTGATCACGTTCGCTTCGATGGCGTGCAGGCCCACGTAGGCGATGGCCGGGATCAGGCCGACGAACAGGGTGTCTGCCGAACCGATGCCGAACAGGCCGAGCAGGGCCACCATCAGCAAGGGGCCGATATAGGGGATGAAGTTGAGCAGGGCAGCCAGGCCACCCCACATGATCGGGGCATCGAGGCCCATGATCCAGGCTCCGAAGGCGACCACCAGGCCCACGCCCAGGTTTATCGTGCCGACCGTGATGATGTAGGCGGCCACCCGGTCCTGCACCTCGCGGATGGCGCGCGCGGCCTTCAGGCTGGCGCCCACCTGCTGGCGTTCCAGCAGCAGCCGCCGCCGCAGCCGCACGCGTGCCTCGATCATGAAGAAGGCCAGCATGAAGGTCAGCAACACTTCCAGCAGGACGGTCGGTGTGGCGAAAGCCAGCTGTTCGAGAATGGTCGGCCCCGCCAACACCACCCGCTGGCTGCCTTCGCTGCCAGACAGGGCGGAAAGCTGTTCGTTGAGCTCGTTGACCCAGGCAAAGGTCATCTGCAGGTCGCTGAAGTGCTTGCCTACCTGCTCCGCCATGGCCGGCACCTCGTCGTAAAGCGACAGCGCCGGACCCAGTACTGCCGTCAGCGCCAGCGCGAGAATGGCGAAGAAGAGCAGCAGGGCGAGGATCGAGGCGAGGAAATTGGGCAGCCACACGGCCAGCTTGTCTGCCAGCGGCGACAGGATGATCGTCAGGATCAGGGCTGCCACCAGTGGCAGGAAAACCACCGATCCAATCGACAGAACGAAGGGCAGGGCCAGGAACAGGCCAAGGGCCATCAGGATAACCAGCGAGGAAATCAGCCGCAGTTCCTGTGCAGCAAAGGTCATCGTCCGGCGCCGCCGGCGATCTTTCGCAGCACTGTCCTTGTCAGCACGCATTTTGATGCCCCCGGCCCCTTCCGACCTGTCTCGCCCGCATAATGGAGTCTCGCGGGAGAGCGATCAAGCGATCAAGTGGCCTTGGCAGCCGCTTCGCCGTTGCCGGCGGCCACCTGGTCGAGTTCTTCGAGGATGGCGCGATGCGCGGAGGGGTCGCTCAGCGAACGATCGGGGATGTCCCCATCTTCCAGCATGGACGTAAGGGTTGCCCGGGCACGGCCCACACGGCTCTTGATCGTGCCGACCGCGCAGCCACAGATGGTGGCTGCCTCTTCGTAGGAAAAGCCGCCGGCTCCCACCAGCAGCAGGGCCTCGCGGCGTTCGGGCGGCAGGGTCAGCAGGGCGCGGTGCAGGTCGCTGAGGTGGATCGGCTCTTCCTGTCCGGCGGGTGCCGTCAGGATGCGTTCTGCCACAGCCTCGTCATAGTCGCCGCGGAAGCGGTTGCGCCGCATGTCGGTGAGATAGGCGTTGCGCAGGATCACGAAGGTCCAGGCGCGCATGGAGGTGCCGGGTTCGAACCGTTCCTGCGCCGCCCAAGCCTTGAGCATGGTTTCCTGTACCAGGTCGTCCGCCATGTCGGGACGGCCGCAAAGGCCGCGGGCAAAGGCGCGCAGGTGCGGGACAACCTCGGTCAGTTCCCGCTTGAAGGCGCGCTTGTCCTCGGCACTGCGTTCGGGCAGCTTGCGTTTCTCTTTGTCGCTCATTTGTCCCCGCTATCGTCCAGCTTCGAAAGCAGGTCCTTGAAAGAGTCCGGCAGCGGTTCATCCACTACCGAATCGTACAGGCGCTTCAGGCCGGAGGCCCATTCCGGATCGCCGGGTTTTGCAGCCGATCCCTTGGGAGCATTGGGCGGGGGGACTTTGTCCTCTCCAGATGACATCAAATTAATCGATCCTATTGACTGGCAAGTTGGGCGGTGGTCCGGACGGCTGGCGCCCGCGCTCGCATAAACTTGCGCATAGATGCAATTGTATTCTCTCCGGAACGAAATTGCTTCCATCAGGTTCCCCCGAAAGCGGGTTTTGCAAAAAGTGCAGACCCTTGAGGGGCTTTTGACGGACTGCAATGTGGGATTGGGATGCGCTTCCCCCCACGGGTTCGAGGAGTTGAAGTGCATAACGAAGCCAGTCGGCGAAGCAGGACGAAGCGGTGGCTGATGCGCTATCCGCGCGGCGTGCCGCTGGGCATCTTCGCGCTGATTGCAGGCATCACGATCCTGTCGATCTTCGCCATCGAGCGCAGCGAAAATCAGCAGCAACAGGCTGAGATTGGATCGCGGGCGATTGCCATCGCCTCGGCGCTGGAACGGCGTGCCAATGCCAGCAGTGCCTACCTGCGCGCCGGGGCGGCCTTGCTGTCGACCATGGAGGAGGTTCCCGCTGCCGATTTCCGTCGTTTCGTTTCGGAGCTGCGGCTCGATGCGGATTATCGCGGAGCGGAAGGGATTGGCTGGGCCGAAGTCGTCCGTCCAGGAGAAATCGCGGCCTTCAACGAGGCGCTTGCGGCGGAGAGCGCGACGGGCGCGCAGCTATATCCCCGGCCGGACGGGAGCCAGCCGTTTTCCGTCCCGGTCACCTACCTGCAGCCCGATACAGTCCGCAACCGTCGCGCCCTGGGATACGACATGTATGCCGAGCCAACACGCCGTGCAGCGATGATCGAGGCCGAGCGCACTGCGCGTCCTACCGCGACCGATGCAGTTGTCCTGAGGCAGGAAGGCGAAAACGAGGCGCCGGGTTTTCTGGTCTACATGCCGGTGTTCGAGCCGGGACCGGGTGGCCGGACGCTGAAGGGCTTTATCTACTCCCCCTTCAATGCCCGCGATTTCTTGCAAAGTGCGCTGGAGCTGGAAGATGCGGGTGCCTTCGGCGTGCGTCTTTACGACTCCGAGAGCGCCGATCGTACGCTGCTGGCCAGCACCTTCGACGGTGACGTCGACAATCGCGATACCGCGACCCAGACGGTGGTCCTCGCCAACAATCGCACCTTGCTGGCGGTCAGCACGGTGGAAGAGCCGGGCTTGTCAGGCTTGTCGATGGCGACGCTGATCTTCGGCCTGCTGGTGGCCAGCCTGCTGACCCTGCTGGTGCGGATGCTGACGCAACAGGCGCAAGAAGACGAAAAGGCGCTGATCTGGTTTGAAGAGCAGGCGAGCATTCGCAACTCGCTGACGCGCGAGCTGAACCACCGGGTAAAGAACACCTTGGCCAACGTGCTTTCGATCATCGCCCTGACGCGGCGCCGCGCCGACAACATCGAAGACTTTGCAGACGGTCTCGACGGCCGCATCCGGGCGCTCTCCGCCACCCACGACCTGCTGACGCAGTCGGACTGGGGCTCCACCCCGGTGCGGGCCGTGATCGATGCCGAATTGCTGCCCTACGCGCACGATGCCGATCACGTGGTGGACCTGCAGGGGCCGGACGTGGAACTGGCCCCCAATGACGCCCTGTCGCTGGGCCTTGCCGTACACGAACTGGCGACCAATGCCGGCAAGTACGGGGCGCTCAGCACGCCGGGCGGCAAGGTCTCGGTACACTGGGAATTGGCCGAGGAAGGGCTGGTCCGGGTCGAATGGGTCGAGAGCGGCGGCCCGCCGGTGAAGCAGGAGCGCATTCGCGGCTTTGGCACCGACCTGATCGAGCGCATCGTGGCACACGAACTGCGCCATCCGGTGGAGCTGGAATTCCCCGTCGAAGGTGCCCGCTGCGTGCTGCTGATACCGGTGCGCCGCCCTAGCGAATTCATGATCCGTGCCGGGCGCACCGAGACGAGCTAAGCTGGACGGAAAAATCGCGCCTGTCTAAGGGTGGCGGCGATGTTCAGGACCCTCCTTGCCAGCCTCGCGCTCTTGCTGTCCGGCTGCGCTCCGACAGAGGAGACCGGTCCCGTCGTGCTGGCGGCCTCGAGCCTGACCGAAGCGATTGAAGCGGCAGCGGATGCCTGGGAAGCGCAGGGGCACTTGCGGCCGGTGCTGTCCTTTGCGGGCAGCGCCTCGGTAGCGCGGCAGGTCGAACAGGGGGCACCTGCCGATATTGTGATCACCGCTGACGAGCAATGGATGGATTGGCTGGCCGAGCACGACCTCGTCGATGCTGACAGCCGCCGCGACATTGCGTCGAACAGTCTCGTTTTCGTGCGGCGGGACCAGCAGGTGGCGCTGCCGACCGGGTCTGGCTGGCAGCCGCGCCGGATCGCCATGGCGGACCCCGACAGCGTGCCAGCTGGCCGATATGCCCGCAGCGCGCTTGAGCATGCGGGAGCATGGCAGGCGGTAGAGGCGATGGTCGTTCCGGCAGAAAACGTACGGCAGGCACTGGCCCTGGTCGAACGCGGCGAGGCGGAGTTGGGCGTAGTCTATGCCACCGACGCGCGCACGGTTCCCGGCCTTGTAACCGATGCCCTGCCCCTGCCCGAAGGGGTCGAGGTGCTCTATCCTGCCGCCATACTTGCCAGTTCCACCAGCCAAGACGCTGGCGCTTTCCTGGAATTCCTTTCGTCACGCGAAGGCGGCGCGATCCTGTGCGAACACGGCTTCTCCATGCCGGGAGGGCGCACGCCGTGCTGACTCCTGCCGAATGGACCGTGGTTGCGCTGTCGCTGAAGGTCAGCCTGGTGGCCGTGCTGGTGACCATGCCGATTGCCTACGGCCTGGCCTGGGTGATCGCGCGCCGGCGCTTTCCCGGGCGGATGCTGCTGGACGCGCTGGTGCACCTGCCGCTCGTCCTGCCGCCGGTGGTGACCGGCTGGCTGCTGCTCATCCTGCTGGGCCGCAATGGTGCGATTGGCGGCTGGCTCTACGAGACCTTCGGCGTGACGCTGGTGTTCAATTGGACCGGTGCGGCGGTGGCGGCGGGCGTCATGGCCCTGCCTTTGATGGTGCGCGCCATGCGCCTGTCCATCGAAGCGGTCGACCGGCGGCTGGTGGGCGCGGCGCGCACGCTGGGGGCATCGCCGTGGCATGCGTTCCTCACCATTACCCTGCCGCTCAGCCTGCCCGGCATCGCTGCCGGGGCCATGCTCGGCTTTGCCCGCTCGCTGGGCGAGTTCGGGGCGACGATCACCTTTGCCGCCAATATCGCCGGAGAGACGCGCACGCTGCCGCTGGCGATCTATACCGGCCTGCAACTGCCCGGTGCAGAGAGCGCGGTGACGCGGCTGGCGGTGATCGCCATCGTGCTGTCGCTGGGCGCGCTGTTGGTGTCCGAATGGCTGGTCCGCCGCTCACAGGGGAGCCGCGCCCATGTTCTTTGACGTGAGCATCGACATGCGCGTGGACGATCACGCCTTTGCGCTGGAGTTCACCTCCGACGCCAAGCTGACTGCGCTGGTGGGCCCGTCGGGCGTGGGCAAGACGAGCACGCTCAACGCCATTGCCGGACTGCTGCGCCCGCAATCGGGCCGGATTGCGGTGGCGGGCGAGGTGCTGTTCGACAGCGCACAAGGCGTGGACCTGCCACCTGAAAAGCGCGGCGCAGGGTACGTGTTCCAGGACGCGCGGCTGTTCCCGCACCGCAAGGTTTCCTCCAACCTCGCCTATGGCGAGAAGCTGGCCGCCCCGGACAAGCGCTGGATCACTACGGACGAAGTTGTCTCGCTGCTGGAAATCGGCCACCTGCTCGATCGCTTACCTGTCACCCTGTCAGGCGGCGAAGCACGGCGCGTCGCCATCGGGCGGGCACTGCTGTCGGCCCCGCGTTTCCTGCTGCTGGACGAGCCGCTCGCCTCGCTCGACGAGAGCCGCGCCGAAACGCTGCTCTCGCTGATCGAGCGACTGCGGGACGAGCTGGACCTGCCGATGCTGCTGGTCAGCCATTCCTCTGCGGAAGTGGAGAGACTGGCGGGCCGGGTGATCGAAATGACCCCCCAGAAACCCGCCTGAAGCCTCAGGCAAACATCTCCGGACGGATCGGCAGTGACCGCACGCGCTTGCCCGTCAGGGCGAACAGCGCATTGGTCAGGGCCGGGATCACCGGGGGCAGGGCGGGTTCGCCAAGACCCGTGGGATCGTTGTCCGACATTACCCATTCGACGTGAATGTCCGGCGTCATCGGCATGCGCGGCAGCGGGTAGTTGTGGAAGTTCGACTGCACGGCAGCGCCGCCGTCGATTTCCACCGCCAGCTGCATGGCCTGGCCGAGGCCATCGATGATCGCACCGTTGACCTGGTTGAGCGCGCCGAAGGGGTTGATGATCTGGCGGCCGACATCGCCGGCTACCCACACATTGTGCACCACCGGACGGTTGCCGGCGTTGAGGCTGGCTTCCACCACTTCGGCGAAATAGCCCATGTGGCTGTAGTAGAAGCCGAAGCCGTAGGCGTGGCCGTCGGGCGCTTCTTCACCCCAGGGCGACATTTCCAGCACCTTGCGCGTCACGGCCTGCAGGCGCGGAGCGGAAAAGCCCGGCTGCGGTCCGATGAAGCCCATGGTCATCGGCTCTGCCTCGATCCCGTCGGTGATCTCGAGCATCAGCGTGGGCAGGTCCTTGCCGGTGGCATGGGCCACCTCGTCGAGGAAGCTCTGCATCACGTAAGCCATGGCGTTCGATGTCGGAGCACGCAGCGCGCCCATGGGCACGGCGGTGCGCATCATGTGCTGTTCGAAGCGCAGGTTGTCGACATATTTGGCCGGGAACTCGTCCGCCGGCATGGTCGCCGGGTTGAACTGTCCGCCGCCAAGGTCGAACGACACGAAGTGGTCCGTCCAGGTAGTGAGCTTGCCCGCCTCGTCCACGCCTGCGCGCAGCTTGTGCCAGCCCGCCGGACGATAGAAGTCGCTCCGGACGTCGTCCTCGCGGCTCCAGATCAACTGGACCGGCGTGCCGGGCATCTGCTTGGCGATGGCGGCGACCTGCACCATGTAATCGTTGTTGAGACGACGCCCGAAACCGCCACCCATACGGGTGATGTGCACGGTGACCTTGTCCGGCGTGACGCCGAGGTAGTTGGCCACCGATCCCTGGCCACCCTGCGGCGTCTGCGACGGGGCCCACATCTCGATGCTGCCGTCTTCGTTGTAGAGCGCGGTGCAGTTCATCGGCTCCATGGGAACGTGGGCTAGGAAGGGGTAGTGATACTCCGCCTCGAAGACCTGTGCGGCCTCGGCGAAACCGGCATCGACGTCGCCCTTCTCGGCGAAGACTTCGCCATTGCCTTGCGCCCAGTATTCCCGGGCTGCCTCGGCATAGCTTGCCGAGGAGTGGCTTTCCCACTCGCCATTGTCCCACTCGGGAGCAAGGGCCGCGCGCGCCTTGTTGGCGAGCCACCAGTTGTCAGCGATCACGGCAATGCCGTCGACCAGCTCGGTGGCGTTGCCGTTGCCTTCGACAGTGAAGGCGTCGATCACGCCCGGCTGCGCCTTGGCAGCCTCGAGGTTAGCCGAAACCAGCCGCGCGCCGAAGACCGGCGAACGCTCGTATGCGGCGTAGACCATGCCCGGAAGCTGGGTGTCGACGCCGAAGATCGGCTCCCCGCGAACGATCTTGGGGCTGTCGATCCCGCCGATGGCGCGGCCGATGATGCGGAAGTCGGCCTGGTCCTTCAAGGTCAGGCTGGCCGGTTCGGGGACCGGCTGGAGCACGGCGTCAGAGGCCAGCTCGCCATAGGTGGCCGAACGGTTGGTGCCCGGCTGCACCACGCGGCCCGGTTCGGTCGCGAGGGCGGAGATGTCGACGCCCCAGCGCTGGGCAGCCGCACCCATCAGCATGGCGCGGGCGGCGGCACCGGCCTGGCGCATGGGGATCCAGTTCATCGGCGTGGCGAAGGAACCGCCAGCCAGTTGGGGGCCGTACTTGGCGGCATTGGTGTCCGCCTGCTCGATCGCAACGTCGTCCCAGTCGGCGTCCAGTTCCTCGGCGATCAGCATGGGCAGCATGGTCTTGATGCCCTGGCCGATTTCCGGGTTCTTGCCGATGATGGTCACCTTGTTGTCCGGATGGATGGTGACGAAAGCAGTGAGCTCCTGCGTGGCACCCTCGGCATTGGCGCTGGCTGCGAACGGCACCGAAATGGCGAGCGCAAAACCGCCACCGGCCACGGCGGAGGTCTTGAGGAACAGGCGGCGCGAGACTTCGACTTGCTTAAGCATTGGCCGTCTCCTCGTCGCGGGCGACCTTGGCGATCGCCTCGTGGATGCGGTTGTAGCAGGCGCAGCGGCAGATATTGCCGGACATGGCGGCGCTGATCTCGTCATCCGAGGGGTTGGGATTGTTGTTGAGCAGGGCCGTGGCGTTCATCAGCTGACCAGCCTGGCAATAGCCGCACTGCATGACGTCGTCGTCCAGCCAGGCCTGCTGCAGGGCCTGTCCGACCGGCGACTGGCCGAGCGCCTCGATGGTCGAAACCTGCTTGTCGCCCACGGCCGAGAGTGGCAGCGAGCACGAGCGCGTTGCCTGACCGTCGACGTGCACGGTGCAGGCACCGCACATGCCGATGCCGCAGCCGAACTTGGTGCCGACCATGCCCAGCTCGTTGCGCAGGGCCCACAGCAAGGGCATGTCGCCCGGCGCGTCAATCTCGCGCGTCTCGCCGTTGATCGTGATCGAAAAAGTCATCTCGTCGAACTCCACTGCACATCCCCGTTCGGCACCCTTGAGGGCACCTTGATTGACAATGTCTACAGGACTCTGTCGAGCGTGCCAACAGGGACGAAAGGTGGAAGGGTGACGGCAATGGCATTGCCGACTTGCGTATTGCTGTGCGGAAGCCGATTCTGGCAGAATGTGAACTCGAAGAGGTATCGCCATGAGCAGTGAAATCGCGGTCTGCGGCCATTGCGGCAAACTCAATCGCCTGCCGGGCGAACGGCTGGCGGACAACCCCACTTGCGGCAGCTGCAAGCGCCCGGTGTTCACGGGCAGGCCGATCGACGCCTCGCAGGAACTCTTCGACCGCTTCGTGTCCAAGGGCTCGCAGCCGGTCTTGGTCGATTTCTGGGCCAGCTGGTGCGGGCCGTGCAAGATGATGGCGCCCGCCTTTGCCAGCGCCGCCGCCAAGCTGGAGCCGCACATCCGCCTGCTCAAGGTCGATACCGAGGCCCAGCAGGCACTGGCGGCGCGCTACCAGATCCAGTCGATCCCGACGCTGATGCTGTTCAAGGGCGGTCGCGCCGCCGGGCGGCAGGCCGGAGCCATGCCGGAAAACGCCATCGTTACCTGGGCGCGCCAGCAGGCGGGGGTCTAGCCTAGACTGCCGACTTGCCGTTTTTCGTGCGGAAATCGTTGTAGGACTTGAGCACGGCCCGCATCTTTTCGAGCGCCTCTTCGCGCTGCTTGTCATCGTGCAGCTTGCGCAGCTCGGCCTTCAGTGAGGTGGCGAAGTCGGCATATTCGTTCTGCCAGTCCTGGCCGAGCAGTTCGGCAAGGTCTGTGCGCCCCGTTTCCAGCCGCTTGGCGGGCTCGCCGGTCAGCAAGGCATAGCGTTCGCCGATCTCGGGCAAACGCACCGAGAGTTGCGGATCGCGCCGCTGCAGTTCGCGGCGCATGGTTTCGAGCGCGCGCGCCTCGCCGTGGTCGAGGAAAAGGCTGCCGCTGATTGGGTATCGCGCTGCGATCCAGTCGAGCAGTTCGCTCTGGTCAGCATGGGCCGAATAGGAGTGGATCGAGCGGATTTGCGCGCGGACTTTCACGTCCTTGCCGCTGATCCGCACTCGCTGGGCGCCTTCTATGATCACCCGCCCCAGCGTCCCCTGTGCCTGGTAGCCGACGAATAGCACGGTGGAATCCCGCCGGTGGAGGTTGTGGACCAGGTGGTGCCTTATGCGCCCGCCTTCGCACATGCCCGAGGCTGCGAGGATGATCGCGCCCGACATGGAGTTGAGCCGCATCGAATGTTCGACATCGGTAACGTAGTGGAATGACGGGTGGTCGAACACGTTGCGTCCGCCCGTGTCCTCCAGTTGCGCGGCATAGCGCCCGAAAACTGCCGTGGTCTTGTTGGCCAGCGGGCTGTCGATGAAGATCTGCGCGTTGGGAATGACGTCGGAGCGGATGAGGTGGTGCAGGTCGAGCAGCAGTTCCTGTGTCCGCTCGAGCGCGAAGACGGGAATGACGAGATTGCCGCCGCGGGCGAGTGCCGATTCCACTTCGGCGCGCAGCAGCGTCCGGCGCTGGTCGATGGTAACGCGTTCGCGCGCCCGGTCGCCATAGGTGCTTTCGCAGACGACGTGGTCGACCCCGGACGGGCCTTCCGGGTCGGCCTGGAAGGCCTTGTTGTCAGGCCCGATGTCGCCGGAAAAGACCGTGTGGACACCGCCCGCCATCAGGCCGACCGACGCCGATCCCAGGATATGCCCGGCGTTCCACAGGCGCGCCTGGATGCCTTCTGCCGGTTCGAAGGCCTGCCCCAGTTCGACCGGCCGGCACAGCTCCCAGGCCGCCATGGAGTCTTCGCTGGTGTAGAGCGGCTCGAATGGCTCGTCGCCCGCCCGGTCGCGGCGGTGGTTGCGGCGTTCGGCATCGTATTCCTGGATGCGTCCGGCATCGGCCAGCATGTGTTCGAGCAGGTCGATGGTCTCGCGCGTGCACCAGATCGCCCCGTCGAAGCCGCGGGCCACCAGCTTGGGCAGCAGGCCGCTGTGGTCGATATGCGCGTGGGTCAGGATGACCGCGTCGACGGTGCGCGGGTCGAAGGCGAATGGCTCGTGGTTGAGCAGTTCGAGTGTCCGCGACCCCTGGTACAGACCGCAGTCGACCAGCACACGGCTGCCCTCGTGGACGAATTCCATGCAGGATCCGGTAACCGTGCCCGCCGCACCGTGGAATGTGAGGGTCGGCGCTCTGTCGGTCATATTGCTCTCCTGCGCATGTTGGCAAGGCACGTTGCCACGGTGGCAGCTAAGCGCAATCGGCAATCGCGGCCTTGTCGCAGGTCAATCCCGGTGGATCGTCAGCCAGCGGCGTAGAGCAGGCGGCCTTCGCCCAGCAGTTCCAGGATCGTGGCGATCTCGCCCTGCTCGAAGGCGAAGCAGCCCAGGCTGCGCCCGACGCGGCCCTGATTCTCTGCCATGGCGCTGTCGACGTAGTCGGCACCGTGGATCACGATGGCGCGGTCGAAGGCGTTGTTGTTGTCATCCTCCAGCCCGTGCAACCGGCGTGAGCGGCCGTGCTTGCCGACATATTCCGCGCCCGTGACATAGCTGCCGCGCGACGAGGCGTTGGAGCCCGGCACGTTGGAAAAGCGTTCGGCAAAGCCGCGGTTGGCCGGGTCCGAGCCGCGCCCGTGCGAGACGAGGAACGACTTGGTGATTGCGCCCGCCTCGACATCGGCGAGGTGGAAGCGGAATTCGCGCGAATGGGCGGTGTAGTCGGCAATGCCGATCCGGTCCGCAAAGGTGACAGTCGCGCGATGACGCTCGAGCGCGGCAAGTGCTTCTCCCAGCACGCCTTGCGGCGCAGGCGGCGCGGTTGGTGGCGGAACAATTGCCGGTTCGCGCAACAGGTGGCGCGTGGGCGACGCGATTGATTGGGGGGCTACAAGTGCGCTAGCTGTAGCCAGCGATGCGCCCATGAAGGCGCGTCTGGAAATGTGCATTTTGCTCTCGATCCCGTATATGTCTTTTCTCTAATATAGGGATCGCGAGGCCCAAAAGCAATGAATAGGGATAGAGTCAAATGAGTGCGGATGGGTTTATGCTGAAAGTGCTGGGAGCATTCGGCGCGGCGCTGAGCCTGGCCATCTGCGCCACACCGGCGGCAGCGCAGGAGTGGACGCCGTTCAAGATTACGGGACTCTACCGTTCGGTGACTGCCGCCTCCAACGAGGGATTGCCGCGCCTGTCGACTGATGCCCTTGTCGCTGCGATCTCGACGTCGGATCCCGAGGCTATCGATGCGGCGGCGAATGACCTCGCGCTGCGGCTGGCGCGGATGCACCTGCTGGGAGCCGCAGGCCAGTCGGAGCGCCGCGGCTGGCATATCGTCGATACCGACGCGCGGCTGCCGCTGGAGGAAATGCTGGCGACGGCGGTGCGCCAGAACAGACTGAGCATCTTCTACGCCGGCCTGCGGCCCAAGGCGCGCGAATATGCCTTGCTCAGAAGCGCTTATGCTGCCGAAACCGATCCGGAACGACGGGAGACGATTGCCCGCAACATGGAGCGCTGGCGCTGGCTGCCGCGCGACCTTGGCGACACTTACGTCTTCGTGAACGCCGCGCGCTTCGAGGCAGACCTCTATCGCGAGGGCGAACATGTCGGCACCTGGCGCGTCATCGTCGGCACCACCCGCACGCCGACGCCCGTGTTCCAGGCAACCATCGAAGGCGTGGTGCTCAACCCGTGGTGGGAAGTGCCTGCCAGCATCGCCCGCGAGAGCGTCGCCGCGCTGGTGCGCAACAACCCTGCCACAGCGCGCGCGCGCGGCTATGTTTACGAGAACGGCCGGTACCGGCAGCGTCCGGGGCCGAACAATGCCCTGGGGCAGATGAAGCTGGTCATGCCCAACCCCTATTCGGTCTACATGCACGATACGCCCAACCGCGACCTGTTCGACCGCGAGGTGCGCAGCTTCAGCCACGGTTGCATCCGCACAGGCGATGCCATCGGCTATGCCACAACCCTGCTGGAGGGCGTGGCGACCCGCGAGGAGGTCGATGCCATCCTCGCAACCGGCCAAACACGCACACTGTCGATTGCCGAGCCGATGCCGGTCTACATCACCTATTTCACCGCCGTCAGCGATGGCATGGGCGGAGTGGCGATCCTCGACGACATCTACAACCGCGACCGCAATATCCGGGTGAGTGCGCGCGGCGGGCAGGGCGGTCCGGCAGCGCGCGCGGCACTTGCCGCATGGCCGCTGCTGGACAGCGCCAGCGCAAGCCCGCAAAATCCCGATGGGGATTGCGGGAGCTAGGCCTGGTCGAGCAGCGCGCCGCGTTTGATCTCGCTGGGGCGCTGACCTGCCTCGCGTTTGAAGAAGCGCGAGAAATAGGACGGGTCCTTGAATCCCAGCGCATCGGACACCTGCACGACGCTGGCATTGGTGTGCCGCAACATGCGGTCCGCCTCTGCCGCCAGCCGCCGGTTGATCGCCTGGCGCGGGCTGCACCCGAGCTGGCGGGCACACAACCGCGCGAGGCTGCGCAGCGAGAGACCGGTGGCTTCGGTGTAGAATTCCACCGGCCGGTGTTCGGTCATGTGCCGTTCCACCAGCTGCCTGAAAAGTGCCAATCGTGGATCCAGTGCGCCCAGTCCCTGCGGGATCGGCAGGCTGCGCAGCAGGGCTTCGAAAATGTTGGCGAGGAAGCGCTCGTCGCGCGGCCAACGGTTCATTTCCCCCAGCAGTTCGGCGGTCAGCCAGCTGACCCGCGCGCGGCATTCCTCCGGCAATGAGCCTCGCCCACCTTCGGTCAGCAGCGCCAGCAAGGGGTCTTCGGGATCGGTCAGGCGCGTGAGGAAATCGACTGACAGGGTGAGCACGTATCCGCGCGTCTGCGGATCGAAGACGAAGCCGTGTGCGGTCGCCTGCGGGATACACAGGAACAGCGGTGCCCGCATGACTTCCTCGCGCCCGTCGATCGCGGCGCGCACCTCGCCATGCTCGACGATCAGGATCTGCACGCTGTGACGGTGGCGGTGCGTGCCGATCTCCCAGTCGTGCAACTCGCTGCGCTCGGCAATTGTCTCGATATGCAGGAGCGAGGCAAGGTCTGCCTCAGGCTCTCCATAGAGCGCGAAGGACGGGATGGAGGGAGTGCTATCGGACATGGCTGAAAAGTACCTTTAACGCGTCTGATCCGTCTCTTCAATTCGCGGTAATCCTGCGCTCTGATTGGCAGTGTGAGAATGCGCAGCGAAACGCCTGCCGAATTGGAGAGGTAAGATCATGAAAACCCAGGTTTGTATCATTGGTGCGGGTCCGGCCGGATTGCTGCTCGGCCACCTGTTGCGCGCGGAGGGCATCGACTGCGTCGTGCTGGAGCGCCGGACGCCCGACTATGTTCTCAGCCGCATCCGTGCAGGCGTACTGGAGACCATCACGGTCGACCTGATGGAACGGCTTGGTCTCGACGCGCGCATGAAGGCCGAGGGCCTCTGGCATGACGGCTTCAACCTCGCTGATGGCGAACGCCTGATCCGCATCGACATGGCCGATCTCGTGGGCAGCCGGGTGATGGTCTATGGCCAAACCGAGATTACGCGCGACCTGATGGATGCCTGCGACGAGCGCGGGCTGGAAGTGATTTACGGGACCGAGGACGTCACCCTGCACGAAGTCGAAGGCGAGGCGCCTCATGTCACCTACACCAAGGACGGCAGCGAGCACCGCATCGACTGCCGCTTCATTGCCGGGTGCGATGGTTTCCATGGCCCCAGCCGCAAGGCGGTGCCGGCTACGGTCGGCAAGGAATACGAGCGCGTCTATCCCTTTGGATGGCTTGGCATTCTGGCCGACGTGCCGCCGTGCAACCACGAACTGATCTACGCCAACCACGAACGCGGTTTTGCCCTGGCATCCATGCGCAGCGAGACGCGCAGCCGCTATTATGTGGACGTGCCGCTGACCGACAAGGTCGAGGAATGGAGCGATGACCGGCTGTGGGACGAGCTGGCGATCCGGCTTGGTCCTGACGCCGCCGCCAACATCACGCGCGGTCCGGCGCTGGAAAAGAGCATTGCCCCGCTGCGCAGCTATGTCTTTGCGCCCATGCGCCATGGCAGCCTGCTGCTGTGCGGGGATTCGGCGCATATCGTGCCGCCGACCGGCGCCAAGGGCCTGAACCTTGCCGCCAGCGACGTGCACTATGCCGCCGCCGCACTGACCGGATACTTCAAGGCCAACGACAACGATGCCGTCGCCGCCTATTCGGACACGGCCCTGGCGCGCGTGTGGAAGAGCGAGCGATTCAGCTGGACGCTGACCAAGCTGATGCACCGCTTCCCCGAAGACGGCCCGTTCGAGCGCGCCATGCAGGTGGCCGAGCTGGACTACATCGCCAACAGCCGCGCGGCGCAGACGACGATCGCCGAGAATTACGTCGGCTTGCCAGTCTGATCGGCCAGGGGCGGATCAGACTGTTCAGCCTGGCTCCGACGCCTAGCGGCTGACCGTTATACTGGCCTGCAAGTCCGTCGGGCGAATGACGGGCATGATCGGAGCAGCGGCCACCAGCTTGACCCAGAGGGCGTCCTGGCCTCTGAAGAATGACGTCTCGGTCGCTGCCCGCAAGGCCTCGATAGTGCCCTGTTCAGCGCCCGAGGCTGCGCTGGTGAAGCCCGGCAGTGCGAACATCACCCACGACCCTTCGTCCATTTCGGCAAGGCTGAGAGTGACCTCCGGCCGTTCGGTCCTGACCTCGATCTCGGTCCCGGCTCGCACCGTGCTCTGGTCGCCGGCAACGGAAAATTCCCTGCCATTGCGAACAAGCGTGATGGGGGCCTGCGGTGGACGGCGGGAGAACAGGGCGGCACGCTGGGCCTGGACGAGGGGGGTGTCCGGCGCATTGGGGCTGAGCGAGGCGAGCAAGGCGAACCGGGCGGTGCGGCTCTCCAGATCGACTGCGGCGGGAAGCTCTCCCCTGCTGTCCGAGAGGTTCAGGCGGCCGATATCGCCGGTGCAGACTGCGGCGTTCCAGGTCGGACGGATCTGGCAGGTGTCGTCGGTGGCGACGCTGTCGTTTTCGCCATCGTGGAGCAATACCTGGGAATCGGGGATGCCGGTCACTGAACCGTCCAGGTCGCGAAACGACAGGGTCCGATATGCGTTGCCGCCACGGTTATCATTGTCGAACCTGGTATCGTATTCCGGGAAATAGACCGGCTTGGCGTTGACGAATTCCGCACCGCGGATGGTGCTTCCGGTGCTGAGTCCCGCGCTGGTGAACAGCAGGAAGGAAAGCGCTCCTGTCCTTCTCTGGTCGTTGTCCACGAAATTTACGAAGGTCGTGTCCACCACGTCGTCGCGGTAGTCGTAATATTCGTATCCGCGGATGGGGAAGTCCGGGATAGAAGGCTTCGGCAGGCTGCGGCCGTAGGCCACTTCGTCGGGCGTGGTGGGATTGCCGATATTGTCGGTCTCGCCCACGACCAGCCCGTTCACCAGACGGGAACTGAACGGCAGGCTGCCGATATCGCCGGCGGCCTGCGTCATGCCGATGGCGTTATCGGCGAGGGTCAGGTTGTTGTAGACGTAAAGGTCCCCTCGGCCCCAAAGGCCGCCATTGCGGTTCTTGTAGGCGGTCAGGTTCTCGAAGTGCGTCTCCATCACGTCGCTCTCCAGATCGGTGGGATCTGTCAGCGGGAGCAAGGGAATGGAGGCCAGGCCGAAGGTGTTGTCCTGGTCGATGTGCCGATCAATCAGGAACCCGTCGAAGTTGGAGTGCGCCGTGTTGCCCCGGAATGCGCGCAGCGGCGTGCGTCGCGGCCAGGTGTTGGCGGAAATTTCCGTGCCGGCGAAGGCGCCATTCGGGTGTTGGGGTATCGACAGCCAGAAACCGACCTGGTCGGAACCTGCCGCTACATTGTCGATGTAGCTGTTGTCCGGGTTGGTGATCCAGAAGCTTGCCACCGTATTGTCCGAAGGCAGCAGGGTGTCGCCGCCGTGGAAGCTCATTTCCCTGTAGGCTGCAGGATCAGCATAGGCGGCGTCTCGCTCACCGTTGGCGGCGAGGTTGGTGGGCACGCAGTCCAGTGTCGGATGACACTTGGTCTGGATGGCCAGGTTCCCGATGAACGCGTTGCCCGTCTCGATGCCGTCTTCCATGAAGAAGCAGTGGCCCACGGTGTTGTAGGTCACGTTGTTTTCGATGCGCAGGTTGTTGGTGCCGTGCACCGTAACGCAGCGATTGAACGTGTCATGGATCGAAGCGTTGCGGACATATTGCCCTGCGCCTTCGCCCAGGATGTGGAAGTGCACCGGGTAGCGCGCCAGCGTCAGGTGCTGGCCCATGCGCGAGAACTCGACACTGTCGATATACATTTCGGAGCCGGCCATCGCCATGAGATGGCCGCCGAAATAGCTCTCCTCCGCATCTTCCGACGCCTGGATCACGATGTTGCGCGACAGGTTGGCAACTTCCCCGCGTTCGTCCACGCCGAAGGTGATCTCGCCAAAGTGCATGTATTCGAGCGGCTCGGCGAAGGAGACCGTGTTGCCGCTGACTGCGGTAATCGTGCAGCGTTCTGCCTGGCGCGGATTGAAGTCGGTGGAAGCAAGGACGATTTCGTCCCCGACCGCCCAGCCCGAGGCATCGAGCAGCTGCACGCTGGTTGCGCCGCGTTCTGCGGTGGCGGCCAGTTTCGACCAGGTATTGTCGCGGGTACCATGCAGGTTGACTGTCCCGCCCATCAACATGATGCCGCGGTCACCCATGGTGTTGATGTCTTCGCCGCTGACATTATCCGTCAGCGTGATCGTCGCATTGCTGGTGTGCGGATTGTCTGCCGTACCGATGGTCAGCGAACCGCCCGGGACGTAGATCCACTCGGATTCCAGGCTGATGTCCCGTCCATCGGAAAATGTCAGGCTGCCCCGGATCGTCAGGCTGCGAAGCCCCGGTGCATCGACGTCCAGCACCACGTCCATGTCGCGGGGGATCTCCACCGCATCGCCCGCAGCAGGCACCTGTCCGCTCGGCCATGTGGCCGGATCGGACCACAGCGACTGGGCGTTTGCGCCCGAAGCCACGCCCAGCAGGGCGGCAATTGGCAACAGCAGGCCGGATTTGAGCAAGCGAGACCGCAAGCGCATGGCTATTCCCTCCCCAGCAGGTTCCCTGTCCTGCAGTTCTTGTTGGACGGGAGTGTGCAGCGAGAAGGCCGGTTTGCCAAGGGCATAGGCTATCGGGCGGTCCTTGGCCTGTCCGAGTTTCGGGCGGCAACAGCGTGCTCGCTTGATGCCTCCTGCGCTGGCTAGCGGAGCCGAAGGCGGACAGGCAGCAACCGGTCAGAAGCACTTTGGCTTGGTCGCGCCGAGCCAGAGGCCCCCTCCAGTCCACTTCGAGAGATCTCAGTCTTGCGCCGGCATGCCAACTGCAGATGGCCGCTGTTCGGGGCACAATGGGGATTGCCAAATGTCTGCAACTCGGTCGGAAGCAGCCGTTGATGCTGTCTGGTCACCCATTCAGCCGGCAAGGTTGCAAGCTACCCCGGCAGTCGCCATCTACAGTCCAGCTACCAGTCGCAATAGACGGTCCAGGGCGCTCACATGTGGAGCGCCACCTTCCTTCAGTTTCGCCTCTTAGTTGCTCCGCAGCCAATCCCGGCGCGCGGATCCTTGAGAAGGAAAATTCATGCAGCATCTCGGCAATACATTTCGTCAGGGCGTGCCACAGTGAACGCCCGGCGCTCAGAGGGCCCCAGCTATCTTGCCGGCATGTTTCCCGTCCTCTTCCTCGGAGCGATATTCTGGTGGTTTTCCCACTGAGTGCCGCGATCGGTGTCGACACCGACGCCCGGCAACAAACACAAAGGAAATCACCATGAAGAACCTTCCACTCGCGGCAATCGCCGCAACGTCAATCCTCGCGCTTGCCGCCTGCGCCGGGACCGGAAACGCGCCGATGAATACCGGCGAGCGAATTTCGCAACAGGGAAACCAGATTGATCAATATGGCGATGCATGGTCATCCGGCCGGGCGGACGTGGCCGAAGGTGAGCGGGCCATCGCAAGTAGCAACCGCAGCATTGAGCGCGCGCAATCGCAGATAGCCGATGCCCGCGAGGCGCTTGCCGCGGCCGAAGACCGGCTTCGCACTGCGCAGCAGGACAAGGGCGCGGCCGAGCGGCTTGTTGCCGATGGCAACAACGAAATGAGCCGGGCCGAGGAAGACTACGAGGCGGTCAGGGCAGGACCCTCCGCAGACCCTTCCTATCTCCGCGACGCACCGAACAACTAGGCGACCCGTTGCGGCCGGGGTCATCACGATTCCTGCATTTCGGTCCGTCGCATAAGGCTCTCGCAACGCCCCGGCGGGATTGTAAAGCGCAGGCCTCGTCGCCATCTAAAACTCAGCTACCAGTCGCAATCGACGGGCACTGCTTCCACCTTCGGAAGCCCTTTCCTTCAGTTCCGCCTCTTAGTCGCAGCCGGGTCTATTCTGGCGCGCTGCACAACTCGTTCGAAGGAATGAAACATGACACAATATGGCAAGATCAAGAGCTACGACAGCAACAAGGGTTCGGGGATGATTACCCCGGAAAAGGGCGGCGATGCCCTGCCCTTTGGCAAGACTGACCTGCAACAGCAGGCCCAGGAACCCAAGGTCGACCAGCGCTACGGTTTCGAAACCAAGCAGGCCGACGGCGGCAACAAGTCTGCCGTGAACCTGCAGCACCAGCAGGGTGACAGCCAGCAGGAACAGTCCAGCAAGCAGCAGGGCTGATCTCGACGACCGGGCCGGGGGCTTATTGCTCCCGGCTCTCGGCCTCTTCTCCAATTTTCCGGGCTCGCACTCATGCCGATGAACAAGTTCCTCTACGATCACCAGCTGGCGGCCATGCAGGCCGACGGGTCCGGTCCGGTCGAACTGCGCAAGGGCGTGGACGATCAGGTCGGGGAGAAGGCCATGCGGATTGCCGACTGGCGCGAGGCGAACGGCCTCTCGAACCTGGGCTGGCCGCGCGACGAACGTCCGCAGAAGCCAGCAGGATCGAAGACATGACCGACGCGCCCGGACCAATTGCGCCCGATCAGCCGGGAACCGGTGCCTGGGAAAGCGAAGGCGGTGCCCTCAAGCCGAAACCCGCGGATGATCTGCCGGCAGGGATCATCGCGGTCACAGCAAACGAGTACCGGGTCGGGCAGTATCGCTACACCAACTTGGACGACGCATTGGCAGAGCAGCGCCGCCAATCGGCAGAATGAGCGAACCGCGTGCGAAGCATGCGGACAAGCGCGGCTCCCAGCCGCCGTCCATGAGAGAACTTCCGGAAAAGCCTTTCTTCGGCCCGGAAACGCCCCGGCTCGACCCGCCCCAAAGGCCTGCCATCAAGCCCTGGCGCTCCGTTGCCAAGGCCGTTTCATGGCGCGCGATTGGAACGCTCGACACGCTGATCCTGTCCTTTCTCCTGATAACCTATCTCGGACCGATCTTCGGAGCACCGGTGGCCACGACCGATGCGCTGGAGACAGCGGGGTACATTGCGATCACCGAGGTCGTGACCAAGTTCACCCTCTATTTCCTGCACGAACGGGCCTGGTCGCTCAGCGGCTGGGGCATCGTCTATCGCAAGGAACGGCATCGCGAGACGATGCGACGGACGACCATCAAGACCGGGCTATGGCGATTCATCGCTTCGCTCGACACCTTCGCTCTCGCGTGGTTCTTCACCGGGAGCGCGGCGACAGCCGTTTCGATTGGCGGTCTGGAGATTTTCACCAAGCTGGTGCTGTATTTCTTCCACGAGCGGATCTGGGCCCGCCTGCCGTTCGGGCTTGCAGAGCGGGGCCCGCAAGCGAAAGCGACGGGCTGACCTCGCCAAATGCGGTTGCTGACCGGGCGGCCGGATAGTGACTGGCAAGATTTCATGGGGCGCTGCGCACCAAGCCGTGCTATAGGTGTTTTCCTGGTCGCTAGCGACCAAGCCGCGGGCGACAACTCGGCCACGCCGAGACAATCCGGAATTACCCGCTATCTGCGCTGTGCCGGTCTTCAAATGAAAGTGGGCACTTATGGCCCCGCCACCCATATCAGCTTCCGACCCGGTAACCAGTCTTGCCGAGGCAATGGTCGTGAACTCCGATACGCCTCTGATCATGCTGGATGAAGACCTCACCGTCATCGCCGCCAGCCTGTCGTTTTGCCGCGCCTTCGGGCTGGACTGCGCAAAGCTGACGGGCAAGTCCATCCTTACGATGGGCGATGGCGAATGGGACGTGACACGCTTGCGATCGCTCTTGCGCGCGACGACTTCGGGCGGTGCCGATATCGACGACTATGAAATGCTGCTTCGCGCTGCGGATGGCCGCACGGAACGTTCTCTCAAGCTCTCTGCACACAGGCTCGAATATCAAGGTGCGCGAGACCTTCGCCTGCTCCTGACGGTTGTCGATATGACCGAAGCCGGGTTGTTGAGAAGGGAGATGGAGAGCCTTGTCGCCAACAACGTGCTGTTGATGCAGGAACTCCAGCATCGCGTGGCCAATAGCCTTCAGATCATCGCTTCGGTGTTGATGCAGTCGGCCCGCCGGGTGAGCAATGACGAGACCCGGAGCCACCTCCAGATGGCGCAGAACCGCGTTCTGTCGATTGCCACGATCCAGAAACAGCTTTCGCAGTCGGGATCAGCCGATGTCAAACTGCGCCCTTACCTGGAACAGCTTTGCGAGAGCATCGGCATTTCGATGATCGCGGACCCCGAGATCCTGACAATCGACGTCGATGTCATGGATGGGCGCGTAAGCTCGGCTGCTTCCGTGAGCCTGGGGTTGATCGTCACCGAACTGGTGATCAACGCGCTCAAGCACGCCTATCCCGTCGATCAGGGCGGGAGAATACTGGTTCGCTACACGAACAAGGGCCGCGACTGGACGTTGGCAGTCGAGGACGATGGCGTCGGCATGCCCCGCCTTGGCAAGCCCGCAGCCGTCGCGGGGCTGGGAACCAATATCGTTGAAGCACTGGCGCGGCAGTTGCAGGCCAAGGTCATCATGGCCGATGCAGAACCGGGAACGCGCATTTCAATCCAGCACGAAGACTCCGACAATCCGGGCGTCGAAGCGATGCCGACTGTGGCAGCACTTTAGCGAACGAACGACAGGTTCCTGGCGGCGCCGATGGCGCCCTGCATGCCAGACGGCAGGCCACAAAGCCGCCGGCTGACCGTCGCGGGGCATCCCTATCCCGACGCAAGCGCACCCACTCAGCCAAAAGCACTTTCGGCTGCATGCTTCGCAATGTCCTGCTGAAAGAGATGGTGCGCGACGCAGTCCGGAGCGGATGCGTCTCTACCCTGATTTCCCTGCTTTACAGGGAAGATACAGGGAATCTGGCATTTTTCGGCTGAAAGCCACCTCATCAAGGCGCTGCAAACCCGCAGGATTCCGCTATTTCCTGACCAGAATTCCCTGCGCGCGGAACAGGGAATTCAATTCGGCCCAGCAGGGAAGCTCAGCGCCGGTAACAGCGAATGCAAACGGCCGGATCAGCGATCACACCGGCATGACTTCCTCAGTTGACCGGAGCACCCGACGCCGGACTTATCCCCCGTTTGCTCACCTTCTGATCTTGATTTCCAGGCTGTTGTGTGAAAGCCTGCACGCTCCATCGCTGTGACAGCTGACGGAAAGGAAAGACAGATGACTACCACCTGCCAGGTGGTCGAACGCGATATCGATGCGCTTCGACCATATGCGCGCAACGCGCGGACCCACTCCAGGAAACAAGTAAAACAGATCGCCCGCTCGATTGAGCGCTTCGGGTTCACCAACCCGGTGCTCGTGTCCGATGATGGCGAGATCATCGCCGGACACGGCCGCGTCGAGGCAGCGAAGCTGATGGGTCGAAGGACCGTGCCGACCCTCGCCTTGTCGCACCTCACCGCAACCGAGCGGCGTGCTTATGTGCTCGCCGATAACAAGCTCGCACTCAATGCCGGCTGGGATCGCGAGACCCTGGCGATCGAGCTACAGGCGCTAGTCGACCTCGACTTCGAGATCGAGGATACAGGCTTCAGCCTGGCAGAAGTCGACTTCGCTCTCGACGAAGCTCGTGATGCGAGCACCGAAGGTCCTGCTGGTCCGGAAGACGCCGTGCCGGAAGTACAAGGAGCGCCGGTCAGCAAGTCGGGAGACCTGTGGCAACTGGGTCGTCACCGTTTGCTGTGCGGCGACACGCGCGATGCCGATGGGATGGACCGGCTCATGGATGGTGAGGCTGCAGATCTCGTGTTCACCGATCCGCCGTACAATGTCGCCATCGACGGCAATGTCTGCGGGCTCGGATCGGTCAAGCACCGCGAGTTCGCCTTCGCCTCGGGCGAGATGTCGGAAAGCCAGTTCACGCGCTTCCTGGTCGAGACCCTTGGCAACATTTCGCGTGTGATGCGAAGCGGCGCGATTGCCTTCGTTTGCATGGACTGGCGGCATATGGGCGAACTACTTGCTGCAGGCAGCGAGGTGTTCACCGAACTCAAGAATCTCGTCGTCTGGAACAAGACCAACGGCGGCATGGGTGCCTTCTATCGCTCCAAGCACGAGCTGGTCTTCGTCTTCAAGCAGGGGACTGCGCCGCACACCAATACGTTCGGGCTTGGCGACACCGGCCGCTATCGAACGAACGTCTGGGACTACGCCGGGATCAGCTCGATCGGTGCGAGCCGCGCTGATGAGCTGGCTATGCACCCCACCGTCAAGCCTGTGGCACTGATTGCCGATGCGATCCGTGATTGTTCGCGTCGCGGCGAGATCGTGCTCGACGGGTTCGGCGGCTCGGGTTCCACGCTGATCGCGGCGGAGAAGACCGGGCGGGCTGCGCGGCTGATCGAATACGATCCACTGTATTGCGATACGATCATCCGGCGCTGGCAGGACTACACCGGCAAGCGGGCTATTCTGGCAGGCTTTGATACTTGCTTCGAGGATGTCGCTGACGAACGGTGCGCCCTCCACGAGGCGGAGGCGGTTCAATGAGCAACGCAGACAAGGAGGCTTCCAACAACCTGCCGCAGCAATACCGCGTCGGTTACAAGCGGCCTCCCGCCGAGCATCGCTTCCGCAAAGGTCAGTCTGGCAACCCGCGGGGCCGGCCCAAGGGCTCTCGGAACCAGCCGAAGGTCGACACCGGCCACGGGATGCGCGCGGCCGAGGAATATCTCAAGCAGGAAGCCTATCGCACTGTCACGGTGCGCGAGGGTGAGAATTACATCGAACTGCCAGCCATCCAGGCGATATTCCGTGCCATGGGTGTCTCGGCCATGAAGGGTAACCGGTTTGCTCAGAAGGCGATGGCCGACTTGGTCACCAATTTGGAAAAGCGTGAAGCGCAGGACCGGTTCGAATTGTTCGGGAACATGGTGGAGTACAAGCACAAGTGGACCGAGGAAATCGAGCGATGCGAGCGGCTGGGCCGGCCCGTTCCAGAGCCCATCCCGCACCCCCACGACATAATCTTAAACCCTTCGAATGGCGGCGTTCGCATTGAGGGGCCCCAGACGCGGGAGCAGAAGCTCCGACTGGAGGAAGTCCTCCAGCGTCGCGCCGAAGCACAGGAAGAGGTATCCTACTTCGCCGAAAAATACCGGCGCTCGCGCAGCGAGAAGATGAAGGCCTTCTACCTTGACCACTGGCACTGGGAACAGCGCATGTTCGACATCATCAATGATGCGGTGCCCAAAAGATACAAGGCCAAGCTGGAGAACCGCTCATATCGTGAGGGTGCCTCGCGCGAAGGAAGTGCCCTCGAGGAGCTGTGTAAGGACCGCGAAATGCGAAGCGAGTATATCGGAGATTGATGGTCCGATTTGCGCCCTCATCTTGGTCATTCGTAGGCCTGATTGATGGGCCTGATAGCCGCCATAAAACAAACTCGCGCAATGACTTCGCGAGCGCTCATGCTCGAACCGTTGCCAGCCTATTTTGGAAAGCTGAGAAAAACCTCCTCCTCAAGGAAAAGGCCAGACTGGATCACATGCGCTTTCATCGCGGCGGGATCGGTTGAGTATCCGACAAGCGCCAAACCGGATTTGGCCCGGCTGCAGGTGACGTAAAACAGTCGTCGCGTGCGATCCAGCGATGAGTCATTGCCCTCTTCCGCATTCTTCAAATCGTTGGCGCTCGGAGCTTAGAGCTGTGTCGCCTGCCTGATAGCTTGCAAATGCGGCGTCTGCGCGCAAACCGATACAAGGCCCGCCGCTCGGCTGCCTTGGCCGAATGGCAGAGCCTCGTGGCCTGATCTTTGCACGACCAAGGGTTGGCTGCGTCGATCGGAGACGAGTTGCGATCAGGCTGACGGCACCGATCTATCGCAGTATTATCAATTATTATAGACACGTAGGTCACGCGTGATTGAGCGAACTTCCAAACGCTGAGCAACCAAGAACAATTTTGAGACAACGTTGTATTGACCTGAGGCAACGTTGTCTCTATCAAGCTGAGCAAATGCAAGACCGAGCGCGATTCCAATCGCGGAGGGGCAGGGAGAGAGAAATGAACGTCACCAAGGGATTATTGTTGTCTGCGTCGTCTGCGGTGCTGGCTTTCGCTTCACCGGCGATGGCGCAGGACCAACAGGAAGACGGAGAGACTTCGGGAACCTCCCCAGCAAGCGGCAACGCCATCGTCGTGACCGCCACGCTTCGCGAACAGACTTTGCAGGAAGTGCCGGTGGCCGTTTCGGTTGTGTCGGGTGACCTGCTCAACAGCACGGGCGTATCCGGCATCGACCAGATCACTGAAGCGGTGCCCAGTATTACCTTCACCAAGGGAAACAATGAATCCAACAGCTCGTTGAGCATTCGCGGCATCGGCACCAACGTGTTCTCTCCGGCGGTAGAACCTTCGGTTTCGGTGGTGTTCGATGGTGTGGTGATGGCGCGCTCCGGCCAGAGCTTCCAGGACTTCATCGATGTCGAACGCGTCGAGGTCCTGCGCGGGCCGCAGTCCACCCTGTTCGGCAAGAACTCCTCGGCCGGTGTGGTCTCGGTCACCACAGCTGATCCGAGCGACTACTTCACCGGTGATTTCGATGCGATGTACGCCGAAGGGAACGAGTACCAGATTCGCGGCACGGTTTCCGGTCCGCTCTCCGAAACGGTCGGCGTGCGCCTGAGCGCTTTCCACCGGTCTTTCGATGGTCTCTCCACCAACCTTTTCGATGGCTCGGACGCAAACGGGTACAACACTTGGGGCCTGCGCGGAAAGCTGCAGTTCGAACCAACCTCGGACCTGACCATCAGCCTGATCGGTGATTATCGCGATTACGAAGCCACGCCGACATTCGTGCTGCGCGGCTTTGATAATCCTGCAGCGAACACCCTTGTTGCGCCGCTCGAGCCTTCGCTCAGCAACATGGACATCAATGTCAATCTCAACCCGGAAAGCCTCTCGACGCAGGGTGGTGGCCAGTTGAATGTCGAGTACGTCTTCGGCAACGACATGACGCTGACGTCAATTTCGGCTTACCGCAACTGGCAGTTCGAGAACGAGCTTGATGTTGACGGTACGCCGCTGTCTGTCGGGCAGCCCCCGTTGCTTCCGTTTGCGTGGGAATCGAATTCCGGCCGCACCGATCTGGACCAGATCAGCCAGGAAATTCGCCTGGCGTCGCCCGATCTCGGTGGTTTCGATTTCCTGGTTGGCGCCTTTGCCTACCATCTCAACCTGGACCGCTATTTCCAGCGTCGCTGGGTCTTCTCGGGCCCAAACCCGCGCAGTGGCCAGTTCAACAGTACGACCGAGACCACCAACCTCGCCGCCTTTGTCAGCGGGAACGTTTACTTCGGCAATTTTAACCTGTTCGGTGGCCTTCGTGTGATCCACGAAGAGCTTGAATGGGATGTTCTCCGCGATCCGGCCAATGTCCTCGTTCCCGGCGATACGGCGCTTCCGGGCGCCGCTGGCCAAGCTGCGGACTTCTCAGGCTCCACCAGCGATACGGCGCTCACCGGCACGATTGGTATGCGGTACGACTTTGGTCCGGCCAACGCCTACGTTCGCTATTCGCGTGGCTACAAGGGGCAGGGCTTCAATGTCGCCTTTGCGTCACTCGAGGGCAGCCAACCGATCGACGCCGAAACCGTCGATGCCTTCGAAGTCGGTTTGAAGGTGGAGACCTATGACGGTGTGTTCTCCGTGAACGCCGCGGCATTCTACACCAAGTACGACAACTACCAGGCGCAAGCGCAGCGCCCGAACGACATCACTTTCGAACTCGCCAATGCTGGTGAAATTTCCACCCGCGGTATCGAGATCGAAGCGAGCCTGCAGCCATCTGACCTGACTTCAATCAGGTTTGGCGCCACACTGATGGATGCCCACATCAACAGCTTCCCGGGCGGGCCCTGCTTCCCCGGCCAGACCGAAGCACAAGGCTGCGTTGGCCGAGCGCAGGATCTCGCTGGCGCTCCTTTGCCCAATGCGCCGGACTTGCGCCTGACTGCATTCGCGCGGCAGTACATCCCCCTTGGCGATAGCGCGCCAGTCGACCTGTACGTGCAGACGAACCTGATCTACCAATCCGAAGTGCAGTGGAGCCTGAACCAGGATCCCCGCACCTTGCAGGATGGTTATGCCGTCGTGAACGGTGCCATCGGGATCGAGGACCGGGATGGCCGCTATTCGCTCAGCGTGTTCGTGCGAAACATTTTCGACCAGAACCAGCCTGCTTCGCTGTCGTACTCCACGACGGCTGGCGGTCGTTCGCTGGCGCAAGTGTGGCGTAACCAGGAACGCTACTTCGGCGTGCAGGGAAGCTTCAGCTTCTGATCGCGCCGCACATGGCGGTTGCCGCTCCCATTCGACCACCAGTTCGTTGAGGCGGTGGCGACCAACCAGTCGCCACCGCCTTGGCTTTTTCAGGAGGAGCAAATGGCTTTCGTCCGTTTCGCGATAACAGCGATATTGCTTTCAGCCCTGGCTGCTTCGCCTGCGATTGCGGGAGACGATGAACCGGCACGCCCCAATTTCCTGCTGATCGTCTTCGAGGACATGAGCCCTCACATCGGGGCCTATGGCGATCCGGTTGCGCAGACGCCGGTGCTGGATGCTTTTGCCAGTCAAGCGGTGCTTTTCGAAGCAGCTTTTACCACCGCTGGTGTGTGTGCACCCAGTCGGGCGGCCCTTGCCATGGGCGTGCCGCAACAGATGATTGGGGCTCAGCAGATGCGCGTTTCTTCGGGCGTCTTGCTCGAAGACGGGGCCCGACTGCCATACACCGCCGTCCCGCCTGCTTATGTGAAAGCCTACCCCGAGCTTCTGCGCAGGGCAGGCTACTACACCACCAACAATGGCAAGACCGACTACCAGCTCGATTTCAGTTTCCACGGTGGGCCTTTCACGATTTGGGATGATAGCGACGCCGCTCATCCCTGGCGGGGCAGGGCAGAAGGCCAGCCTTTCTTTGCTATGGTCAACATTATGGAGACGCATGAGAGTTGGACCTTCCCGCTCGATCTGCAACCCGATGCCCATCCGATGGCCGCCCGGCTTGGCGCGCAGCTGCGCGAAGCCTTGACTGGCCGTCCGCCGGTGCACGATCCGGACGACGTGGAGGTGCCGCCCTTCCTGCCCGACACGCCATTAGTACGTGCCGAACTCGCGCAGATGCTCGACAACATCCATTATTATGAAAGAACCGTGGCGCAGCTGCTGGCCGAGCTTGAGCAGGATGGCCTTGCGGAGAATACCATTGTCATCGTTACCACGGACCACGGAGACGGGATTCCGCGCGCCAAGCGTTCGCTTTACGACAGCGGTCTGCATGTTCCGCTGATGGTCCGCTGGCCAGATGGCAGGGGGGCTGGAACCCGCGATGGCCAGCTTGTGAGCTTTGTCGATGTCGCGCCGACAATCTTGCAACTCGCCGGCGAGGAGGTGCCCGACTGGATGGCCGGACGGGTATTCCTGGGCCCGGCAGCCGGGCTGGAACGCGGGTATGTCTACGCTGCGATGGACAGGCATGATTCTCAGCCAGACTTTGCGCGGGCAGTGCGGGACCACCGGTGGAAATACATCCGCAATTTCGAACGGGGCAGGCCGTTCTTCCGCCACCTGGCATTCCGCGACATGCAGCGATCGATGCAGGAGTTGTGGCGGCTGAATGACGCGGGCCAGTTGCCGCCGCGCATAGCGCAGTACTTCTACTCACCTCGACCCGAAGAGGAACTGTTCGACACTTGGGCTGATCCGCACGAGATGACCAACCTGGCGCAGGACCAAAGGTATGCCCGTGTCTTGCAAAGGATGCGCGCTGCGCTGGCTCGCTACCAGGACAGGTTCGTGGATCAGTCCACTGACGGAGAGCTGGCGATGGTGCAGCGCATGTGGCCGCAAATGGAGCAGCCGCTTACTCTTCCGCCCGAGGTCACCCGGTTGGAATCGGGTTTGTTTGAACTGGAATCGCCAACGTCCGGAGCCTCCATTGGTTACCGCGTGGATGGCGGCGGCTGGCAGCTTTACGTCGATCCCGTCGTGCTTGGTACGGGACAAGTACTTGAGGCGAAGGCCGTGCGCTACGGTTTCGCGGAGAGTTCTGTCACGCAGGTGGTTGGCGAGTAGGCCCTCCCGAGCAAAGCATCGGCAGCCTTAGTGCAGGCTGGTGGTTTCAACCTTGTGAACCGTGTTCGTGCGACCGGCAGTAAAGGCGAAGGCGCACAGCATCACGTAGCAGGCCGCTGGAGCCAGGAATGCCATTGCCAATCCCGCGCCATCCGCGATGGTGCCAGCCAGAGGTGGCACGACAGCCCCACCGACGATGGCCGTACACAGCAGGCCGGAAGTCGCTTCCGCGCTGGCGCTTGAGCGTTCGAGGGTCAGCGTAAAGATGACAGGGAACATGATGGAGTTGAACAGGCCGATGGCAAGCGCCACAAAGCCCGCGCCAACGCCTCCGACAAGCACAACGTAAAGGCACATCAGCGCTGCAATCGCGGTAAAGGCGAAGAGCAGTGGCGCGGCGCGAAACCGTGCCAGCAGGACAGAACCAACTGCCCTGCCAACCATTGCACCGCCCCAATAGAACGACACGGCCTTACCGGCCTCCTGCAAGGAAACGCCCGGGACACCGTCGCTGCCCATGGCGGTGCCAAGGAAGGGTACGGAAAAGGCGGCGTCTGAACTCCCCCATATGTCACCCGAATTGAGGAACAGCGCCAACTGCGTCCCAATTGCGACTTCGGCACCTACGTAAAGGAAGATCGCCAAGGCACCGAACAGGGCCCAACGCGACGAGAGAGTATCGCGCAGCATTGTCGTAGTCCCGCGTGCCGGGGGTGCAGCAGGTGCTGCCCTGCTCACGGTCTTGCGGCTGAAAAAGAAGAAGATCAGCAACAGGGCGAGAAGGCCGCAGATCCAGAAATAGGCCTTGTCGATTCCTGCCAGGGCCGCGTCGCGCGCTTCGGGTGTGATCGCAGCGCCTTCCGCCACTTCTACGCCCTCCAGAAACAGCACGGCGCCAATGAACGGACCTATGAAAGTGCCGAAGCTGTTGAAGGTTTGCGACAGGGTAAGCCGGAAATGGCTGCCTTCGGGTGAGCCAAGGTTTGCCGCGAGCGGATTTGCCGCCACCTGCAAGACGGTGATCCCGCTGGCGAGGACGAACAGTCCCAGAAGCACCAGCATGTATTCCGCCAGGTTGGCGGCCACCAGCATCACCAGGCATCCGGCGATCATCATGGCCAGAGCCAGCAGAATCGCCCGCGCTGCGCGCAGGCGAGAAATCAGCGCAGCCGCCGGGAAGGATACGAAGCCATAGGCGATGAAGAAGGCCGAGGCCGAGAGCTGGGCTTGCAGGTTGGAAAGGGTGAATATGCCTTTCACAGCCGCGACCAGCGGATCGATCAGCGAGGTGATGAAACCCCAAGCAAAGAACAAGGTCGTAACGGCGATAAAGGCCGTGCGCACGATTCTTCCTTCGGCACGATCGGTCATGCGTTCATCCTTCCTGGGGTTGCTCTTCGGCCTTTGCCGATCGGGAGTTTCTAGATGCCCGCGCCGAAGGGATAGAGCGGATTGGCACTGTCGTCTGGTGCAGCGGGATCTTGCGCCCTGACAGCTTCCATTGACCTCGGTAGCTCAAATGGCAAGCGGCCACGGGCCGTCGCACGCCCAAGGATTACGTCGAGCACGGCAGCATCGCTGGCGCCGAAATTCGCCAGGATCACGTCGGTGATCGGCAGGACGTCGGTCAGGACGGCTGGCCGATCGAGGAAGATCGCCAGGATCGTGGGTACATCCGCCGCCGATGCTTCATCCAAAGCATCGTAGGCCGGATCGCCGAGCTCAAAGTTCAGTCGCCCTTCCTTGTAGCGGCTGCCGAAGAAATGGTTGGGATGAAGCAGTTCGGAAGGGGTGTCGGCGCGCACGATTGCAAAATCCGCGTCCGAGACATCGTCCACGACCTGCAGGCCGGCGGCGGTCGCAGCCTCCGGAGTCATCCCGTGCAGCCACACCTTCGTGCCGGCCGCGAAGGGCAGCGCGTCACCTTCGTTGCGCAGCAGTACCTGGGCCTCGCGCTGGACGCGGTCAGCCATCGCAACATCGTCCGCCCGGCCAATGGCTTCAGCGGTTGCCGCCGGATCGACATAGGGATTTTCGAACAGGCCCAGCTCGAATTTCGCGGTCAGGACGCGGATGACGGACTGATCCAGCCGCGCTGTATCGATCTCGCCTGCTTCGATTGCGGCGAGCAGGGGTTCAACATCGTCGGTGCCGCCAAACTGGTCAATTCCCGCCTGCAACCCTTTGACGTAGCGTTCTCGCACAGTCAGGTCTTCCACGCCCCAGGGGGTCGCGATGTCCTGTGGGCGTTGCGGCTCCACATCGGTGGGGTTCATGCAGCGCTCGTTGCAGTCGCGGGTGATGGCCCAGTCGGACAAGATGATCCCCTGATAGCCCAGTTCCCCGCGCAGCAATCCTTCCAGCAATTGCTCGTTGAAGCCGGGTCCCACGGCTTCTAGCGTTTCGCCGTCCACCTCTGCATCGCGCAGGATGGGGTAGGCTGGCATGATGCCGGCACTTCTGGCTTCAATCGCGCCTTCGAACGCGGCGATGTGCTGGTCGAGGTGGTCACCCGGCTCGGCAAAGCGGCCGTAGTAATTGTGCGCCTCGAAGCCTTCGGGCTGGGCGCCGTAACCGACCCAGTGCTTGACCACCGTCATCACGCCATCAGGCTGCAGGCCATCGGCACTGCCTTGGAAGGACTCGACATAGGCACCGCCAAGTTCGCTGCTGAGCTGCGCCTGGCTGCCGAAAGTGCCGCTGCCGCGCGGCCAGCGCGGTTCGGTCAAGAGGTCGAGCTGCGGTGAGAGCGCCATGTGGATGCCCAGTGCCCGATATTCCCGCCGCGCAATCTGACCGAATTCGCGGACCAGATCCGGATCACGCAGGGCGGCAAAGCCGAGCAATTCTGGCCATTGCGTCGTCCCGCTGCCTGCCTCCGCCGCGCCGAGGACATAGCTGAAATGGTTGCGCGGATCGGTGCTGATCGTCAGCGGAATGCCAAGACGACCGGAAGCTGCAAGTTCCTGCGCCGCGTTGTTCTGTTCGGCAAGTTCCGCCGGAGCGAGTGTCAGGCGCGTTATGAAGCTGGTAACGTGCCGGTCGAGCGTCAGTTCGCCAAGTTGCTCAAGGTCATAGCTTTCGGCTCGGCCCAGCTGACCGCCAAGGCCCGGCATTGTCGAGTGCATGAGAGTGCCAACCTTCTCGGCAGTCGTCATCCGGCCGGCGAGATCCGCAGCGCGCTCGGCAGCAGGTAAGCGCCAGTCCTCGTATGCGGCCAGCTGGCCGTCACCATCAGCGTCGCGAAACTGCAGGCCATCAACCGAGATGGCAATCTTCACGCGAAGCCCAAGTTCCGGCTGTGTCGGTTCGTCGAAACCAATGCCGCAGCTGGTCAGAGTGAAGGCTCCGGTCAAGGTGAGGATTGACACGGCAAGACTGGGTGTTTTCATTTCACGTTTCCTGGTTTCTTGAAGCGCCGCGGCAGCGTCAGGATGGCATTGCGTCGTAGACAAGGCGAAAGCCGACATTGCTGGCGCCCATGCCGGGGTCGCGGCCCTGGCGAGCAGCAGGACGATAGCGCTGGCAATAGTTTGGGGCGCACAGGTAGCTGCCGCCCTTCATAACCCTGCTGGTGAATCCCGGATTGAGCGGGTCGAAGGCCTGGTTCTCACTCGGTCCGCGGGGATTATCGGTATCGGCAGGATCGTGGCCGGGGCGGAAAAGGTCCGATGTCACTTCCCAGACATTGCCCACCATGTCGTAGAGCCCATTCGGATTGGGGGCATAGCAGCCAACCGGTGCGATGCCGCTGAAGCCGTCAGTTTCCTGGTTGACCGCCGGGAAGACGCCTTGCCAGCTATTGGCCTCCTCTGGCTGTTCCGTCGATGCCGGCTGTCCGGCAGAAGCGGCGTATTCCCACTCGGCTTCTGTCGGCAGGCGTCCGCCTTTCCAATCAGCGTAAGCCTGCATATCCTCCCAGCCAAGGTGGACAACGGGTTCGTCGGGTTGTGCTTCAGTGCCGTCTGGGCCGTAGGGTCGCATCCAGTTTGCACCAGGCACGTATTCCCACCAGTCAGAGTAGTTGTTGGAAGGCCTTTCGGGCGGTGTGAAAACCGCCGAACCGGGCAGGAGAAGTTCCGGAGGGATCTGGTCTTCAGGCACGCCGAACAGAGCCGGATCCACAGGCTTTTCGGCCTGGGTTACGTAGCCTGTCGCTTCAACAAAGGCAGCGAACTGCCGATTGGTGACTTCGTGCGGATCAATCCAGAACCCGTCGACCGTGGTTTGCCGGACAGGCCCTTCTTCGGCGTAGATGTCGTCCTGGCCCATGGCGAAGGAGCCACCCTCCAGGCGCACCGGGGTGTCTTCGATTTGCGCGCAAGTCCGCGCAACAACAGAAGCTTCGACCGGAGCATCGTCTTGGCGGTCACAGGCCGGAAGGCCCAGGCCCAGGCCGAGGGCGATTAGGATGATCGGGGCTTTGCACGGGGTGTTCATGGCTGCTTACCTGTCTGCTTCCAGTTGCGGACCTAGCGGCAGATTGGGGTCTTCCGGATAGATACCGCCACGATCAACTGCCATCGGGGCGATCTCCGCGCTCATTTCATGCGCGAGTGCAAGCAGCCGCTCGTATTCTTCCGCGTAGCGATTGGCGACGTCATAGCGTTCTTGCGGATCAGCCAGCATGTCGAACAACTTGGGTGCGGTGAAGCGCTCGAAATCGATCAGCGATGCGCGATAATACTCGCTCAGCTGCAATTTGAAGCGGGGGCTGCGAACTGCGGCCAGACCGTTGTTGTTGATGAAATAGAGCACCTCGTGCGGCGTTTCGGCACCTTCCGTCCACATTGCCGTGACGTCGCGCCCGTCGATTATGCGGTCCTGCGGAATTTCAGCCCCGGCCAGTCGGGCAAAGCTGGGCAGGAGATCGATCGCCATGCTCATCCCGTTGTTGTGCGTTCCCGGTGCAACGGCAGCAGGCCAGCGCAGGAGGAAGGGAACGCGGTACCCGCCTTCGTTGGTATCCCCCTTGCGGCCCCTGAGCGGACCGCTGCTGCCCTGGAACCACGGACCGTTGTCGCTGGTGAAGATGACAAGGGTGTTATCCCGCAACCCGTGTTCATCCAGGGCGGCGATTATCCGGCCTACCGAATCGTCAATCGTCTCGACGGTGTCCCCGTAGTCGCCTGCAGGGCCGCTTCGGCCCCTGTTCTCGGGCGGGAAGAATAGCGGGCGGTGCGGAAAGTTGCTGGCATAGTAGAGGAAGAACGGCTCCCCCGCATGGGCTGCGATGAAGCGCTCGGCTTCGGTGGCGTAGGTGTCTTCCAGGGTGGTCTGATCGATGGCGAACGAGACCAGGTCGGTTCCCCGATAAAGACTGAAAGGCTCCATGTCGTTGGAGTAGGGAACGCCAAGAAAGCTTTCGAAGCCCTGTTGCGTCGGCCAGTGATCGATGCGGTGGCCAAGATGCCACTTTCCGATCATGCCGGTGGCATAGCCGTTGTCCCGCAGCATCTCCGCGATCGTGATCTCTTCTGCCGGAAGGCCCCAATCGGAGTTCGGTCGCGTGACGAACTGCATGCCCGATCTCGGAGCGTAACGACCGGTCAGCAATGCTGCGCGGCTGGGGGTGCAGACGTTGGACCCGGCATAGAACTGGCTCATCACCAGGCCATCGCTGGCGATAGAATCGATGTTCGGCGTTTCGATGTATTCCGCGCCAAATGAAGACAGGTCACCCCAGCCAAGGTCATCGGCGAAAATGACGACTATGTTGGGCCGCGGGGCAGCAGGCGCCTCTTGCGCCGAAGCGGTGAATCCAATGGGGAGCAGAGCCAGCGCAAGGCCGACTAAGGCAGGCAGAAATCCGCTAGGCTTCCAGTTGTGCAACATGCCTTCACTTTCATCCGCTGCGCTTTCGCGCTGTCCCAATTTCCGGGCCATATGCTCTCGCGATGGCCTCTTGTAATCAGATCGGCTATAGACAACGTTGTCTCTAGTCAATACACATGGAGTGTGCTCAACGTGTCTTCGGAATGTTGACGACGTAAAGCAGACGTGGTCGCGCACAAGGCGATACGGATGCGAAGAAGAGGTGGGATGATGCCAAGGATCACGATCAAGGACATTGCAAAGCACGCCGGTGTCTCTTTCAAGACGGTCTCGCGCGTCATCAATAAGAATCCCAGCGTCGGTGGTGAACTGCGAGAGAAGGTCGAGGCGTCGATGATGGCGCTCGATTACCGGCCCAATCGGGCTGCTAGCCTGCTTAGGGGTGGCAAGTCTTATACCATCGGCCTGATCCTCGGGCCGCTTACTGGCTATCTGGAGCCCGGATCTGGTCGCTCAGTCCCCACATACATCACAGACGTCATCACCGGACTCCTGCAGTCATGCAACCAGGCAGGCTATCACTTGCTTATTGAACCCGTGACTGAAGATCAGCTTGAGGCCGGGGTGGATGCTGTCGATGCCTTGCTGGAAGACACGACCCTCGACGGGCTCGTACTGGTGCCGCCGCTGTGTGACCGCTTGTGGCTGGTCGATCATCTCGTGAACAAGCGGATGCCGTGTGTCAGGGTGAATCCCGGTAAGGCCCACGAGCGCACTATCTCGATCGGTCTCGACAACAATGCAGTGGGCGCGGACATTGCTGATTATGTCTTGCGACATAACCATCGCCAGATCGGCTATATCGCGGGTCCGGCCAACCATGGTTCTCACGATCTGCGCTGGCAAAGCTTCGCGGGCAGGATGCGCGAATGCCCGGATGTCGTACTACAAGAGATGCCGGGCGACTTTACCTTCGACAGCGGCTGGTCTGCGGCCTCCCGGTTGCTGGACGGATCCGAGGGGCCACGGCCAACAGCCATTTTTGCCGCCAACGACGAAATGGCTGCCGGTGTCATCGCCTATGCAAAAAGCACCGGCCTCGAATTGCCGGGCGATCTCAGCGTGATCGGGTTTGGCGACCTGGCCGTTGCATCTCAGTGCTATCCTCGCCTTACGACAGTGCGCCAGCCTACAATCGAGATCAGTCGGGATGCGGCGACGGAAGTGATCAATTCTGTCGCCAACCACGAGATGTCCGAAGGCAAGGTGATCAACCATCCCTACCGTTTTGTCGAACGTGATTCATTCGCCGCGATCTGACATCGCTGTTGGAACAGATAATAAATTCAAGAGGATGTCATGAAGTTTGCACCTAAAGCCAAGGCCTTCTTGGCGGGACTGGCGACATTGATAAGCGCCTGCGCCTACCCGGCCGGTGCCGAGAAAGCGGTGCCCGAGATCGTGCCGGTTGCCGCGAACCAACCGCGTAACATCATCTTCATCCTCGTTGACGACCTGCGTTTCGATGGCATGGGCTTTCTCCAGTCCCAAGTGCAGACCCCCGCCATCGACCGCTTGGCGCGCGGCGGCACCTACATGCCCAATACGTTGGTCACCTCGTCCCTGTGCAGCCCGAGCCGGGCAACGATCCTGACGGGCATGACCGCGCGCAATCACGGCATCGTCGACAACAATGATTCCAGCGAAGAAGGCCTGACCTTCTTTCCCGCCTACCTGCAACAAGCCGGCTACAGCACCGCCTTTGTCGGCAAGTGGCACATGGGCGATACGACCGACGCACCCAGGGCCGGGTTCGACAGGTGGGTAAGTTTCAGGGGGCAGGGCAGCTACTATCCTGACCCCAACCCTGAACCTGGACGAGAAACCACCCTCAATGTGGATGGTGAGGTTGTTCCGCAGCGCGGCTACATAACCGATGAACTAACAGACTACGCCATCGACTGGCTGGAGACAGGCAGGGACCCTGACCGCCCCTTCATGCTCTACCTGAGCCACAAGGCAGTCCATTCCGACCCGCTGCCGGCGCCGCGTCATGCCGGGCAATATGACGGCGTCGACTTCGATCTTCCCGCGAGCGCGGCCAATACGCCCGAGAACTACGAGGGCAAGCCGCTGTGGGTCTATAACCAGCGCAACACGTGGCACGGGATCGACTTCTTCTACAATTCCGACATGTCGATGCAGGAGTACCTGCGCTACTACTACGCTACGCTTTCTGCGGTGGATGACAGCGTCGCGCGGGTACTCGCCTACCTTGAGGCCAACGGTCTCGAGGACGACACGCTCATCGTCTTTACTTCCGACAATGGCTACCTGATCGGCGATCACGGACTCATCGACAAGCGGAATGCCTACCAGCCTTCTGTGCAGGTCCCGATGCTCGTCTATGCGCCGGGTGCGGTTCCCGCAGGCGTCGTCAACAACGGCCGTATTCGCAATCTCGATTTTGCGCCGACCTTCCTCTCGCTTGCCGGGGTAGAACTGCCGCCGCAGTTCGAAGGTCACAACGCGTGGCCATTGATAAGCGGAGCGATCACGGATGACCAGTGGCAGCCGGACGATTTCATTTACGAGTACTACTGGGAATGGACCTTCCCGATGACGCCGGGGACCTTCGCCATCATCCGGGATAACCTCAAGTACATCCAGTATTACGGGGTCTACGATATCGAGGAGCTCTATAACCTGGAAGATGATCCGGAGGAGATGCACAATCTCATCGACGATCCCGCCTACCTCGAAGCCAGAATCGAACTGCGACAGGCCCTCTTCGACCAGCTGGCCGACGATGAAGGGCGCCATGTCATCCCTTACACTCGTCGGTATTCGCGCGGCAGCGTTCGCCGAATGGAAGGTGGCACGAGGGCGGCCGATTTCCCGGACAGCTGGTACGTCGAGCCGAACCGCCTCGACCGGCTTGATGATATCTTTCCCGATAGCCCTGAGAAGCAGGAAGCCCACGAGCAGGGAGAAGCCTACCGGGAGTTTCCTGTCCTGGGCACCGGCTCCAACAGCGTGGCAGGTGCAAGCGGGCGGGCCGACTGACGATGGCGGCTTGCTTGCCCGGGCGAGGCACGGTCAGTCTCCGGAAGCTGCGCACGCTTATACTGGGTGCGTGGGCTGCAATGCTGTCGATTTCGCCGGTGACGGCCCAGTCGCCAGAAGGTGCCGAACCTGTGCGTCCCAATGTGATCGTGATCCTGGCGGATGATGTCGGAGTGGAGGCCTTTCGTGCATACGGTGGAGAGCACGATACGCCCAACATCGATCGCTTGGTGCGGGAAGGAGTGACCTTTGATCACGCCTTCTCCACTCCACTGTGTTCGCCCAGTCGGACCCGGCTGATGACCGGGATGGAGAATGCGCGGAACTACGAGGCCTTCGCCTATCTCGGACCGGAGCAGCGCACCTTTGGCAACCTGTTCAGTGAAGCCGGCTATGCCACCGCCATTGTCGGGAAATGGCAGTTGGGCGGCAACGGTTTCGATGGCCGGACGGGTATCACACCCACACAGGCCGGTTTTGAGGAATCCCTGGTCTGGCAGTTGGAGCCCGGCCCGCAGAAGGGATCGCGCTATTGGGGGGCAACTCACTGGCAGGACGGCGGCTGGACCATCCACGAGGATGGTTTCGGCTCGGATTTCCTGAATGACTACGCGCTCTCGTTCCTGGACCAGAACGCGGATGGCCCGTTTTTCCTCTATTATCCGATGGTGCTGGTGCACGATCCCTTCGTGACCACGCCGGCAGAACGCGTGGGCGGCAACGAGCAACAGAACTTCGGTGCCATGATGCGATATATGGATCGCATGGTCGGGCGCTTGCTGGACAGGCTGGATGCCTTGGACCTGACAGACAACACACTCGTTATCTTCACTGCTGATAACGGCACTAACAGGCGCATTTTCTCGCAGCGCAATGGCGAGACCATCAGGGGCGGGAAGGGGCAGCCGACGCTTACCGGGACGCACGTCCCGCTGATGATGCGTTGGCCAGGTACGATCCCGGCAGGCGAGAGGCGATCCGGACTGTTCGACTTCATCGACGTGCTGCCTACGATTGCCGAGGCGGCTTCTTTGCCAGTGTCGTCGGAAGTCGATGGGGTTAGCCAAATGGCAGTGGCACAAGGCCAGGCTGATGCGGCGCGCGACACCATTTTCCAGCACTACGCACCTGGCTGGGTCTGGCCTGCAACGCGCTTTGTCTTTGACCTGGAGAGAGAGCTCTATGACGATGGCCGTTATGTTACGCTCGACTTTTCCAACGGTGCGGAGATCGAGCTGGACCGGCAGTCGCTTTCTGTCGGCGATCGCGAGCGCCTCGCCCGCTTCGAAGCAATCCTGGCCGAGGACAGGGTGCCGCTTGATCCGACGCGTTACCCTTGGTGCGTCGGCGAGGAGCCGCGCGTGGCTGGCGAAGATCCGGTTCAGGTAGGCTGTAATAGCACTCCAGGCGGGCGGGCTGATTGAGCAGACAGGACCGCTAAACATTCCCGGCCGTTCGCGCGACGTTGTGCGACATCAGGGGCGTCAGTCCCGTTAGCAATACGATCAAGGCAGCTGCCGACCCGGTGGCCGTGACGATTGCAAGCGACAGCGGAAGTTGCTGCGGATCCGCGAAGATGAGATCGGTCGTCATAGCCACTGCAATCGGGGCCAGGGCGCCCCCGATCAGGTTGAAGGCGATCCCGGCGACGGCCACCAGGCGCGCGCGTTGTCTATCCGGCGCGAGGTTGAGCAGGATCGAATAGCCCACCGATACAATAATCCCGCCGAGCAGAGATCGACAAAAGAACAGTGCCAGGCAGGCATGGGGTGAAGCAACTAGCGGCAGCGCTATCGCCAGCGGAGCCGAGACAATTGCAGCTATGATCAGCAGCAGGACCTGCGGCTTTCTCACACTGGCAAGGCGGCCCAGCCTATCGACCAGGAAACCGCTGCCCAGGGCGCCCAGAAGCCCGGCGGCAATTACGATGACACCCGACCAAAGTCCGATATCCTCAATCGTCCATCCGTGTTTTCGCAGGAACAGCGAAGGTAGCCATGATCCGATTGCCGTTGCGACAAATACCAGCGAGGTAATCGCCAGCATCACCCGTAGGTAATTCGAAGGCCGCGATAGCAAGAAATCAAGGATCGGCTTCAGCGGTAGTCGTTGCCTGTCCCGTTGAGCGCTTCGAACGGGATCGGATTTTCGCAGGACGAGGGCTGCCAGTATGAACCCGGGCAACCCGACAATTAGATAGATGATCTTCCACCCGCTAAGGACAGGAAGCGGGCCAATCGCATAGGTCGAGAATGGATCGAATACGACAGCCAGGCCGCCTCCGACGAGCATGGATGCACCGACGCCGAAATAGATGCCGCTGGCAAAGACCCCCATTGGCCTGGCCAGCCTGGCGCCGGGAAATCGGTCGGCAAGCAATGATCCGGCTGCCGGCGTGACGCCAGACATGGCCGCCGCCGTGCCGATTCTGAGAGCCAGTAACAGGGCAAAGCTTGACGCTGCTGCAGCGAGGCTGGTCAACAAGCTCCATGCTGCCACGAAGATCCCCAGCAGGCGAAAGCGATCACCGTGATCCGAAAGATGTCCCAAGGGGTACGCGGCGCCGAAATAGCTCAGCGAAAAGGCTGCACCGATCAAAACCCCGATCATTGTGTCGGATACGCTGTATTCGATGCGAATGGGCTCGGCAAAAAGGGTGGTCAGCGAACGATGGAAAAACGCCATCGTCTGCACTGTGGCGAGCAACGCAACTGTCTTCCAGCCAGTGGAACGCATCGCCCCCATGTCCTCGCCCGCCCAGGTCCTCAGGTCCGTCGCAGGCGATGAGTCGCCTGTCGTATAACCAGGGATGTAGCGCCTTCCCGGGCCTCTGTCTCCGCCGTCCTAGGGATCGACGTAGGCTGTACAGGGTGTGCCCAGCGCAACCCGTGCGCCTTCGGGCTGGTAGAGGCAGTCGTTGTCCGGATCATAGCGAAGCGGCGGTCGGCGATCTTCGACATCGTCCGGAAGCAGGGCGCCAAGTTCGGCGACGACATCGCTGAAGGCAGGGTCGTCCGCCAGGTTGCGTGTCTCGTGCGGATCGACGGAATGGTCGAACAATTGCCTGCCCGCGCGCCCAGCTTCAAACTCGGCATAGTGCCAACGGGCTGTACGCACGCTCCTGCCGCTGACCTGCCCCATTAGGGTGGTCCACCGGTTAAGTTAGAGTTCCGGCGGTTATGGTCGCCCTGCTGGGCGGCCTGAAGCGTAGCGTAAGGCAGTCTAGCAGGGCGAGGCAAGATCGTTTGTGGTGCTGGCGGCTTGTAGCCGAGCGATGAGTGTGGTCGAACAGTGTTGTAATGGATACGCCAGCGCTCGATCAGGATGACCGCTTCCTTAAGGGTGTAGAAGATCTCGCCGTTGAGCAGTTCGTCCCTGAGCTTGCCGTTAAAGCTCTCATTGTACCCGTTCTCCCACGGTGATCCTGGCTCGATGTAAAGCGTCTTCACGCCGATCCTACCGAGCCAGTCGCGCACCGCATGGGCGGTAAACTCTGCACCATTATCAGAGCGGATATGATCAGGTGGACCATGCCGCTGGAACAGTTCGGTGAGCACCGCCAGAACGTCATCGCTCTTCAGCTTGCGTTGAACATGGATCGCCAGGCACTGTCTGCTGTGCTCGTCGATCACAGTGAGCATGCGGAACGCCTTCCCGTCATGCGTGCGATCCATGACGAAGTCGTAGCTCCAGACGTGACCGGGATATTGCGGTCTCAGTCTGACGCAGGAACCGTCGTTAAACCACAGCCGCCCGCGCTTGGGCTGCTTCTGCGGCACTTTGAGCCCTTCACGACGCCAGATCCGCTCAAACCGCTTGGCGTTCACTAGCCAGCCCTCATTGCGCAGCAGCGCTGTGATCCGGCGATAGCCGTACCGGCCATATTGCTGGGCCAACCGGATAATCGCAGCAGTCAGCGGCTTCTCATCTGCTGGAGGCATTGGCAGCTTACGCTGGGTCGAGCGGTGCTGGCCAACGACCCGGCAGGCACGGCGCTCGGATACATCCAGCACCTCCTGTACATGATCGATGGCCAGCCGACGCCGTGCAGGGCTCAGTACTTTCCCTCAACGACCTCCTTCAGGATCAGAGCATCCAGTGTCAGGTCAGACACCGCTTTCCTCAGTCGCTGGTTCTCCTTCTCTAGATCCTTCAGTCGCCTTGCCTGGCTGACCTTCAGCCCACCATACTCACGTCGCCAGCGGTAGTAGCTCTGCTCCGAGATCCCTAGTGACCGGCTGATCGCACCAACCTTCTCTCCCTGCGACAGCCGAACCTCGGTTTCTCGCAGCATCGCAATAATCTGTTCTGGCGTGTATCTCTTCCGTGCCATTCATCAGCTCCTTCCAAGCCGTAAATAGCCGAAATCCCAACTCTCAGTGTGGCTCACTTTTCAGGGGGCAGGTCACTTTCCCAAAGACTTCCCAAATTGGTTGCCCAGCAACGCTACTATTCTACTTGTTGAAAGCATTTTGGCTCGGTTGCTGCGTGCTTTTCATCCCCTTCCAATTCACTTCCTGTGGGTTTGGAAAGTGGTCTTGTCTGCCAGCCGAATGTCCGCTGTTGGAGTTATGCCCGCGTCATTTCAACGTCTGGAACTGGGTGGAAAGCGGAAGTTCAGTTATCTGATCTTGTGTCCCGAACCGGTCCACTTGGCGACCACTTCTGCAGTCGGTTCTTCGCCTTGTCCGGCGGGACTTGGGCAATGGTGCACAGACAACACTGTTGCATAATTCTCGGCTCCGTCCCTTTGGATCATTACACGGTCGCCAGGTGAAGGTAGGGACAGAAAGTCAAAGGCGCCCCAGTCTTCGGACTCACCGCCCTTGGCCCGCACTACGATCAGGTTGCAGCAAACCATTTTCACCTCCATTTGGCTGCAACATATCAGATAGAAGCTCACAGCGCGCGGCTTTGGACCGTACGGGCCCGCTGGAGAGGAAGGATCACTCCAGTATCCTTCACCAAGACGATAGCCACACAGTTTGAGTGCGGTTCACAGGATTTGGGTGGAAAGCGGACATTGGATCTTTGCGAATCCAAACTCTCTGTCAGCGCCCAATTTGTCAGCCTCCGGCTTAAAGCCTACCCTGCCGCTTACGAGGGTTGATACGGAGGGACTCAACATGAAAATGTTACCGGCCTGCATGGCCATCTCAATTATAGGCGCAACAGCAGCTTGCAACGATACCGGCGGGACCGCTGGCGAAGAGGATCTTGCTCAAGCTGAAGGCGAAGCACTCGAAGGCGAGGCTGCACTTATCGCTAACGCTCTATCTGCCGGTCCGAATGACGTCATAGACGAAGCGACAGTCATCGACGGTGAGGGCAATGTCCTTCGCGAGGGAAGCAATGGTTGGACCTGCATACCGGAAACTCCGGGCATGGGCCCAATGTGCAATGACGGTACCTGGATGGAAGCTCTGGCTGCATTGCAAGCTGGTGAGGCATTCCCAACCGGTAAGTTTGGTGTGTCTTACATGCTCACAGGCGAAGGAAATGCGCCTGGCGTAAGCAATCTCGACCCGGCAGCCACAGAGCCAACCGAAGACAACATGTGGATCAAGGATGGGCCGCACATGATGATAATCCTTCCCGATCCTTCAATGTATTCGGATATGTCCAATGACGTAGACGACCCAGTCTACGTGATGTGGAAGGACACGCCATTTGCACATGTCATGATCCGCCTTGGGGATGCCGAAAGCAAGTAGGGTAAGGATCGTCGAGTTCGGAAATTGATGTCCGCTTTCGGGTCGGTTGCGGAATGTCTGGTTATGGTTGCCAAAGCGCAAAAAGCCGACGTTCTGTTAGCGACCCGGTAGCGGACGTTCATCACAAGCCGAGCGCGCTATTTGCATTTGTCTTGAGCCTTTCATCTTGCCCTTAGGCTAAGGAGGGCTAGGCTCTAGTGGGTCCAATTGGGGGGCTCTGAATGGCGAAATTGAAATGGTCAGGTAAAGTAGCAAGCGAGCGCCGCTTATTTCTGTGGTGCGCAATCTGGATGACTGCGGTTTCAGTCATCGGGTTCTTGCCGCCCACCATTGCACGCTTCGCCCTTCCCGAAGAGATTGGCTATGTTACACAAGACGTCGCGTTTCATGGCATTACGACATCTCTTTGGGTGTTAGTTTATCTCACTCAGACGATCCTGATCCGAAAACGTAACCCTGCTATTCATCGGAAAGTCGGGTTGTTCGCCACGATACTGCTTGGTCTCGTGCTGTATTCCGGCTTTCACATGCTCCTCGCGATGTTCACAAGCGGTGATAAAGACTTAGCCGAAGCCGCATTTAACATTTTGGGGATCGGCACGGCGGTGGCGCTTGCCGCGGCAGGAATCGCCATGCGCAAGGTGTCTTACTGGCACAAACGTCTGATGCTTGCAGGCACGGTCATCCTGACACGTGCATCGACCTCGCGATCCATAGGCATGGTTGAGATGGCAAGCGGACAACAACTGGAACTCAATTTCTACGGCCTGCAAGCGATTGTAGGCGCTCCACTTATTGCGTTGGTTATTCACGACTGGCTCGTGCACCGCAGATTGGTCCCAGCCTTGGTTGTAGCATCACCCTTTGTGGCTACATCCGTTCTTTATGTTCATCGCCCGCTCCTTGTCCACGATACAGGTGAGGCACTCTTGCGAACTCTCGCACCGATTTTCTGGGTATGACAACTCCCCGCCTCATCGGCGACCAAGATACCGGTCAAATATGAAGGAGAGAGAGCAAAGTCCGCTTTCCATTCAGTCAGTGACTGATTTGCTGAGCTGGGGAAGTCCCAAGAGCGGACCAGCCGCTCACGACCCAATTGAGGACGGCGATTTAAGACCGCAGCTTCTAACATCCCGGGCGCCACGGCAACTTATGGGTTCGCATCGCCAAACCTTTCGATTGGCGTTGGTTCAAACCACCCATGTGGCTCTATCGGTACGCCCGACTCGATCCTTGCTTGAACGAATTGCGCTGCGGCTACTGCAGCTTCCAGCGTATTGAAACTGCAATTGTATCCCGAATAGCGGCTCTCGGTGCGTCCAACTCCCGAGATAGCGCCAATTTCCTCATCACAATCGGGATCAAAAACTTCGATCCTCGTTGGCGTGGTTCGAGCGATCAGCAATAAGGTTTCCTCAGTCGGGCCAATTTGCAAGAGATACCAACCATCGTCGAACTCGTAAGTCAGTAGAGGTAAGGCATTGTCCTCGGCCTTATTGTAGTAGACGTAGCCGCCTCCTGGAATTTTCCAGAGCGCGACTCTGTCTGATTGGGACTCACCTGCTCCGGAATGGTAGAGGTATTCCCCGCTTGGAAGGGGCGTTACTGATTGCGAAGCCTCAAACAATGGGGCGCTAGATGACCAGCACGCCGAAATTGATAAAGATAACGCCAGCAGCGTGGCGATCCTCGGGCTGTTTACTCGGATGACCATGGTCACACCTCCCTAAGAGGTAAGCGTAGCTTCGCGACCATGGGCAATTTAGCACTCGTGAACACAAAAGGCGAACGCCCGCTTTCCACCCAACACTTGCCGTGATGACTGGCCACTAGGCTGCCAGCAACGAACTGCGAGTCATCAAGCCGTCATGCAAGCCGGTCCAGATCTTAGGGGAAAGGGCAGGCCATGGGTGACAGCGGCATCCAGCGATCGAGCGTTGTGACGAGGTCGCTGGGACCATCCACGGTCATTTCGCCATCGGCGACCATTTCGCGTGCCGAACACTCCCCGCGCCAAACGCGAAGCAAGCCGCCGATGTCACATGAGAGGTAGATATCCGCGTCCTTACCCGGGTTGTCCGAACACAGATCGACTCCTCGCCCATTGGCGACCATCCACCATGACTTGAAATTTTCTGCATCCCGCAGGGCGATGCTGATGACCGTTTCGCCGTCAGGCAACTCTCCCGTCCGCAGCGTCTTGTGCATGTCCCACATCATGGCACCGATATCAATGTCACTCTCGCGCACGTTGCGGGCAGCCCATTTCAAGCCCCAAACGGCCAGATGTTCGATGATCGGGCGCAGTTCGCGCCCCGATGGCGTAAGGCGATAGGTCGCGCTCTTTTGGCCACTAGGCTCACGCTTCACGACCAGCCCCTGCTCGGCCATGGATTTCAATCTGGCACTGAGAACCGCTGGCGAAATGCGCGGGATTGCATCCGTCAGGTCACTAAAGCGCCTTGCGCCCATCATCAGCGCCCGGATGATCTGCAGCACCCATTTGTCGCCGATCAGCTCGCTAGCTTTTGTTGCCGGGCAATGAGTTTCCGGATCGAGCATTCCACATTCCGCTCAGTGAGACCGTTTGCATGGTTGCGGCACCATAACCCAGCGGCTCCGTATTGCGAAGCGCGTTGCTATGGATTCCATAGTCGTTGCCTACGTTCCGCGAACTATTGGCGGCCGGCTTCCCGGTTCATCTCTCCTTTCACGGCAGATGGAATGCCGATCACTACAAGGAGAATACCATGACAAAGGGGAACACAATGGGGCTGGCGATAGCTTTCAGCCTTGTGGCCACAAACGCCCAGGCCGCTGAAGAGGAGGTGTCGTTTCACTACAATCCGGAAGAACTTGCGGATCAAGAAAGCGCTGCGAAACTGTCGCAGCGAGTTCGCCGGACGGCCCGTGAGGCTTGTCGCCGCTCCGCAACGGCTCCGCGCAGGCTTGTGCGCGAATGCCGTCGGAGCATCGAAGAGCAGTTGCTAACGCAGATCGATCTTGGCGACCGACCCGTATCAATCGTTCGCAACGTCGATCTGCATCAGGGAGATTGATCATACCGCCTCTGATAATCGACCTTATCATAGGCCTTTTCAGCAACGAGTGTAAGTGTGGGGTGCGGACAACTGCAGATCATGCCACCGTCCGCTTTCCACCCATGAGCAGTCGTTCAGGCTAACTCTTGGGGAGGCCCAGAGCGGAAGTAGAGATCGATGGGTATGGATTGGGCTTCCCGCCCAAAACGCCCCAAGCAAGACCCAAGCGGGCGACCAGCCGAACGGCCATTCTGCCGTATGCTCCGAATTTGCCTGCTGAAAGAGATGGTGCCGCTTAACGGACTCGAACCGTTGACCCCATCATTACGAATGATGTGCTCTACCAACTGAGCTAAAGCGGCGCTTCTGGAGGCCCGAGCCGGAATCGAACCGGCGTGCAAGGATTTGCAGTCCTCTGCGTAACCACTCCGCCATCGGGCCTCGCGAAGGCGCGCCAACTAGCCCAGCATTGCCCCGCGTGCAATGCCCTTCCTTGCCGCCGGTGAATTGGCAGGATAGACCGCCGCCCATGGCAAACGACAAAGTCAAATTGCAGCGTGTCGAGGGGCACAAGGAAGAACGCTTCCTCGGCTCCGACGTCTTCTCCAGTGATTCGCGGAACCTGCCGCCGCCCAACGGCAGCGGGACCGTGCGCGAGGACGCGCGCGACATCGACATTTATCACAAGTGCGATGTCGCCGTGATCGGCGGCGGCCCCGCCGGCTGCGCTGCTGCCTGGGCGGCGGCGAAGGCAGGCGCGGACGTGTGCCTGCTGGAGCGCTACAACTGCCTTGGCGGGCTTTCGACCGGCGGCCTGGTGATGTGGATCGACCGCATGACCGACTGGCAGGGCAACCATGTCATCCAGGGCTATGCGCGTCACTTCATCGACCGCATGCCGGCGGAAGGCGTGGCCGGTCCTCCGCGCGAGGACTGGGGCAGCGCCGACCCGGTAAAGGCCGGCTATTGGGGCCAGCGCACCACGGCTTTTCACGGCATCGTGCAATGGGCGCCCACGCTCGACCCCGAGCGGATGAAGCTCAACAACCAGGAAATGCTGCTGGAGGCGGGCGTGCGGATTGTCTTCCACGCCTGGGCGGCGCGGCCGCTGGTGGAGGACGGGCAGGCCAAGGGCGCCATCTTCGAGAGCAAGATGGGCCGCCACGCGCTGATGGCCAAGGTGGTGATCGACACCACCGGCGACGGCGACATGTTCGCCCGCGCCGGGGCCGAATTCGACACCGATATCGAGGAAGGCGACGTCCACCATTCGATGAACACCGGCTGGGTGCTGGGCGGCGTCAACATGGACCGCTGGATCGACTGGAAGGTCCACCACCCGGACGAGCTGCGCCAGTTCATGGAACGCGGACGCGAGGAGCTGGGCTATTTCCAGACGCCTTACGTCAGCTGGCGGCCGGATATCGCCCTGTTCCTCGGGCCGCGGCAGAGCGGGCTGTCGGCGCTCGACGTGGACGACCAGACCGAGGTCGAGATCCGTAGCCACCGGCTGATGGAAGGCCACTGCCAGTTCTTCCGCAAGCACGCCCCCGGCTTCGAGAACGTCTATTCGCTGCAGAGCGCCAGCCAGCTGGGCGTGCGGCACACGCGGCGGCTGGCTGGGCTGGGGCGGATCGAGCGCAAGGACTGGGGCGATGCCAACCCTGTTGCCGACGAGGTGGGCGTGTCGCCCTCGCTCAGTCCGAAGTTCCCGGTGGTCTCCGTGCCCTACGGATCGCTGGTGCCGCGTGCGCTCGACGGTCTGCTGGTGGGCGGGCGGCATATCTCCTGCGACGCCAACAGCCACGGTTTCATGCGCGAGATCCCGCAATGCTGGCTCACCGGCCAGGCGGCAGGCGTGGGCGCGGCGCTGGCAGCAGACCAGGGCGTGCAGCCGCGCGAGGTGGACGTCGATGCGGTCCGCAAGGTCTTGCGCGAGCAGGGCGCGCACCTGCACGACGACGCTGCCGTGGCGGCCGTGCGCCAGGCCGCAGCAGTCCCCGCGCAGTAGGGTTGCCGCCGCGTTAAGAACGAAAAGCTGTCCGTCCTTAGCCAGCGTGGTGAAGGCCTGTTAAACATCTTGGTGCTAGATCAGCTTGCGACAGACTCTCGAGGTTGGAGAATTATGGCATCGCTGATGGCCGAAACGGCTTCGAAAATGCTCGTCAAGGTGCGCGCCAAGTCGGGCGGGTCGAACGAGATGCTCGTGCTGGATGTTTCCGCTGGCGGTTGCATGGTGGATTTCCACGGCTCCGCTGCCCGCCCGGGCGAGCGGGTGCTGGTGACATTCCCGGGTCTTTACGCACTGCCCGCAACCCTTGTGTGGATTGAAGACGGTCGCGCAGGGATTGCCTTCGAGGCGCCGCTGCACGAGACGGTGCTCGACCGTTTGCGGGAAGAGATGGCGGGACAGGGCTAGGGCCCGCGCCTACTTCCGTTCAGGAATCAGTACTCCGCCCGTCGGCATTGGCCGTACGGTTTCGCGGAAATTGCGCAGGTAGCCGGTGGCCTCGGTGCGGAAGCCGGGGCTGGTGCGCTTGGCCAGTTCCTCGGCGGGAACGTCGAGGTCGAGGCTGCGATTTGCCACCGAGATGCGCACCGTGTCACCGTCGCGGACGAGACCGATGGGTGAGCCGTCTTCAGCCGCTTCCGGGTGGACTTCGGCCACGGTCAGTCCTTTCAGGCACAGGCCCGACAGCTGGCCGTCCGTAACAAAGGCAGTGGTCTTGGCGAGGCCGGCTGCATCAAGCGCGAAGAGGATCAGGCTGGCGCCTCCGCCCATGGCCGGGCCACCTTTCAGGCCCTGGTTGCGGCTGATGACGACGTCACCGTCCTTGATCTCGCCCGCCTCGATGGCCTTCATGCAGCTTTGCGTATCCTCGAACACGCGCGCGGTGCCGGTGAATTCTTCGGGCCGCGAGCCGTCGCGCACGCCAAGGCGCACCACGGCAGTGTCCGCCAGCGTGCCCTTGAGGATGGCGATGCTCGGCCCCTTGCTGAAGGGCGCGTCGAGCGGCTGGATCACGTCCGGCCCCTCGATCTCGTAGTCGGCAAGGTTTTCGGCCAGTGTCTTGCCGGTGCAGGTCATGGCCTCCGGGCTGATGCGGCTTTCGAGGCGCTTGAGCACGGCGCGCGCGCCGCCGGCGTCCTCGAACTGTTCGATCCGGATGTTGCCGGTGGGGCGCACGGGGCAGAGCACGGGGACGTCGCTCATCTCTTCCCACAGGGCGAAGACATCGACACCGTTTTCGGCTTCGATCGCGGTGGCCTGCAGGTGCTTGATCGCGTTGATGCTGCCGCTGACCGCCAGCACCGTCGCCACGGCGTTGCGGAAGGCGGCTTCGGTGAGGATCTGCCGCGGCAGGAGCTGCTCGTTGACCATTTCCACGATCCGCCGTCCAGCGGCCTTGGCATTGGCCTGCATCTTCGGGCTGTTGCCGCGCACCGGCGCGTGGCCGGGCAGGGCCATGCCGAGCGCCTCGACCACCGAGTGCATGGTGTTGGCGGTTGCCATGCCGGCGCAGACGCCGGGCCCCATGATGGCGTTCTCTGCCATGTCGGGGATCGGGAACTTGGGTTCCTTGCCGAAGATCGCGCCGACCTGTCCGGACCAGACGTCCTCCACGTCGACCGGCTCGCCGTCGATCTCGCCCGCCTGCTGGTATCCGCCGATGACGAGGATCGTCGGGATGTTGAGCCGCGCGGCAGCCATCAGGTGGCCCGGCGGGGTCTTGTCGCAGCTTGTGAGGCAGATCATGCCGTCGAGCAGCGCGCCTTCGACCTGCACCTCGATGTCGTTGGCGATAATGTCACGGCCTGCAAGGATATAGCTGCCCGCCTTGGCCGCGCCGGTGATGAAGTCGCTGGGAGCCGAGGTGCGCACTTCGAAGGGCACGCCGCCGGCTTCGCGGATCGCTTCCTTCACCATCTTGGCGATGCCATCGAGGTGGGCATAGCAGATCGCCAGTTCGCTGGAGCTGTTCACCACCGCGATCTTGGGCTTTTCCATGTCCTCTTTCGAGAGGCCCAGCGCGCGCCAGTTGGCACGGCGTCCGGGATTGTTCGCGGCAAGGCTGCGCAGTTTGACCATCTTTGATGTGTTCCTATTCGGCGGGTTGGACGGCGGAGGAGGAGGGAGCCGGCTCGTCCTTCATGCCGCGCGCGACAGAGGCCAGCAGCAATATGAAAACAACGATGCCGGCCATGCAGAAAGCGGTGAAGACATAGCCTTCCCGCGCGCCTGATGCGCCTTGCAGAAAGCCGGCCTCGGAACCGATGAAGGGGGCCGCCACGGCACCGAACTTGGCCATGAAGCTGGCCCAGCCGCCACCGAATGCGCGCACGGCGCTGGGATAGTAGATGGAGGTGATCGAAATAACCGCCGCATGCCCGGCGCCCACGAAAATCGCGCCTATCAGCAACACGCCCATCAGTTCGAAGCCGCCCGAAACATAGCCGAAGCCGACCAGCAGGATGATCGGGATGCCGATCAACGGGGCAAGTGCGATCCAGCCGGGGCCGCGTTTCTCGGTGACCGCCAGCAGCACGACGCCGCCGATTGCGCCCACGATGCCGCTCGCACCCGCCAGCCATGCAGCGTCCTGCCGGAGAATGCCGAGGTTTTCCATGAACAGCACACCGTAGGCATTCTTCAGATATATGGCGATGCTGGAGAAGAAATAGGCGGCCCAGATGAACAGCGTGATCAGCGCCAATTTACCCACGAACAGCTCGCGGAATCGCAAGAAGACGTTTGCGGCCTGCCGAAACAGGGCATTGGTACCGCCGTTTTCATGGGTACGGACTTTACGTTCGTCGGACAGGAAGAAGCTGTCATAGGCGGTGGCATCAAAACCCCGGTTAAACCGCGCGAGCGTGGGTGCGATGCGCGATTTGGCCTGTTGCGTCGCCACCAGCCAGCGAGTGGATTCCGGCAGCATGAAGACCAGTACCAGGGCGAAAACGCCGGTCATCGCACCGCAAACCCAGAAGATGCCCTGCCAGCCCAGCACCGGGGCAGTCCAGTTGGCGATAGGCGCGGCGGAAGAAGCGCCGAAGCTGAATCCCAGCATGATGATGGTGACGCTGGTTGCGCGCATGGACTTGGGCATGCTCTCGATTCCCAACGCCCAGACCGGTGCGAGCAGGCCGCCAATAGCGAGGCCGGAAATGAATCGCAGTGCCATCAGCTGTTCGGGCGACTGGGCAAAACCCACAGCCGTGGTGAGCACCGCGCTGCCGATGGTTGAAGCGATGATCACCGGGCGCCGACCGAACACGTCGCCCAGGTAAGAGCCGAACAGCGATCCGATCATCTGCCCAAGGAATGCCGCAGAGGTGATCAGTGCCGTTGTCTGGTCGTCTATCACCCATTCGTCACGCAGGTACGGCAAGGCATAGGGAAGGGCGGTGAAATCCTGCCCGTCGAAGAAGGTCACGAGCGCACACAGGATGAGCAGGGTGACGTGGTAGCGACCGAATGGCTGCTCCTGCAGATACCTGGATACGTCCAGCGTGCGTCCCGCCGCTGTTGCCATCGACCCTCTACCTCTCACCCATTGATTATTTCCGACGGAGCCTAATGCGCATTGGGCCGCCGCGCCAGCCCCTAGCTGGCATCCTCCTCGGCCCAGTTGATCTCGCGCAGGTAGCGGTCGAGCGAATCGGCCTTGGGCGTCTTGTGCTGGAACATCAGCGGGCGATCCTCCGCCAGGCGATAACCGCCTTCGGGCGCCGTCTCCACCAGTGCTTCGTACCCTGCCAGGGCCAGCTTAGAGCGGAGGCGCGACACGTGGACTTCCACGCTGTTGGTTTCAGGCTCGTGGTCGAGGCGCCAGACATCGGTTAGCAGCTGTTTGCGCGTCACGCGTTCGCCGGGGTCGTCGGACAGGCGCCAGAGCAGGCTAAATTCGCGCGGGTGCAGTCCCAGCCAGCGCGAGCCGAGCCGGGCATCGCGGTGGAACAGGTCCAGCGTCAAGCCGCCAATGTCCCGCCAGCGCGGCAGCATGCCGAACATGTCCGCCACCCGCTCTGCGCGGGCGTGGAGTTCGCGCAGGCCGGTGTCCGCCGACAGGGCTTCGGCAATTCCGAGCGATAGCAGCTGCGCGCGCTCGGCAGGCTCCTCCACGCCGAGCATGATCAGGCGCCATGCCGGGCGATCGGCTTCGGCCAGCGCGTGACGGTCCTGCGCCGTGATCGGGCGGGTGTCGCAGACGAGGACGTGGCGGCATTCGGCACGGCAACCATTGACCCCGCGGCACAGGTCCCAGCCGGTGCGGCGCAGGTCCCATGTCTCGGGGGGCTCTTCCGTGCCGGCAATCCACCCGAAAAACGCCAATCGCGACTCCGTCCCTTTGCCCCTTGGAGACAAGGCAGCAGTAATGGCAGCCCGATGCAATTGCGTAATCTCCGCAATGTGTCGGGCTGCCAATGACGGAGAGCGCTCAGGTTCCGGCGGTGTTTACGCCCATGTCCTGCAGGTAGCGCTTCACATTGCGCGCTGCCTGCCGCAGTCGCTGCTCGTTCTCGACCATGGCGATGCGCACGTAGCCTTCGCCGTCCTCGCCGTAGCCCACACCGGGCGCCACAGCGACTTCCGCATGGGTGAGCAGCTGCTTGGAAAACTCCAGGCTGCCCATTTCCTTGAGCGCGGGTGGCAAGGGCGCCCAGGCGAACATGGAGGCGGGCGGCGGGGGAATGTCCCATCCGGCGCGGCCAAAGGCTTCCACCATCACGTCGCGCCGCTTGTGATACATCAGCCGGTTCTGTTCGACATAGTCCTGCGGGCCGTTGAGCGCGGCGCAGGCGGCTGCCTGGATGGGCGTGAAGGCGCCGTAGTCGATATAGCTCTTCACCCGGGTCATAGCCGCGATCAGCGTCTGGTTGCCGACCGCAAAGCCCATGCGCCAGCCGGCCATGCCATAGGTCTTGCTGAGGCTGGTGAACTCGACGGCCACGTCCTTCGCTCCCGGCACCTGCAGGATCGAGGGCGTCGGCTTGCCGTCGTAGTAGAGCTCCGAATAGGCGAGGTCGGACAGGATCCAGACCTTGTGGAACTTCGCCCAGTCGACCAGCTTGGCGTAGAAATCGAGGTCCACCACTTCGGCGGTCGGATTGCTGGGGAAGTTCACCACCAGCACCGTGGGGCGCGGGACGGTGAAGTTCATCGCCGCTTCCAGCGCTTCCCAGTACTTGTCGTCCGGCGTGGTCGGCACCGAGCGGATCGATGCACCCGCAATGATGAAGCCGAAGGTGTGGATCGGGTAGCTGGGGTTGGGCGCCATGATCGTGTCGCCCGGCGCGGTGATCGCGGTGGCGAGGCTGGCAAGGCCTTCCTTCGAGCCCAGCGTCACCACCACTTCGTTTTCGGCATCGAGTTCGACCCCGAAGCGGCGCTCGTAATAGTTCGCCTGGGCCTTGCGCAGGCCGGGGATGCCCTTCGACTGCGAATAGCCGTGGGCGTCGGGCCTCTGTGCCACTTCGCACAGCTTGTCGATTACGTGCTTGGGCGGCGGCTGGTCAGGATTGCCCATGCCAAGGTCGATGATATCGCGACCTTCCGCTCGCGCGGCCGCTCGCATCGCGTTTACTTCGGCGATGACATAAGGCGGCAGTCGCTTGATGCGGTAGAATTGGTCGTCCATCATTTCCTTCTCTGGTTGGTCATGCCCCTTTGCGGGCTGGGCCTCTCTGACCGAAACAAAGGCGCAGTGCAACGCGGCATCCACGCATGATCTGCTATGGCTCCCAATTGTCACAATTGCGATTATAAGGGCCAAGACATGGCCAATGACCCCAAGAACGGCAACGAAGCCGCGGATATCTTCACCGAAATGCTGCGCATGCAGGGAGAGGCCGCGCGGCAGATGATGCAGACCTTTGCCCCGCAGGCAGCGGACAAGGTGCCTGACGAAAGCGCCATCGACGCCATGGGGCAGGCGATGATGGAATTCCAGCAGACCTGGCTACAATTCTGCCTGCCGGAGGAACAGCGGCCGGCGCCTCTGCTCTCCAGTCCCGCCAACTGGATGGAAGCCATGCGACAGTGGACCTCGGCCATCCCCATGCTCGATCCGCAAGCGCAGCAGCAGATGTGGGCCGACGGCATGGCGCTGTGGCAGGACCTGCTGACGAAATACTCCGAGGCCAAAGAGGGAGAGGAAGCGCAGCTGCCTTTCAAGGATCGCCGCTTTGCCGACAAGGCCTGGCGCGACCAGCCCGTCTTCGCGCTGATACACCAGACCTACCTGCTGTTCGCCGAGCGGCTGGCGCAGAACATCGACCATGCCGAGGGCCTCTCCGAGGAAGACCGCGCCAACCTGCGCTTCGCGACGCAAGGCGTGCTCGACGCCATGAGCCCGGCCAACTTCCCGCTGATGAACCCGGTCGTGCTCGAACGCACGATGGAGACGCACGGTGAAAACCTGGTGCGCGGAATGGAGCGCCTGACCGCCGACCTCGAGCGCGGCCAGCTCACCCACACCGATACCAGCAAGTTCAAGCTGGGAGAGAACGTCGCCACAACGCCCGGCAAGGTGATCTACGAGACCGAGCTGTTCCAGCTGATCCAGTATTCGCCGACCACCGAAGAGGTGATGGAAACGCCGCTGTTGATCTTCCCGCCGTGGATCAACCGTTTCTACATCCTCGACCTGAACGAGAAGAAGAGCTTCGTGCGCTGGGCCGTGGACCAGGGGATCACCGTATGCCTCGTCTCCTGGCGCTCGGTCGACGACAGCCTCGCCCATATCGACTGGGACGACTACTTCCGCGCGCAGATGGAAGCGATCGACGTGGTGCGCGATCGGCTGAAGGTGCCGAGCGTTCACGCCATCGGTTACTGCGTGGCCGGGACCACGCTGGCGGGAACGCTGGCAATCCTCGCGCGGCGCGGGCAGGCGGACAAGGTGAAGAGCGCCACCTTCTTTACCGCGCAGGTGGACTTCGAGCATGCAGGCGATCTCAAGCTGTTTGTCGATGACGGGAAGCTCGAATTCATCCGCCAGGCCTCGAAAGGCGGCTACCTCGACGGGCGCTACCTTGCCGCCACCTTCAACATGCTGCGCGGATCGGACCTGATCTGGAACTACGTGGTGAACCACTACCTGCTGGGCGAGGACTATCCTGCTTTCGACCTGCTGTACTGGAACGGCGATGTCACCAACCTGCCCGCCAAGTGGCACGCGGCCTACCTGCGCGACCTCTACAGGGACAATCTGATGGTGGTGCCCGATGCGCTGGGCGCGGACGGCACCGAGATCGACCTGCGGCTGGTGAAGACGCCGTGTTACATCCAGGCGGGCCGCGAGGATCATATTGCCCCGCCGCAAAGTGTATTCCAGGCGCTCGAGCACTTCAGCGGCGAAAACCGGTTCGTATTGGCGGGCAGTGGCCACATCGCCGGGGTGGTCAATCCGCCCGCCGCGAACAAATACCAGTACTGGACCAACGACGGCGACTTCGCCTCGCTCGAGGAATTCGTGGCGGGCGCCGCCGAGCATCCGGGCAGCTGGTGGCCGGACTGGCTGGCCTGGCTCGAGTCGCAGGATCCGAAACGCGTGGCGGCCAAGGGCCGACGCAAGCCGGGCAGCAAGTCCAACCCGGCAATCGAAGATGCTCCGGGCCGCTATGTAAAGATGCGGTAGTCACCCAAGCTACTGAAAAGAAAGCAGTTCGCACATTATGGTGCACTGCAACATAATCCTTGACTTCGCTTGTGCACAAACATATATTGTGCATTGCAACAAAGGGTCGTGAGTGTTTCATGACCGTAGTGAAAGCGTGCAAGCGAGGACATATGGCTACGTCCAAGACCGACAGCGCCGAGAAGGCCTATGCAGATGCTGCGGAAGCAGCGCCTGCGCCGGCTGCCAAGAAGGCACCGGTGAAAAAGGCTGCCCCGGCCAAGAAGGCTCCGGCCAAGAAGCCGGTTGCGAAGAAGCCCGCGGCCCGCAAGCCCGCAGCAAAGAAAACTTCCGCTCCCAAGCCGGCAAAGGCCACTGCCAAGAGCGAAGCGAGCGTGACCCAACTCAAGGAAAAGATCATGGCTACCAAGACTATGGACTACACCAGCACGATCACCGACACGATGAGCGACGCTGTCAACGAAATGCAGAGCCGCGCCCAGGCCGCCTACGACAAGAGCACCGAAGCGATGACGGAAATGACCGAATTCGCCAAGGGCAATGTCGAAGCCGTCGTCGAAAGCGGCAAGGTCATGGCTGAAGGCGTGCAGGGCATCGGCCAGAGCATGGCTGACGAGGCCAAGACGGCTTACGAAACCGCCACGGCTGACCTGAAGGAAATGGCCTCGGTTAAGAGCCCGACCGAACTGTTCCAGCTGCAGGGCAAGATCCTGCGTCGCAACTTCGACGCCATGGTCGCCATGACCTCGAAGAGCACCGACGCCTCGATGAAGCTCGCCAACGACGTGATGGCCCCGATCTCGGGCCGCGTGAACCTGGCAGCCGAAAAGATGTCGAAGGTCGCCTAAGCGAACTTCCAAGTTTCAGATCGCCATCTCCTCCTCTCCCTTGGCGATCGGACAATGGGCCGGGTAGCGCAAGCTGCCCGGCCCACATGTATTTTGCGGGTTGCAGGCTTCGCTTAACCAGCCTCGCTAACCCATAATCTGCACCAGCGGTCTTGCAGCCTGCGCATTTGATACGATATTCGGCCCTCGCAATGACCAGACCAATCACCTCCCCCAACGTCCATGACTGGACGATCCGCGCTGCCGACGAGGACGGCGGGGATAGCGGCGTGGGTGATGACGGGGGCAAGGCCGGTGGCCAGGTGGGCGTTGCTACGCGCACCCGCGCCAAACCGAAGAAGCCCAGCCAGTACAAGGTGCTGTTGCTCAACGACGACTATACCCCGATGGAATTCGTGGTGATGGTGCTCAAGCGTTTCTTCCGCATGGACCTCGAAGAGGCCACGCGCGTGATGCTCCACGTCCACCAGCGCGGCGTGGGCGTCTGCGGCATCTTCCCTTTCGAGGTCGCCGAAACCAAGGTGAACCAGGTGATGGACTGCGCCCGGGAGAACCAGCACCCGCTGCAATGCACGCTGGAAAAGGCCTGATTGGCCTGCTTTTGCCCTTTGGGGCATGACCGCGGCATAATTTGTCGCTAAGGCCCGTTGCAACCTGAACTTCCCCGCAGCGTCAGACGGCCCGTGTCCCGCTTCATCACCGCCACAGATCGCTATATATTCAAGCTCGTGCTGGTGCCGATGATCGGTATCTTCCTGCTTGCCGCCAGCCTGCTGCTGCTGGAAAAGATGCTACGGCTGTTCGATTTCGTTGCGGTCGAGGGCGGTCCCATCGGCGTCGTCTTCGAAATGCTGATGAACCTGGTGCCCGAATATGCCGGACTCGCCATTCCGCTGGGGCTGATGCTGGGCATCCTGCTCGCCTTCCGCAAGCTGGCCATGTCGTCGGAACTGGACGTGATGCGAGCTGTCGGCTGGTCCTACAACCGGCTGCTGCGCGTGCCCTACCTGATGACGCTCGGGCTGATGGCACTCAACTTTGCCATCGTCGGCTTCATCCAGCCGCAGGCGCGCTTCGCCTACGAGGAAATGGAATTCGAGCTGCGCTCGGGCGCACTGGGGGCCTCGATCAAGGTCGGCGAATTCAACACCATCGAAGACCGCATGGCGCTGCGGATCGAGGCGAGCGAGGACGATGGTCGCCGCCTGATGGGCATCTTCGCCCGCGTCGCCGACGACGAGGGGCAAGTGCTGTCGATCTCGGCCCGCGAAGGCCGCTTCCTGGCCAACCGCGAGGATCGCAACACCATCGTCCTGCGGCTGGTCGACGGGGTGATCGTCCACGACGTGGTGGAAGGTACGCCGCGCGTGCTCAGCTTCAGCCAGCACGACCTGCCCATCGACCTGCCCGCCCTGCAGGAATTCCGCGACCGCGGCGAGGACGAGCGCGAATATATCCTGCCAGAGCTGCTCGAGATCGGCTGGAGCCCCGAGAGTACGGCAGACCAGCGCGTCGCCAGCCAGGCCAATTTCAACTACCGCATGGTCGAAGTTGTCATGATGATCATGCTGCCGTTGCTGGCCGTGGCGCTGGGCATCCCGCCCAAACGGTCGACCAGTTCGCTCGGCATCTTCCTGTCGATCGTGATCGTGGTCGCCTATCACAAGATCAACCAGTACGGCGCGGAGGTGGCGGAGATCGGGCGGATCGACCCGTTCCTGGCCCTGTGGGGGCCATTTGCCTTGCTCTTCTGCCTGATCGGCTGGATGTACTACCAGGTCGCCTACGTGCCCGGTGGACAGGCCATCGGCTATCTCGATGCGCTCTACGCCAAGTTCGCCCGCCGCCTCGCCAAGCTGCTCGGCCGCGACAAGCTGCGCGGTATCGTCCCGGAAGAGGAGCTTGACCTGATGGAACAGCAGCCGGAGGCGCCAAGTGCTGCTTGATTTCTTCCCCTCGCGCACGCTGACGATCTACCTCGCCAAGATGTTCGTCGTGCGGATCTTCGCGTGGCTGGCCGTGCTGGTGCTGGTGCTGATGATGCTCGACCTGCTCGGCAAGACGGGCGACATCCTGGCGGTGGAAGGCAATGGCCAGTCCGAACTGTGGCTCTATGTCAGCCTGCGTGTGCCGCAGCTGATAGCTCGCTTCCTCCCCTATTCGGTGCTGCTGGCGACGATCATCATGCTCGCGGGCCTCAACCAGAATTCCGAGGTGATCGCCATGAAGGCCGCGGGCCTTTCCGCGCACCAGATCCTCGCGCCGCTACTGATGATGGGGCTGCTGGTGGCGGCCCTCTCTTTCGCCTTCAACGAGCGCGTTGTCATCCGCGCCACGGCGACGCTGAAGGCGTGGGAAAACGTCGAATATGCCGCCATTCCCGAAGACCGCGCGGCGCGCGCCAACGTCTATTTCAATGACGGCAACGACGTGCTGATGGGCGGGACGCTGTCCGGATCGGGCGTCGACACGGTGCTGGAAGACGTCGCCTACTACGAGCGTGACGATGCGGGGATGATCACGCGGCAGGTCACTGCCGACCGCGCGACCTATGCCAACCCCGGTTGGCAGATGACCGATGCCGCTGTCTTTACCGTGGCGACGGCAGAGACCCGGCAGCAGGACAGTGTCGTGGTGGCGCCGGGCGTGGAACTGTCCCAGATCGAATTGCGCCGCGTCGATCCCGAAGCCGAACCCCTGGCCGAGCTGTCCGACAGCATTGCCGCCTTGCAAGCCGCGGGTCGCCGCACGGACGAGCTGGAAGCCAAGTGGTGGCACAAGATCTCCGGCCCGCTGTCAGCCGTGCTGATGCCCCTGCTGGGCGCGGTGGCCGGTTTCGGCCTGGCGCGGTCGGGCAACCTGTTTATCCGCGCCGTGATCGGCATGGCACTGGGCTTCGCCTATTTCGTGGTCGACAACGCCGCGCTGGCGATGAGCAGTTTCGGCGGTTACCCGCCCCTGCTGGCCGCCTGGGCGCCGTTCTTCCTGTTCCTGCTGGTGGGCGAGACCGTACTCGTCCGCACCGAGGAATAGCGCAGTTTTACAGGCCCTTCGGCCTGCTCGGTCACATTTCTGCCATATTTTTTGGAACGGGGTGGAGGCCCGGCCATTGTTTGCGCAGTGCAATCAATGGAGTTTGATGTGAAAAAGAACCTGATGACCGTCGTTGCCGCCGCTTCCTTCGTGACGCTGGCCGCTTGCGGTGAAGAAACCACCACGGAAGAAACCACCATCATCGAAGACGATGGCATGGATGAAACCACCGTGATGGAAACCCCGGCCGACGATGGCGATTCCATCTCGATCAGCGAAGACGGCGTCTCTGCCGAAATCAACGATGGCGGTACCTCGGTGTCGGCTGATGTCGATGGCGACCCGTCGCTGGATGTTGAAGTCAACGACTGAGACTAGCGCCTGGCCGAAAAGCAAAGGGCCTCCGCATCGAGCGGGGGCCCTTCTTTTTGTCGGTTGTCGCGGGTCGCTCGCTACTGCGGACCGCGGCCCATCGTGCTGCGCGCGATCCGGCCGACCAGACCGATCATGCCGGGATGGCTGGCCTCGGCAAAGGTCGAGGTGGTGCCGAGGTGCGCGCTAAGGCGCTTATGTGCCTCGTGCAGCGAGTGGTACGGCATCGAGGGGACGAGGTGGTGCAGCGCGTGATAGCGCAGGCCCACCGGCGCCCAGATGCCGGCGATGAAGCTCGGCACGTTGACGCTGTCGAGGTACTGCGCGGTCACCGTCATGGCTTGGCCGTCGTTCTCCCACAGGTGCGCCACCAGCGTGCGCAACTGGTTGAACACGGCCACGGCAGCGGTCACGGCCATGGCCACGAGCAGCGGCTTCCAGCCGAGCCAGAAGGGGGTGGAGATCACCACCATGGCCCACAGGCTGGCCCCGACCTGCTGGAACAGGAACCAGCCGCGTTCCTTGTCGGTCGGCGGCTTGCGGCGGAATTCAGGGTTGATCGACAGCGATGACAGGCGTTCCCATGCCAGCTTGCGCAGCGGCGGGATCACCAGGCCGAGCGGGGCGAGCACGCCCCAGCGGATAATCAGCGCGATCGGCGCGAGCGCGGCAATCAGTACGAAGACCGGCAGGCTCCACGGCTTCATCAGCGCCAGTGGCATGTATTCCGGGTCTTCGATCGTCCCGTACTTGGTGCGCGCGTGGTGCAGCGTGTGCACGCTTTCGTACATCAGGCTGGGGGTGAGCATGGGAATGCCCACCAGCAGGTTCCACGCCGTGCGGAAGCCCGGCAGGGCATCGCGGTGCAGGTGGGAAATCTCGTGGATGAACAGCAGCGCACGATAGAGCGCGAAGACCGAAACCACCGCGCAGGCCAGCGCCAGCGCGAGGTTGTCGACGAGGATAGCGCCCGCCAGGGTGCCATAGCCGATGGCGGTCGATAGCAGCATGTCCGGCCAGTAGATCCCGGGCCGCGCAGTATTGATATCGCGCGTCAGTTCAGCCGCTGCCCGCAGCATGTCCTTGTCGTCGGGAATCTGCGCGTGCACGCGCCGCCGCAGCGGGGCATTGCCGCTGGCCTGTTCTTCCGCAGTCTTGGTCGTCGCGTCCATGGGCGTGCTCTATAGTGCAAAATGTCTGGTTGTGTAATGCGCGCGTGCAATGTGGCTGCGCGCTTGACACGGCCTTGATGCATATCAAGAGCGAACCCGAAATGAACGAAAGGCCGTCAGCGTGAGCGAGCAGATAGATATTGCCGAAGTTTCGGGCAAGGGTGACCTCAATGCTTTTATCGATCTCGCTTATCGATTGAATGCAGATGACCCCAACTGGGTGCCGCCGCTGAAGGCCGACATGGTCGAACTGCTGACGCCGGGCAAGAACCCCTTTCACGAGCACGCCAAGGTGCAGCTGTTCCTCGCCCGGCGCGGCGGCAAGGTGGTGGGACGCATTTCCGCCCACTACGACGAGCTGGCGCTGGAACAGCCGCCGGAGCAGGGCATGGGCCCGGGCACCGGTAACTGGGGCCTGCTGGAGGCCGAGGACGAAGCTGTCAGCTCGGCCTTGATAGCGCGGGCAGAGCAATGGCTGCGCGAGCAGGGCATGACGCGCGTGCTGGCGCCGATCAGCCTGTCGATCTGGGAAGAACCGGGCCTGCTGGTGAAAGGCCACGATCATCCGCCGATGATCATGATGGGCCACCACAAACCGCACTACGAAGGCTGGATCGAAGGGCAGGGTTACGCCGTCGCCAAGCGGCTGTTCACCTACGACCTCCACAATGTGGCGGACGGCTTCCCCCCGATCGTCAACCGCATCGTCAAGTCTGGCGAGCGCAACGATGCCATTGTCGTGCGCGAGGTTGATAAGAGCCAGTTCGAGCGCGAGGCGCAGATCATTCTCAGCATCCTCAACGAAGCATGGTCAAAAAACTGGGGCTTCGTGCCTTTTACCGAAACCGAAAAGGCCTACGGAGCGAAGAAGCTCAAGCCGCTGATCATCGAAGGCACCAACATGATCGCCGAGATCGACGGCGAACCGGTGGCCTTCATGATTTCCTGGCCTGACATCAACAGCAAGCTGATCACCATGAAAGGCAAGCTGTTCCCGTTCAACTGGGTGAAGCTGCTGTGGTGGCTGCGCAACCCGCAAAGCCCCGGATTCCGCGTACCGCTTATGGGCGTGGTGAAGAAATACCAGAATACCCGCCTCGCCAGCCAGCTGGCCTTCATGATGATCGAGTATATTCGCCGAAATGCTGTCTCCAATCACTCTGCAAAACGCGCCGAAGTGGGCTGGGTCCTGGAGGACAATCAGGGGATGGTGGCGATCGCTGACGCGATCCAGTCGAAGCTCAACCGCGAGTACCGGATCTACGAAAAGCGGCTGTGACGCGAAATCAGGGAACTGCCAGGGATTTTCTGGCGTTGGCCTGATGGATGCACCCCTTGCATCTGCAGGGAGCACAATGAAGCCAGTAAGCAAAGATCAGGTCAGCGATGCCAAGCCCGCGCCGCGCAAGGCGCTGGGCCGTGTCCTGCTGGTGGAAGATGATCCGGTACTGGCCATGGCGCTGGAAGATGCGCTGGTGCAGGGCGGGGCACAGGAAGTGGTCATCTGCCAGACGATGAAGTCCACCATGGCCGAACTCGACAAGGGCGCCAGGTTGAGCGCCATCGTGATCGACGTCCATCTGGCTGACCGTGACGACGGCTGGGCCCTGGCGGAACTGGTGGACCTGCTCGGCCCCAAGCGGCCACGAATCGTCTTTTCCACCGGATCGCCTGGCGACATTCCGCCGGACATCGCGGAAATGGGCCCGGTCTTCGAAAAGCCTTACGACCCGGTCCAGCTGGTCGAAGTGCTCGCCAGCACCCACAAGCGCGGCCTCTTTTCGCGCCTCCTGCGCTGAGCCAATACCTTACAGGTTGCCCGTTTTTCCCGGACAGGACCTTGTCCCTAAGAAAAAAAGGCCCCCGCTCGCGTGAGCGGGGGCCTTTCGGGATCGTATCACCTGCCGCTTGGACGGGAGGGGGGTCTCGGCGGTGACATAAGATAAATGTCCAGCGCGAAATGCGGTTCCCTGCCCGGCAAGAAATTTTCTGCATTTTCCGTCGCGGCAATTTGCAATAGCTCGCGCAAGGCGGCATGCGGGCGGGAAATCACTACTTTTGATTGCATGTGGAACCGCTGGCGCCCGAGTGCGTTCTAAGGCATCGAATACTCCGGGAAGGACCTTTATGTCGATTGGTGCAGAAGTCGCCGCACACTTACCATTTCTTCGTCGCTATGCTCGCGCCCTGACGGGTTCGCAGGCCACCGGTGACGCTTTCGTTCAGGCCACACTCGAAGCCGCGCTCGCGGACGACCAACTTGCCGACAGCCTGCGTGGCGGCCGCGTGCCGTTGTACAAGGCCTTCAACAAGGTCTTTTCGAGCGCCTATCTTGAAGTCGCCGATGTGGATGGGGACAGCAATGGCCATGAAGCTGGGGCACAAAACCAGCTGAGGCGTATTACGCCGCTGAACCGCCAGGCCTTGCTGTTGACCACGGTGGAGGATTTTACACCGGCCGAGGCTTCGGTGGTGATGGGTATCCCCGAAGCCGATGTCGATGCCTTGGTGGCCGAAGCCATTGCCGAGATCGAACGTGAAAGCGCCACCAGCGTGCTGATCATCGAGGATGAACCGCTGATCTCGATGCAGCTGGAAGACCTGGTGCGGTCTCTGGGACACGAAATCTGCGGTACGGCGGCGACGCGCACGCAGGCGCAGGAAGTCGTGGCAGAGAAGACGCCGGGCCTCGTGCTGGCCGATATCCAGCTGGCTGACGGTTCTTCGGGCCTCGATGCGGTGGACGATATCCTCGCCATCGATTCGATGCCGGTGATCTTCATCACCGCCTATCCCGAACGCCTGCTGACGGGTGACCGGCCGGAGCCGACCTACCTGATCACCAAGCCGTTCCAGGAAGATACGGTGCGCGCGGCGATCAGCCAGGCACTGTTCTTCGGATCGAGCCGTCCGCTCGACTAGCCCGAACGCTCGCCGAACGGGTGCCACAGCACCCGCCAGGCAATAGCAATGGCAGCGAGGCCGCCAATCCAGTTGGCGGCCAGCTCGCCGATGTAGACGGCCTGCGTGCCCAAGCTGGCACGGGCGATCCAGGCCACAGGTATCATCACCAGCAGCACACGGCTGATCGACAGCGCCAGCGCATTGCTGGCGCGGTCGATGGCGTTGAGCGCGCCGTTGACCGTGATCAGGATGCCGTAACCGGCGTAACCCCAGACCGAGATTGCGAGATATTCCGCCGCGGCAGCTGTCACGTCGGCTTCGTCACTGAACAATTCGGCAAACCAGCCGCGCGCCATGTACAGGACCAGGGCTGCCGCCGCGCCGTACGCGACGCAGAACATGCCCGCCTGCACCAGCGCGCGCCGGGCACGGTCGTATTCGCGTGCCCCCCAGTTCTGCCCGACGATGGCGCCGATCGAACCTGACAGCGCCAGGAGCGGAACTACCGCGAAGGATTGCAGGCGGCCGCCCACGCCAAAACCGGCCACGGCGGCCGCGCCCTCTACCGCCAGTAGCGAGGTGAGCACGGCAAGGCCTGCCGGGTTGATCGAGTTGGTGAAGGCGGCAGGCCCCGCCACGCGGGCAATCGCCCTGACCTGGGCAGGCCAGTTGCACCCGCGCATGGCGGCAGGAGCAATCGGCAACTGGTGCTTGCCGAGGATCCACCATGCCGCGATGATCGCCGCGAGCCAGCCGCCCAGCGTGGCATAGGCTGCACCGGCAATGCCAAAGCCGCCGATGCCGAAGGCACCGGTGATCAGCAGCGGGTCGAGCACCCAGTTGGCCGCCGAATAGATGATCAACACAGTGGTATTGCTCTTGGCCGCACCCTGGCCGCGCAGCACACCGTTCATGCCCATCATGGTGATAAGCAGCGGGAACCCGAGCGAGAAGGGGGCCATGTATTCGTCGATCAGCGGCAGGATTTCTGCATCGGCCTGCATCAACGCAAACAGCGGTCGGCGCAGTGCGAAAAGGGCGATGCCGATCGCCACGCCGGCAGCCAGTCCCAGCGCCATGCCGAGATTGGCGCGGGCAAGCGCGCGGTCCTCGTCGCCTTCGCCCAGAGCGCGCGACACCACCGAATTGACGCCCACCATAACACCCACGCCAAGGCTCTGCAGCGCGGTGATCACGGGGAAGATGAAACTGATCGCCGCCAGTTCGTCGCCGCCAAGCTGACCGATGAAATAGGCGTCGATTATGCCGACCGACATGATCGCCGCCACGCCGACAATCGCGGGCGTCGTCTGGCGCACGAGATGTCCGGGAATAGAGCCGGTGACCAGTTTCGCCCTGCCACCAGAACTCGGTTTGGTCATCTTGTCCGCCATGCGTCTCCAATCGCTCCAATGCCGCCTGGCGGTAAGCTGGACCTAGGGACGGGTCATGGCGCGATCAACACCTTGCACTGCTCTGTCCGCCGCTTGAGGCTCTCGAACACGTCGGGCGTGTCGGACAGCGAGATCGTATCGGTGACGAGGTGGCGCGGTTCGGCCGAGCCTGCCTCCAGCGCGTCGAGCGCGGCGCGGTATTCGGGCACGGTGAAGAAGGCGCTGGTTACCAGCTTCACCTCCTTGGACAACATGGGGAAGGTGTGCAGCGTGTCCGGCTTGGTGCACAGGCCCAGCAGCAGGATAGTGCCCCGGTTGCGGACCTGGCTAACGGCCTGGTCGATCAGGCCCGGAATACCGACACATTCGAACACGATATCCGCCTTGCCGCCAAGGCCGCGCTCGGCGCTGCCCACGGGGTCTGCCGGATCGACCACGAAGACATCCGCCCCCATGTCGAGCGCGCGCTGCTGCTGGAAGGTGGAGATGTCCTGCACCGCGACCTTGCTCGCCCCGGCGCGCTTGGCCCAGTAGGCGGTGGCAAGACCGATGGGGCCGGCACCTAGCACCAGCACCTTGTCGCCCTCGCGGATGCCCGACAGGTTGACCCCGTGCAGCGCCACGGCCAGCGGCTCGATAATCGCGCCGTCGGCAAGGCTGAGGTCCTGCGGCAAGGGTACGCACTGGTTTGGCCGCGTCACGGCATATTCGGCATAGCCGCCGCCTTGCAGGCCGAAATTGCTGCACCACTGCACTTCGCCCTTGCGGCAGTGCTCGCAGGTGCCGCAGCTCTTGAGCGGGATGACCGAGACGAGGTCGCCGACCTTGTGGCCTTCTGTACCCTTGCCCAGCGCGACGACTTCGCCCGCGAATTCGTGGCCCAGCACGTCGCCGTGCTGGCAGCCGTAGGCGGCGTCCTCGGTCATGTGCAGGTCGCTGCCGCAGATGCCGCAGCGGCCCACCTTCACCACCAGTTCGCCCGCGCCGGGCGTCGGGTCGGCGATGGTTTCAAAGGCGAGGGGCTTGTGCAGGCCCTGGAAAGTAACGGCGCGCATTATTCCTCCCACATGGGCTGTTCGCCCACGGCAACCTGGCTGGAATTGACGAGGATGAAGTCGTCGAGCACGTCAATTGTGGTGGGGAAAGCAGCCCGCACCAGCGATTGCAGTTCGACCGAATTCGCCGCGTTCGCCGTCAACATCGGCCATGCCTCGAGATAGGCAGCCGTGAAGTCCAATCCGCTGGCATCGTCAGGCAAGCCCGGGCGGGCGTGGCCCGCGACAACGATTTCGGGCTCCAGCGCAGAGAGATCCTCGATCGAGTCTGCCCAGGCCGCGACGCGCGCCTCGTCGTGCTCGCCCAGCCACAGGTGGACCTCGTTGAACACGAGGTCGCCGGGCAGCAGGGCGCGAATTTCGGGCACCCACAGCGCGGTCGAGTGGACGTGGTCGCCCTGCATCGGGCCGAGCACGCGCAGTTCGTGGCCTTCCAGCATGATCACGTCGCTGGTGAGTGCATGCGGCGCGCTGGGATAGGCCGGGCCGTTGTCCGCCAGCATGGGGCTCCAGCGCACCACCTTGAACGGCAGCGAGCGCCAGATGTCCGCTACCACGGTTTCGTGGGCGACGATTTCGGCTTCGGGAAAGGCTTCGGACAGCACTTCCATGGCGAAAAAGTGGTCCGGATGGTCGTGGGTGACGAAGATGTGCGTCAGGTTGCGCCCGCTATCGAGCACCATGGCCGCCACGCGGTGGGCATCGGCCAGGGTGAAGGGTGGATCGACCAGCACGGCGTCGCGCTCGCCCATGATCAGCGCGGAATTGACGTGCAGCGAACCGGCGCTGGTGCGCAGCACTTCGACCGTGAGCGGCGGCTCTTCCTCATGGTGTTCCGCCAGCGCAGGCGTAGCGCCAAGCGCCAGCCAAGCTGCTGCTGCGAGGATCACTGCCTTCATCGTCCCCTCCCTAGTCGTCGTCGATCGGCTTGACCGGCCCCAGCTGCATGCCGCCGTCGATCATGACGTGGGCACCGGTCATGTAGCTGCCGGCGTCGCTGGCGAGCAACAGGGCGAGCGGCTTGATCTGGTAGGTTTCGGCCATGCGACCGACCGGCACCAGCTTGTCCCACGCCTGCTTGGCGGCGGGGTTCTTCTTTACCCAGCCATCGCCGATGTTGGTGACGAAAGGGCCGGGTGCGATGGCGTTCACGCGGATACCGAAGGCAGCCAGCTCGTAGGCGGAATGGCGCATGAAGTGCTTCACGCCCGCCTTGGCCGCCATGTAGGGCACGCCGACGATGGCCTCGTTCACTTCCGCCGCGTTGGAACTGGTGATCACGATGGAGCCGCCGCGGCGATAGCCGTTGCCTTCGTTGGCTTTCATCACCCGCGCCGCCTCGCGCACGGTGTGGAAGACGCCGGTCAGGTTGATGTCGATCGACTTGTCCCACTTGGCCTTGGAATAGACGTCGATCTGGCCGTCGGGGTTGCGCCTGTCCTCGGGGCTCCAGAAGCCGTCGCCGACGTCGAGCCCGGCATTGGCAAAGGCGATGTCGCAACCGCCATAGGCCGCGACATGGTCGTTGAACGCCTGCGACACCTCGAGCAGGTCGGTCACGTCGCAGCTCGCCCAGCGTGCTTCGTAGCCCGCGTCGTTGAGCCGTGCGGCCTCGCGCTGGACGCCGGCGGCGTCGATATCGGTGAGCGTGACCTTGGCTCCGGCTTCCGCCATGCATTCCGCATAGGCGAGGCCGATGCCGCTGGCCGCGCCTGTCACCAGTGCCGAACGACCGCGAATGTCGAATTGGTCGAGCGTACCTGGTGCGTCCTCTTGGGGATCACTCACAAGTAGAGCTGCCTGTTGATCGGAATGCCCTGTTCCTTGCAGTAGCTCTCGTAGTGGTTGATGAACCACCACACATCGAGCGTTTCGACGTGGTTGCCCTCGTCGTCGTAGAACTCGTTGGCACCTTGCATCCAGAAGAACGCCTTCATGCCGTCGGGCTCGTCGGTGACGAGGGTGTGTGCGTGGCCGGGGAATTCGGTGATGAAGTCGCCGGGGCCGCAGACCCAGTCATATTCGAGGTAGCGGAAGGTGCCTTCCAGCCCGATGGCCCAGACCATGCCGCGGTGCTTGTGCGTGCCGATCACACCCGCGCTCTTGATCCACAGCACGTTGGCATAGACGTTGTTGCGTACGTCGAAAGCGAGGTGGCGGATGGCGGCATTGTCGCCGAAGGGCACCCACGGGCTCTCTTCTTCCGACTGGCCGATATAGGTGCCTTCGCGCACGTATTGGTCGATGATCTGCTTGTGGGCTTCGGGCACCGATACGATCTTGAACGCACCCGCCTCTGCTGCTGTCTTGGCTCCGAGTCCTGCCATTTTCCGGTGTCCTTACAGGTAGAGTTTCTGGTTGATGGGGATGCCGTTTTCCTTGCAGTAGGTCTCGTAGTGGGTGATCATCCACCACACGTCGACCGTGTCGGCATAGACGCCCTCGGCATCAAAGAAGTCGATCGGGCCGGACATCCAGCCGAACAGCTTGCAACCTTCGGGATGCTCGGTGACCAGCGTGTGCGCTTCGCCCGGCACTTCCAGGATCAGGCCGCCGGGCGAGGCCACCCAGTCATACTCCAGATAACGGACCGAACCTTCGATCGCGACCATGGTAACGGTGCCGCGGTGCAGGTGCGTGCCGATGGTACCCGGACCCTTCATCCAGAGAATGTTGGAATAGGTGTTGGTGCGCACGTCGAACATCAGGTGCTTGATCGCCGCGCCGTCGCCAAACGGCACCCACGGGCTGTCGACGTCGCTGGCCATGTCGATATAGCGTCCGCCCGGGGAAACCCGTTCCACCAGATCGCGGTATGCCCATGGCACGTCGACGATTTCCTTGGTGTCGGAGGCGGGGGCTTTCATCTTGTTTTCGGACATGATTGTTCCTCTTATCGGATCAGGGTGTCGACATAGTCGGCACCGATGCCGACCTTGTCATAGTGTTCGCGGGCCATCGTCATGTAATCGAACACGTCGAAATGGCCGACGGTATTGCCCTGTTCGTCGAGCCACATCAGCGGGCCCGAGACGACGAAGAAGACCTTCATCGGGTCTTCGTGTTCGTAGGCTACCAGCGTGTGGCTTTCGCCCGGCGTCTCGAAGATGAAGTCGCCTGCCGTGGCGGTCCAGTCATGCTCGAGGTAGGCCCACTTGCCGCTGATGGTGTAGGCCCAGATCGGCTTGGGGTGATAGTGCCGGTTCACGATGCAGGGCTTCTTCGCCATCAGCACGTCGGCCCACATGTTCAGCGTTGGGCTGATCCAGACAGGCTTGGAATAGACATCCTCGACAATGGGCACCCAGTAGCGTTCGTCGCCCTCGGCGATCTTGGCCATGTAGGCTTCGGGCTTGGCGCCCGGACGCAGGGTGTGCGGGACGGGCGGGGTGCCGGCCCATGGTTCTGTCGTAGGTGCTTCGGGCATCTTTCTCTCCTTGCGGACCCTTTGCGGGACTCGCCTTGGGGCCAGTTTATCCTAACGCGCGTTACGATGCGACAGGCTTTGCTGCCTGCCGCACCGGATCACGGTCAGGCCGGTGCGAAGGTCTTGCCTTGCTTGCGCAGCGCAGCCGGGGCGGTCTCCTGCAGGCCCATGGCGACGAAGCCGCTGACGACTGCCAGGCCCATGAGCACATAGAGGAAGGTGTCCGCCCCGAAGGCATCGTTGAGCATCCCGGCGACAGGCGGGCCGAAGACGCCGCCCAGCACCTCGCAAGCACCCATGGCCAGTCCCAGCACGGTGGCGTGGTGGATGGGGCGGAAGGTCTCCGAAGGTATTGTCGCCATGAAGATCGGGAAGGTACCGTTGACCATCCAGCCGATGAAGAAGATCGGGATCAGCACCGTGGCATAGCCCGACAGGCCCAGCACGCCGATCCCTTCGAAGGCGGCAGGGTCCAGCAGCAGCACGCCGATCGGACCGACCAGCGAAAGGAAGGGCAGGAAGACCATCACCGGCTTGCGCCCGATCTTGTCCGACAGGCCGGCGACGACGAAACTGTAGATCGCGGCGGCGATGCCCAGCGAGCCGACCAGCCAGCTCATCGAGAAGGGGTCCATGCCGCGCGTCTGCACGAGGAAGTTGGGCATGAAGGCCCAGGTGATCACGAAATGGGCGACCATCAGCACGCCGACCACGACACAGACCCACATGTTGCGGACCTTGAAGGCTTCGGCAAAGCCGATGCTCGCCTCGTGCGCACCGGCCGGCTTGGCGGCAGGTTGCGGTTCCTTGAGCAGGAACCAGATCAGCGCCGCGCTGATGAGTCCGGGCAGGGCGGCAAGGTAGAAGGCCTCGCGCCAGCTGAAGGCGGTGGCGAATGCCACCAGCACCACCGGCGCGGCAAAGCTGCCGAGCAGGTTGGAGCCGAGGTTCTGCGCCACGCCCTGTGCAAGGCCGCGGCGTTCGGGGTCCACTTCGCTTGCCACCATGGCATGGCTGATCGGCATGACGCCGCCCTCGGCAGCACCCATCAGCAGGCGCGCCGCGAACAGGAACAGGAAGCTGGTGGCGAGGCCGGAGACGAAGGAACAGATCGAAAAGGCAACGGTCGCGATGATCAGCAGGATCTTGCGCTTGCCGAGGCTGTCGGAGAGCCGGCCGACGAAGAAGGCAGCGATGGCCCAGCTGAAGCTGAGGCCGCCCGCCAGCAGGCCGATTTCGGTCTGCGACAGCTGCAGTTCGGGTTGCACGAAAGGCATCAGCGCGTTGAGCGCCTGTCGGTCGAAGAAGACGATGCCGAAGTTCAGGCTCAGCAGGAACACCAGCAGGGTCTGGTAGCCCTTGGAATTGGTCACCCAGTTGCCCTTTGGAGGCTCGTCGCCAAAGGTCGATGCGGCGTCAACTGCCATTGTCTTGTCTCTCTCTATCCGAAGGGCCGAACGGGGTCGCTGCCGTCCCAGTCGCGGCTGGCTTCCCAGAAGCGGGTGAAGGTCTCGTCCATGCCGGGGGTGACCGGCAGCAATTCGATGAAGCCCAGCTGCGCGCCCGTTCCATTGTCGAGGTAGACCACCTCGCCGCCGGTCGGCACGGCAGCGCGATAGGCCTCGACATAGCCGCGCGACTGGTAGTCGCGGCTGGTGGCATCGACGTCGGCACAGGCGATACCCAGGTGGTGATAGCCCCAGCCGCGCAGCTCGCGCGTTTCCCTGTAGACGCTGGGGTTGTCGTCGAGCGGCTGGATCAGTTCGATCATCATGTGCCCGGCAAAGCCCATGGCCAGCGTCACGTCGGCGCGGCTTTCCTCGCCGCGGTAGGTCTGGCCGGGGGACAGCAGGTGGGGGAGGACGAAGAAAGGCCCGGCGCGCATGTCGCGCACCCAGTGCTGGATGGCTTCGTGCAGGTCCGGCACGATATAGGCCGTCTGCGCAACGCCGCCCATAGGCTGGCCATAGCCAAGCTCGCCTGCCATTGATCTCTCCCGTCAGCGCCTGCTTCTATGCCGGTCGCTGACCTCAAGGCTTGCCAAGACCTGTGACAAAGTCAATCTCGTGATGCTATGAGCGCGCACGAATTTAGGGAGAATGCCGATGGCCACGCAGTTGAAGCCGCAGATCGATTGCAGCGCGGAAGAATGGCAGGCGCGGCTTGACCTTGCCGCCGCCTACCGGATTTTCGCCCACCTCGGTTGGTGCGAGTCCATCTACAACCACATCACGCTGCGCGTACCGGGGACGGAAAACCACTTCCTCATCAACCCCTACGGCCTGTTGTGGGAAGAGGTGACCGCCTCCAGCCTCGTGAAGATCGACGAGAACGGGGCGAAGGTAGGCGAGAACCCCTATCCGGTGAACCTCGCCGGCTTCACCCAACACTCGGTGTTCCACAAGAACCTGCCGCACGCCCATGCCATCGTGCACACGCATACGCCGGATACCATGGCGGTGTGCTCGACCGAGGGCGGGCTGCAGGCCTCCAACTTCTATTCGTGCTTCTTCGAAGGCGCGATCGGTTATCACGATTTCGAAGGCATCACCGTGCGCGCCGAGGAAGGCGAGCGGCTGGTGAAGAACGCGGGCAACCACCAGATCCTGATGCTGAAGAACCACGGCCCGGTGGTGATGGGGCGGACCATCTACGAGATGTTCCTGCTCTACTACATGCTGCAGCGTGCCTGCGAGGTGCAGGTGAAGACGGCCAGCCTCGGCGCGCCCATCGTGGTGCCGCCCGAAGTCATCGAACAGCACCAGCGCGACCGCGACAAGCAGCTGACCGACGATTTCGGCAAGCTGGACTTCGCCGCCTGGACACGCAAGATCGACTCCATCGATCCCTCCTGGCGCAACTGAGACAGGCTTTCCGACCATGACAGCAATGACGGTGAACGCGCGGCCGGTCGACTTCGACATGGATCCGGATACCCCGTTGCTGTTCGCCCTGCGAGAAGCCGCAAACCTGACGGGCACGAAATACGGCTGCGGCACCGGCGACTGCGGTGCCTGCATGGTGCTGGTCGATGGCGAGGCCTTGCGGTCCTGCCTCGTCACCATTGCCGAGGCCGAGGGGCGCTTCATCACCACCATCGAGGGGCTGAGCCGCGACCGGAGCCATCCGGTGCAGCAGGCGCTGGTGGCCGAACAGGCGATCCAGTGCGGGTTCTGCACCCCCGGTATCGCCATTGCGGCCGCCGCGCTGATCCGGCGCAATCCCGACCCTACTGCAGAGCAGATCCGCGAGGCGATACCCAACCTGTGCCGCTGCGGGGTCTATCCGCGGCTGGTGCAGGCGATCCAGCGGGCAGGGCGCGTTGCACGGCGGCGTGAAACAATCAGCGCCGCGCCTGCTCCGGGTATAGACCCTGCAGACGCGGCGCGCGCCGTTCCGGGGATGCGAGTGGAGGATGCGGTCCCGGACGACTTGGGTTCCGATTAGGGGTTCGGATTGATCCCTTAGAAGCGGAGGCGGGCTCCCAGGCTGGCGTTGAGCGGGGCACCCGGCTGGATGTTGTTGTCGCCGTGGGCGCTGGGGTAATAGTCCTCGTCGAGCAGGTTCTCGACGTTCAGCTGCAGCGACAGCGTATCGGTCGCCTCGAAGAACACCGCCGCGTCGACGCGGGTGTAGCTGGGCAGCACGACGTTGTTGCTGTTGCTGGCGAACTGGTCCGACTGGTGGACGAGGCCCGCACCGAAGCCAAGGCGATCGGTCAGGTCATAGCGCGCCCAGGCGGCGATCTGGTGCTCGGGCACCTGCTGCAGCTGGGTGCCGAGATCGGTGGCGTCGGCGCTGTCGGTGATCTCTGCGTCGAGATAGGTGTAACCGAGGCTCACCGAGAGGCCGTCGACCGGTTCACCCACCAGCCCGACTTCGAACCCTTCCACTGTGCTCTCGCCAACCAGCGTTGTGAGATTGGTGACCGGATCGACCGAGGGCGTGTTCGAACGGGTCAGGCGGAACAGCGCGGCGGTGAGCAGCAGGTTGTGGTGCGGGGCATATTTCACGCCGAGTTCGAGGTTTTCGAAGCTTTCCGGTTCGAGCGCCTGCGACTGCTGGCTGAGCACGGTGAACTGGTTGCCCGAGGAGGGCAGGAAGCTTTCCGCGTAGCTGGCGTAGATCGACAGGTCTTCCTGCGGCTTCAGGATCACGCCGAAACGCGGGGAGACCTCTTCGTCGACGCGGGTGCCGTCGAAACTGGCGATGATGTCGGTGCTTTCGAGGTCGAAGCGATCGTAACGCACACCGGCCACCAGCTGCAGGATGCCGATGTCGAGCTGTTCCTGGGCATAGAGCGACAGGGTCGACAGGTCGGAGGTGCTGGCGCGCTGCGGTGCGAGGGTGAAGGCGGGCACGGAGATCACGTCTTCAAGGTCAACGGTGACACTGGTGTCCGCGCCGTTGTTGAAGCGGGCCTGGTTGCGCACCGCATCCGTGTCCGAGCTGCTCGCCTCGGCACCGACCAGCAGGGTGTGCGACAGGTCGCCGGTGTCGAACTGGCCGACCAGGTTGACCATGCCGATCAGGTTCTGGCGATCCGTGCCGCTTTCGTAGCCGGACAGCCGCACCGTCGTGGCCGTGGTTCCGCCGCCCGGGACGATGTTGGAATAGAACTTGTCGTAATCGGCAAACTGCAGGCTGGCGTTGAGGCTCCAGCTCTCGTTGAAGTCGTGCTCCAGCCGGGCGCGACCAATGTGCACTTCGACATCGGACCGGTTGTAGTCGCGGTCACCGAAGAAGGTCTGGTCGAAGCCGCGCAGCGGGCCACCATTGAACGAGGGCAGGCCACGGTCGACCACGCGCTGGTCGTCGTCGTAGGTGTAGGTGAGGAACAGCCGCGTATCCTCGCCCAGCTGGGCGGACACCGTGGGGGTGAAGCCGATGAAGCGGCCGTCGTAGAAGTCGCGGTCGTTGTTGAATTCTTCGTAGGTGCCCATGACGCGCAGGGCCACGCCTTCGCCGGCCGGCAGGTTGGCATCGCCGGTCAGGGCGAAGGCGCCGAAGCTGTCGACCTGTGCGCCAAGGCTGTACTGCGGCATGTCGAAGATCGCCACGCGGCTGACGCGGTTGATCGCGCCGCCACCGGCACCGCGGCCGAAGATCAGGGCATTGGCGCCTTTCAGCACTTCCACGCGCTCGACGTTGTAGAGCGAGCGATAGTACTCCGCGTCGTCGCGCAGGCCGTCGAGGTAGAAGTCCGCCGTGGTTTCCTGCCCGCGGATGAACACTTCGTCGCGATGGCCTTCGCCGGTTTCCATGCTGACGCCCGGAATGAAGCGCAGCGCATCGTTGAGCGTGGTGATGCCCTGGTCTTCCAGCTGGTCCGAGGTGATCACCGTCACTGCCTGCGGCACGTCGATGATCGGCGTGGGGGTGCGGGTGCCGGTGCTGCCGTCGTCGGTGGTGTAGCTGTCGCGCTCGCCGGTCACCACGATGTTGCCGGGCAGGTAATCACGCTGCGGAGCCGGGGCCGGTGTTTCCTCGGCGAGGGCCGCAACGGGCAGGATTGCAACGCTGGACAACAGGGCGGCGGCGGTAACGGTAATACGAATGGGAAATTCCTAGCGAGTCTTGTTGCGATTGATTTGCAAGAGCGTCTCTATTGAGAGTGATTATCAATGGCAACAGCAAACTGGGTCGATGCAGCGATTTTCTGGAGCGGGTGGGCCTGCGCGGGTGGCCATGGCATGTTGCAGCCCGCGCAGGCCCGGGGGCTAGTCGCGAACTGACATGGTGGCGTTTGCAGTCGCGCCGCCGATCAGGTCCCGCGCTTCGGCGATGGCCTGGGCTTCGGTCACTTCGCCGTCGCGAATCTCGTTGGCGATTTCCAGCAGCCGCCCGCTGATCACCGTGCCCGTTTGCGCCTCTTCCTCGATGACGATGCCGCCGGTGGTGTCGATCACTTCGTCCCACTGCGCGCGTACGGCGGCCCAGTATCCTTGCGTGTCCGCCCAATAGGCATCCGCCGCGCCGGTGTTGTAGCCGTCGAAGCGGTCGTAGGTGTTGAGCACATATTCCTGCACCACGGGCACCAACTCGCCCGAGCCGTCGGCGGCAGGCATCATCTTGGTATTGTCCTGCCAGTGGATCCACCCGGTTGGCGTCAGCTGGTGGCGGTTGATCGCGGCATAGCGATCGTAGATCGGGTCGCGCACAGCATCGCGGCGCGCCAGCGGCCGGTCCGTCCAGTTGCTGCGCCAGCGCGGCACGCCATTGGTCACTTCCCACTGGCCCCAGCCGGCATAACGCGGGCTGTCGTCGACCTGGTAGACCGTCTGCGACCAGCGGCCGTTACGCATCCGCTCGGGCACTTCGGTCATCACCCAGTGGTCCGGTCCGGCATAGGTCAGCACGGCCTCCGGTTCGTACTGCCAGTCCTGCCGCCAGTGCTTTATGACGAACTCCTCGCCCTCGGCGCCCACCACCAGCAGGTGCTGCAGGACGATCAGGTCACCCGTGTCCTCGATCACGCGGACCGATTCGTAGCCGCCCGAAATCTTGCGCTCGAGCGGCTCGTAGCCTTCCAGCCACGGCGTCGATTCCTGCATGTCGAAGCGCACGCGGTAGTCGCCCGCCATGGCCAGGATGGCCGCGCGGTCGCTTTCGAAAGAGGCGCTCTCCGCCGCTTCGCCGCGGTCGGCAATCGGGCCGTCGGCAAGCGCCGGCGTGGACGTGGCGGCAAGGCCCAGCATGGCCGCGCCGAGCAGGGTAATGGTCTTGGTATTCATCGTGGTTCCCCTCAGAATGTGAAGTTGATGGAGACGCTCGCGTTGCGGCCGGGGCGGGTAAAGGCCTCGGTCACGGTGGAGGTGTCGGACAGCCCGCGAACGTCGGACCAGTAAGCGTAGGTTTCGTTAGTCACGTTGAAGATGCCAGCGCGCAGCTTCAGCGATTCCGTGACCGCGAAGAAGGCGGTGGCGTCCAGCACCACGAAGGAGTCGGGCCGGAAGCAGTCGCCGGTGCACAGGCCCGCCGTGTCATCGGCGGACTTGCGGGCATTGTAGGTGGCGATCAGCTCGCCGCCGAACCGGCGATCCGGCGCGCGGTAACCGATGCCCGCCACCAAGCTGAACGGGTCGATGGTGCCCAGCGGCTGATCACCTGCGGGATCGCGCAGGTCGCCGTCGGCGTAGGCGGCGGCGACGCGGCCGAACAATCCGTTGTCGAGGTCGAGCGAGGCCCGCGCCTCGATCCCCTCGATCCGCACGCTATCGAGGTTGACGTACTGGTAGACGGCGGGATCGCTGGGCGTGAACGATCCGCCGACCACTTCCTGGCTGATGAAGTCGCTGTAGTCGGCGCGGAAGGCGGTGACCGAAGCGGTTACATGGTCGCCGAGGTATCGCAGCCCCGCCTCGTAACTTTCGCTGCGTTCGGGGCCAAGGTCCGGGTTGGGGGCGGAGGTGTAGCCGTAGGCGAGGTTTTCGAAGAAGTTGTTCACCTGGCTCGGCGTCGGCGCGCGGAAGCCCTGGCCGTAATTGGCAAAGCCCAGCACCCGGTCGGCCAGGTCGAAAGTGACGCCGATCTTGGGCGAGAGGCGGCTGCCGCTCTGGCCTGCGCCGCTGAAGGCCGGCAGCAACGGATCGTCCGTGGGGTCGAGCTCGTAGAAATCGAACCGGACGGCGGGGAAGACCTCCAGCCTGCCGCCGAGCAGCGAAATCTGGTCCGCGATGTAGAGGCCGCCCAGCGTGAAGTCGGTCGCCGGGAAGGCGCTGGTGGGGAACACTTCGCCCGCAGGCGGCTCGGTGCCGTCGCGCAGGCCCTGCTGGCGGGTCCAGCTGATGTCGCCGCCATAGGCGAGCACGTGACCGGTGCTCCCCGCGAAAAACTCCGACCGCGCATCGGCGACGAGGCCCCAGACCTCGTTCTCGAAAGTATTGAACCGCTCGCGGTCCGGGCGCGGCGTGGCACTGACCGGGGAGCGGTCCTCGTCGGTGAACTGGGTATCCTCGCCGTCCTGGTAGTGGGCGGCGAGGTGCGCATAATCGACCACGCCTTCGCCTTCCCAGGTGTAGTCGAGCGAAGTGCGCACACGCTCCGTGGTGTCGAAGGCGGTCAGGTCATCGACGATCCAGCTGGGGGAAGGGCCGAACAGGAAGGCGGGGCCTTCGCCGGTCAGCACGTCGCTGAAGACTTCGGTGTGCAGGTACTCGCCGGTCAGCCGCAGGCGGTGGCCGCCCTGCTGCCATACCAGCTTGCCGAGCAGGGCATCGGAATGCCCGTCCTGCGGGTTGGGCAAGGTGCGGCTTTCGCCGATACCGCCCACCGTGCCGCGGTTGTCCAGCTCCTCGAAGTCGCGGCGGGTGTAGGCCAGCATGGCGGAGAACGAACCGGACTGTCCGGCAAGCGCGGCGGTCTCCGAAAATTCGTTGTCTGCCGAACTGAACTGCGCGCTGGCGAAGCCGCCGAGTGCATTGCCATCGGCGATAAGGTCTGCCGGGTCGCGGGTGGTGAAGCTGACCGCACCGGCCAGTCCGTCGCTGCCGTAGAGCGCGGATGCGGGGCCGCGCAGGATCTCCACCGACTTCACCAGCGAGACATCGGCATAGCCGCCGCGGCCAGCGTCCTGCGCGCCGAAGGCAAAGCCTTGCGGACTGCGGATGCCGTCGACCTGGATCAGCACGCGGTTTCCGCCGATCCCGCGAATGGCAATGTCCTCGTTCCGGGCGCGGCCGGTGGTGCCCAGCGCCGCACCGAAGCGAGCCGGGGCGCGGCGGACGGTGACGCCCGGCTCGTAGCGAACGAGGTCGCGGATATCGGTGACGAATTCGTCCTCGATCTGCTCGGCATCGATGACGGTGACGGTGGCGGGAGCCTCGTCGACCAGCACGGGAGTCCGGGTCGCGGAGACGACGATGGCGGGTCCTCCGGACTCGGCGGCGCTATCGGCGACGGCTTCCTCTGCCAAGGCTGGCACCGGCAGGACGGCGGCCGCGCTGGCGAGCAGGGCGATGCGGGGGGCGAGATAGTGGATGGTGAATTCCCTCATGACTTATTATTGCTAATGATTCGCAAGAGCATATCTATTGCGAGGGGTTCTCAAAAACAACCCTATAAGTCTGATGGAATGGGGGATTGTCGGTGGGGCAGCTTCCGCGCTAGGGCGCGCAGGACATCATTTTCGAGGAGGAAACCCGATGAAGGCGACGATCTGGCACAACCCCAAATGCGGCACTTCGCGCAAGACACTGGGCATCCTCGAGAACCTCTCGCAGGTCGAGCTGACGGTGGTCGAATACCTGAAGGACCCGCCCAGCCGCGAGAAGCTGGCGCAGCTCTATGCCGATGCGGGGATGACGCCGGCAGAAGGCCTGCGCCTGCGCGGAACGGATGCGGAGGAGCGCGGCCTGCCGGATGCCGATGCCGACACCGTCCTCGATGCCATGGTTGCCGATCCGATCCTGATCAACCGTCCGCTGGTGGAAACCGAAAAGGGCGTGCGCCTGTGCCGCCCGCAGGACACGGTGCTGGAGATCCTCTGACCGCGCCTGTGCGGCGGGGGATCAGTCGAAGGTCTTGCCGATATCCTTGCCGGGGTTGCCCGACAGCTGCCGGTGCACGGCGGCGAGCACACCCAGCTTCACGACGTTGTAGCCCAGGGTAACGAAGCTGCCGACAATCGCCGCTGCCAGCATAAGTGCGGACGGGCCCAGCAGCGAAGAGACACTCACCACCAGTTGCGCCACCAGCCCGATCACCATCACCGCGACGATGATCAGCGCGTAGAAAGCGAAGAGGACAAGCGAATTGCCCTTGGTCAGCCGCCAGGATCGCGCCAGGGCCGCAAAGGGATTGAGCTTGCGTTCGATCGCCATCACCGGCGCGAGCAGCGAGCATTTCACCCACAGGTAGACTGCGGCGACAACGCCGACGAGGCCCAGCAGCAGGCCGAGACCGGCCGAGACCGAAGCCCCCAAAGCAATCGGCAAGAATACCGCGCCCGACTGCGCCAGACCGACAATCAGTTGGCCCACCACATATGGCACGACGGCCATGACGCCGAAGGCCAGCGCCTGTCCTACCGTGGGCCTGTTGCTGTCCGACAGCAGCGCCAGCAGGCCCAGCATGCCGATGGCCTGCAGCAGTGCCAGCAGCAGGTAGATCCACCAGGTGCGGCCCATGAATTCGCTGAACAGGGCGAGCACGTCATCCGGATTGGGTGTGGGGCCAAGAGCTTCGATCTGAACCAGGACTTCCCCGAATGACGGCATGAACACCGCCGCGATGGCATTGGGCAGGAAGAAGAACACACCCGCCACCACCAGCAGCACCTGCATGTTGGCCGCCAGCATGGCTTTGGCGTCTGCCCACGCCCGGTTCATGTCCAGTCTTGCCTGCATAAGTCGTCCTGCCTCGCTTTCGCCCTTGATAAGCGCGATCACTATCGCCACGCAATCGGCCAGCGATGAACGACACACGCATTTCTCTCGACCCGTCAATCGAATGGCGTATTTCGCCGGGCCAGGTACCTTACCGCGAGGCCCTCGCCGAGCAGGAAGCGCGCAACCTCGCGCTGGCTGCTGGCGATGACGTGCGCGAGCTGGTCTGGCTGCTGGAGCATCCGCCGGTCTACACCGCCGGCACCAGCGCCGACGTGGCCGAGCTGGTGGACCCGCGCTTCGACGTGGTCGAGACCGGGCGCGGCGGGCGCTACACCTACCACGGGCCGGGGCAGCGGGTCTGCTATGTCCTGCTCGACCTGAAGCAGCGCGCCAAGGACGTGCGCCAGTTCGTCCATTCGCTGGAAGGCTGGGTGATCGCGACGCTCGCCGACTTCGGGGTGGAGGCCTTTGCCGTGCCCGACCGGATCGGCATCTGGACCCACGAGGCCGACGGCAGCGAGGCCAAGATCGGCGCCATCGGTGTGCGCGTGCGGCGCTGGGTCACCATGCACGGTTTCGCGGTGAACCTGTCGCCCGACCTCTCCCATTTCGGCGGCATCGTGCCCTGCGGCATCGCCGAATATGGCGTCACCTCGATGGAGCGGCTCGGAAAGACGGTTGCACCGGCCGAGTGGGATGAGGCATTGCTGGCGCGCGCCGGGGAATTCCTCGCCGCGATTGCTGATCCGGAAGGCCAATGACCATGCGTATCCTTGCGACCCTGACCCTTGCCGCGCCGTTGCTGCTGCTGGCGGCCTGCAATGACGAGCCCGAGGTTTCCACCGAGGACGACGGGCGCGAGGCATCGGGCGAGGTTCTGGAAGGCACGATCAGCGATGCCATGCTGCCGGTGGACGAGGTCCGCTCGCAGGCCCCACTGCGCGAGCCCGATCCGGAAGCGCCAGCAAGCAGCAATGACCCGGCAACCGGAGAAGACGCGGCGGCCCCGGAAGCAGCTGCCGAGCCTGCCCCCGCCGAAGCGGCCGAAGCCCCTGCCGAATAAGGCCTAGCTGGCGCGCGCCAGCAGCTTCCTCGCCTGGTCGAGGTGCGGCTGGTCGATCATCCGCCCGTTGAGCTGCACTGCGCCCACGCCCGGCGCCGCGGCAAAGGCATCGACGATGGCTTGTGCCTCGGCCAGTTCTGCTTCGCTGGGGGTGAAGGCGGCATTGATGATCGGCACCTGCGCGGGATGGATCGCCAGCATGCCGGCAAAGCCATCCTCGTAACTCTCGCGCGCCACCCGGCGCAGGCCGTCCTCGTCGCGGAAGTCGGCGTGCAACGTGTCGATGGCGGCGATGCCTGCTGCATGGGCCGTCAGCAGCACCTGCGCGCGCACCATGCGGAACAAGTCGGTCCAGACGCCGTTGGCATCGCGCTTGCGGCTTGCACCGATGGCAGCGGACAGGTCTTCCGCGCCCCAGGTCAGCCCCAGCAGGCGCGGCATGGCATTGGCGGGATCGCCGTAAGCGGTGAGGGTGAGGGCGGCATGGGCCGTCTCGCTCACCAGCGGCAGCAAGCGCGTGGTATTGGGGGCCACCCCGCTACGCTGTTCGACCTCGTAGAGCTCGGCCATCAGCGTGCGCAGCTGCTCCGGTCCGCTGGCCTTGGGGACCATGATCCCTGCAGGCTTGCTCGGCATGACCATGCGCAGGTCGTCGCGCCACAGCTCGCCGTCGATCGGGTTGATGCGCACCCAGCAGGCCTGCTGCGGATAGTGCTGGCCCATGTATTCCAGCCATTCCCGCGACAGGGTGCGCGCGGTCTCTTTCGCCGCGGGCGCGACGGCGTCCTCGAGGTCGACGATCAGCACGTCGGCGCCGAGTTCGGGGGCCTTGGCCAGCTTCTTCTCGCTGTCGCCGGGAACGAACATCCATGATCTGATCGGCACGGGTTTTCCTCCGCCTCTTGCGTGCTGGTGCTTTCCTATAGCTAACCATGGCGCGCGCGCTAGAGCGGCAGGGTGGAACATGCCGACGAAGGGATTCGCGCACGGGCGCTGGGCTTCGCCGCCCTGATCGGCGGCAACGTCGCGCTTGCCTGCGGCCCCTGGCTGGTGCGGCTGGCGGACAGCGGCCCGGTGAGCGCGGGTTTCTGGCGGCTGGCGCTGGCGCTGCCGTTCCTGTTCCTGTTCGCGCGCCTTAACGGCCAGGCGGTGACCGGCCTGCCGCGCAAGACCTACCTCGCCGTGGCGGCGGCGGGCGTGCTGTTCGGTTTCGACATTGCCTCCTGGCACGTGGGCATCGGCGACACCCGGCTGGCCAACGCGGTGCTGTTCGGTAATTCGGGGAGCATCATCCTGATGGTCTGGGGTTTCGTCATGCTCCGCCGCCTGCCGGCGGGCCGCGAATGGCCCGCAATTGTCGCAGCGATCACCGGCGCGGCCATCCTGCTGGGCCGGTCGCTGGAGCTGTCGACCGCCAACCTGATCGGCGACCTGTTCTGCCTGCTCGCGGGCATCCTCTACGCGGGCTACCTGCTGATCCTGCAGGATGCGCGCAAGCAGCTAGGCAGCTGGAGCCTGCTCGCGCTCGCCGGGCTGGCGAGTACGCCGGTACTGTTGGGTGTCGCGCTGCTACGCGGCGAACCGGTCTGGCCGACCGACTGGACCCCGCTGCTGGTGCTCGCCTTTTCCAGCCAGATCGTGGGCCAGGGCCTGCTGGTCTATGCCCTGCGGCTGTTCCCGCCGCTGGTGATCGGCATCGGCCTGCTGACCCAGCCCGCCGTGGCGGCGCTGGTCGGCTGGTGGGTGTTCGACGAGCTGCTGGTGCCGCTCGACCTGCTCGGCATCGTGCTGGTGGCCAGCGCGCTGGTGCTGGCGAAAGTCGTGACGCCGCGAGTGCGCGCCTAGGCAGAGCGGGCCTGGTCGAACTCGGCCATGAGTACCGCGAAGCGTTCGTCGACTTCGCGCTTGTCCGGTCCTCGCAGATTGAGGGAGGCCTGTTCGTGCAGGCGCTTTGCCTCGTCGAGCAGCAGCGTCCGGCGGTTGTCGGAAGACACCGAACCGGCAGCATTTTGCAGCGTTTCCAGCATTATTCGCGCGGCAATGGGGCTCGTCGCGACAGCACTGCGAATGGCACCGAAACCGCGCCGCACGTAGTGGTCGAAATCGTCGGGCACCGGATGGACGGGACAGGACTCTGCATCCTCGTCGCACACCTGCTTCACCAATTTCCGACTGCCGAGTTCGGCTGTTGCCGCACCCAGCCAATGGAGTGCGGTCACGGCCGTGAAGGGATCGTTGATGCCGGGAGACAGGGCCCGCAATCCGATCTCCACCAGTTCATCGATCAGGAACTCCGGGTCCTGTTCGGGCGTGCGGCCCGCGCCTTGCGTGAAACAGCCGTGCAACTCTTCCATTCGCTCTTCGTCGCAGTCACCGCCCGAGACTTGCAGGATCGTTAGCCCCCGGTGGACGAAATCGCCGGTGCGCACCGAGAGGGTGAACTGGCTGCCGCAGTCGCGGGCCATCCGCGCCAGTTCCTCGAAATCGATCAGTTGCACATAGCCCGCTTCTTTCGCCAGAAGCGGATTGCCTTCAGGACGCCGTGCAAGGTCGCCGTTTTCTCCCCGCTCGGGATAGGTCTTCGCGATCAGGCTCATCAGCCGCTCGCCGATGCCGCGCACCACCTGGTTGATGCGGATGGCAGAGGGCACATGATTGAGGAAATAGACCAGCACCGCCACTGACAGTCCCATCAGGAGGAAGGCCACCAGCAGCGAGAGTTGCGGCACGAACCCCGGCAGAGTGGTGGCGGCAGCGTCAACCGTGGTCGATGCGCTTTCGTCCTCCCCGCGAACGGTGCGCAGGACGGTAATGGCGAAGACAAAGGTGCCGATGAAGGTCGCCAGCGAAAACTGGTTGCCCTTGTCTTCCATGAAATTGGTGAGCAGGCGCGGGCCATAGGTGCTGCTGGCATAGCTGACCGCGACGATGGTGATCGAGAACACGGTCGAAGCGACTGCGATCATGCTGCCGGCGATAACCGTGAGCATGTTGGCCGCCCCGTCAGGCCGCGCCGGCACCAGCCATTCGACCTCGTTAAGCCGCTCCGCCCAGCCCGCGCGGTCCGCCGCGATGCAGGCAAAGGCGAGTGCCAAGGCCAGCACGGCGAACAGCGCCGGATAGAACCAGTAATTGGCGTTAAGCCGCCGCCATGCCCACAGGAGTTGTGCCCTCATGAGAGGGACAACGCGCGAAAGGGCGTTGGGTTGCGGCTAATCATTACCCATCGGGAACCATGTCGCCCCGGAACTCGGCGCGTCCTCGGGAATGTCGTCAACTTCCTCGATGTCGACAAGGTGAAGTGTCGGTTCGGTTTCGCTGCCCTTTTGCTCGGGAAGGATGTCCTTGAACTCCCAACGCACCGAACGAAAGGCGGTCAGCTCTGCGTCCACTGGATCTGCAGCTTCGACCCAGCGCGTGGTGAAGAAGCCGAACGGCGTGTCCGTCTTGTCGAACAGGAAGCCGGGGAAGTCCCGTCCCTCGATCAGGAGGCGGTAAAGCGGCATTGATCCGCCCGGTTACGCCCGCCCCAGGTCACCCTTGCCTACAGTGCCAGCAGCCATTTCCAGCATCTTGTTGAGGCTGGCCTTGGCCTTCAGGCGCAGGTCTTCCTCGATCTCGATGCGCGGCTCCAGGTCGCGCAGGCAGAGGTAGAGCTTCTCCATGGTGTTGAGCGCCATGTAGGGGCAGATGTTGCAGTTGCAGTTGCCGTCCGCACCCGGCGCGCCGAGGAAGGTCTTCTCGGGGATCGCCTTTTCCATCTGGTGGATGATGTGCGGTTCGGTCGCCACGATCAGCGTGTCGCCGGGGAAGGTCTTTGCGAAATTGAGGATGCCGCTGGTCGAGCCGACATAGTCGGCGTGGTCGATGATGTGCGGCGGGCATTCCGGGTGCGCGGCGATGGGCGCTTCGGGATGCTCGGCCTTGAGCTTGATCAGCTCCTTCTCGCTGAAAGCCTCGTGCACGATGCACACGCCCGGCCACAGCAGCATCTCGCGGTTGAACTTGCGGTTCAGGTAGCCGCCCAGGTGCCGGTCCGGCCCGAAGATGATCGGCTGGTCTTCCGGGATCTGGCTGAGGATGGTCTCGGCGCTGGAGCTGGTGACGATCACGTCCGACAGCGCTTTCACCTCAGTCGAGCAGTTGATGTAGGTCAGCGCGATATGGTCTGGATGCTTGGCGCGGAAGGCGGCGAACTTGTCCGGCGGGCAGCTGTCTTCCAGGCTGCAACCGGCTTCCATGTCGGGCAGCACGACGATCTTTTCGGGGCTGAGGATCTTGGCGGTATCGGCCATGAACTTCACGCCGCAGAAGGCGATGACGTCAGCGTCGGTCTCGGCAGCCTTCTTCGACAGCTCCAGGCTGTCACCCACGAAGTCGGCGAGGTCCTGCAGCTCGGGGCGCTGGTAATAGTGCGCCAGAATCACCGCGTTGCGCTCCTTGCGCAGGCGGTTGATTTCTTCGAGCAGGTCGATGCCGGGCGGGATGCTGGTTTCTGCGCTCATGGAGGGTCCCCATCGGTTTGTCGGACTATTGGTTTTGCGGCGCTTATACCCAGAACGGGCGCTGTGGCGAGGGGGTTCCATAAACGGCGTGATTGGCCCTGCGTTTGCATTGATGCCCCAGTTCTCTATGCTCAATGCCATTCCCAGCACTGACGGTTCAGCATCTGGCGCCTTTCGCCGGTGCGGAGCCGTTGCCACCACGGCAGGAGGGCCATTTCGTGAACGAGCAGATCCCCGCAACCAAGCCGGAGGACGCGCCGATTGATCCACCCCTGGTGGACCTGCCCATCAAGACCCACGACCGCGGATTCTACGACGGCTTCAGCCGCTCGGTGACCATTCCTTCCAAGATCATCGTGTCGCTCATCATCATGTGGGCCATCTTCTTTCCCGTCAGCGCGAACGAGACACTTTCGGCTGCCAACTTGACGATCATTTCGACCTTCTCCGGCTGGTACGTCTACCTTGTCGGCTCGCTGATGCTGGTGACGCTGGGACTGGCCCTGATCCCGCAAGCGGGCACCCTGCGCATCGGCGCGCCCGGCGAAAAGCCCGAATTCGGCCGCTTCAGCTGGTTCGCCATGCTGTTCGGGGCGGGCATCGGCATCGGCATGCTGACCTATTCCACCGGCGAGCCGCTGGCCCATTTCGCCAACAACCCCGACATCATCCGCGGTGACGCCGCGCCACTGTCAGCTGAAGCCGTGCGTCCGGCCTACATCTATACCTTTCTGCACTGGGGCCTGGCCGCATGGTCAAGCTACGGCCTGGTTGGGCTGGCGATCGGGTATGTGGCATATCGCCGCAACCTGCCGCTGACGATCCGCTCTGCCCTCGCGCCGCTGTTCGGCACGGTGATGTCGGGCCGGGCCGGCCACCTGGTCGACATCGTGGCAGTGGTCGCCACCATCCTTGGCGTGGCCGTAACCATGGGCTTCGGCGTCGAACAGTTCGTTGCTGGTCTCAACCGACTGGGCATGGGCGGCTGGCTGGTGGATGCCGAAGGCAGTTCGACCCCGGCAGCAATCATCGTCTCGCTCGTGCTGCTGGTGGGGGCCTCGACGTTCAGTGCGCTGTCGGGTGTCGGCAAGGGCATCAAGTGGTTGTCCAACCTCAACATGGGACTTTCTTTCACCTTGCTGGCGCTGTTCGCCGTCTTTGGCGCGGGCCTCTACAGTCTCGAACTGCTTGGTGTCGGGCTGTATGACTATCTGCGGACCTTGCCCGCCAAGGCCTTCACGCTGTTCCCCTCGGATGGAACTCCGGTGGGCGAGGCGCTGGTGCAGTGGCAACTCGACTGGAGCGTATTCTACTGGGCCTGGTGGATCGCCTTCGCGCCGTTCGTAGGCATGTTCATCGCCCGCATCTCGCGCGGCCGCACCGTGCGCGAATACGTGCTCGGCGTGCTGCTGGTGCCGTCGCTGATGTGCTTTGTCTGGATGACGCTGGTAGGCGGCACGGCGATCGACCTGGAACTGAGCGGTGCCGCGAACGGCAGTATCGTCAATGCCGGTATTTCGGATCAGCTCTACGCCACGCTGGCGGTCCTGTTCGACCCCGGTCTTGCCTGGGTGGTTTCTGCCCTCGTCGTCGTCCTGCTGATGACCTATCTCGTTACCAGCGCCGACAGCGCGATCCTGATCGTGAACACCATCAACGGTGCGGGTGAAACCGATGGCCAGCGCCGCCGGCACATCCTGTTCTGGGGTGCCGCGCTGGCCTTCATGGTCGGATCCATGCTGATCATCGGCGGGATCGATGCGATCCGGATTACGATGATCATCGGCGCGCTGCCATTCTCCGTCGTCGTCGCGCTGATGGCCATTTCCATCGTCAAGGCAGTGATATTCGACCTGATCCGCCAGCGGCACGGGGTGCCGACTACTGCAGAGGCTTGCGAGGAGTGGGAGGCTGCGCAAAACAAGGCGTAGTAACGATCAAGAAGCAATAGCGTGAATTCGAATAAAGAGAAAAATGGACTTTCGGAGCTATTGCAAGCAATATTCGGCCGTTTGCGTAAAAGTCATGTAAAATGACAAAAAGATATATGCATTGAAGTCACGACATTTCTCTATTTGATCTATGCTTACATAATTATTTTTATGTTGTTCTTATGCAACATATGAAATTGGACTCCAGCGAATTCCGGTGAGTCCGGTGGCATCCCCCAAATAGCCCCGCTATTCGCTCGCGCCGCGCGCATATTCTTTTGCGCTGGATATTTGTATGATCATGCGGCCCGGAACCGTCGTCGCGTGATCTCGCATTGCGACTTCAAAGGGGTATTCCAGAAATGTCGAAATTTACGAGCGGCGCGTCAGTTGGCGCGCTTGCCATTGCACTCGCAGCACCCGCCTTGGCGCAGGAGGCAGCCCCGGCTGCTCCCCAGGCGCGGCAGGGTGGTGTGGGCACCATCGTTGTTACCGCCACCAAGCGCGAAGAAGACCTGCAGGATGTGCCGATCTCGGTCCAGGCGCTCGGCGCAGAAGGCCTTGAAGAACTCAACATCGATACCTTCGAGGACTACCTCGACCAGCTGCCCACCGTCACGGCAGGCGGCAGCGGCCCCGGCCAGTCGACCATCTACATCCGCGGCCTGGCCTCGACCACGCCGAACCTGACCACGGCCGGTGTTGCCGGTCTCGCGCCCAACGTTGCCATGTACCTCGACGAGCAGCCGCTGGCGCAGCCGGGTCGCAACCTCGACGTCTATGCCGCTGACCTGTCGCGGATCGAGGTTCTCTCGGGGCCGCAGGGCACGCTCTTTGGTGCCAGCTCGCAGGCTGGTGTGGTCCGCCTGATAACCAACAAGCCGGACCTTTCCGGATTCGACGCCGGTGCATCGGCGGGAGTCAGCTTCACCCAAGGCGGCGAGACCTCGTACAAGGCGGAGGTCATGCTCAACGTGCCGGTGACCGACACCCTGGCACTGCGCGGCGTCGCCTATCTCGACCAGCAGGGTGGCTATATCGACAATGTCCAGGGCACACAGGACCTGAGCGAAAGCGCCCGCTTCCGCCCGGCCGGCACCGTGCGCGCCAACGGCGTGCCGGTGAGCGCCCTGCGCGCGGGTTTCCAGTCGACCGCGGACCTGTCGGACGTCAACTTCCTCGCGGCCGACAATGCCGGGCTCGTGGAAGAGGATTTCAACGATACGAGCTACGCCGGTTTCCGCGCCACTGCGCTGTGGGAGATCACGCCGGACTGGACGATCACCGTCGCCCATTCGCGCCAGAGCGTCGAGAGCGATGGCGTGTTCTTCGCCGATCCCGAGCTGGACGGCCTCGATGACCTGGAAATCCAGCGCTACGAGGAAGACCGGCTGGAAGACGATTTCAGCAACACCAGCTGGACCGTTGAAGGCCGCCTGGCCATGCTCGATGTGGTCTACACCGGTGCCTACACCGATCGCGAGACAGAGCAGCGCGTCGACTACACCGACTACATGTTCATCGGGCAGTACCTGCCGTATTACATCTGTGACGGCTCGGTCAGCTATCCTGGTGCTGCAGATCCCTCGGGCACCTGCCAGGCGCCCAACCTCTATGTGACCTCGGACAGCGACACGACCGTGTTCACGCAGGAACTGCGCTTCAGCACGCCACAGGACTGGCGCGTTCGCGCCACCGCCGGTGGTTTCTACTCCGACCTGGAACTGCGCGAGCGCAACGACTTCGCCTATCCGGGCAACGTGATCGCCCAGCCGTTCGGTCCGTTCGCGCCGAACTTCCCGCAGGCCGGCTACAATTCCGATCCCGGCCCGTTCCCGGCTGCAACCATCTTCCGCAACGACATCCGCCGGACGGACGAACAGATCGGCATTTTCGGCGAAGTCAGCTTCGACGTGGTGCCGGACCTACTGACGCTGACCTTGGGCGCGCGCTATTACGATATCGAAGTCGATTTCGAAGGCAGTGCCAACGGTTCGTTCTGCAATTCGGGGGCGGCGCAGGATGCCAATGCCTTCGGCACGGACCTGAACGACCTCTACGATGGTGATGGCAGCTATACCTTCATCAACTCGTGCAACGCGGACCTGCGCCAGACCTTCACGCTGGACGACAGCCTACAGGACATCATGGACGCCGGTCTTTCCGCCAGCCAGGCACAGCAGGTGTTCAATGCCGTCCGCGCGCCCGACACGGCGCAGACCGACGGGTTCATCTACAAGGGCACGATCCAGGTCACGCCCACTCCGGACACGCTGGTCTACGCGACCTATTCGGAAGGTTTCCGTCCGGGCCTGCTGAACCGTCCGGGTGGCGCCACCAATGGCGCGGGCTTCACCGTCCCGTTCGAACTGCAGACCGACGAGGTGCAGAACTACGAGATCGGCTGGAAGCTTGACCTGATCGACGGCCAGCTGCGCTTCAACGGCAGTGCCTTCTATGTCGACATCAGCCGCCTGCAGACGACGATCCTCGATCCCAGCATCACCAACCTGTTCTTCTCGGACAATGCGGCCAATGCAGAGATCTACGGTCTCGAGGCCGACTTCACCGTCGCGCCTTACTCGCTGCCGGGCTTTACCTTCGCCGGTGCCTTCTCGATTCTCGACACCGAGATCACCGAAGTGCTGACGCCGACCAACGACGTGGTCGTCGGTGAGCCGCTGGCCTTTGCTCCGGAATTCCAGGGCAATGTCCGCATCCGCTACGAATGGGACCTGTCGAACACGCTGGGTGCCTACATCCAGCCGCAGGTCACCTATTCGGCATCGAAGTTCACCGACATCATCGAGATCAACAAGCTCGAGCTGGAAAGCTACACCGTCGTCGATCTGGCTGCCGGTATCGAAGCGGACATGTGGCGCTTCGAGGTCTTCGGCGAGAACCTGTTCGACGAACGGGCGCAGATCTCGGGCAACTTCGTCAACGACCGCGCGCGGATCACCACCAACCGTCCGCTGACTGTCGGTTTCCGGGTCTCTTACGACTACTGATCCGCCTTCATGGCATGACAATCGGCGGGGGCGAACCATGGTTCGCCCCCGCTGTTTTGTATGTGCTGCCGGGCTTTGTTAGGGAGGCCGCATGAGCGACCGGGACGAGCAACTGAAGCTGGTGCAAAACGCGCTGCAGGCAGGCGACTTTGCACAGGGGCTGGCACTGGTCGAACCGGTGCTGGCTGTCGAACCAGACGATGCCGAGGCGCTCTACATGGCCGCCGTCGCCCTGCGCTACCTGCAGCGATATCCCGAAGCCGAAGCCAATTTGGCGCGCCTGCATGCCGTCATGCCCGAATATGGCCGCGCCTGGCAGGAGAGCGGTCACCTCGCCCGCGCCGAAGGCCGCAATGCCGATGCCGTCGCTGCCTACCAGCGCGCTACCCGGTTCAACCCGGCACTCGATGCCAGCTGGCGGGCGCTCGCAGACCTGCAATCCGGCGCGGAAACACGGGCGGCGCGGGCACAGGCAGAGCGCATTGCCGCCCTGCCGCGCGAGCTGGTGGCGGTCACCCACCACCTCCACGAAGGCCGCCTGCTGCGGGCAGAGGAAGTGTGCCGCCACTTCCTGCGCAACAACCCCAAGCACGTCGAGGGCATGCGCCTGCTGGCGCAGATCGGCATCAAGCTGGGGATCCTCGACGACGCCGAGTTCCTGCTGGAAAGCGCGACCGTGTTCGAACCGGCGAACGTGCAGGTCCGGCTCGACTATATCGACGCGCTGCGGCGGCGGCAGAAGTTCGCCAAGGCGCGCGAAGTGGCCGAGGCGCTCTACGACAGCGATCCGGGCAGCCCGCTGTTCCAGTCACACCTTGCCATCGAATCCATGCAGACGGGCGACTACGACCGCGCCTTTGCGCTGTTCGAACAGGTGCTGGAGAAGATTCCGGGCGATCCGGCGACGCTCACCAGCCGCGGTCATGCGCTCAAGACCACGGGCAGGAGCGACGAAGCCGTCGCCAGCTACCGTGCGGCCTTTTCCGCCAGGCCCGAACACGGCGATGCCTGGTATGCGCTGGCCAATCTCAAGACCTACGAGTTCACCGATGCCGAGATCGCGACGATGGAGCAGCAGGCGGCGCGCCCGGACTTGGCCTTCATGGACCGCGTCCACCTATCCTTTGCGCTCGGCAAGGCGCACGAAGATCGCAAGAATTACGAGGCCAGCTTCGGCTGGTACGAGAAGGGCAATGCCCTGAAGCGGGCGCAGACGCGCTACGATGCGGATGCCATGAGCGCGGAACTGGCCAAGCAGGCCGAGTTTTGCACGCCGGAGCTGTTTGCCAAGCACGCAGGTGCAGGCCATGCCGCTCCCGATCCGATATTCATCCTTGGCCTGCCGCGTGCGGGTTCGACCTTGCTGGAGCAGATCCTGGCCAGTCATTCGCAGGTCGACGGGACGCTGGAACTGCCGGATATCCTGGCGCTGGCGCACAGGCTCCGTGGACGCAAGGCGGGGCAGTCACGCTACCCGCAGGTGTTGCATGAACTCTCCGATGAGCAGCTGGCGACATTCGGCGAGCAGTTCATCGAGAACACCCGCATCCACCGCCAGGGCGCGCCGTTCTTCATCGACAAGATGCCCAACAACTTCCGCCATATCGGGCTGATCCACCTGATCCTGCCCAATGCCAAGATCATCGACGCCCGCCGCGCGCCGATGGATTGCTGTTTCTCCGGCTTCAAGCAGCTGTTCGCCGAGGGGCAGGAGTTCACTTACGGCCTCACCGAGATCGGCCGCTATTACACCGACTATGTCGACCTGATGCAGCATTGGGACGAGGTGTTGCCGGGCAAGGTGTTGCGGGTGCAGCACGAAGATGTGCTCGACGATCCCGAAGGGCAGATCCGCCGCATGCTCGACCATTGCGGCCTGCCGTTCGAAGATGCCTGCCTCAACTTCCACCAGACCGAACGCGCGGTGCGCACGGCCAGCAGCGAACAGGTGCGCCAGCCGCTCAACCGCAAGGGGCAGGGCGCCTGGTTGCCCTATGATCCGTGGCTGGGAGACCTGCGCCAGGCGCTGGGCGCTGCCTAGGCCATCCGCGCGCCGTCTGGCGCGTCGCCGTCAGGCCGGGCCAGCAGGATCGCGCCGTCTGCATCGGGGAAGCCCAGCACCAGCACTTCGGACATCAAGGGCCCGATCTGGCGCGGCGGGAAGTTGACCACGGCCATCACCTTGCTGCCCACCAGTCCTTCGGGCGAATAGTGGTCGGTGATCTGGGCCGAGCTTTTCTTCACCCCCAGCTCCGGACCGAAGTCGACCCACAGCTTGATCGCGGGCTTGCGCGCCTCCGGAAAGGGCTGTGCGTCGGTCACGGTGCCGCAGCGGATGTCCACCGCCATGAATTCGTCAAAGCTGATTTCGGTCATGAGCGGGTGCCTATGCGGGGTGCAGCGGCGAGTCCACCACCCGGTACTGGCGTAGCGGCGGCAAGACGATTAGGGGCGCAGGTGATGATGGCCTCGTTCAATTCTGTCCGCACCCTGCTGGTGGCGATCTTCATGCTGATGGCAGGCAGCGGCTTCCTGTCGACCCTGATCGCCGTGCGGCTGGAACAGGCGGGACAGGGTGCCTTGCTGATCGGCCTGATGGCCACGAGTTATTTCGGCGGGCTGACGCTGGGCGCGCTCAAGGTCGCACCGCTCATCGCGCGGGTCGGCCACATCCGCGCCTTTGCCGCCTTCGTTTCCTTCTATTCCGCCAGTTCGCTGTCCTACGCCATCATCGACAATGTCGCGGTGTGGACCTTGCTGCGCTTTGCCGATGGCTTCGTGATGAGCGGTGTCTTCGTCTGTCTCGAAAGTTGGCTCAACCGCGTGGCCCGGCCGGACAACCGCAGCGCTATCCTGGCGTCCTATATGATCGCGCTCTATTCCGGGCAGGCGGTGGGGCAGTTCCTGCTCAACCTGGGTGACAACGCCCCGGCGCTTCCCTTCATGGCGTCAGCCGTCCTGCTGTCGCTTTCGGTCCTGCCGGTGGTGCTGACCAAGATCCAGCAGCCAACCATCGAAGCCTCGGCACCCTTCTCGCTCAAGCGGCTCTACGAGGCTTCGCCGCTGGGCATTCTGGGGACGCTGGCGACCGGCGTGATGCTGGGTGCCTTCTACGCGCTGGGTGCCGTCTTCGTGCAGCGGGTGGGCCTGCCGTTGTCGCAGGTGGCATTGTTTACCTCCTGCGTGATCAGCGGCGGTGTCGTGATGCAATATCCCCTCGGCCGCCTGTCGGACCGGTTCGACCGGCGCAGGGTGATCATCGCCTGCATGGTGGTGACTGCCATGCTTTGCGCAGGTATCGCCATGGTGCGTGAGCCGCTGGCAATCTTTGCCGTCGGCGCGTTGTTCGGCGGCTTCGCCTTCGCGCTCTATCCGCTGTGCGTGGCGCACTCCAACGACCATCTCGACGAAAGCGAACGCGTTGGCGCGAGCAGCGGGCTGGTGCTGGTCTATTCGGTCGGTGCGGCGGGCGGCCCCATGCTCGGGTCGGTCGCCATGGCAAGTTTCGGCCCGGCCGGGCTGTTCGCTGCCATCGGTGCCATCGCGCTGGCGGGCGCGCTGTTCGGCTTCTGGCGCATGGCCGTCAGCAAACCGGTCCCGGAAGCGGAGCAGCAGGACTTCCAGTCGCTGCCTCGCACCACGCCGATGGCTGCCGTGCTGGAGGACGAAGGATAGGGGGCGCTCAGCCGGTCAGCCGGTTGGTGAAATCCACCCAGGGGTCAAGCTTCGGTAACAGCGTCGGCAGCGAGCGCTGGATCAGCACCATCGCGGCAATGACAATGGTGGCCTTGTGGATGTGTCCCAATGCCCGCCGGTCGTGCCAGGCTATGGCGGCGACGAAGGCCAGCTGGGAAGCAATGCTGAGCACCTCCGAATAGGGCAAGGCGCCCAGCAGGCGATTGAAGCCGGCGGCGGCCACCATCAACGTGGCGCCGAACATCAATCGCCGGTGCCATTGGGTGTTTCGCCGCATGGCCACGGCCCAGCCGATCAGGCCAACGAAAGTCAGTGTATCGGCCGTGCCCAGCGCGGTGAACCCGGCAGGAGTGAATTGCGGCCCGAGGCGGCCCTCGGTGATGACCGCGATGGTCACGACGTAATTGGCCACGATGATTGCCGCGACGAGCGCCATCGCCAGCCAGCCAAGCATTCGGTGCCAAGCCAGGTTGCCGCGATAGATGAGCCAGTTCTGCATGCAGAAGATGCCGAGCCAGCCCACCAGCAGCAGGGCGTGGGTATGCAGGCGCAGCGGCGCGCCGATCGGATCGGTAATGCCGCGGGCGGCCAGTTGTCCGAAGCCGGTCAGGATCAGCACTGTCAGGATCACCGACAGGCCAAGGAAGAACCCCTGGTCCGCGCGGTAATTGCGTGGATCGACGTGAGTTTTGGTAACAGACGCAGTTGTTGCCATGGTGCCTCTCCCCCTGGCAGCCATGCGACCGGGACTGAGAGTGTCACATCCCGGTCAGGAGTCAATCGCTCCGGAGACCTGCCATGCCTGTCCGCTCCGGCTGACCATGCCGCGCTTCTCCAGGTCGAGCAGGTGCGCGAGCACGCTTTGCGTGGCGGCCGGCCAGAGGCGTTCGTCGACACCCTTGTACATGACCGGGATCAGCGCCGAGACCTCGCTCGGGCTATCGACAAGCAGCTTCAATACCTGCCGCTCGCGAGCCCGGCGATGGCCGATCATCCCGCGCACCAGCTGGCGCGGCTTGGTGACCGCGGGTCCGTGGGCGGGGTAGTAGATGCGGTCCTGCTCGCGCTCGTAAAGGCGGGCAAGGCTGGCCATGTAATCGGCCATGTCGCCATCGGGCGGCACCACCACGCTGGTGGACCAGCCCATCACATGATCGCCGGTGAACATCGCCCCGCTTTCCTCCAGCGCGTAGCACAGGTGGTTCGACGTATGGCCGGGAGTGGCGACGGCGCGCAGGGTCCAGCCGGTGCCGGTCATGGCTTCGCCGTCCTCCAGCACGCGCAGGGGATCGTAGGCGCTGTCGAACGGGGCATCGACACGCGGCCAAGAGTCATCAGGGCTGCTTTCGATCACCAGCGGCGCGCATCCGACTACCGGCGCGCCGGTCGCCTCGGCCAAGGGGGCGGCGGCAGGCGAATGGTCGCGGTGGGTGTGGGTGCACATGATTGCGCGGACGGGGCGTCCGGCGATGGCGGCGTTGAGCGCGGCGAGGTGGTCTTCGTCCGCAGGGCCGGGGTCGATCACCGCCAGGTCCTCGGTGCCCACTAGGTAGGTCTGCGTGCCGGTAAAGGTATAGGGCGAGGCATTGGCCGCCAGGACGCGCGCTACCAGCGGTTCGAGTTGTTCGACTTCTCCAGTCGGCCAGGGTTGCGGGGGCAGGGCCATATTGCGCATATGGCGGGCGAGGAGAGGAATGCCAATGATAGACCCGCTGATCCTGGTGCTTGACGAAGGAACGACCTCCACCCGGGCCATGCTGTTCGGGCAGGACGGGGCGCTGCACGGGGTGGCGCAGCAGGAACTGACGCAGCACTATCCGCAAAGCGGCTGGGTCGAACACGATGCCGCCGAGATCTGGGACAAGACGCTCGCCTGCGCACGCGACATGGTGGAACAGGCGGGCGGGGCGGATCACGTGGCTGCCATTGGCATCACCAACCAGCGCGAGACCGTGGTGGCCTGGGACAAGGCGACCGGCGAACCGCTGACCCGCGCGATCGTCTGGCAGGACCGGCGCACGGCGGCCTTCTGCGCCGAACTGAAGGCGGCGGGTCACGAGGACACGGTTCGTGACAAGACCGGGCTTCTGCTCGATCCCTATTTCTCCGGCACCAAGATGCGCTGGATGCTCGACAACGTGCCTGCGATTCGTGCGGCGGCAGATGCGGGAACGCTCGCCCTAGGTACGGTCGAAAGCTGGCTGGTGTGGAAACTGTCGGGCGGGGCGCACCACGTCACCGATGCCAGCAATGCCAGCCGCACCTTGCTGCTGGCGCTGGAAGGCGGTCAATGGGACGCGGACCTGTGCGACCTGCTGGGCGTACCCGTCACGGCCTTGCCCGAAGTGATCGACTGCGCGGGCGAGCTTGCCCATGCCGATCCGGAACTGCTCGGCGCCGCGATCCCGGTCTGCGGCATGGCGGGAGACCAGCAGGCGGCCACCATCGGGCAGGGCTGTCTCGACCCCGGCCAGACCAAGGCGACTTACGGCACGGGCGCTTTCGTGCTCGCCAATACCGGCACCCACGTTCCTGCCTCACAGAACCGCCTGCTCGGCACGGTGCTCTACCAGGTGCACGGGGAGCGCCACTACGCCATCGAGGGCGCGGTCTTCGTTGCCGGAAGCCTCATCAAGTACCTGCGCGATACGCTGGGCCTGATCGAAGCCGCGGAAGAGACCGAAGAGCTAGCCCGTTCGATCGACAGTTCCGGCGGCGTCGTAGTGGTCCCCGCGCTGTCAGGCCTTGGTGCGCCGCACTGGCGGCCCGAGGCGCGCGGGATCATCTCCGGGCTCGGCTTCGACACTGGCCGCGCGCACATCGCCCGCGCCGCGCTGGAGGCCATGGCGCACCAGACCCGCGACCTTGCGCAAGCCTATGCCGCAGACGGTGCCCAGTGGACCGGCCTGCGGATCGACGGCGGCATGGCGGTGAACGACTGGATGGCACAGGACATTGCGAACCTGCTCGGCCTGCCGGTGACGCGGCCCGATTTCGTCGAGACCACGGCGTTGGGCGCAGCCATGCTGGCGGCGGTCGGTTGCGGGATGCACGGATCGCTCAAGGACGCAGCCGAGACCATGATCGGCGCAACGCAGCGCTTCGAACCGGCGATGGCAGATAGCGTGCGTGCCGAACGGCTGGCACGCTGGGATGCGGCGATCGCGAAAGTCTAGCCGAAAGCGTAGCCCAGCCGTTCGCGCAGGCGGTGGACTGCTGCCGGTCGCAATTCGAAACGGTCGCGCCATGCCCGGTCGAGCCGCTGGATACGCGCGTAGAAGGCCGCCGAGCGGTCTACCAGATCGACAATGTAGGGTGCCATCATAGCGCGCTGCTCCGGATCGGCCTCGGGCTGCGGCGGCGGCAGCCGGCCGTGGTGGCGCAACTGGAACTCGGTGATCTCGCCGGCGAAATAGGCCTTCTGGTTAAGTAGCCAGGCAACCGCATGCATCATCCGGGTGGTCGTGCGCAGCGCCTCACAGCTCATCGCGACGCGGGCATTGCTGGCATCGATGTCGGTCACTTCGAACCGGTCGCTGAAATCGAAAGCCGCGCGCGCCTCGTCCGCCAGCAGCAGCGCGTCCTCGTACAGGGTCTCGATAATCGAGGGTGATATGGTGGCCGGTTCCGACATGGGAAGCCGCATTAGCAAGCTCTCATTTACCGCGCCACGTCCGCGATGGTTAATCTCGACAAGGATTCAGTGCTGTCCCGTTCAGAAACGGAATTGCGACTACGTAGGGGCTGATTGACGATTGGTCCTCAGGCGATGATGTCGGGCGTGAGGTAGTCTTCGATATGCGCGATCTGGTCTTTCAGGCGTAGCTTGCGCTTCTTCAGCCGCGCGACCTGCAGCTGGGCCGGCCCGCCAGCGTCCACCAGTGCGGAGATCGCGATGTCGAGGTCGCGGTGCTCCACCTGCAGGACGGCCAACCGTTTGCGCATCTCGTCTTCGGTCATCCAGCCGCAGCCCTTCTCCGTCCCGTTGTCGGCGACGCATCGCCATCGCGAGGCAATTCGTCGTCATGAGGTTGGAGAATTACGACTATTATGATTTTATGACAATCACGCGGCGTCCGCCGTATGCGAGTCGCCGCTCGGGTTGTCCTAGATGCCGGGTTCTCCGGCCATGACCGAGAAGGAGACTGCACATGGAATCTTCGCACGTCCACGCCCTCCAGGCCAAACACCAAGGTCTCGAAAAGCGTTTGCATGAAGAGATGAACCGGCCCTCTCCCGACAGTGCGAAAATCCAGGAACTCAAGAAGGCGAAGCTGCGCATCAAGGAAGAGATTGCGCTGCATTGATGTCTTTGGCGCGGTGCTTCGGATGACGATCGCACCACTCACGATTTGCAAATGAAGTTCCGTGCTATAGGCGGTCTGCAATGACTGCTGTCGCTTCCGCCCGTCAAATCCTCACCCGCCTGCACGAGGTGATGGCTTCACGTACCCACGCGCAGGCCAAGCTGAACCAGGTGGTGGATATCATCGGCGAGGCGCTCGATAGCGAAGTATGCTCGATCTACCTCCTGCGCGAGGGAATGCTGGAGCTGTTCGCTACCCGCGGCCTGAACCAGGCGGCGGTGCACGTCACCCGGCTGGGTGTGGGCGAGGGACTCACTGGCACCATCGCCCAGAACATCGAGACGCTGAACCTCGACGAGGCCGCGACTCATCCGGAATTCCAGTACAAGTCCGAAACCGGCGAAGAAAAGTTCCACTCCTTCGCGGGCGTGCCGATTGTCCGGCGCGAACGCGCCATCGGCGTGCTCACCGTGCAGCACGTCGAACCGCGCAAGTACGCGGAAGTCGAGATCGAGGCGCTGCAGACGGTCGCCATGGTGCTGGCCGAACTGATCCACAATGCCGGTCTCGTCGACGCCGAAGCGCTGGGCCAGCGCAGCGAAGCACATAGCGGGCAAGAGGTGATCGAAGGCCTCAGGCTGGTGAAAGGCCTCGCCCTGGGCAAGGCCGTGTTCCACCAGCCGCGTGTGCATATCGAGCAGACCGTGGCCGAAGATGTCGAGGCAGAGCGCGAGCGCGTCTACCTCGCCTTCGACCGCATGCGCGAACAGATCGACAACATGGCCAAGCAGGCCGAATTCGGCACCGGCGGCGAGCACGAGCAGGTGCTCGAGACCTACAAGATGTTCGCCTACGACGAAGGCTGGAGCCGCCGCATCAACGAGGCAATCGATTCCGGCCTCACCGCCGAGGCCGCGATCGAGCGCGTGCAGCAGCGCACCCGCATGCGCATGCGCGAGATCCAGGACCCGTTGCTGCAGGACCGCATGCACGACCTGGAGGACCTCGCGAACCGGTTGATCCGCATCGTCTCCGGTCAGCTGGAAACCGCTGCGCAAAAGGGCTTGAGCCAGGATTCGGTACTGGTGGCCAAGAACCTCGGCCCGGCAGAGCTGCTCGAATACGACAAGCGCCGGTTGAAGGGCGTGGTGCTGGAGGAAGGCTCGCTGACAGCGCACGTGGTGATCGTGGCAAGGGCCATGGGCGTGCCGGTTATCGGCCGTGCGCGCAATGTTCGCGGCAAGGTGCGCGAAGGCGACGAGATGCTGGTCGATGGGGATGCGGGCAAGGTCACTCTCCGCCCCTCATCGAGTGTGCTCTCGGCCTTCGAGGCACGCTTCGCCCGCAACAAGGAAAAGCAGGCAGAATATGCCAAGCTGCGCGATGTCGAACCGTTCACGCGCGATGGCGAGCGGATCAGCGTAATGATGAACGCCGGTCTGCGCGACGATGTCGGGATGCTGGCGATGACGGGTGCGGACGGGATCGGGCTGTACCGTACCGAGTTCCAGTTCCTCGTCTCCTCCGCCTTGCCCCAGCGCGAGCGGCAGGCGCGGCTTTATCGCGACGTGCTCGAAGCCGCGAAGGGCAAGCCGGTGGTGTTTCGCACGGTGGATATCGGCGGCGACAAGACGCTGCCCTACATCTCCAGCGAGACGGCCAAGGAGGACGAGAACCCTGCCATGGGCTGGCGCGCGCTGCGGCTGGCGCTGGAACGCGAAGGCCTGATGAAAGCCCAGGCACGCGCCCTGCTGGAAGGCGCGGCCGGACGCGAGCTCAATGTCATGTTCCCCATGGTTGCCGAACCGTGGGAGTTCGACGCCGCGAAAGAGGTGTTCGACCAGCAGCTCGCCCATCTCAAGAAGCGCAAGCACCAGTTGCCCAGCGCGATCAATTACGGCGTCATGCTGGAAGTGCCCTCGCTGGCCGAGACGCTGGACCTGCTGCTGCCGCGGTTGAGTTTTATCTCGATCGGCACCAACGACCTGACGCAGTTCCTGTTCGCCGCGGATCGCGCCAATCCCATGCTGGCGGAACGCTATGACTGGGTCAGCCCCTCGATCCTGCGTTTCCTGCGCCGCGTGGTGCAGAACTGCGTCGGCCACCCGGTAAAGCTGGGTGTCTGCGGGGAGATGGGCGGACGCCGGCTGGAAGCGCTGGCACTGCTTGGCCTCGGCATCCGCCGTCTGTCGATCACGCCCGCCGCAGTTGGCCCGATCAAGGAGTTGATACGCAAGGTCGATACGCGGGAAATCGGCCAGGCCATGAGCGGCTGGCTGGCATCGCCCCCGGCAGATATGCGCGCTGCATTGCAGGCCTGGGCCGAGGAGCGCGGCATCGAAGTGGAATAGGGTGCCAAAAACGGCGGAATAGCTTGACTCAGCACTGGGCAGGCGATTTCAATTGTCACATAGGGTTCGCATATTTCCCAGCGCCCCCAGCTGGAGCGGTAATGACCGATTCTGAAGACGAAATTGATGTAAACGAGGCCGCCGAGGCGCCCCCGCCGCCTCCGGGCGTCGGCCCGCAGCTGCGCGCCGCGCGCGAGAAGAAAGGCCTGACGCTGGACCAGCTGGCGGCAGAGACGCGCATTTCGCGCCACGCGCTGGAACTCATCGAGGCAGGCAATTTCACGGACCTGGCCGGACGCACCTATGCCGTCGGCTTTGCCAAGACCTTTGCCAAGGCCGTGGGGCTCGACCAGGGTGATGTCGCTGCCATGGTGCGTGCCGAGATGGACGAGCTGGCGGTCGAAGAGAACTATGATCCGGCCCACCGCCGGCCCTTCGAACCGGGAGATCCGGCGCGTTCGCCCGGTGGTGGACTGCTGTGGTTCTCGCTGTTTGCCATCGTCGTGCTGCTGGTGGGCATCTTCTTTGCCGCCCGCGCGCTGTTCACGCCCGCCGCCGAAATGCCTTCGCTGATCGAACAGCAGGAGCAGGAAGAAGCTGCTGCGTTGGCAGAGGCAGAACCCGAAGAGGCCGAGGTCGAGGCCGATGCGCCTGTCGACGCCAGCGGGGCGGTGGTCTTCACCGCACAGGGGGAAACCTGGGTGCGCTTCTACGAGGCCGATGGCCGCGTGCTGCAGGAAGGCACCATGCGGCAAGGCGACAGCTTTACGATCCCCGCTGATGCCGTGGCCCCGCAGATCATCACCGGCCGACCGGACCTGCTGGCGATCACCGTTGGCGGCAGCCCGGTGCGCAAGCTTTCGAACGATCCCGAGACGCTGCAGGACGTGGCGATCTCTGCCGAAGCCTTGCTGGCCCGCCCCAGCGGTGGTGACGTGATCGGCTTCAGGCTCGGCACTGGCGGTCCGGTCACGGCGGATGAGGCGCCGACAGCGACGCCAACGCGCGCTCCGGCCTCGCGCCCGACGGCAACGCCGTCGCCTTCACCCACACCCGCAGCAACCGCCACGCCGAGGCCCACCGCGAGCGCGTCAGCCACCGCGACGCCCGAGCCGAGCACCGCCGCTACCGCCCCGCCGCGCGCCGAACCGGCGGAACCCGCCGAAAATCCGGTCTCACCGCCGGTCTAAACTGTCGGAAACCATGGCTTCTCGGTGAATATCCGGTATTTGGCGGTTCCACCCAATGGTTAATCGGCTATCTTGGCGCGAAATGGCAGGGTGTCCCTGTGTGCACAGCGATTTTGAGGAGAAAGCTGGCGATGAAAGCCCGGTCGAACACCCCCTTTGCAATAGGTCGCGCGGCGATTTTCGCCGGACTGGTTGCCGTGGCCGTTCCCGTCCCTGCCGCAGCGCAGGTGGATTCGCGCCTCGAACGCATCGAGCGCGAGATCAACGCCCTGCAGCGCGCCGTCTTCCCGGGCGGTGACGAACGGTTCTTCGAGCCTGAGATTACCCCGCAGGCGGCTACTACTACCGGCAATGCCAACACGCAGGCCACGACTTCGGCGCTGACAGACGTGCTGGCGCGGCTCGATGCGATCGAGCAGCAGCTGGCCCGCCTTACCGCAGCGACCGAAGTCAACGAGAACGCGCTCGCTACGCTGGAGATGCGGATACTCGAACTCGAAGCCAGCGCCATCGCCGTGCCCGAAGAAGCCGTCACCACGGCCGCCACCGAAACGGGCTCCGATGCCACCGGCGTGATCGAGGCTCCAGGTGAAGATGCCGTCGAGGTCGCCGCCGATAACGCGGAGACCGCCGGCCCCAGCGACGAGCGGCTTGCCGCAGTGCAGGCCATCGCCAAGCCCGCCACGGGCGACCAGGGCGACGATGAATATGTCTATGGCTTCCGCCTGTGGGATGCTGGCTTCTATCCCGAAGCGCAGCAGCAGCTGGCGCTGTTCGTGGAGGCCTATCCCGACCACTGGCGCACGACCTATGGCCGCAACCTGCTGGGCCGCGCCTTCCTCGACGATGGCAACCCGCGCTCGGCAGCGACGCACTTCCTCGAGAACTACCAGGCCGACCCTGCCGGTGCCCGCGCGCCGCACAGCCTGCTCTTCCTGGCGGAATCGATGATCGAACTGGGTGACACCCGCCGCGCCTGCATCGCCCTGTCTGTGTTCGGCGAAGAATATCCGGCGCTGGCGGCTGGCGAGATGCTGGGCCAGTACGAAGGCTTGAGTGGCCGCGTCGACTGCAATTGATGCGGCCCTGGTCGCGCGCTTCAGGGAAGCGCTCGACCAGTTGAACCCCGATGGTGGCAAGCTCGGCCTCGCCGTCAGCGGCGGGCCGGACTCCATGGCCATGCTACTGCTGGCGCATGAAGCGATCCCGGGCGGCTTCGAGGTGGCGACGGTCGACCATGGCTTGCGGCCAGAGGCCAAGGATGAGTGCGCGCTGGTGGTTGCGGCCTGCGAGGAGCGCGGTTTGCCGTGCGAGGTGCTGTCTGTTGAGGTCGGCGAAGGCAATGTGCAGGCGCAGGCGCGCGCCGCCCGATACAAGGCGCTGGCCGATTGGGCCGAGCGCCGCGATCTCGCGGCCATCGCCACCGCGCACCATGTCGACGACCAGGCAGAAACACTGCTGATGCGCCTCAACCGCGGTAGCGGCGTTGCCGGATTAGCCGGCGTGCGCGCGTCGCAAAGGCGCGCGGACCTGCAGGTGGCGATCATTCGCCCGCTGCTGGGTTTTGCGCGGGCAGAGCTTGCCGAAATCATCGCCGGCGCGGGGCAGGCAGTGGCCAGCGATCCGAGCAATTCCGATCCCCGTTATGACCGCGTGCGCATGCGTCAGGTGCTGGCCGACTGCGACTGGCTCGATCGGTCAGCGCTGGCACAGTCTGCCAGCCATCTGGCGGAGGCCTACGAAGCCTTGCAGGACTATGCGCAAGTGCTCTGGCCGCAGATGGTGACGCAGACCGCTGATGGCTTCGTTCTCACTCCCGGTTCCTCGCGCGAGATGAACCGGAGGCTGCTGGCCATGGTGATGCAGGAAATGGGCGGCAAGCCGCGCGGCGGGGACGTTGCCAGGCTGCTCACCCGGCTGGAGCAGGGCGAGGGCGGTAATGTCGCGGGGATTCTTGCAAAGGTGAAGAACGGCGTCTGGGAACTGGTTCCCGAACCGCCCCGCCAGACAGGCTAGGTATCGGTCCGCAGACTGCCGCCGACGCCGGTCATAACGCCGTCGGTAATAATCACCACGTCGCCGATCTCGGCTACATCGAACAGGCGCGAGGCGAACTCGTCTGGCACCGAAATACACCCGTGGCTGGCATAGCCGCGCTCCACGGTCGAGCCGCCGTGAACCGCAACGCCGTCCCAGGTCAGCCGCAGCGTCCAGGGCATGGGGGCATTGTTGTACTGTTCGGAAACGTTGTCGCGTTCCTTGGTCAGGATCGGGAAGGTACCGGTGGGCGTCGGGTGCTCGGGCGTACCCAGCAGGGCCGCCGCCGCGCCGATTTCATAGCCGTTGCGGAACACGCTGATCACGCGTGCCTGCAGGTCCACGGTCATTACCAGCGGACCATCGGGAACGCCTTCGTCGTCCCAGTGCCACTCGCCGTAACGGATCGGGCCTTCGATGGGCAGTACGCGCTTGATGACGAAGGGATCGTCCGGGTCGAAGGCAGGGGCTTCCTGCACCATTTCGGTTGAGACAAATTCGATGGCATCGTCGACCGCGGCAGAACCCTGCGCGATAATATCGGTGCCGTCGTCGCTCTGGCCGAAAGCCATGGCTCCGCCCGCGACTGCCGCCACGGCCATGGAGAGGCCCGCGATCCATTTCATGCCCGTGTTCATGGTGCGCACCATGCGCCAAAACGCGGCTTTGCGCCACCATGCAGGGCGCCGCGTCCAATTATGGAACGCCGCTTAACGGCGGTTAACCATGCGCCCCGAAGACATTGGCGATGGCCGTGCTGACACGCAGCGACAGGCCATAGGCGCGCTCGATCGGGTCGATGAAATCGCGGTGGATGGCTTCGTAGCCTTCGTCGCTGCCATCCGGCCAGTCGGTCGGTTCGGTCAGGTCGAAGCGGTCGATGCGCGGGAACTGCGTCGGGTAGGCGCGCCGCAACTGCGCCAGCGCCTCGTCGATCCGCAGGGTGAAGACCATTTCCAGCACGTCGTCGCGCGACACGTCGTTGGCGCGGCTGAAGGCCGGGACGCTAACGGCGCGGATGAACATGGCCTGGAACAGGGCGATGCGCAGCGCCTGCAGCACGCCGATCATGCGCCGCTTGTCCTCGCGGTGTTCGGTCGGGGTTTCGTCGGGCACGAAGGCGAGCAGGCGGTGCAGCTTCATCGCATCGACGCGCAGGCGGCTGGCGAGGCGGCGGAAGACGCCGACGCGGTCATCCTTCACCAGGTACTCGCTCAGGGCCTCGCAGGCCTCGGTCAGGTGTGCTTCGGTGCCGCGATAGGGGCGGCTGGCCCAGTAGGCGGAGTTGAACAGCTCGCCATAGGCGGCGACGGTCTTCACGCTGGCCAGCGCATTGGCCGCGCGCACCAGCCGCACCAGCTCGCGTCCGCGCGCGCTTTCGGTCAGCAGGGCGCCGATTTCCTCGTACTTTCCTTCTGCCGCATGGCCGAGGCCGGCGATCACGTTCACCGGGTAGCCCAGTTGCTGCAGGATGGCGTTGTGCGGGATGGCGCGGATCTGCCGCAGGCTCATCTCGCGGTCGGCGGATAGGTCGCTCTGACGGCGCGACACGCGGCTGCCGGTGGCGTTGAGCAGGCCCAGCCCGAAGGCGGTGATCGCGCGGCTGTAAGTGCGGCTCTCGAGGTGCTCGCGCTGGTGTTCCTTCACCGCGCGGTAGAAGTCGAGACTGAGGTCGGTGCGGACGTAGAACTGGTCCTTGGGTACGTCGAGATCGGTCTCGGCCGGGCGCAGCACGGCGATGCGGGTGAGCATGGCGCGGGCCAGTTCGGGGGTGGAGAACCACAGGTAGCCGTCACCGCCCTGGAAACTGACCTCGGGCTCCAACGTGATGCCTGCGCGGGCAAAGCGGCGCTTCGACCACGGGCTGAGCGCCCAGTCCAGCCGGTCCGCCATCTTGGTGGGATGGGCACCGCGCCCCATGGACTCGCCGTGGGTGTTGAAGATCAGCGCGGCGACGTCGGTCAGGCCGTTTTCGGCAATGGCCTCGGCCAGGCGGCCCTGCAGGCGTTCGATGGCGAGGCTGGCGGGAATCTGCCCGACGAAGCGTCCGGCATCGGAGAAACCCGTCTGGATCGCCACGCGCCCGCGCTTCCGGGCGTAGTCCTGGTAGATCGGCTCGGCGAGCAGTTCGTCGAGGAAGCGGCCGCCGTGCTCGAGCGCGCTCTCGGTCTCGAACAGCGGCGATACATCGACCTTGTCTTCGATCCCGAACAACTTGGCGAAATAGAGCGCGGCGAGCACCGTGGCGGGCTCTTCGCACTCGGCGATCAGCATGCGGATCGGCGCATCGGCGTCGATATGGGCAAGGATCTGCGCCATGGCGATGAACTGGCGGATGGCGGTGCTGGCCTCGATCGCCAGCGCACCGAAATTGCTGCGGCGCGGCTGCAATTCGGAAATCGCGCGATTGAGGTGCACCACCGCGCCCTTGCTGGCGAGGTCGAGGTTGCCTTCCGGGTCGATCCGGCGGCGGATGGCGTTGTGCAGCTGCTTGGCGTTTACGCGGAAGTGGATCCAGCCCATGCCGAGGCCGTCGGCGCGCATGGCGGCAGCCAGCGTCTTGAGCGCCACGGCGCGTTCGCCGTCAGCGCAGTCCTTTGCCTCGGCTTCCAGTGCATCGATGTAGCGCGAGAGGCTGAGCAGCTTGCGCGGATCGCTGGCGGTCAGGCGGTTGGCGGCAACGGAAAGCGCGGCGGGATCGGACAGGTCGGCGGCAAAGTCCCGTGCGCGTTCTTCTGCATAGGTGGCTGCCGGGCGCAGCTCGGCGAGCAGCGGGTGATCGCCGTCGATATGTTCCAGCGTGGCAACGTAGCGCGCCAGCCGTTCGGCCTTTTCCGACAGGCGGAAGCCGATGGAATTGGACCAGGTGATGTCGGTGCGCCCGTCCATGTCGTAGCCGACCCAGGAGGCGAAGCGGAACGGCAGCGGTTCCAGCTCGGTCCAGCTGTCGGGCCAGTGCTCGCGGGCGTGCGAAAGCAATTGCGCGACGATCTTGCTGCGGGCCTCCTGCGCGTTGGCAATGGCCCGCATGGCGCGCTGGTGTTCGAAAGCGAGGGTGACCTGCGGACGCTCGCCGCCAACACAGCTGTCATCGACCGGCGCGCCGCCCGAGGCCTGTCGCGCGACTGCATCCGACTGGGCAGGCGTCAGCAGGAAAGTGGGGTGGGCGGTGAAAACCGCGTGCAGTTGCGGACGCTCCCAGCTCTTGCGGAACTCCGCGAAGTCGGACGTCTGCAATGTTTCCGACAGCGCAGCGGCATTGGCGTCGCCGGCAATCGGGGCGACCGTGTTTTCCAGCTTGGCGGCGCGTTCGCCCAGTGCTGCCACTTCCAGCTCGGCGATCAGCGCCTCGATATCGTCGAGGGTGATGCCGCCGTCCTCAAGCTCGCGCGAGAGGTTGTGCGCCAGCTGGAAGACCGGGTTGAACAGCGGGGTCTCGGCGGTGCGGCCGTGTAGCTCCTGCAGGCGCTGCGAGAGGGCGGCGTAGGTCGTCACTTGCCGAGGCCGCTCGCGGCACGGGCCAGCGCGGTGATCTCTTCGGGTGAGGCCCCCTTGGGCGCGACCCACGATCCGCCGACGCAATGGACGAAGGGCAAGGCGAGCCAGTCTGGTGCGGTGGCCTCGGCGATGCCGCCGGTGGGGCAGAAGGCGCACTGGTAGAACGGCGCGGCGAGCGCCTTGAGCGCGGGGATGCCGCCCGCGGCCATGGCCGGGAAGAACTTGAAGTGGGTGAGCCCCATGTCGAGCCCGCGCATGATGTCGCCGGCGGTGGCGGTGCCGGGGAGGAAGGGTATGCCGGACTTTACCGCCGCTTCGCCGAGCGGCTGGGTGAGGCCGGGGGAGACGATGAACTCGCTGCCAACGTCCAGCGCGGCGTGCAGCTGGTCCGGATTGGTGACCGTGCCCGCGCCGACGATGGCGCCGGGGACGAGGTTCATGCGCTTGATCGCTTCGAGCGCACTATCGGTGCGCAGTGTCACCTCGAGCACCTTGAGGCCGCCTTCGACCAGCGCTTCGGCGACTTCGCGGGCGTGCCCGATATCATCCACCACCAGCACCGGGATCACCGGGGCGGTCTGCATCACGTCTTCGATGGCATAGAGCATCAGTTGTCTCCGTATTGCTGGCAGTAAGCGGCAGCGGCGCCGAACAGGCCCGGTTGCGGATGGGTGATAAGCTTTACTGGCAGCTTTTCCATTAATCCGGCGAACCGTCCCTTGGCGCAGAAGCGGGAGGCGAAGCCCGACTTGGGCAAGTGATCGCGCAGCCGGTAGCCAAGGCCGCCCGCGATCACGACGCCCGATGCGCCCTGCGCCAGCGCAAGGTCGCCCGCGACCGAGCCGAGCGAGAGGCAGAAGCGGTCGACCGCGGCAGCCGCAAGGCTGTCGGTCCCGTTCATGCCAGCGGTCCAGATCGCCACGTCATCGCGTTCGGGCACGTTCTTGTGCTCCAGCGCGGCCAGCGTCTCGTAGATGTCGACGATGGCCGGGCCGGCGACCACGCGTTCGACCGAGACGCGGGTGTGGCGCTTCCTCAGCCGGGCAAGGATCGCATCCTCGATCGAATCGAGCGGGGCGAAGTCGATATGTCCGCCTTCGGTGGCCGAGACGCGGTAATGGCCCGAAGCCTCGCGGTAGAGGTGTGCGACGCCGAGCCCGGTGCCCGGACCCATGACGGTAAGGCGACCGGTCGCGGGCAGGGGGCCTCGCGGACCGGCGAGATAGAGGAACTCGTCCTCGCCTGCCCGCGCCACGGCATGGGCCACGGCTTCGAAGTCGTTGACCAGCTTGTAGCTGTCGACCCCGAGCTTTTCGTTCACCAGCGCCGGACGGATGATCCACGGGTTGTTGGTAAAACGGATGACCTCTCCGCCGACAGGTCCGGCAATGGCCATGGCAACGCGCGAAGGCAGGCTTCCGCCCTTGCGCTCGCGGTAGGCTTCCCAGGCGGTCTGGAAGCTCGCGTAATCCTCGGTGTGCAGGGTTACGGGCTCGTCCATGGTGATGGTGCCGTCGGAGTCCCGCGTGGCAATGGCGAAGCGCGCATGGGTGCCGCCGATATCGACCGCGACCAGCTCCATTACAGGCCTGCACTCGCCAGCATGGCGCTGCCGCCGCGCTCGGCCTCGTCCGCCAGGTGGCGGAACATGGCGAACAATTCGCGGCCGGTGCCCATGTCGGGCGCCGGATCGGGTGCGGGGGTGCGGTCGGACAGGTCTGCGGTTGTCGACAGTTCGCCGGTCCCGGCGCAGAGCTTCACCACGTCGCCGTCCTGCAGCAGCGACAGCGGCCCGCCGCCCAGTGCCTCGGGCGAACAGTGGATGGCGGCAGGCACCTTGCCCGATGCACCCGACATGCGCCCGTCAGTCACCAGCGCCACCTTGTAGCCGCGATCCTGCAGCACGCCGAGCGGCGGGGTCAGGCTGTGCAGTTCGGGCATGCCGTTGGCGCGCGGGCCCTGGAAGCGCATGACCACGACCACGTCGCGGTCGAGCTCGCCCGCCTTGAAGGCTGCGAGCACATCGTGCTGGTCCTGGAAGACGCGGCAGGGTGCCTCGACGGTCCAGCGGCTCTTGTCGACGGCGGAAGACTTGAAGCAGGCGCGGCCAAGGTTGCCGGTGACCAGCTTCATGCCGCCATCGGGCTGGAACGGATCGGAGGCCGGGCGCAGCATTTCGGTGTCGCCGCTGCCGTCGATATCGCGCCAGTCAAGCCTGTCGTCATCGAGCCACGGCTCGCGGCCATAGCTTGCCAGCCCGCGTTCCTCGGCCACGCCGATCACGTCGCCGTGGGCAAGCCCCGCATCGAGCAATTCGCCGATCACGTAGCCCATGCCGCCCGCGTCGTGGAAGTGGTTCACGTCGCCCGAGCCGTTGGGATAGACCCGCGCCAGCAGCGGCACGACGCTGGAAAGTTCGGAGAGGTCGGTCCAGTCGATCTGCACCCCGGCTGCGCGGGCGAAGGCGGGGATATGGATCGCGTGGTTGGTGGAGCCGCCCGTCGCCAGCAGGCCGATGGCGGCGTTGATCACGGCCTTCTCGTCGACGCATTCGCCAAGCGGGCGGTAGTCGTTGCCGTGCTTGCCCATGGCAGTCACACGGTGAACGGCCGCGCGGTCGAAGGCCTGCCGCAGCTTGGTGCCCGGCTGCACGAAGGCCGCGCCGGGAACGTGCAGGCCCATCATCTCCATCATCATCTGGTTGGAGTTGGCCGTGCCGTAGAACGTGCAGGTGCCCGGCGAGTGGTAGGACCCCAGCTCGCTGTCGAGCAGTTCCCGCCGGGTCGCCTTGCCCTCTGCATAGAGCTGGCGCACGCGCTGCTTTTCCCTGTTGGAGACGCCCGAAGGCATCGGGCCGCTCGGCACGAACACCGCCGGCAGGTGGCCGAAACGCAAGGCGCCCATCAAGAGGCCCGGCACGATCTTGTCGCAGATGCCCAGCAGCAGCATGCCGTCGTACATGGCGTGGGACAGGGCGACACCTGTCGACAGCGCGATGACGTCGCGGCTGAACAGGCTCAGTTCCATGCCTCTCTCGCCCTGCGTCACGCCGTCGCACATGGCGGGCGTGCCGCCAGCGACCTGCGCCGTGGCGCCCACTTCACGGGCGTAGATCTTCAGCCGCTCCGGATAGCGCCCGTAAGGCTGGTGGGCGGAGAGCATGTCGTTGTAGGCAGTAACCACGCCGATGTTGGGACCGGCATTGGTCTTGAGCGCGTGCTGGTCTTCCAATGCCCCGGCAAAGGCGTGGGCGAGGTTGGAGCAGCTAACCTGACTGCGTTCCGGCTGGTTGTCGGCCTCGCGCCGGATCAGGTCGAGATAGGCCTGGCGGCTGTCCCGCGACCGGTCGATCACGCGCTGGGTGACGCTGGCAATGGTCGGATGCAGGTCACTCATGCCAGCTTACCCCGTCACGTTCGGCCAGCGCGATGGCGGCGCTCGGCCCCCAGCTGCCTGCGCTGTAGGTCTTGGGTTCCTTCTCCTCGGCTTCCCAACCGGCGCGGATCGCATCGATCCACTTCCACTGCGCTTCCACCTCGTCGCGGCGGACGAACAGCGTCTGGTCGCCGTTGATCAGGTCGAGCAGCAGGCGCTCGTAGGCGATGCGCTTGTGCTTGCCGGTAAAGGCGTCGGGCATGGCAATGTTGAGCGGTACTTCGCGCAAGGTCATGCCTTCGTGCTCGATGCCGGGCACCTTGGCCATCAGCGACAGGGTGATGTTCTCTTCGGGCTGGATGCCGATTACCAGCTTGTTGGCCTTGAGCCTGGCGCCGGTGAAGATCGAGTGCGGCACGTCGCGGAAGTGCACGATGATCTCGGTCACGCGTTCGGGCAGGCGCTTGCCGGTGCGCAGGTAGAAGGGGACGCCCTGCCAGCGCCAGTTGTCGATATGCGCCTTCAGCGCGACGAAGGTTTCGGTGTTCGAGTTTTTGCCCAGTTCCTCGTCATAGCCGGGCACGGGCTGGCCATCGATCGCGCCCTTGCGGTACTGGCCGGTGACGCTTTCGGCATCGGTGAGCTGGCGCAGGGCGCGCAGCACCTTCACCTTCTCGTCGCGTACGGAATTGGCATCGAAGCTGCCCGGCGGCTCCATCGCCACCAGCGCCAGCAGCTGCAGCATGTGGTTCTGCACCATGTCGCGCAGCGCGCCGGCGCCGTCGTAGAAGTCCACGCGGCTTTCCAGTCCCACCGTCTCGCCCACGGTGATCTGCACATGGTCGATATGCTGGGCGTTCCACAGCGGCTCGAACAGGATATTGGCAAAACGCAGCGCGATCAGGTTCTGCACCGTTTCCTTGCCCAGGTAGTGGTCGATGCGGAAGATGCGGCTTTCGGGGAAGGCACTGGCCACGGCATCGTTGATCGCGCAGGAGCTCTCCAGATCCGTGCCGAGCGGCTTCTCGAGGCAGATGCGCGCGTTGCTGGCGGCGAGGCCGTTGGCAGCCAGACCGGCAATGGTCGGCTCGAACAGGCTGGGCGCAGTCGACAGGAAGATCGCCACCTGCCGGTCTTTTCCCACTTTGGCCGCGAGTTCGGTGAAGCCCTTTGGCGTGGTCACGTCGAGCGGGCTGTAGCTCAGGCGGTTGAGGAAATCGGCCATGCCGCCGCGGCGGTGCGCGGGCAGGAATTTCTCGATTGCGGCGCGGGCGAAGTTGCGGAACTCGCTGTCGCCCATCTCTGACCGCGCCGTGCCGACAATCTGCAGGTCGTCACCCAGCAACCCCTCGGCATCCAGTGCGCACAGCGACGGCAACAGCATACGCTGTGAGAGATCACCGGTCGCGCCGAACAGGATCAGAGTCTGGGCCTTGTCAGTCAAATCATATCCCCGGTAAGCCGCAATGTCAGATGACGGGACTGTAGACCCCCATGATGTTGCGGCGCAACATTATCTTTCTCCCTCGCTGGTACTCTATCATGTGAACGTTCTCAAGATGGAGATTTGATTACTTTGTCTCGGTTACCCTGACCTCGCTGAATTCGAAGCGCGAATGGCGGAAGGTGGTGAGGAAGGAGACATCGGCGGCATCTCGGCCAATGCCGATCTTGGCGGTCTTGGCCGGGTCGGCCATGCCGGTGGGGTCGGCGAGGTACCAGGCACCGCCTTCCGGCACACTTGGGTCAGCCAGGAACACCTCGGCCACTGCGTGGAAATCCTGAGGATCGACGCCGGGCGCGAAGCAGCTGACGTACCGGGCCGGGATGGTCGAGGCGCGGGCAAAGGCGATCAGCACGTGGGCATAATCGCGGCAGATCCCGCGACGTTCGGCAAAGCTGTCGAGCGCGGTGGTCTGGGCGTTACTGGCGCCCGGCTCGTAGTGGAAGTTGTCCGAAATCCAGTCGCACATGGCCAGTACCTGCGCGCCGCCTGACAGGTCGCCAAAGCGGTCCGCCACGAAGTTCTGCATGCGGTCAGCCTGGCAATAACGGGAATCGAACAGGTACTCGACGGCTTCGCCGGGCAGGGCATGAGGGTCCACGGCGGCCAGGCTGGCAAGGTCGGGCGCTATCCGGTTGATCTCGACCTCGGCCTCGTAACCGACAGCATAGGCACCCTCGGCGCGCACCCAGATGCGTTCGCCGATGTGATTGTGCGCGGGTACGCGCGCCACGTGCAGGGCGGGGGCCAGCTTGGTCGTCGTCGACAGGACTTCCTGCTCGGGAATGTCCGCCGCCTCGAATTGCAACAGCAGGTCTGTTGGCTCGAACAGGTGGAAGGCAAAGCGGGCGGAGATGGAAATGGACATGTGTCAGGCGAACGCGTGGGAGGGAGGGAAGTTTCGCATCATTCGCCGACGAGGTGGGCAACCACCTCGCGCCGGTGCGGCATGCGGCGGTGCTCGGCGAGGTAGAGTCCCTGCCAGGTGCCCAGTGCCATGCGGCCGTCCGCCACCGGTACGCTGAGCGAGGTGCCGGTCAGCATCGCGCGGATATGCGCGGGCATGTCGTCCGGGCCTTCGCTGTCGTGTTCGTAGTGCAAACCTTCGGGCACAACCTTGTCCAGCCAGCGCAACATGTCGCGCTGCACGGCAGGGGCGGCGTTCTCGTTGATCAGCAGGCTGGCCGAGGTGTGGCGGCAGAACAGCGTCAACAGGCCGGTCTCGATCCCCGTCCCGGCGAGCCAGTCTGCCACCTCGTCGGTGAACTCGTACAGCGCCTTGTCATGTGTATTGATTATAAAGCGGGTCTGGGCCTGTTGCATAGCGTTGCCATAGCGGGCGGACAACTGGACTGCACCCGGTTTTCGAGGCAAGTATCGCGGTGAGGAGAGACAATGCGCAATTTCAACAAACTGGCACTGGCCACGCTCGGCCTGGCCCTGCTGGCGATCCCGGTGGCGGCCCACCATTCCTTCGCGGTCTATTTCGATGACCAGGACCGGGTGACGGTGGAAGGGACGGTGACGGCGTTCCGCTTCACCAATCCGCACGGCACGCTGGTGCTTGACGTCGACGGCACCGAATGGCGCGCGGAGACCAATGCGCCCGTGGTGCTGCAACGGCGCGGCTGGACGCGGACGAGCCTGCGCCCCGGCGACCATGTGACCATCAGCGGCTGGCGCGCGCGCGACGGGCGCAACTACATGCGCCTGATGGAAGCACGCGATGCCGACGGCCAGATGATCGGCACGGGCAGGTTCGGGCAGAACGATGGCTAGAGCGCTCCTTGCCGCCGCCACGCTGGCCATTCTCGCCGTCCCCGCCGCTGCGCAGGACGCGCCGCCGGACCTGTCGGGGTACTGGGGGCCCACCTTCACCGCCGGCGTGCCGGACGAGGACATGATCGCCAACGTCCCGGACAATACCGTGGTGGTCGAAGATACCGGCGTCGCGGAATTCCCACGCGGCGAATACGGCGGACTGGAACTGACCGAAGAGGCGCTCGCACAGGCGGCCGACTGGGACCCGGAAGACGAAATGGCGCTCGACCGCGTGTGCCTGCCGCCCAGCATTGTCTACGCCATGCAGGGACCGTTCCCGTTCGAGATCGTGCAGACCCCCACGCTGATCGTCTTCCGCTACGAATACTTCGACCAGACGCGGCTGGTCTTCATGGGCGAGCAGGGCGACGCGCACGAAGCCCCCGACGGCATGCCGCACAGCAAGATGGGCTATTCCACCGGCCATTGGGACGGCGACGAACTGGTAATAACGACCGATCACATCGCCGCCTCCACCATCACCAACAACGGCCTCAACCACAGCGACGAGGTGGTCATGGTCGAACGCTACCGGATCGACCCCGACAGCGGCCGGCTGGTGGCGACGCAGTGGTTCACCGACCCGGTGATGCTGGAGAACAACGGCGTCCGCTGGATCGAATGGGAAGCGCGACCGGGGCAGCACATCTACCCCTACGAATGCGATCCCACCTTCGCGCTGGAGTACGGGGCACTGCCTGCCGAATAGGCCTTGCACGGCGGCGACCCTGCGTTAGTCTCGCTTGCAACAAAGAGGGACTACCCATGACATTACTGAAGGCGGCTGCGCTTGCAGCCACGGCACTCGGCGCGCTGTCCGTGACCGCGCAAGCGCAGGAGCGGCCAATTGCGTTCCAGGGCGCAACCATCCTCACCATGCAGGGCGAGGGCACCGGCACCATCGAGAACGGCACGCTGGTGATCCGGAATGGCGCCATCGTCGCGGTCGGTGCATCGGTGGACGTGCCTGCCGGCGCCGAACTGCGCGATGTCAGTGGCATGGTGATCATGCCGGGCATCGTCGATACCCATTCGCATATCGGACAGGTTTCCGGCGCGGACAGCTCCGGCGCGATCCAGCCGGACGTGCGTGCGCTCGATTCGATCAATGTCCGCGATCCTTCGATCGCCCGCGCCCGTTCGGGCGGGGTCACCACGGCCAACATCATGCCCGGCTCGGGCTACCTGATGAGCGGCCAGACCTTCTACATGCACCTCACCCAGGGCAGTTCCATCGAGGACTATGCCTGGCGTGACGGCGATGGCGACATGATGGGCGGGATGAAGATGGCCAACGGCACCAACCCGCTGCGCGAAACCTCGGGCTTTCCCGGCACCCGCGCCCGCTCGGCGGCCATGGTGCGCCAGCACTTCGTCGAGGCGCAGGAGTATTGCGAGGGCGACCGGTCCCCGCGCGACATCGGCATGGAAGCCATGTGCGAAGTGCTCGATGGCAGCCGCCTCGTCCATTTCCACACGCACCGCAGCGACGACATCATGACCGCGCTGCGCCTGCGCCGTGAATTCGGCTTCGACATGCTGATCCAGCACGGCATCGAAAGCTACCAGGTGGCGCAGGAAATCGCGGCCGAAGGCGTTCCGGTTTCTGCCATCCTGATCGATAGCCCGGGCGGCAAGCTGGAAGCAGCCAATGCCAACCTCGAAACGGCAGCCGCGCTGGAAGCGGCTGGCGTCTTCTTGTCGCTGCATTCGGACGACAACATCCTCGACAGCCGGTTGATGTACCGCCAAGCGGGCATGGCGGTGCGTGCCGGGATGAGCCGCGACGGTGCCTTGCGCGCGCTCACCATCAATGGCGCGGTGCAGCTGGGCCTCGATGACCGGGTCGGCAGCCTCGAGCCGGGCAAGCTGGCCGACTTCGTGCTGCTCACCGGTGATCCACTTTCGGTCTACAGCAACGTGCAGGAAACCTGGGTTATGGGTGAACGCCTGTTCGACCGCGCCAACCCGGATCACCTCGTGGCCGCCAACGGCGGTGTGGGCGGCGGCAGCCCCTACACCAACACCCATGTCCTCGAACGTGAAGCGCGCATGCTGGGAGACGCAGAATGAAGCCTCTTGCAAAGATCCTTGGCGGCGCGGTTACGGCGCTGCTGATCTCCACCAGCGCGCTGGCGCAGGACATCGCCGTACGCGGCGAACAGGTCTGGACCATGGGCCCGCAAGGCGTGATCGCCGATGGTGTCGTAGTTATCGAGGACGGCCGGATCACGGCTGTCGGCCCCTACGCCGATACGCCGATCCCCACCGACATGACCGTGCTGAGTGCACCGGTGGTGACGCCCGGCCTTGTCGATGCCCATTCGACCGTCGGCCTGACCGGTTATCTCAACCAGCCCGACGACCAGGACCAACTGGACGATTCTGCGCCGGTGCAGCCGCAATTGCGCGCCATCGACGCCTACAACCCGCATGACCGGCTGGTGCAGTGGGTGCGCGAACTGGGCGTGACCACGCTGCACACCGGCCACGGCCCGGGTGCGCTCGTCTCGGGCCAGACCATGGTGGTGAAGACGCGGGGCAACACCGTCGAAGCCGCGCTGGTGGAAGACGGCACGATGATCGCAGCCAATCTCGGCACCTGGTCGCTGGATCGTTCGGGCAGCCCGGGCACGCGCGCGAAGCAGATGTCCATGCTGCGGCAGGCGCTGGTGGCAGCGCAATCCCCGGTCGAAGGCGAAGACGATGACGAGGACGGCGCGCGCGACCTGGTGAACGAGGCCTTCGTCTCGGTAATCCGCGGCGAGACCCCGCTGCTGGTGACCGCCAACCGGTCGCAGGACATCCAGTCTGCCCTACGGCTGGCCGAGGAATTCGGCATCGAAGTCGTGATCGACGGTGCTGCCGACGCACACCTGATGCTCGATGAACTGGCCGCCAGCGGCGTCTCGGTGATCCTGCACCCCACCATGGCGCGCAACGACGGCGAGATGGAGAACGTGGCTTTCACCACTCCGGCGGCCCTCGCCGGGGCGGGCATCCCCTTCGCCTTGCAGTCGGGCTACGAGGCCTATGTGCCCAAGACCCGCGTGGTGCTGTGGGAAGCTGGCTTCGCCGCGGGCTACGGCCTCTCGCCCGAACAGGCGCTGGCCAGCGTCACCATCGATGCCGCCAATATCATCGGCATGGGTGACCGCATCGGCAGCCTCGAAGTCGGCAAGGACGGCGATGTGGCGCTCTTCGACGGCGATCCGCTCGAATATACCAGCCACGCCGTGGGCGTGGTGATCGAAGGCGAAGTCGTCTCCGACGCGGTGCGGTAGGGAAATGCGGCGGGCGGTGCATTAAATCACCCCCGCCATCCGTTGTCCTTGGCGAGACCGGGTCTGTCCGGTCGCTGACCAAGGAGAACACCATGTCCAAGCTGTTTGTCCGTTCAACCGTCGCTGCTGCCGCGCTTGTCGCCATGGCGGGGCAGGCGCTTGCTGCCGATATCCTGCTCGAAGAGCGCATCGCGCGGCAGGAAGAAAGCCGCATCCTCACCAGCCCGATTGCCGGGATCCAGAACCGCTTCTGGTTCGACTACCTCGGCAACGTGGTCGAGGCGCAGGAGGAACTCGCGAGCGACCTCAATCGTGCCAGCGACCTCGAAGACCTGCGCGATGCGTGGGAGGAATACGCTCACGAATTGCGCGACGAGCGCGAAGACTACATCGAGGAAATGGCCGAACGTGGCTATCGCCACTTCACCATCACGGTCGACTAGACCTTCGACCGATCGACACGAAGGGGAGCCGGTCAGCGAAGACCGGCTCCCCTTTTTCGTGCCTAACGCCAGCCGGCTTCGCGGGCGGCCGCTTCCTGTTCGGCGGTAAGGGCAGGACCTGCGGCCATGTCCTGCGCGGCGGCGAGGATTTCTTCCGCGCCTGCCTGCCGGAATTCGGTGCCCGACTGGCGCGTGCCTGCCATTTCCAGCTGCAGCGCCCAGCCGCTGTCATCACGGCAGGCAATGCCGGTCCGGTCAGGCTGGCTGAAGGCGCGGCAGTAGCGGTCATCCTCGTTGACAAAGGACAGCAGCACGCGCGTTTCGCCGCCAGTGTCCTGGTCTGCCACCAGCTGGCTATCGAGCGCCATGGCGAGCGCGGGGTCACTGTCCTCCAGCGTGTCAGGCCCGCCCGGCAGGACCACGGCGAGCACCAGCGTAGCGGCAAGGGCAGGGCCGACGAAATAGCCCCAGCGCGGGATCCACCTCCTTGCCTCGCGTTTCTCGCGCGCCCCGGCGAAATCGACCACTTCAGCGGGCTTCTGCTCCGCGTCAGTCCCGCTGAGCAGCGCCGAGAAGCGATCCGGCACCCGAGCTTCCGCAATCGGTGCGAAATGGGCGGAGAGCTGCGCCTTGAGCGCCTTGTGCGCCTCCACCTCGGCCTGCAACCGCGGATCGGCGGCGACGGCAGCGGCGATCTCCTTTCCGCGGGTGCCGGTGACTTCGCCATCGGCCCAGGCGGCCAGTTCTTCCTTGGTGACCTGCGTCATGCCGCCTCCTCCAGCAGGGCGAGTAGCGCGTCGCGCCCGCGCACCAGCCGCGAATTGAGTGTGCCGACCGGGCAGCCGACGATCTCGGCAGCTTCCTTGTAGGCATAGCCTTCGACCATGACGAGCAGCACGGCCTCGCGCTGGTCCTCGGGCAAGCGCTGCATGGCACGGTCGACATTGCCCAGTTCGACGGCGGCTTCCTGCGCGCCGTCACTGCCCACGGAAAGTCCCGCGTCTTCACCCACGAAGGTCTGCGATCGGCGGCTGCGGGCGCGGGCCTCGTCGATCCATAGGTTTCGCATAATCCGGTACATCCAGCTATCGAGTCGCGTCCCCTCCTGCCACTTGCGGCGGTTGGCGAGCGCGCGCTCCACACACATCTGGCAAAGATCGTCACCGTCGGCAGCATTGCCGGCCAGCCCGGTAGCGAAGCGTCGCAACCGGGGCAGGAGGTCCAGCACCTGCTGTTCGAACGGTGGGTTCAAAGTGATCCTTGCCTTGTCCTGCGGATTAAACGGATGGCCACGCCCGTTTCATCCATGCTTAATGCCAATTACCGGATGTGACACCCATGCGACCACCCTTTCTCCCCCTGTTCACCCTGCTGTTTGCCGGGCTGGCGCTCCTGGCAAGCCCCCTGTCCGCGCAGGTGAGCGTGCCGCAGGTCGGCCTGCCGCCGGTGGGGCCGGTGGTCGATCCGCTGCTTGACCAGACGGACCGGCTGGCGCGCGATACCCTGTCCGAAGTGGACCGGCTCGCCGAGGCGAGACTGGACCGGATCGACCGACTGGTGCGTCGCAACCGCCGGCATATCGAGCGCGACGCGGCTGGCGAGCCCGCACGGCGCGGCGAAATCGTGCTGCTGGAAGCAAGCTCCGAACAGGTCGCGGGCGCCGAGGCGGAGGGTTACCGCGTGATCGAGCAAGGTGAGCTGGCCTCGCTTGGAATGACCTTTACGCGGCTCGCCCTCCCGCGCGGTACCGACCTCGACGAAGCGCAGCGTGAGCTGCCGGAACTGCTGCCCGGTGTCACCGTGGCCCCCGACAACCTCTACCTCACCTCCGGCACCGCCATGGCACCCGCACCGCAAGGCGGATTCGCGCGCGCGCGCCCGGCGTCTGGAGCCACGGTAGGCATGATCGACGGGGCACCCGGCGCGGCCGTTCCGGTGGCGGAAATCCGCGGCTTTGCCAGCGGCGGCGGCGAAGCGAGCGACCATGGTTCAGCCATCGCCTCGTTGCTGCGCGGGGCTGGCGTGTCGCGCGTGCTGGCGGCAGACGTCTATGGGACCGATCGTGCCGGCGGTAATGCCGTGGCCATAGCGCAGGCGCTCGACTGGCTGGTCGGGGCGGATGTCCGGGTGGTCACCATCAGCCTCGTGGGGCCCGACAATCCAATCCTGGCGCGTGCGATTGCTGCAGCCCGCCGACGCGGAGCAGTGGTGGTTGCCGCCGTCGGCAATGATGGCCCTGCAGCGCCGCCCGCCTATCCTGCCTCCTACGAAGGCGTGGTAGCCGTCACCGCAGTAGACCGTCGCGAACGCGCGCTGATCGAGGCGGGTCGCGCGCTGCACCTCGACTATGCCGCCCCGGGCGCGGACATCTACGGGATGGACCGGCGCGGCCGCAGCCAGCGCCTGCGTGGCACCTCCTACGCCACCCCACTGGTGGCCGCGCGGCTGGCGCACGCGATCGGCAACGGTCGCGACTGGCGCGGTGCCCTGGATAGCGAAGCGCACGACCTTGGCGAACCGGGACCCGACGAAACCTACGGTCGAGGGCTGGTTTGCCGCGGGTGCGGCGCGCGCGACTGAAATTTTTTTCCGGGCAAATGGATTAAGCCGCGAACCCGATCCGTTTTCTTCGCACAGGCCGGCAAGAACTCCGGTCACAGTGAAGGAAAGGATTGAACCATGAAACTTCCCCTGATTTCTTCCGCCGCCTTGGCCATCGCGCTGACGGCTGCTCCCGCCCAGGCCCAGTTGCTAGGCGGTAGCGGCGGACTCGGCGGTACGATTGGCGGCACGCTCGATACCACCATGGGTACGCTGCGCTCGACCACGGGCGGTGCCATCGACGGTTCGGCCTCGACTCGCGGTGCCACCCGCATTGACCGTCGTTCGGGTCGCGTGGAAGCCGAACGCGGTGCCGACGCCTCGGCCACCGGCGCCGTGACCCAGGCCATCACTTCCCCGCTCGGCGGCGCTGACGCCGGTGCCGATGGTTCGGGCAGCGCCTCTGCCAATGGCAGCGGTTCGGCCCAGCTGGTCGGCACCGATGCCGTGCGCGGCGTGGTCGGCCAGACCCGCAATACCGCGGGTAGCGTGGTCGGACAGGCTCGCGGTACGGCCGCAGGCGCAGCCGGAACCGCCACCGGCCTCGCTGGCAATGCCCCGGCGCTCGGCTCGATCAGCGGCAACGGTTCGGCTGCGGGTGAAGGCTCGGGCAATGCCATGCTCGGCGGCGCTCCGGCCATGCTGACCGCCGCAGGCAGCGGCGCGGCCAATGGCGCGGGTGCCTTTGCCGTCGAACCCGGCATGGACGTGCTCTCGCCCTCTGGCGAACGCATCGGCCGGGTGCGCGAGGTCGTGGCTGACCAGCGCGGACAGGTGCGCCAGCTGCTGGTGCAGTCGGGCGACGCACGCCAGCTGGTTCCCGCCGGCAACTTTGCCGCTGCCGGTGATGCGCTGGTGATGGGTTCGGGCGCTGCCGAGGGCAGCACTGCCCCGGCTCCGCAGCAGGACAGCCAGCCCAACCCGCCGGAAGACGCCGAGCAGTAAGGCCCGGCCCCCCTCTTCCGGACGCGGTCCTGTCGCAGCCCCTGAACGACAGGCGAGGGCGGCCTCCCGTCACGCGGAGGCCGCCCTTTTCGGTGTCCTACAGGCGCGTCCTCGCCGCACAGGATCGGTGGCTCTTTCACACCGTCGATCCCCCTGCCGACATGGCCGGGCCTTGCAGCAAGAAGCGAAAGGTTACACCTTCACCGACCCTGGGTGCAGGAAATTACACGAAAAACATAGGTTTAAGAACGGGGGTCGCATTTTCCAGGACACCCCGGTCCGTGTCACAGGCTAACCTTCGACAACCACCCCGAACAGGTCGTGCGCGTCGGCATCCTCGACCTCCACCGGCACGATGTCGCCAGGCGCCAGCGTCGCGGCGACGTTGCGCAGGTACACCGCACCGTCGATCTCCGGCGCGTCGGCCTGTGAGCGGCCCGTGGCGCCGATGTCGCCGTCCTCGTCCGGTTCGCCGACCTCGTCGATGATGACGGGCAGGACCTTGCCGACCTTGGCCGCGAGCTTGGCGGCGCTGATGCGTTCGGTGACTTCCATCACCCGCGCATACCGCTCTTCCTTCACCTCTTCGGGCACCGGATCGGGCAAGGCATTGGCTTGCGCGCCCTCGACCGGTTCGAAGCGGAAGGCCCCGACGCGGTCGAGCTGGGCCTCTTCGAGCCAGTCGAGCAGGTACTTGAAGTCGTCCTCGGTCTCGCCGGGGAAGCCGACCACGAAGCTGGAGCGCACGGCGATCTCGGGACAGATGTCGCGCCACGACTTCAGCCGTTCGAGCACCTTGGCCTCGTTGGCCGGGCGCTTCATGGCCTTCAGCACCTTGGGACTGGCGTGCTGGAACGGGATGTCGAGGTACGGGGTGAGCAGCCCCTCCGCCATCAGCGGGATCACCGCGTCGACGTGCGGGTAGGGGTAGACATAGTGCAGGCGCACCCACGGGGGCGTGCCGTTGCCGGTGTCGAGCTGGCCCAGTTCGCGGGCGAGGTCGGTCATGTGCGCGCGGACGGGGTGGCCCTTCCACATGCGTTCCTCGTGCCGGGTGTCGACACCGTAGGCGCTAGTGTCCTGGCTGATGACCAGCAGCTCCCTGGTGCCGGCAGCAACCAGCTTCTCCGCCTCGCGCAGCACGGCGTCGATGCGGCGGCTGGCCAGCTTCCCGCGCAGGGAAGGGATGATGCAGAAGGAACAAGAGTGGTTACACCCCTCGCTGATCTTGAGGTAGCTGTAGTGGCGCGGGGTCAGCTTCACCATCGCGTCGGTGGGCTGCGGGACGAGGTCGATGAAGGGGCCCTGGCTGGGCGGCGCAGCTTCGTGCACCGCCTCGACCACGTCCTCGTACTGGTGCGCGCCGGTGATCGCGAGGACCTGGGGGAAGCGCTTGCGGATCAGCTCCGCCTCGTCGCCCATGCAGCCGGTCACGATGACGCGGCCGTTCTCGTTGATCGCCTCGCCGATCGCCTCGAGGCTCTCCTCCTTGGCGGAGTCGAGGAAGCCGCAGGTGTTCACCAGCACGACGTCGGCCCCGGCATAGTCGGGCGACATGGCATAGCCATCGGCGCGTAGCTTGGTGAGGATGCGCTCGGAATCGACCAGCGCCTTGGGACAGCCGAGGCTGACCATGCCGACGCGCTTCTGGCCGGGTATCTGACTTGGGGGGATCTGCGATGCCATGATGCGCGCGCCCCTACACCCGTGGCGACGATTGCGCTAGGTCTGGCGTCAGGGATGCAATTTGGGAGTTGGGGTTATGGGCGATGTGAACCTGTTGGCCGTGGTGCTGGGCGCGGTGGCCTTCTTCGTGGTCGGGGCGATCTGGTACGGGCCGTTGTTCGGCAAGTCGTGGCGCAACCTGACCGGAATTACCGACGAGATGGTGAAGGCCGGGCCGCAGCCGGGGCAGAACCCGACCTGGCTGATCATGCTGCTCGCCTTCCTGTTCGAACTGCTGGTGGTGCTGATGCTGGGGCACAACATTGCCCGCACCAATCCGCAGCCGCACGTGATCATGATGATGGCGGTCGGCTTCGGCGCGGTGATCATGGCACCGGCCATCGGCATCAACTACCTGTTCCAGATGCGTCCCGGAAAGCTGTTCGCCATCGACGCAGGCTACATGGTGGTCGGCATGGCAACCGCGGGCGGAGTGTTCGTCCTGCTGTCCTAGCCCACCTCGGCGTCGCGCAGGGAGGTCGATTCGTCGGTCGGGAGGATTTCCACCACCACGTCGCCAGCCTGCAGGCAGGCCGCTTCCGGCTCCCAGAAGCCGCAGGGAACGCCATTGCGATAGAGGCGCATGCCGCGCCCGCCGGACGTGAGCTTGGACAACGGCTGGCCGATCTCGTCGGGTCGCACCGGGCGCTCCACCAGCTGGACGCGTCCGGTGACGGAAGCAAGGTCGCTGAGGTAGTCGGCAATGTGCGCCCCGCGCGCGCTGCCGGCCAGCAGCAGGCCGGTGAAGCGCACCGGGTTGATGACGTTGTCGGCTCCCGCCTGCTTGGCCAGCAATTCGTTGTCTGCCGCGCGCACGACCACGCTGATCGGCACCTTGGGCGCGAGGTGGCGTACGGTCAGCACGATCAGGATCGAACTGTCGTCGCGCCCTGCCGAGACCAGCACGGTCTGCGCCTGATCGATGTGCACGGCCTGCAGGTTCTCGTCGCGAGAAGCGTCGGCCTCGATGACGTTGCAGCCCAGCGCCTCGGCCTGCTCCAGCCGGTCCTCGTCCATGTCCATGACGACGATAGTGGCGGGATCGACGCCGCGTTCGATCAGTTCGCCGACGGCCTCCGATCCGGAGATACCGAAGCCGAGTACGACCACGTGGTCTTCAAGGGAGTCCTGGATACGGGCCATGCGGAACTTCTCCCAGCTGCGCTTGATAAGGAAATTGTAGGCGGTGCCGACAAAGATGAAGAGCACGGCGAACCGGACAGGTGTCACGATCAGGGCCTCGACCAGCCGCGCGCGTTCGCTGATCGGGGCAATGTCGCCAAAGCCGGTGGTGGTGATCGATATCATGGTGAAATAGACCACGTCGAGGAAGCTGACATGGCCATCATGGTTGTCGATCAGTCCGTCGCGATCGAAGTAGTGGATCATTACCACCAGCATGATCAGGAACAGGGCGAGGCCGAGGCGGATACCCAGGTCGCCCCAGACGGGGATCCTTACCGCGCGGCGCAAGGGGGCGAAACGGCGCTTGCCTACACGGACGCGATCATACTTGGTGTGCGTGCGCGCCACGGCTTCAATGCACCCCGCTCACGCCGCGAACCGTTCGGCCAGGGCGCCGATGGCGGAATGGTTGGTGAGGTCGAGCTGCAAGGGCGTGACCGCAATGTAGCCGTCCTCTACGGCTTCCAGGTCCGTGCCGTGGTCCAGCGTGTGTTCGGCATCCTGCAGGCCGAACCAGTAATAGGGTCGTCCGCGCGGATCGGTGCCCTGGACCAGGCTGCCCCGGCTGTAGTCGTGGAAGCCCTGCCGCACCACGCGGATGCCGCGCACCTTGTCTGCAGGCAGGGCGGGGAAGTTGACGTTGATCACCGTCCGCTTGGCCATGACCATATCGACCAGCGGCGCCAGCACGCGCTTTCCCCATTGCTCGGTGGCGGAGAAATCGGGGCCGTTGTCGCGAAAGGCCTGGCTCAGCGCGATTGCCGGGATGCCCGCAAGCGCGCCTTCCATGGCGGCGGAAACGGTGCCCGAATAGGTGACGTCGTCGCCCAGGTTCTCGCCCGCGTTGACGCCGGAGATCACCAGGTCAGGCCATTCGTCCTCGAACAGCTTGCGCAGCGCGAGGTTGACCGAGTCCGTTGGCGTTCCCGTGACCGAAAAACGCTTCTCTCCGAGTTCCCGCAGGCGCACCGGCTGGTGCAGCGTCAACGAGTGTCCGGCACCCGATTGCTCCTCTGCCGGGGCACAGACCCAGACATCGTCCGTCAGTTCCCGCGCGATCTTCTCCAGCACCGCGAGACCGGGTGCGTGGATACCGTCGTCGTTGGAAAGGAGGATTCGCATCAGCCTTGGGGTACCAGCTTTTCCACCCCGCCCATATAGGGCTTCAGCACTTCGGGCACGAGCACCGAGCCATCTTCCTGCTGGTAGTTTTCCAGCACGGCGACGAGCGTGCGGCCCACGGCGAGGCCCGAGCCGTTGAGCGTGTGGACGAAGGCGGTCTTCTTCTCGCCTTCTGGCCGGTAGCGGGCATTCATGCGCCGCGCCTGGAAGTCGCCGCACCAGGAGATCGAGCTGATCTCGCGGTAGGCATCCTGGCCCGGCAGCCACACCTCGAGGTCGAAGGTCTTGCGCGCGCCGAAGCCCATGTCGCCGGTGCACAGCAGCACCTTCTGGTGCGGCAGTTCGAGCGCGTGCAGAATGCTCTCGGCGCTTTCCACCATGTGCATGTGCTCGGCGTGGGCGTCCTCGGGGCTGCAGATGGAGACCAGCTCGACCTTCTCGAACTGGTGCTGGCGGATGAAGCCGCGGGTGTCTTTGCCCGCCGCGCCGGCCTCGCTGCGGAAGCAGGGCGTCAGGGCGGTGAGGCGGATCGGCGTCGAGAGATCGTCGATAATCTGCTCGCGTACGGAGTTGGTCAGGCTCACCTCGGCGGTCGGGATCAGCCAGAGATCGTTGGCGCGGAACTGGTCTTCGGCGAACTTGGGCAGCTGGCCGGTGCCGAACAATGCCTCGTCACGCACCAGCAGCGGCGGGTTGCACTCGACATAACCGTTCTCGCTGGTCTGGTGGTCCAGCATGAACTGCGCCAGCGCGCGGTGCAGGCGGGCCATCTGGCCGCGCAGGAAGGTAAACCGCGCGCCCGACATGGCCGCGCCGGTTTCGAAGTCCATGCCCAGCGCCGGACCTATGTCCGCGTGTTCTTTCGGCGGGAAGTGGAAGGTGCGCGGCGTGGTCCACTGGCTGACGTGGAGATTGTCGTTCTCGTCCTCGCCAACCGGCACGCCTTCGGCGGGCAGGTTGGGGATGGCGGCAAGCGTATCGTTCAGGGCCTTGGCCTTGGCGCGCTCTTCGTCCTCCAGCTGCGGCATCGACTGCTTGATCTCGGCCACTTCGGCCTTCAGCGCCTCGGCCTTGTCGGTATCGCCCTGGCCCATGGCCTGGCCAATCGCCTTCGAGGCTTCGTTGCGGCGGCTCTGCAATTCCTGCAGCCGCGTGGTCAGCTCGCGGCGTTCCTCATCGAGCTTCAGGAGGCCAGCAGACAGCGGCTCCAGCCCGCGCGTGGCGAGGGCTGCGTCGAAAGCCGCGGGATTCTCTCGGATCATTCGCAAGTCGTGCATGGGCGCGGCCTATGCCTTGGGCGCGCGGGGCTTGTCCAGCATAGAGAGGCCCTTGGCGCGGCCGGTTATGCAAATCGGTCCTTTATCCCGCTGGCGAATTGCGCGAGACTCGCAGCATGAACTGGTCCTTCGACAATACCTTCGCCCGCGACATGGAGGGGTTTTATACCTCGTGGCAGGGCGCCGAGGTGCCGCAACCGGCCGTGTTGCGGCTGAACGAGGAGCTCGCGCGCGAGCTGGGACTCGATCCGGAGCAGCTTGATAGCGCGGAGGGCGCGGCGGCGCTGGCGGGATCGCACGCTCCGGAAGGGGCCGATCCGCTCGCCATGGTCTATGCCGGGCACCAGTTTGGTGGCTTTTCCGCGCAGCTGGGCGATGGCCGCGCGCTGTTGCTGGGCGAAATCGTCGACAGCCGTGGCCAGCGGCGCGACCTCCACCTGAAAGGTTCGGGACGCACGCCCTACTCGCGTGGCGGGGACGGCAAGGCCGTGCTTGGTCCGGTCCTGCGCGAATACCTGTTTGGCGAGGCCATGCATGCGCTGGGTATCCCCACGACGCGGGCACTGGCGGCGGTGACCACCGGTGAAGCCATCGTGCGCGACGGCAAGGAATCAGGCGCGGTGCTGGCGCGCGTGGCAGCCTCGCACCTGCGGGTGGGCACATTCCAGTACTTCGCCGCGCAGGGAGAGAGCGAGAAGGTCCGCCAGCTCGCCGACTATTCCATCGCACGCCACCATCCCGAGCTTGCCGGGCAGGATGACCGCTATCTCGGCCTGTTCCGGGCGGTGCGCGATGCCCAGGCAGCGCTGGTGGCACAGTGGCTGCTGGTCGGCTTCGTCCACGGGGTGATGAACACCGACAACATGACCATTTCGGGCGAGACCATCGACTATGGCCCCTGCGCCTTCATTGACCGTTACGACCCCAAGGCGGTGTTCAGCTCGATCGACCACCAGGGGCGCTATGCCTACGGCAACCAGCCGATGATCGCGCAGTGGAACCTGGCGCGCCTTGCCGAGACGCTGATCCCACTGGTCGATCCCGACAATCATGAAGCGGCCATCGAAGTGCTCGGCGCAGAGCTGGATGTCTATCGCGAGGCCTACCGCGAACACTGGCTGGCAGGCATGCGCACCAAGCTGGGGCTGGCCTCCGCGCAAGAGAGCGACATCGATCTTGTCCAGGGCCTGCTGGCCGTCATGGGCGGCGGACAGGGCGCCGACTACACCCGCTTCTTCCGTGCCTTGGCTGAGCTGGTGCGGGGCGATGCCGAATCCGTGCGGGCGCTGTTCGACGAACCGGGTGCCTTTGATGCCTGGCTGCCCGCTTATCAGGCACGGCTGGCGCAGGAGGACAGGACGCCCGGCGAAATGGCGGAGTCGATGGACCGGGCGAACCCGCTCTACATTCCGCGCAACCACCTCGTGGAAGAGGCCCTCGATGCCGCGCGTGGCGGTGACATGGCCCCGTTCGACCGCCTGCTGGAAGTGCTTTCCGATCCTTTCAACGAGCAGCCGGACGCCGAGCGATACGCCCTCGGCGCACCGCCTGACTTCGGCAAGCACGTCACCTACTGCGGGACCTAGTCGTCGCCGAACTCGGCGAGGAATTCCATGTATTCGCGGTCGAGGACCTGCAGGCCGCGCCCCTCGCGGGCGATAATGCCCTGTTCTTCCCACTCCGACAGCAGCCGGTTCACGTTCTCGCGTGCAAGGCCGGCGAAGGCGCCGAGATCGCCCTGGCTGGGATTGTGCCGCAGCTTGCCGTTTTCAGGATCGAGCAGGCGCACCATGGCGCGGGCAAGGCGCGGAGCCATGGAGAAGGTGCGATCGCTTTCCACGACCAGGTTCAGCTGGCGGATATGGCTGGCCATGGCGCGCAGCAGGCGCAGCGTCGATGCCGGGTTGGAGAGGGCGGCCGCTTCGAAAGCGGGGGCCGGGATCACCAGCACCTCGCTCGCTTCCGATGCGCTGACCGATGCCGTGCGCGGCCCGCGGTCGAGCATGGCGATCTCGCCCACCACGTCGCCCGGGCTGCAATAGTTGAGGATGATCTCGCGCCCGTTCACGCTGACCATCGAAATCTTGAGGCTGCCGGACAACAGGACCACGGCGAAATCACCTACATCGTCGCCCTGGCTGATAATCATCTCGCCGCGTTTCAGTTGGCGCCGCTTGGAGGAACGCAACAGGTTCGCCAGTTGCTCGGGTTCGATTGCTCGCAGCAGGGTATCAGGTGCCAGCTTGTCGATCAGGGCATCGGTTTCGGTCATGTCGCGGCCTCCTTTCCGACAGGACTAGGGCAGCCGCAGCAGTGAAACAATCGGCAAGTAAGGCAGGGACATGGCAGGAAATACACAAAGAATCCGGCTCGAGTGATCTGCATCACAGCACACCGGTGCAGCGGATCCTATCAAGAGCACATCGAGGCCCGGCGCGACGAAATCGTAACGGGGGGTGCCACCGACCCAGTTCGGACAGGTGGGGCCGAGCGGTTCACGGCGCGGTCCGGGTCTCGAACCAGTTTCACAGGCGACCCTGTGATGAACTGCCCAAGTTCGTCACGCCTTGGACCCCTGCCGGCAACGGCAGGGGTCCTTTTTTCTTCGCCCTTGCTTAGCAAAATGCTGCGGTGCAATAGAGGGCCGGTGAAGATTGCCATCATCGACGAAAGTGCTGCACGAGCCTCGATTATCGAGGATGGCCTCGCTGAACTCGACAGCCCCGAAATCCATATTCTCACCCAGCGGCAAGGCTTGCTTGCGCAGATCGAGGCAATCGGTCCGGACATCGTCTTGATGGACCTGGGAAACCCGTCCCGCGACGTTCTGGAGGAGTATTTCGCCGTCAGCCGAGCCCTGGCGCGGCCCATCGCCATGTTTGTCGACGAAAGCGATGACGAAGCGATCACCGCATCGATCGACGCAGGGGTTTCAGCCTACGTGGTCGACGGCCTGTCAAAGAACCGGATCAAGCCGCTGCTCGACCTTGCGGTAAAGCGGTTCAACGCCTTTGCCCGGTTGCAGAAAGATCTCAACGAGGCCCAGGGCAAGCTGGCCGAGCGCGAGACGATCGACCGCGCCAAGCGCATTCTGATGGACAGCCGGAAGGTCAGCGAACCTGAAGCCTACGCCGAGCTCCGGCGTAAGGCGATGTCGTCCAACAGGCGCATCGCTGAAATCGCCGAAGCGGTGGTCACCGCGCATGAGTTGATGGGAGACTGATCGCCATGGGAACCTCGCAAGTCACGATCGGCTTCCTGCCACTGGTGGATGCCTGCCTGCCGATCCTCGCACAGGAGCACGGCTTCGCGGAAGAAGAGGGACTGTCGCTTGCCTTCGTGAAGGACGTCAGCTGGGCGACGGTGCTGGACCGCCTGCTGTATGGACACACTGATGCTGCGCACATGCTGGCACCGCTGGCGATCGCCACTACGCTGGGGCGGGGCAGGCCTGCGCAGCCGCTCTCCGCGCCCTTCGTCCTAGGCCTCAACGGCAATGCCGTGACGCTTGCGAAGCCGTTGGCGGAAAAGGTCGCCACGCCAGGGAAAATGGCCGACCCGGTGCAGTTGGGTGCCGCGCTCAAACTGGAAGCGAGGGCGAAACTGGATGCCGGCCAACGGCTGCGCTTCGGTGTCGTCCACCGCTATTCGAGCCATAATTACAAGCTGCGCTACTGGCTTGCCGAGTGTGGTATCCGACCGGACGAGGACGTGGAGATCGTCACGGTCGCGCCGCCGTTTGTCGCCGATGCCCTGGCTAACGGCGAAATTGACGGTGCTTGCGTTGGCGAGCCGTGGAACTCGGTCTGTGTCGAGCGCGACGTTGGCGTCATAGTGCTCGCGACATCGCAGATATGGCGGCGGGGTGTCGAAAAGGTGCTGGCCATGCGTGAGCCGGTGCTGGAGCAGAGGCGCGAGCAGTTCGAGCGGCTGATCCGCGCCATGCGCAAAGCCGGAGAACACTTCGTCGACCCGGCCAATTTTGAACGCAATTGCCAAGTCCTGTCTGCGCCCGAATACCTTGGAGCAGACAAGAACCTTGTCATGCGTGCAGTCGCGGACCGACTCGTCCTCAGCCATGGTTCGGAACCGCTGCATTTCCCGGATTTCATGTTCCAGCACAGCGAGGCTGCCAATTTCCCGTGGCGCAGCCAGGCCGGTTGGCTGTATTCGCAGATGGTCCGTTGGGATCATCTGGAATTCTCCTCCGACGACGCGTCGCGAGCTGCGGCAGTGTTTCGTCCCGACGTGTACCGCAGTGCAACAAAATCCACGGGCGACGATCTTCCTGCGGCCAATTCCAAGGTTGAAGGCAGTGTCTCCCAACTCACCCAGGTGGGTGCTCACCAGGGAAGTATAACATTGTCAGAAAACAAGTTTTTTGACGGCAGGACGTTCGATCCGGAGCGCGTCGAAGAGTATTTGGCCCAGCTTCCCTAGGCAGGTTTTCACGCTGCACTGCAAAATAGGGCTTTACGAAGGAGCCCCGAATCGCTTACCTAGGAGGCGAGCGGAGGCTTTCACCCACGGAGCGGTGAACATGCGGTCTCCGGATCAAGTTGAAAATTGCGTGGCAACGTCGCCGCCCGAAATGGCTCCCGCAGGGGACCCGATTTCGTGGCGGCTTTTTTGCGTTGTGCGTTGATGCTGGAGACGAATTCAATGTCGCACAAACAGTTCAAGGGGCATCTCACGCGCCGCACAGCCCTCGGCACCCTTGCCGGCCTTGCCGCCACGATCGCGCTGAGCGGCTGCGGCAGCAGCGATGAAGGCGCTAGCGGCGTGGCACCGGCAGACATCAACGGACCGCCGGAAAAGCCGAACCTCAAGCTCGGTTTCATCAAGCTGACCGACATGGCGCCGCTCGCTATCGCGCTGGAGAAGGGCTACTTCGTCGAAGAAGGCCTCAACGTCACACTCGAACCGCAGGCGAACTGGAAAGTTCTGCTCGATGGCGTGATCGGCGGACAGCTTGACGGGGCGCACATGCTGGCAGGCCAGCCGCTGGCTGCGACCATCGGTTACGGCACCCAGGCCAACCTGATCGCGCCGCTCAGCCTCGATCTCAACGGCAATGCCATCACCCTGTCGAACCGCGTTTGGGACATGATCAAGGATGACCTGCCGCGGCAGCCCGACGGCAATCCCGTCCACCCGATTTCGGCGTCGCACCTGCGGTCGGTGGTTGACAGTTTCGAGGCGCAGGGGCGCCCGTTCAACATGGGCATGGTCTTCCCGGTCAGCACGCACAACTATGAGCTGCGCTACTGGCTGGCTGCCGGTGGCCTCAACCCCGGCTTCTACACCGATGGCGACGTGAGCGGTCTGATCGATGCCGAGGTAAACCTGTCTGTCACCCCGCCGCCACAGATGCCGGCCACGCTCGAGGCCGGGACGATTGAAGGTTATTGCGTTGGCGAGCCGTGGAACCAGCAGGCCGTCGCCATGGGCATCGGTGTGCCGGTTATCACCGACGACGAGATCTGGAACGACAACCCGGAGAAGGTGCTCGGCTTCCGCGAGGATTTCGCCACCAATTACCCGGCCACGATGGCGGCCATCCTGCGCGCGGTAATCAAGGCGCAGCAATGGCTCGATGCCGATAGTGGTGCCAATCGCCAGGAAGCGGTCGAGATCCTCAGCCGTCCCAACTACGTCGGCGCCGACGCGGACGTGATCGCCGCCAGCATGACCGGCCAGTTCACCTTCGAGCCCGGCGATACCCGCCCGGCAGAGGGCTTCAACATCTTCTTCGACAAGTATGCGGGATACCCGTTCTACTCCGACGCGGTCTGGTACCTCACGCAGATGCGCCGCTGGGGCCAGATCGCCGAAGACAAGACCGACGCCTGGTATTTCGAAACGGCCGAAAAGGTCTACCGCCCCGATCTCTACCTCGCGGCCGCCAATGCCCTGGTCGAGGCAGGTACGATCGAGCAAGCTGACCTGCCCGAAACCGACGGGTTCCGCGACCCGCAGAACGGCTTCATCGACGGCGTCACCTATAACGGGCGTCAACCCAACAGCTACCTCGCCAGCTTCGACATCGGCCTTAAGCAAGGCCAGCGCGTCACCGCCTCGGGTGTGAGCTGAGCTGACCGAACTGCATGAATAAAGGTAACAAGACGATGGCAACGGCATACGCAAATATCGAAGAACCGCAGAGCGCTGCGGCTCCCGCTGCGGCGGCTGATGGGGCGAGTGCCAAGACTGCACCAGCCGAGGAGAAGACCGCGCCAGTCAGGGAAAGTGTTTCTATAGAGAAGCTGCGGAGCCTGATGCAGGCCATCTGGCCGCCGGTCGTCGGCATCGTCGGCTTTCTGGCACTCTGGGCAATCCTCGCGCCGCAGGTCGATACTTCCCTGGGTGCGCTGCCCGGGCCGGTGGAAGTGGCCGAACAGAGCGTTGCGCTGTATGACGAATGGTCCGCGGCACAGGACACTGAAGCGCAGTTCTACGCTGACCAGGAGATTCGCAACGAAGCAGCCATCGCGGCTGGAAACGCCAACGCCGTGACCGACTTCACCTATGCCGGTCCGCCGACCTTCGTCGACCAGATCTTCACCTCGCTGAAAACCGTGGCGCTGGGCTTCATTCTCGCCACCGTTGTGGCAGTGCCCATCGGCCTGCTGGCTGGTCTCAGCCCGAAGTTCAACGCCGCGATCAACCCGCTGGTGCAGATCATGAAACCGGTCAGCCCGCTGGCCTGGCTGCCGATCGTGACCATGGTAATCTCGGCCCTGATCACCAGTGCAGATCCGCTGATGCCAAAGGCCTTCGTGATCTCCGCGCTGGTGGTGATGCTGTGCTCGCTGTGGCCGACGCTGATCAATACGGCGGTGGGTACCAGCTCGATCGACAAGGACCTGCTCAATGTCGGTCGGGTGCTCAAGCTGGGGTTCTTTGCCAAGCTGACCAAGCTCGTCCTGCCTGCCAGCCTGCCATATATCTTCACCGGCATGCGCCTGTCACTGGGCGTGGGTTGGATGGTGCTGATCGCGGCCGAAATGCTGGCGCAGAACCCGGGCCTCGGCAAGTTCGTGTGGGACGAGTTCCAGAACGGCTCCAGCCAGTCGCTCGCCCGCATCATGTTCGCGGTTATCGTGATCGGCTTTATCGGCTTCGGCCTTGATCGCCTGATGATGGCCGCCCAGACGCTTGTCGCCAAGAACCGGACGCTGTGATCATGACTACGGCTGCATCTCCCATTCTCACGCTGTCCGGGCTGACCAAGTCCTACACCGGCAGCGGCGGCACCACCCACGTGCTGGACGGTATCGACCTCGAGATCGCCGAAGGAGAGTTCGTCGCCATCCTCGGCTTCTCGGGTGCGGGCAAGACCACGCTGATCAATTCGGTTGCCGGACTGGTGGAGCCCGATGGCGGCGAGATCCTGCTGCGCGGCGAACCGGTAAGTGGCCCGGGCAAGGATCGCGGGCTGGTGTTCCAGTCCTACTCGCTTTTTCCCTGGCTGACGGTGGAAGCCAACGTCGCGCTGGCGGTAGACGCCGTGCACAAGGACAAGTCCAAGGCAGAGCGCGCCGCGCTGGTGCGGCAGAAGGTGGAACTGGTCGGTCTCGGCCACGCGATGGACCGCAAGCCGGCCCAGCTTTCCGGCGGCATGCGCCAACGTGTCGCCGTGGCCCGCGCGCTGGCGATGGAACCCGAAATCCTGTTGCTCGACGAGCCGCTCTCTGCGCTCGACGCGCTCACCCGCGCCAAGTTGCAGGACGAGATCGAACGTATCCGGAAGGAGGAGGGGCGCACGATCCTACTCGTCACGAACGATGTGGACGAGGCGCTCTTATTGGCCGACCGTGTCGCAGTGCTAACCCCCGCACCTGCGGCACGGATCGGCGAGATTTACGCTGTCAACGTCGCTCGCCCGCGCGACCGTGAGGCGGTAAACGACGACCCCGCCTACCAGAAGCTACGCGCCGAGATCATCGCCTACCTTGGCTCGCTCAATGACCAGAGTGGATCAGTCGGAGAAAGTGCCGTCGACTTGCCCGAGGTGGTTCCGCTCGACCTTGTCCAGAAGAGGGATTCAAGGCCGCCGAAGGCCTATCGCGATGCCGCGCGTAGCCCGGTCGAAAAGCGCTATCTCGAATTCTTCAAGCTCGACAAGGTATACCCGACGCCCAAGGGACCACTGAAAGTCGTCGACGACTTCAACCTGATCATGGACAAGGGCGAGTTCGTCTCGCTGATCGGTCATTCGGGGTGCGGCAAGTCTACCGTGCTCACCATGGCGGCGGGACTCAACGAAATCACCGACGGCGGCATCGTTCTTGATAATCGCGAGATCGACGTGGCCGGGCCGGACAAGGCCGTGGTGTTCCAGGCGCCGAGTCTGATGCCCTGGCTGACGGCGCGCGAGAACGTCACACTCGGGGTCGATCGGGTGTATCCACACGCCAGCCGCGACGAGCGGCGCGATATCGTCGACTACTATCTTGACCGGGTCGGGCTGGTCGATGCCAAGGAAAAGATGGCGGCGGAAATGTCCAATGGCATGCGCCAGCGTGTCGGCATTGCCCGCGCCTTCGCCCTTTCGCCGCGCTTGCTGCTGCTCGATGAGCCATTCGGCATGCTCGACAGCCTCACTCGCTGGGACCTGCAGGATGTGTTGGTCGAAACCTGGAACCGCACCAAGGTGACCGCGATCATGGTCACGCACGATGTCGACGAAGCGATCCTGCTGGCAGACCGGGTGGTGATGATGACCAACGGTCCCAATGCCACCATCGGCAAGGTCCTCAAGGTCGACTTGCCGCGCCCGCGCGACCGCAAGGCGCTGCTCGAGACGCCGCAATTCTATCAGTACCGGCAGGAAGTGCTGCACTTCCTTGCCGAATACGATCACGGGCCAGCCGCAAAGGCAGCCTGACCTCTTGGGAGAGGATGCCCTGCGGCAATGCGGCCGCAGGGCATTAACCAGTTAGCCCCGGCATAGCCGGATCCGGCGGGCAACGAGGCTCGCCTCTCGGTCGCCAGGCGCTGTGCCTGGCCTCTCCAGAGAGGTGACCTCATGCGTACCAAGACCTGCCTGCTTTCTGCCGTTTCGCTGTTGTTCGTTGCCACGCCCGCCTTCGCCCAGAGTGGCGAGGAAGTGGCGCTTGGCGATGCCGGCAACCTGGTCATCACCGGCACGGCGCGCCTGCGCCTCGAAACCGTCGATCAGGACAACGCCGTGGGAGACGCCGAAGCAGTGACCCTTCGCGGTCGCCTGGGCGGCGCGCTGCAGTTCGGCAATTTCGAAGTCTTCGGCGAAGCCGAACTGACCACCAGTCTGATCGACAACTTCAACGACACCCTGCCGGGCAACGGCATCGAACCCTATTCGGTCGTTGCGGATCCGGACAACCTCGAGCTCAATCGGCTGCATGTCTCCTACAAGGTCGATGGGAACGGGGTGACCGTGGGGCGTCAGCGCATCATCCTCGACAATGCCCGCTTCGTCGGCAATGTCGGCTGGCGCCAGAACGAGCAGACCTTTGATGCGGTGCGCGGCCAGGCGAGCATCGGGCCGGTCTCGCTCGATGCCAGCTATTCGAACAGCCAGCGTACGATCTTCGGCGTCGACAGCCCCAACGAGTTCTTCGACGGCGATTTCGTGCTGCTCAACGCCGGGGTCGATACCGAAGTGGTGGACGCAAGTGCCTTCGCCTACCTGATCGACTATGATGTGCGGCTGGGCATGTCGAGCGACACTTACGGCTTTCGCGCTGTCGTTTCCGTTCCCGGTGCACCGGTGACGGTCACCCTGAGCGCGGCGACGCAGGAGGACGCGGGCGGCAATCCCACGCCCTATTCGGCAGAGTACTACAATGTCGAGCTTGGCGGCTCCGTGGCCGGGTTCAATCTCAAGGCCGGCTACGAAGAACTGGGCAGTGACGGCGGTGTGGCTGCCTTCCAGACACCTTTCGCCACCCTTCACGCCTTCAATGGCTGGGCCGACACCTTCCTGGTGACGCCCGCCAATGGCCTGCGCGACTATTACGGCAGCGCCAGCCGCCGGTTTACCGTGCCCGGCCTGACCACATTTACCGCCACCGTTGTCTATCACGAGTTCGAAAGTGACTTCGGCGGGATCAACTACGGGTCCGAGATTGACGCCTCGCTCGGTTTCCGTGCGGGTCCGCTCGGCATCGTAGCCAAGTTCGCCAGCTATGACGCTGATGGTTTCGGCGTGGATACAGACAAGTTCTGGTTGCAGGCGGATTACAGCTTCTGAGACGGAGCGCCTGCGGCAAGCACCGCTATTGTGCAATGCAAAAAAAGGCTTGCCGCAGGCGTCCCGAATCGGTTACCAACTGACATCGGAAACAAGTGTCCGTCCAATGCTGGACGATCCGGCACCTCCGCTGAATAATTCTATCCCAACGTGGCAATGGCGCCGCCAGTCTTCACAGGCTTGGCGGCTTTTTTGCGTGCGTTGTCGACAGAGGAAATGAACATGAACGCACAGTCGACAATCGTCGTGCAGGGCAAGGAAAAGCTGGTGGTGATCGGCAACGGCATGGCCGGATGCCGTGCTGTCGAAGAGGTCCTGGAACGCGATCCCGACCGTTTCGAGGTGACGATCTTCGGGGCTGAGCCGCGGGTGAACTACAACCGCATCATGCTGTCGCCAGTGCTTGCGGGCGAGAAGACCTTCGACGAGATCGTACTCAATACTGCCGAATGGTACGACGAGAACGGCATCACGCTTGTCTCGGGTGATCCCGTTCGCGAAATCGACCGCGACAGCAAGAAGGTCATTGCCGCGTCCGGAAAGGCGGAGCCTTACGACAAGTTGCTGATCGCGACAGGCTCCGATCCCTTCATCGTCCCGGTCCCCGGTCACGACCTTCCCGGCGTGGTGACCTTCCGCGATCTCGACGATGTCGACCGCATGCTCGCCGCAGCCGAGAAGGGCGGTGAAGCCGTGGTTATCGGTGGTGGCCTGCTGGGGCTGGAGGCCGCGCACGGCCTGACTTTGCGCGGCATGAAGGTCACGGTGATCCACCTCATGCCGACGCTGATGGAACGTCAGCTGGACGAGGCGGCGGGATACCTGCTGCGGCAGGAGCTGGAGAGCCGCGGCCAGACAATCATGACCAGCGCGAATACCAAGGAGATCCTTGGCGCGGATGGTCATGTCGTAGCCGTCGAGCTCGATGACGGAACCCGCATCAGGGCGGATATCGTGGTGATGGCGGTCGGCATCCGGCCTTCGACAGGCCTCGCCAAGTCCGCCGGCCTCGATTGCGAACGCGGGATCCTGGTTGACGATCACATGGTCACTTCCGATCCGGACATACTGGCGGTGGGTGAGTGCGTGCAGCACCGCGGGCTGTGCTACGGCCTCGTCGCACCGCTGTGGGATATGTGCCGCGCGCTCGCAGATCACGTGACGGACCGGCCGAGCGGTTACCAAGGCTCGGTAACATCGACAAAGCTGAAAGTGTCGGGGATCGACCTGTTCTCTGCGGGCGACTTCGGCGGCGGCGAAGATTGCGAGGACATCGTGATGCGGGATGCTGCGCGCGGGGTCTACAAGCGCGTGGTGCTCAAGGACAATCGCGTCATCGGCGCGGTGCTCTACGGCGATACCGCCGACGGCAACTGGTATTTCGACCTGCTCAAGAAGGAAGAAGACGTCTCCGACATCCGCGAGGCGCTGATCTTCGGCCAGGCCTTCGCCAGTGGGGGTGCGCTTGCGGACCCTAATGCCGCCGTTGCTGCCCTTTCGGACGACGCAGAGATCTGCGGGTGCAACGGCGTTTCCAAGGGCAAGGTCGTCCAGTGCATTTCCGGCGGGGCCCACAGCGTCGACGCCGTACGCAGCCAGTGCAAGGCTTCGGCCAGCTGCGGCTCTTGCACCAGCCTTGTCGAAAGCCTGTTGCAGATCACCCTGGGTGGAGAGGTCGAGAGCGGCCCCCTGACGCTGTGCAAGTGCACCAGCTTCACCCATGACGACGTGCGCCGCCTGATCATCGAGAAGGGACTCAAGGAAATTCCCCAAGTGATGCAGGAATTGCACTGGACCACGCCGGACGGATGCTCTGCCTGCCGTCCGGCACTCAATTACTACCTGCTCTGTGCCTGGCCGGCTGAATACCAGGACGACGAGAAGAGTCGCTTCGTCAACGAACGCCTGCACGCGAACATCCAGAAGGACGGCACCTATTCGGTCGTTCCGCGCATGTGGGGTGGCCTCACCAACCCGCGCGAACTGCGCGCGATTGCGGACGTGGTGGAGAAGTACGACGCCCCCATGGTCAAGGTGACCGGCGGCCAGCGGCTCGACATCTTCGGCATCAAGAAGGAAGACCTGCCCGCCGTCTGGGCTGACCTGAATGCAGCGGGGATGGTCTCCGGCCACGCCTACGGCAAGGCGCTGCGCACGGTAAAAACCTGCGTCGGATCAGAATGGTGCCGCTTCGGCACGCAGGATTCGACCGGTCTCGGCGTCAAGCTCGAGCAGGCGACCTGGGGCAGCTACATGCCGCACAAGTTCAAGATGGCGGTCAGCGGCTGCCCGCGGAATTGCGCCGAGGCCACGATCAAGGACTTCGGCGTTGTCTGCGTCGATAGCGGCTACGAACTGCACGTCGGCGGCAATGGCGGGATCAAGGTCCGCGCCACGGACCTGCTGTGCAAGGTCGAGACCGAGGAAGAGGCGATGCGCACCTGTCTCGCCTTCATCCAGCTCTACCGAGAAGATGCGCACTACCTCGAACGCACCGCGCCGTGGTTGGAGCGCAAGGGTCTCGACTGGATCAAGGCGCAGCTGTTCGACGATCCCGAGCGGATTGGTCGCCTCGCGGCACGTTTCCGTATTTCGCAAAAGTACTGGCAAGTCGATCCGTGGGAGCGCCGCGCCGCGGGGCATCAGCGCAACCTGCACCGCCACCTCGCCACGATCCGCCCCGAACTGGAGGAAGCATGATGACCGCCACCGCAAAGCCCGTCTGGCTGGACATCGGCCCGATCACCCAGATCGAACCCGGCATGGCCGCCACGTTGCCGGTCGAAGGAGGCGAGGAGATCGCCGTGTTCCACACCATGGGCGGCGAATTCTACGCGCTGGTCAACAAGTGCCCGCACAAGCAGGGTCCTCTCAGCCAGGGTATCGTGCATGGCGACAGCGTGTCCTGCCCGCTCCACAACTGGCGCATCTCGCTGAAGAGCGGGAAGGCACTGGGCGATGACGAGGGCTGCACGCCGACCATTCCCCTGAAGGTGGACGCGGGCCGCATCTACCTGCTGCGCGAGGCTGTCGTGCCGGGAAAAGCGCCGCCCCTCGCGTCCGCGCTGGCGGCGTGAGGGGCTGACCGGCGATGCCAGCCATTCGCACGACGTGTGCCTATTGCGGTGTGGGATGCGGAATAGCGGCCCAGGTGACGGGCGAACGTTCGGTCACGATCAAGGGCGATAAGCGGCATCCGGCCAACCACGGCCGCCTCTGCTCCAAGGGGACCTACCTTGGAGAGACCGTAGGACTCGAAGGCCGGCTGCTGCACCCGATGATCGGCGACCGCCAGGTCAGCTGGAATGCGGCGCTGGACGAGGTCGCCGGACGCATGCGTGCGGTGATTGCCGAACACGGCCCCGAGGCAGTTGCGTTCTACGTCTCGGGCCAGCTGCTGACCGAGGACTATTACGTGGCCAACAAGCTGGCGAAGGGGTTCGTCGGCACGGGCAATATCGATACCAATTCCCGCCTCTGCATGGCCAGCGCGGTCGCCGCGCATAACCGTGCCTTTGGCGAGGATGTGGTGCCGTGTTCCTACGCGGATCTCGATTGCGCGGACCTCGTCATCCTTGTCGGATCGAACACTGCCTGGTGCCATCCGGTCGCATGGCAGCGGATCGAGGCCGCGCGTGAGAAGTGCGGCACGAAGCTGGTCGTCATCGACCCGCGGCGTACCGAGACCGCGGCAATGGCAGACCTGCACATTCCGGTGTCACCCGATGGCGATGTCGCCCTGTTCAATGCCCTGCTCGATGCGGTCGCCAAGCGTGGCGGCCTCGATGCGCAGTTCATGCGCGACCAGTGCGACGTGCCCGATGGTTTCCTGCAGGCCCTGTCGGGGGATCACGGCATCGACCCTGAGCTTTTCGCCCGGCTGGTTGACCTGGTTATCGAACACCCTCGCACGGTTACCCTGTTCAGCCAGGGGGCCAACCAGTCGGTCTGCGGGACCGACAAGGGCAATGCGATCATCAATTTCCATCTCGCTACCGGACGGATCAACAGGCCGGGGGCGGGGCCGTTCAGCATAACCGGCCAGCCCAACGCCATGGGCGGGCGCGAGGTGGGCGGACTTGCGAACATGCTTGCTTGCCACCTCGGTTTTTCGGAAGCCGAGCGCGAAGCTGTCGCCGACTTCTGGCAGGCGCCCAACCTGTGTGCCGGTCCCGGTCTCAAGGCGGTGGATCTGTATCGGGCTCTTCACGCGGGCAGGATCAAGTTCCTCTGGGTGATGGCCACCAACCCGGCTGTCTCGATGCCCGATGCAGGCTTTGTCCGCGAAGCCTTGGCAAGGTGCCCGAACGTGATCGTCTCCGACGTGATCGCGGACACCGATACGGGAAGTTTCGCCGATGTCCGCCTCCCCGCGCTGGCCTGGGGAGAGAAAGACGGCACGGTTACCAATTCCGAGCGCACGATCTCGCGGCAGCGGGCTCTGTTTGCTGCTCCGGGAGAAGCGCGGGCCGACTGGCAGATCATCTGCGATGTGGCTGGGCGGTTGGGTTATGGCTCAGACTTCGGTTTTCAAAACCCGGCCGCCGTGTTCCGCGAATATGCGGCCATGACGCGGCTGCCTGCCCAGGCTGGCAAGGCACTCGACCTGACGCCATGGGCAGATTGCTCCGACGTCGATTATGACACCATGGCACCTTTCCAGTGGGGTGGCCGGGATGTTTTCAAGGATGGCTTTTCAACGCCGAATGGCCGTGGTCGGCTGATCGCAGTCAAACCGTGGACGGGCAATCGCCATGGCCTTGTGCTGAATACCGGAAGGTATCGTGACCAATGGCATACGATGACCCGCACCGGCCTGAGCGCAAGCCTGTCCAAGCACCGGCGCGAGCCATTGCTGGAAGTTTCGCCCGGTGACGCTGAACGCATCGGTGTCCCCGATGGCGGTTTTGCCAGGCTGCGGTCCGCCCAGGGCGAAAGCATCTTTCGGGTCGCCGTCAGCGATGGACAGTCGCAAGGAGAGCTGTTTGCGCCCATGCATTTCACCGACCAGAATGCGGGCGGCGGGCGCACCGGCCTGGTGGTTCATGCTGCGACCGACCCGGTTTCGGGACAGCCCGGCTTCAAGAACTCGGCTGTCGAGCTTGTGCCCTATCTGCCGGATTGGCGGGCCTTTCTCCTGACACGCAAACCGGTTCGACCGGACTGCAGCTACTGGGCGAGGGCGCGCATTGCTGGCGGTTGGCTCACCGAACTTGCCGGAGACGGGACGATCGACGTCGACGCATTGCTGCCGGGTGGGGTCAGGCGTGAAGTATCCGATCGCGCCCGCGGCATGGCGCGGATCACCGTGCCGGCCGCCGCCGGCGGGTTGGAGGCAGCGCTCTATGTCACGCGCAGTGGCCGTCTGCCGGACCGCTCGTGGATAGAACGGCAGTTCTCCGCGCCGAGTGCGAAGATCGAGGAATTGCTCGCCGGTCGTCCGGCCACTCCGCAGCCCGATCGCGGCAAGCTGGTCTGCGTATGTCACGATGTCGGCGAGAAGGTGCTGCGTGGCGCCATCGAACAGGGTGCGAACAGCTTGCCCAAGCTGTGCGAGGTCACTCGCGCGGGAACCAACTGTGGGTCTTGTCGCCCGATCCTCGCCCAACTGCTGGCGCAGGTCGCCGATCAAGAGAAGGAGACAGTCGAATGATCGCTTCCGGAGAAGTCTGGCTTGTCGGAGCAGGGCCCGGTGATCCCGACCTGCTCACCCGCAAGGCCGAACGGCTGATACTGGCTGCCAGCGTCATCTTCCACGATGCGCTGGTGGGGCAAGGCGTCCTTGACCTGATCCCCGATCACATCCGGCTGGTGTCGGTCGGGAAGCGGGCCGGGCGACATTCGAAGGACCAGAAGAGCATCGATGCCCTGCTGGTGGAGGCTGCGCAGGACGGGCAGCGCGTTGTCCGCCTGAAGGGGGGCGACCCTTCCATTTTCGGACGTGCCAACGAAGAACTGACCGCTTGCCGTGCCGCAGGAATTCCGGTCCGGATCTGTCCCGGTATCACCGCCGCCAGCGCCGCCTCGGCCAGTCTCGGACAATCGCTCACGCTACGCGGTACGGCCCGCCGGCTGACTTTCGTGACGGCGCACCTGCAGAAGGGCAAGGTGCTGGAACTCGACTGGAAGGCCCTGGCTGATCCGCAGGCAACGCTGGCGATCTACATGGGCAAGACCTCTGCTGCGGAAGTTGCCGATGGCCTCATCCAAGCGGGCCTGCCGGGAGCAACTCCGGTGGCTCTGGTAGAGAGCGCCAGCTTGCCGCACGAGCGGCACTTCCTCACACGCCTCGACTTGCTCCCGTTGGCGGCAAGGACGGCACTGGGTGACGGGCCTGCGCTCTTGCTGATCGGTGAAGCCGTTGGCGAACAGTCGATCCGTTCAAATGGAGGTGTGGGTGCGTCTGCGCTGGCAGATGGTCCGCCATCTCTTCCAAGTCATTGAAAAGATGGTGGGCGCGGCAAGGATTGAACTTGCGACCCCACCCGTGTGAAGGGTGTGCTCTACCACTGAGCTACGCGCCCGCCGATTCACGGCAGGGGCGCGCCTTTACGGGTTTCAAAGCGACCTGACAAGCACCTCAATTGCCCACCAGGCGCGCCAACAACGGGAGCCAGCCGCCGGGCGGCGTCGATGTGCCCGGCGAGCCGCCGCTGGCAGGGACGGCGGCGCATTCCATGCAGCGGGCCTGAACGCCTTCTACCGCCATCAGGCGATCAAGGTCTTCGCTCACGCGCTGCAGGCGCGACAGCTCCCGGCGGGCAAAAATGCTGGCGACGTCGCGGCCTCCAGCCTCGGTGGCGTCATTGCCGCTGAACAGCAGCTGCGCCAGCAGGCTGTCGTAGCGGGGGGCATTGCTGCCGAGGAAACGAACGTCGTAGTCGCCTTCCTCCAGCTCGGCCCGGTTTGCGGCCCAGGTAATGGCAGCGTCGAGGTCGCCGAACTGGTCGACCAGGCCCAGCTGGCGGGCAGCGCCGCCGTCCCAGACGCGGCCCTGTCCCAGCTCGTCAGCCCGCTCGATGGTGATCCCGCGCGCTTCGGCGACCAGCGCCAGGAAACGGTTGTAGAAGCCGGTGGTGGAGGCCTGCAGCACGGCTTCGGCTTCGGGTGTGAAGCCTGCCAGGACGTCCGGCTGCCCCGACAGCGGCGTGGTGCGCACGCCATCGGTGGTGACGCCGTAATCGCTCAGGAGGCCTTCGAAGCTGGGCACCACCAGGAAGACACCGATCGAGCCGGTCAGCGTTTCCGGTTCGGCAAAGATGTGTTCGCCAGCCGTGGCCACCCAGTAGCCGCCGCTGGCGGCATAGTTGCCCATCGACACGACCACGGGCGTGCCGGCATCGCGGTGGCGCATAACGGCGCGGCGGATGGTCTCCGATCCGGTGACAGTGCCGCCGGGCGAATTTATGCGCACGACCAGTGCATCGAGATCGTCATCCAGCGCATCGTCGAGCAGCCCGGCAATGCGCGCGGCGCCGGCATCACCTGGGCCGGCCTCGCCGTCGCTGATATCACCAGAGACGGTGACAACCGCAATCCGGCCTTCGCCGCCGCTGTCGGCCTTCTGGTTCACGTCGGCGATCCACGGGTCGTAAGCGGTGGAGGCAAAGCTGCCCGGCTCGTTCGACCATTCGTCCTCGCCCACGGCCTCGGCCACGTGTTCGCCCCACTCGATGCGGGTCCCCGTGCGGTCCGCCAGCCCGGCGGCGACCGAGGCCTCGGCAATGTCGTAGTTGGCGGCTTCGAGCCAACCCGCCACATCGGTGGTCACCAGTTCGATATCGGCCTGCGGACGCACGGCGCGGACATTTGCGCGCCATTCCTGCCACAGGGTGGCGAGCAGCTGCGAGAGGTTCTCGCGGGCTTCAGGCGACATGCCAGCTGCGATATAGGGCTCCACCGCGCTCTTGTAGGTGCCCACGCGGTAAACGTTGGCGGTGATGTTGAAGCGCTCCAGCGCGTCAGCGTAATAGAGGCTTTCGCCGCCCGGACCGGTAATGGCGACCCCGCCCATCGGATCCACCCAGACCTCGTCTGCGTGTGCTGCCAGCAACAGGGAATCGTCGGTGTAGGCATAGGCGTAGGCGAAGATCGGCTTGTTGGCCGCGCTGAAGCGGTCGAGCGCGGCAGAAACCTCGGACATGTGCACCGCGCCGCCGCCAAGGAAACCCGTCAGGTCAAGCGCAAGGGCTTCGATCCGGTCGTCGGCCGCAGCGGCATCGATCGCGCGGACGAGATCGCGTGAAGCATATTCACGGGTGGGCAGGGTTTGCGAGATCAGCGCCTGCAACGGATCTATCGGCGACACTTCTTCCACGATGGAGCCGTTGATATCGAGCAACAGCGCTCCGTCGCGCACGAAGCCGGGATTGGGCCGCGAGCTGAGGATGGTGAACAGGCCGATGAAGAACAGCAGCAGGAACAACAGCGCCAGCGCGTCCTTGATACTGACCAGCAGGCGCCAGACCTTGCGTGCGAAACCCATGCGTACCCCTGTGAAATTACAGATGCGTCGCATCTATTTAGGCAGTCGCATGGGACAGCGCCAGCGCTAAGCCGTGCGCGCCTGTGCAGGGCATGCGCTGATGCCGTTCCGGACCCGTGGATTTCCCCGATCAATCGCGCGGCGAGATCGTTTCCAACTTGACAAGTTGGTTTAATCCAACAAGAGCGCGAGGCAATGACAAACCTCCTCGACGAGATCGCTGACTTCTGCGCGAAACACGGCCTGTCCGAGACGCGCTTTGGCGAGCTGGCCCTGAACGACAAGCCCTTCGTGTCGCAGCTGCGCGCCGGGCGTGACATGCGCAGCAGCACGATCGACAAGATCCGTACCTTCATGCGCGAATTCGACGGTCCGGCCGCACCCGCAGTGCCTGCTGCCAGCGACCGGTTTCCCGCAGGCGGCCGCGCCTTCCCGCACCGCGACCTGCTGGCCATATCGGCGCTCGAGCGGCACGAGATCCTCTACCTGCTGGCAGAGGCCGAGCACTATGTCGCCTTCAACCGGCAGGCGGCCAAGCATGCCGATACCCTGTCCGGCCTGACGATCATCAACGCCTTCTTCGAAAACTCCACGCGCACGCTGCTGAGCTTCGAGATCGCCGGCAAGCGGCTGGGGGCCGACGTGGTCAACATGTACGCCGCGCAGTCGAGCGTGAAGAAGGGCGAGACGCTGATCGACACGGCGGTGACGCTGAATGCCATGAAGGCCGATGCCATCGTCATCCGCCACGGCAGCAGCGGCGCGGTGGGGCTGATCGCCAGCAAGGTTGATTGTCCCGTGCTCAATGCCGGTGATGGCCAGCACGAACACCCGACGCAGGCGCTGCTCGATGCCCTGGCGCTGCGGCACAAGCTGCGCGAGCGCGGCGACGAGGCGGAGGATTTCACCGGCCTGACCGTGACGATCTGCGGCGATGTGCTGCACAGCCGCGTGGCCCGCTCCAACATCCTCTGCTTGCAGGCCCTGGGCGCAACGGTGCGCGTCTGCGCGCCGCCGTCGTTGATGCCTGCGGGAATCGAGCGGATGGGTGCACACGTGTTCCACGATTTCGACCCAGCGCTGGACGGCGCGGACGTGGTCATGATGCTGCGCCTGCAGAACGAGCGGATGGACGGGCAGTTCATCCCGAGCCCGCGCGAGTATCGCCACCTCTATGGCCTCACCATGGAACGGCTCGAACTGGCCAAGCCGGACGCCATTATCATGCATCCGGGGCCGATGAATCGCGGTGTAGAGATCGACAGCAACGTGGCAGACCTTGCCAACCGCGCCATCATCACCTCGCAGGTGGAGATGGGCGTCGCGATACGCATGGCCTGCCTTGACGTGCTGACGCGAAAGTCGCGCTCTGTCCCCGGCTGGGGTGCAGGAGAATGGGTATGAAGCAGGTGCGCCCTCTCTCCATCACCGGCGGCACACTGGTCACGCCCGAAGGCCTGCGCGAAGCGCCGCTGCGCTGCGCGGACGGCGTGATCGCCGAAGGCGCACCGCAAGACGGCGACAAGACGGTGAATGCTGCTGGCAAGCTGGTGGTTCCCGGCCTCGTCGACCTCGGCGTCTTCGCCATCGACAAGCCGGCCTTCCATTTCGGCGGGATCACCCGCGCCGCGCTGATGCCGGACCAGTCGCCGCCGCTCGACCATCCGGCGCGCGTGCGCTTCCTCGCCCAGAGCGGCAAGCCGGACCTGTGGGTCCACCCGCTGGCCGCCGCCACCAAGGACCTGGCGGGAGACCAGCTGGCCGAGATCGCCCTGATGCGCGATGCGGGTGCCAAGGCCATTGCCACGGGCCGCAAGTGGATCGGCGACAGCGGCGTCATGCTGCGGCTGCTGCAATATGCCGCCATGCTGGACATGGTGGTGGTCACCCATGCCGAGGACGCGGGGCTTGTCGGCAACACGGCTGCCACGGCGGGTGAGATGGCGACGCGGCTGGGCCTGCCCAGTGCTCCCGCCGAAGCCGAGGCGCTGGCTGTCGCGCGCGACATCGCGCTGGCCGAGATTAGTGGCGCGCGTCTCCACATCCGCCAGGTGACGACGCGCGCAGGGCTTGACCTCGTGCGCGCTGCCAAGGTGCGCGGTGTCGCGATCACGGCGGGCGTCACGCCTGCGCACTTCATGCTCTCCGACCTCGCGCTGGGCGACTATCGCACTTTCGCGCGCCTCTCTCCGCCATTGCGCGACGAGGCGGACCGGCAGGCTGTGGTCGAAGCCATCGGTGACGGCACCATCGACGTGATCGCCAGCGGCCACGACCCGCGGGGGCCGGAAGACAAGAACCTGCCCTTCGCCGATGCTGCACCGGGCATGGCGGGGGCCGAGACGCTGCTCGCCATGACATTGACCCTAGTGCGCGACTTCGTGATCGACATGCCGCGCGCCTTCGACCTGCTGGCCCGCAATCCCGCGCGCCTGCTGGGCATCGAGGCGGGTGAGCTGACGCCGGGCAAGGAAGCCGACATTGCCCTGCTCGATCCGCAAGCACCATGGGTGGTCGACAGCCGCGAAATGGCGGCTGCGGCGGGCAATACGCCCTTCGACCGCCAGCCCGTGGACGGCAAGGTCACGGCCCTGTGGAAGGGGGGCGTCTCCATTGAGCTTTGATTTTTCAGGCAAACGCGTGCTCGTGACGGGTGCCGCGTCGGGGATCGGCGCGGCCTGTGCCAAGGCGCTGGCCAAGGCAGGTGCGGATCATCTCGCCCTGGTCGATATCGACGGGGATGCTTTGGGCGCGCTCGACCTGCCCTGCGCGGTCACGATCCATACCGGCGACGTCGCCGATCCGGCACTGTGGGAACGCATCGAGGCTGACGGCGGCAAGCTTGATGGCGCGTTGCTCAACGCGGGAATCGCGGGCGAGACCGCGCTGATCGCGAAGATGGACTTTTCCAATTGGCGGCGCGTGCTGGGGGTCAACCTCGACGGGCTGTTCCTGTCGCTGCGCACCGCCATGCGGCTGGCGAATGACGGGGCCTCAATGGTGCTGACAGCCTCCGTGGCGGGCCTGAAGGCGGAGCCGGGCACCTCTGCCTATGGCGCGAGCAAGGCTGCAGCGATCCACCTTGCCAAGGGCGCTGCCAAGGAAGGCGCCGCGCGCCGCATTCGCGTCAACGCAATCGCCCCGGGCGGGGTGGACACGTCGATCTGGGACAAGCTGCCGATGTTCGCCGATCTCGTCGAAAAGCACCAAGGCGACCGCGCGGGCGCACTCGAGGAGATGGCGGGTTACGGCACCCCCATGGGCCGCTTCGAGAGCGCGGAAGAGATCGCTGGCCAGGTGCTGTTCCTGCTGTCCGATGCCTCGGGCACCATGACTGGCACCACGCTGGTCAGCGACGGTGGATACTCGCTCTAGGCCGACAAAAAGGCCCCTCGCCGCGCCAGAGCGGGGAGGGGCCGATTGTCTCCGGAGGAGAGATGAGCCGGTCTAGCGGCGCGCGAACATCGTGCCCCCGCGATCGACTGCACCCGGCAGCGGGCTGTTGGCAGCCCACGAGATGCAACCTTCGCCGACAGTGGAACTGTTCACGCTCGAGCACATCGAACGGCTCGAAGCGCGGTCGAAACCGCTGGCCGATACGCGCCAGTAACGGCGACCGCGGACCACGGCTTCGGTGATGACCATTTCGTGGTCGGCCAGTTCCGGATGGCGGCTGAGGTAGATGCCCCAGGCGCGGCGAGCGCCCTGTTCGCTGGAGAAGCTGCCGAGCTGCACGAGGTGCGAGCCGTCGAGTGCCGCACCGCTGGCGGCAGCCGATGCTGCGGAGCCGGCGGCGGCCACTTCACGACGAGCGACCGGACGCGGCGAGGGCGCGCGGGCCGGTGCCGACTGCACGGCCGGTTCGCTGGCGACACCGGCTTGCGACTGGCCCGCAGGCGCCACGGAGGCAAAGGCTTCGTCGAAGCCGGTCGGCGCATCGTTTTCCGGCTGGGAATAGGTATCGAGGCCGATCTGCGGCTCGTTGACGGCAGGCAGTTCACCGAAGGCCGGTGCCGTTTCCGGCATGTCGGCAGCAGCGAATTCCTGATCCGCGGCGGCATAGCCGTCGGCTTCGGCAGCGAGTTGCTCCATGCCCGGGTGATTGGCGAGGGCCAGCTGCATCGGCTGGCCAGCGTCAGGCACACCGGCAGGCACGTTCAGCAGGCCGGCGACGCGGTGCTGGTACGCTTCGGCATGGGTAAGCTGGGCCCACTCCTGCATGCGCGCACCAACCTGGTCGGCCGGGACATCCTGTTCCACCATCAGGCGGGCTTCGCGCCAGCGACCGGCAACTGCATAGGCGTAGGCGAGGTTCTGGCGGGTCTTGACCGTATCGTCACCCTGGCGGATGGCGTTGGTGAGGACGTGGATGCCGCGTTCTGGCTGGCCGGCCAGGGCATAGGCCAGGCCAAGGTCACCGGCGGCGATCTCGCCTTCCCAGTCGTTGAGCACACCCGAAGCTTCGGAAAAGCGGCCTTCGCCGGTCAGGGCGAGGGCATAGCTGAGCGCGGCGCGCGGGCTATTTTCGCCCAGTGCAATGGCGTCGGCAAAAGTGGTGGAAGCAGAAGCAAAGCGGCCTTCGTTAAGATAGGCGTTGCCCAGCATCATGCGGTAGCTGGCGTTGCGCGGTTCGGCGAGCACGGCTGCTTCGGCGTGCTGGACGGCTTCGCTGGTGTGGCCTTGGACCATCGCCTGCTGCGCTTCGGATGCCGAAACTTCCGCGCGCGGGGCACCTGCGCCGGCACAGCCGGTGAGCAGGACAGCCGCCATGGCCGTGGTCACGCCGAGGCTGATCATCGGGTTGCGTTTGATCTTTGCAGTCATGGCTAGGGTCCCCTTCAGGCCTTGCTTTTCTTGCCCGCGACATGCGCGGCGATGGAATCGAGTTCGGAAATCTCGGCCAGGTACTGGTCGAGGGCAGCAGTCACCAGTTCCTGCGCGGAACATTCCTGTATGGTGCTGGCGAGGCGCAGCTTGAGGTGGCGTTCAGCATCGAGGCGCAGCGTGAAAGCAGCGCGTCGGCCCTGGTCCACGGCCTTGCGGCGCGCCTGCTTCTGCTGTTCCATCCGTTTCCGGGCATTGGAGACGGGCAAGCGCACGACCTGGTCGTCGTGGCCCATGTCGTCCCAGCCCAGCGCAGTCTGGCTGGCAGCGAGTTCGTCGAAATCGTCGCCCAGTGTGGCGACGCGATCATTCTGCGTCAGCTGCGTCCGCATGGCAGGCTTGGCCGTGCCCTTGCGTGCCAGCAGCATCGGTCCGAGCGAGGCAAAGGCGTTGCTTTCGGTCATCGAGCTGGCCATCACTGGGCAACCCTGCGACCGAAGCCACCGCCCTGCGCGCCGTTAGCGGCAGCGGGAGCGGCGAACACGGTGCGACGGAAGTTCTTTTCGAGACGATCGGCAATATAGTGCCACAGTGCGACGACTTCCTGTGCGCTGCGACCTTCCGGCTCGATTTCCATCACGGTGCGGCCGTCGATCATCGAAGCGGCAAAGTCCGTGCGGTGGTGGACGGTAATCGGGGCCACGGTGCCGTGCTGCGACAGTGCAACCGCGGCTTCCGAGGTGATCTTGGCCTTGGGCGTGGCTGCGTTGACCACGAAGATCAGCGGCTTGCCAGCACGTTCACACAAGTCGACCGTGGCACCCACGGCGCGCAGGTCGTGCGGGCTGGGGCGCGTTGGGACGACCATCAGCTCGGCAACCGAGATCACGCTCTGGATCGCCATGGTAATGGCGGGCGGCGTGTCGATCACGGCGAGCTTGAAGCCCTGCTGGCGCAGGATCGCAAGGTCATTCGCGAGACGCGCGACCGTGGTCTGGGCAAAGGCAGGGAATTCCGCCTCACGCTCGTTCCACCAGTCGGCGAGCGACCCTTGCGGGTCAATATCGATAAGCACGACCGGACCAGCGCCTGCGCGCTGCGCCTGGACGGCGAGGTGCCCGGACAAGGTGGTCTTGCCGGAGCCACCCTTCTGCGATGCCAATGCCAATACGCGCAAGGCGAATCCCCCTAGAAAAAACTGACCCGACCAAGTCAAATCACGGGCCTTCGCCTCAGGGCTTCGCAGGATACCCTTTATTTTGAGTTAATTTAGGGAGTTGCCGCGCGCACAAAAATTGGCGCTGTTGGCGGCCGCAGGCTGGATGCAGCCACTATGAGGGGTCTTGTCCAGGGTTATTTCGCACCCGGATAAACGCTTTGCTAATTGGCTGTTTACTATGGCAGGCTCATTCCACTGTTCGAGCAGATGAGACCCACCATGACTGTACGCCCGCTAGTCGCAATCTCGGGAACATGCCTTGTCATTGCTGCCGCCATGCTGGCTGCACCAGCAGTTGCGGATGTGCGCGATGGCGTGGAGGCCTGGGAAAGAGGCGACTATGCCGCGGCCGTAGCCGAATGGGAGGGACCGGCGGCGGCGGGCGATCCCGATGCCTTGTTCAATCTGGCCCAGGCGTTCCGGCTGGGGCGCGGCGTGCCCCAAGACATGGCGCGGGCCGCGGAATTGTACCAGGCGGCTGCCGGGGCAGGCCACGTGCAGGCCGCAGATACCTATGGCCTGATGCTGTTCCAGGACGGCCGCCGTGAAGAGGCGCTCCCCTATGTCCGGGCCGCGTCCACGCGCGGCGATCCGCGCGCGCAGTATCTGCTGGGCATTGCCCACTTCAATGGTGACCTGGTCGAACGCGACTGGCAACGCGCCTATGCCCTGCTGACGCTGGCGAATGGCGCAGGCTTGCCGCAAGCGGGTCCGGCGATCGCCCAGATGGACGAGATCATGCCGCTCGAGCAGCGCCAGAACGGTGCTGCATTGGCGCGGCAGCTGGAAACCGAGGCCGAACAGGCGCGCTCGGTGCAGCTTGCCGCGGCGGACCTGTCCAGCCCTGCTGCGGTGCCTGCATCGCAGGCAATGCCGCCGCCCGCCGCCACCCCGCCTATGCCGCGCCCGATTCCCAGTGTCTCCGTGTCGCCATCCGTCGCTGCCGCGCGCGATGCCGTGGCCCAGGCGCGGCAGGCCACCGGAACGGAAGATCCGGCTCGGGCGGGAGCCAGCTTCGCGAACATGTCCGCGCCGCAGCAGCCCGCCGTGCAGCCGCCCGTACAGGTCGCCGCTGCGCCTGCGCCGCGACCCGCACCGCGTCCGGCTGCAACTCCGGTGCCGACGCCAGCACCTGCACCGGCGCCGCGTCCGGCGGCTGCCACGCCTGTTGCCGCACCGGCAGCCACCGGTCCGTGGCGTGTGCAGCTCGGGGCCTTCGGCGTTGCGGGCAATGCCGAGCGGCTGTGGCAGCGGCTCTCGGGCCGTCCGGAGATCGCAGGTCGCCAGCGGCTGCTGGTGCCGACGGGGCGGGTCACACGATTGCTCGCGGCCGGCTATGCCAGCCGGGCCGATGCGCAGGCTGCCTGTGCCAGCCTGCAACGTGCCGGTCAGGAATGCCTTGTGACCCGCAATTGAGCGGGTAAGGTCGCGCTACCAGAGCAAGGGCGCAACCATTCCCTACGCAGCATCACACGACGACGACCCGGCTCTACCTACTGCGCCGGTGACCGCCAGCGAGCGGATCGAGGCGCTGGATTTCATCCGCGGTTTTGCGATCCTGGGCATTCTGCTGGCGAACATCGTCGCCTTTTCCAACAACGGCCTGGCCTATTTCTGGCCGCCGGCCTTGCCTGGCGGTGCCAGCGAGAGCGACAGCTGGATCTGGCTGGCGCAGCTGGTGCTGGTGGACGGCAAGATGCGCGGGCTGTTCGCGCTGTTGTTCGGTGCCGGGCTCGTCCTGTTCACGGAGCGGAAGCAGGGCCAGACAGATGGTGCCCGGTTGCAGGCGCGGCGGCTGTTCTGGCTCGCGATGTTCGGGATGGCACACTACGCGCTGCTGTTCGGCGGCGATATTCTCTTCATGTATGCCGCTGCCGGGTTTGTTGCCCTGATGGGTGTGCACGGCACGGCGCGCGGCACGCTGCTTGCGGGGATTGTCTGGCTGGTCGCTGCGGGCGCGCTGAGTGCGAGCGAACTCGCGAACCTGGCCTTGATCGAATACAATACGGTGGGTGAGGCAGCACATCCTGCCCGCGCAGTGATCGAGGAATTCTGGCGCGGCCGGATCGCGGAAAACATGATCGAAGCAGAAGTCTATGCCGATGGCAGCTACGCCCAGGTCGTCGGGTTGCGCGTGAGCGAAGGGGGCGACGAGCTGCTTCGCCAGCTGACCCTGATTTTCTACGAGACCATTCCGCAGTTGCTGATCGGGATCGGGCTGTTCAAGGCTGGCCTGTTCACCGATGCTGACCTGCGCGCACGCTGGCGGCCAGTCGCATGGCTCGGGATCGTTATCGGCTTGGCTCTTTTGCTTGCGGCGGGCCTCTTCGTCAGCCAGCGGGGCTTTCCGCCCTACCAAACGCAGTTCGTCTTTTTCGGGGTGGCGACGCTGGCAAACCTGCCGATCCTGCTGGGGGCGGTACTGCTGCTGACGGATTTTGCGGCGAAAGCAAACGACAGCTGGCTGGGCGAGCGCTTGCGGCAGGCGGGCCGGATGGCCTTTTCCAACTATATCGGCATGTCGCTGGTGATGATGCTGATCTTCCAGGGCTGGGCTGGCGGCATGTACGGCGAATATCACCGCGCATACTTGTTGCTGTTCGTCCTGCTCGGCTGGGCTCTGATGCTGACCTTCTCGCGCGTTTGGCTGGCGAAGTTCCGCTACGGTCCGCTCGAATGGCTGTGGCGCTGCCTCACCTACTGGCGGTTGTTCCCGCTCAAGCGGTGATGCGGTCTTGCGATTAATTCGCAAGAGACTTGCTAATGCAATCCATTCGCAGTAATGATTCGGGCAGGAGATAGAGACTCACCGCCCATGTATACCTGCGTCTGCAATGCTATCCGGGAATGCGAACTGCGAAAGGCTGCGCGGCAGCATCGCGGCAGCGCGGAAAGTGTCTATGCCAAGCTGGGCAAGCGCCCCAACTGCGGGCACTGCCTCGAAGAAGCCGAAGAACTGATTGCCGAAGAGCGGGAAGCCATGCTCACCGCGCTCGAAGCGGCCTGACCCCCCTTTCCTGATTCGCATTCGCAATAGCGCGGTTTTCCGAGCTTTTTTGGCGTTCCCAAGGCCGGATTCGCTTGCCAATGCCCGGCGCGCGTGACCATGTTCGCACCATACGCAGACAGCAGGAGACAGGCCATGAAGGGCGACGCCAAGGTAATCGAATTTCTCAACAAGGCGCTCACCAACGAGCTGACCGCGATCAACCAGTACTGGCTGCACTACCGCGTGCTGGACGACTGGGGCGTGCACAAGCTGGCCGAATACGAGCGTCACGAATCGATCGACGAGATGAAGCATGCAGACCTGCTGGCCGAACGCGTACTGTTCCTGGGCGGGCTGCCGAACTTCCAGGCCATACACAAGCTGAAGGTGGGTGAGACGGTCGAAGAGATCCTCAAAGCCGATCTCGCCATGGAGGAAGAGGCCATCCCGCTGTTGCGCGATGCCATCGAACACTGCGAAAATGCGCGCGACTATGTCAGCCGCGACCTGTTTGCCTCGATCCTATCGAGTGAAGAAGAGCACGTCGATTTCCTTGAGACCCAGTTCGACATGATCGAACGCATGGGCCTGGAAAACTACGTCCAGCTTCAAAGCAAGCCGGCCGAAGAAGGCTAGGGCAGCCTAGCCCACATACCAGAATGGAGCGTGAGTGCGCCCACGCTTCTCCAGTCGCGCCAACAGGCGATCGCCGTCGCGGATTTCCGCTGGCGCTTCGCCCATGTTGATTTCGGCGACTACCAATGCGGTGACCATGTCGGGGGCTTCGAGGCTTTGCGGTACCTGCGATCCGGCATTGGTGAAGTTCACTTGCAGACGGGACATCGGCTTTCTCCTGCCACGGCGCCTTCGCGCCATGCAGGCCTGACCTTGGTCAGGTTTCGTGAACGTCTGATGTCAGCCGGGACTTGGTTGACGTGAGATGTGGCTGAACTGCGGCCAGCCGCCTCAACGCGGGCCGCTGTACTTTCCGCCGCCGCCCTGGTTGTCGTCGTAGGGGTTCTTCGGCGACTTCAGCGTCAGCCGTACCGGCACGGCTCCGAAGCCCAGCTGCTTGCGGATCCCGTTGAGCAGGTAACGTTCATAGCTGGTTGGCAAGTCGAACAGGCGCGTACCGAAGATCACGAAGCGCGGCGGGCGCGTGCCGACCTGGGTGATGTAGCGCAGCTTGATCCGCCGACCACCCGGCGCGGGCGGCGGGTTGGCGGACAGCGCATCGTCGAACCAGCGGTTGAGTGCCGCGGTGGGCACGCGGCGGCTCCAGTCCTCGCGCAGCTTGAAGGCAGCGGCCAGCATGGTGTCGAGACCCTTGCCGGTAATGGCGGAGACCGCGAACAACGGCACGCCGCGCAATTGCGACAGGCCTTCTTCCAGTGCGGCACGGATACCGTTGAACAGTGAGGACGGGTCTTCGGCCACGTCCCACTTGTTGATGGCGATCATCAGCGCGCGGCCTTCATCCAGCACCCGACTGGCGATTTTCAGATCTTGCACTTCCAGCCCGCGCGTCGCGTCGAGCAGCAGCACGACCACCTCGGCGTAGTCTACCGCGCGCAGGCCATCGGAGACCGACAGCTTCTCCAGCTTGTCGACCACCTTGGCGCGCTTGCGCATTCCGGCAGTGTCGATCAGCCTGATGACACGGTCCTCGCCGCTGGCGGGATCGGTCCACTCCCAGTCGACCGAGATCGAATCGCGCGTGATGCCCGCTTCGGGCCCGGTCAGCAGCCGGTCTTCACCCAGCAGCCGGTTGATCAGCGTCGACTTGCCCGCATTGGGCCGTCCGACGATAGCCAGACTGAGCGGTGCGGTGGGGTCGATCTCTACCAGTTCTTCGCCCGCTTCGGCCGCCTCGGCTGCGCGCTTTGCAGCTTCGTCTGCGGCGACGGCAGCCTCGTAATCGGCCTCGATCTCCAGTTGCTCGGCGCGTTCGTCGAGCAGCGGGATCAGTGCGGAATAGAGGTCGGCCACGCCTTCGCCGTGTTCCGCACTGACCGGCACCGGTTCGCCAAGGCCCAGCGAATAGCATTCCAGAATACCCGCTTCACCGGCATTGCCCTCGGCCTTGTTCGCCACCAGCACCACCGGCACTTCCTGCTCGCGCAGCCATTGGCCGATTTCCTCGTCAAGCGGGGTCAGACCGGTGCGGCTGTCGATCACGAACAGTGCGGCGTCGGCTCCCTTGAGCGAAACCTGCGTCTGTGCGCGCATCCGCCCGGGCAGCGAGGCATCGTCCTCGTTTTCCCATCCGGCGGTATCGACCGCTTCGAATTCCAGTCCCAACAAGCCAGCCTTGCCCATGCGCCGGTCGCGGGTGACGCCCGGCTGGTCGTCGACCAGCGCCAGCCGCTTGCCAACCAGACGGTTGAACAGCGTCGACTTGCCGACATTGGGCCGCCCGATGATGACGACCTGGGGGAGCTTGCGCGGGTTCATCGGGCGCAGGTGGCGTCTATGCGATCGAAAGGCAAGCGATAGGTCACATCGGAGCGCGAGAACGGAACCTTGGTCATACCCGCATGTTGCAAGAAGAGGGGAAGGGGGATGAGCAAAGCAAAGGAGCAATTCCATGCCTGCAAAGTCCAAGGCGCAACAGAAGGCTGCCGGGGCGGCCTTGTCCGCCAAGCGCGGCGAAACCGACAAGAGCGAACTGCAAGACGCTTCGAAGTCGATGTACGAATCGATGAGCGAGGAAGAGCTGGAGGAGATGGCCAGCACCGAGCGCGAAGGCAAGCCGGACCACGTCGACTAGCTCTTGGCAATGGAGCTTAACGCGCCCGTCGCCGCCGCATCCATCGATCTCGGCCTGGCAATCAGGTTGGGAGCCGCTGCCGTGCTCGGCCTGCTGCTGGGGCTGGACCGCGAGTATCGCGGCCATGCGGCGGGCATGCGCACGCACGGGCTTGTCTGCCTTGCCGCTGCGGTGATGACGGTGTCAGCAATCGCCCTTTTCAACGGCATGGAACCGGCGCGCGGCGATCCCTTGCGGCTGTACGAAGCAGCCGGAGCCTTCGTCGGAATCATCGGGGCGGGCCTGATCGTCTTCAGCAAGGGACGGGTCCATAACCTCACTACGGCTGCCAACCTGTGGCTGACAGCTGTGATCGGCATCGCCTGCGGTGCCGCTCAATGGCCGCTGGTGGCGCTCGCGACCGGCGTCGCGCTGTTCATGCTGACGATCCTGCGCTTCGTTGAGCGCAAGGAGCATGATCGCAGGCTGGAGAGTAAGAAAGAAAGTCCCGAAGCCTGAACGGCACCGCTCATGCACAGCCCCCGACATAGCCGAGCCCGGCCATCGAGAGCATGGCAGGGGCGGCGAGAAGGGACATCCTTGTCATGATCGTCGCAACATGCGCGGAACGACGATCGTTCGCGGCCTACCAGCTGCCGACGTTTTCCATGCTGGCCCAGGGTTCCTGCGGCTCCAGCGCGCCGCCTTTCTGCAGCAGTTCCACGCTGATGCCGTCGGGAGACCGAACGAAAGCCATGTGCCCATCGCGCGGCGGACGGTTGATGGTGACACCGCCGTCCATCAGCCGTTGGCAGGTCTCGTAGATATCATCCACGGCATAGGCGACGTGGCCGAAGTTGCGTCCGCCGGTGTATTCCTCCGGCGCGCTGCCGTCTTCGGGCGGCCAGTTGTAGGTCAGTTCCAGCTCGGCCACGTCCTTCTGGCCGGGAGCGGCGAGGAACACGAGGGTGAAGCGGCCCGGCGGGACGTCCTTGCGGCGTACCTCCTCCAGTCCAAGCAGCTTGAAGAAATCGAGCGTGGCATCGAGGTCGGTCACGCGGATCATGGTGTGGAGGTACTGGATCATCGAGCGAAAACTCCGTTCGTCGCTATTCAAACACGGTTCATCGCGGGAAAGTTAGGTGACATCATCACACGAACCGACCCGGAGAGCAGCCATGACCGACTATACAGAAGACACCGCCCCGCAAGCCACCGCTTTCTGGAAGCGACCCCTGGTGCTCGCCTCGGCGATCATTGCCGTAGGCCTGGGCGTCGGCGGGTTCATGACCGGTGACGGCCTGGTACGCGCCAAGATGGCGGATCGTACCGTTACCGTGCGCGGTCTGGCAGAGCGCGATGTCGTCGCTGACCTTGCCACCTGGACGCTGTCCTATTCGGCCACCGCCGGGAACCTGGCGGCGGCGCAGGCCAGCATCGATCGTGACACCGGGCAGATCCGCGAGTTCTTCGCGGACCAGGGCTTTCCGGAGGACGCGCTGCAGCCGGTTTCGATCAACGCCAGCAGCTATACGCCGGATGACGGCGTGACCCGCTTCACGGTCAACCAGCGCATGAGCCTGCGCACCGACGACGTCGAAATGGCACAGGAAGCCGTGCGGCGCGAGTACGAGCTCGTCCGGCGGGGTGTCTTGCTGCAGAGTTCGAACATGAGCTTCACCTTCACCGGCCTCAACGAGATCAAGCCGGAGATGGTGGCCGAAGCCACCCGTGATGCGCGTGCAGCAGCAGAACAGTTTGCCGAGGATTCGGGCGCCGGCGTGGGTTCGATCCGCCGCGCCACACAAGGCTATTTCTCGATCACCGCCCGCGACGGCGACGAGGAGGGCTGGGGTGCTGCCGACTCGCCCTTCAAGAAGGTGCGCGTGGTGACCACGATCGATTTCATGCTCGACTGATTCCGCCCCCTGACGTGCACATACGAAAGGGCCCGCACCGTTGCCGGTACGGGCCCTCCCGTTCCTCGCTTTACGCGATGATTAGAAGCTTGCCGACAGCGTGGCGACCACGGCGTCGTCGGTGAAGACCCCGCCCGGATCGACAATGCCGTCGCCTTCGACGCCGACGTAGGCAATGCCCAGTGCGAGCGGCGTGCCCGGAACGGCAACCTCAGCACCCAGCGACCAGTCGAGGGCTTCGCCATCGGTGGTGAAGGTCAGGAAGCCGTCGGTGTAGCCGATGTGACCCGAAATGCTGACGGGCGTGTCGGGGATGCCGACGCCTGCATCGAGATACAGGTACAGGTTGTCGGTGCTGCCCAGCGAATCCTGGTCAGGTGCGTAGGCGATACCAGCCGTCAGATCGGCCGGGCCCAGGCCCACGCCAACCGAACCGTAGAATTCGACATAGTCGAAGTCACCGGCACCGGCGTTCGGATAGATGTACATGATCACACCGACATCGGTGGACACGTTGCCGAACTCGCCGGCCCAACCGCCGTAGATGTCGAGTTCAGTGTGGCCGTAGCCAACGGTGGTTTCGTCGATCGACGAAGCCCAGGTGCCGACATAGAAACCGGCCGGAAGGCCGACGTCGACACCACCCTGGATAGCGATATCGCCACCCGAAAGGTCAACACCGCGGAAGCGGTACTCGCTCACGAGTGCGACGTTGGCCGAAACCGAAACGCCAATATCGTCGTCCTGCGCCATGGCAGGAGCTGCAAAGGCAGCCGAGAGAGCAAAAACAGAAGCAGCCGTAAGGCTGCGGACGGACGTAAGCATGGGCAATTTCCTCAATTGCTATGGTGAAATATGCTTCGTCCCACCTGCGCTTATCACGTGCCCGGCATCGTTTGTGTGCCTGATCTCCGTGATTGCGCAATTATCATGCATAGCCATTGTGCGGCGCACAAGAGAAATTGCTCGATGTCACGCCGCAACTGCAAAAGTGTGTGGTTTTGGCATCACATTCATTGGCCTGTCAGGATATTGCGGCCATATCTCACCTTCCTACGTCAACCAATTGCGTCCGCGAGCGTTGATACTATGTGGACCCCACTGATTGACCATGTTGAATTTCTTTCGCTCTCGCAAACGCGCTTCTGAGCGCCATCAGATCGCTGCGGCGATCCCGGATGGCGAGCGCGTCTATGCGGTGGGCGACATCCATGGACGCAGCGACCTGTTCATCGCGCTGATCGAGGCGATCGAGCATGACAACCGCGATCGCGGACCGGCGCAAACGACCGTGATCCTGCTGGGTGACCTCGTCGATCGCGGGCCCGACAGTGTCAACGTGATCGCCCTGGCGCGCGAATGGCAGAAGTTTCGCAAGGTCCGCATCCTGGCCGGCAACCACGAGGAAATGTTCCTCAAGAGCATGACCAACATCGAGACGCTGCGGCATTTCCTGCGTCATGGCGGGCGCGAGACGCTGCTGTCATATGGCGTCGACAAGCGGCAGTATTCCAAGGCCCCCATCGAAGACGTGCAGCAGTTGATGATCGACAAGGTGCCGCGTGCCGACATCGATTTCATCTCCCGCTTCGAGGACATGATCGCCATTGGAGACTACCTGTTCGTCCATGCGGGGATCGAGCCCGGCGTGCCGCTGGCGGACCAGCAGCCGGCCAGGCTGCGCTGGATTCGCGAACCTTTCCTCAGTCACACGGAACCATACGGCATGGTGGTGATCCACGGCCACACGATCACCGACACGCCGACAGATCAGGGCAACCGCATCGGCATCGATACCGGTGCCTATGCCTCGGGCCAACTGACCGCCCTGGTACTCGAGGGTGAAGCTCGCCGCTATATTACCGCCGTCGACGACGGCGAAGGCAATATCACCATCGCCTCCGAGCAGACGGGTCACTGAGATTCTATAGGACAATAAAAGTTGCCGGGGAGCCTGTAAGCCGGGTTCTGTCCCGCAACCGGTATCGTCCCTCGTTTCCTTGGGCGACCAGCGCTGCGGGGGCAGCCATTCATCTAGGCGACGGATTGCTCCGCCGCTCCAGCGACCAACCCGGGTCTCTCGGAGCGAAACGCTCCTGCCGTTGTCCCGAAGGACGCTGGCGCGAGACCCCTATGCGGTCTTGCTCCGGGTGGGGTTTGCCATGCGGGCGCTGTTGCCAGAACCCCGGTGCGCTCTTGCCGCACCCTTTCACCCTTGCCTGTGCCCTTTAGGGGCCATCGGCGGTATACTCTCTGTGGCACTTTCCCTCGGCTTCGGCCGTGAGGCTTCCACCGGGCGGGCGTTACCCGCCACCCTTGTTTCGCGGAGCCCGGACTTTCCTCGGTGTCTTGCGACAACGCGGCTGCCCGGCTCCCCGGCGAGAGCGATATAGGGTGGATGGCCCGCTTTCGCAAAGCCATCCCGCAATGTCCCTATTCGGCGGCCTCGCCACCGATGTTGTCGAGCGATTCGTCCGGTGACAGCAGGTAGCGCCATACGGCTGCACCAATTGCCGCGCCCACCAGCGGGGCGAGCCAGAACAGCCACAGCTGCGATACGGCAGCAGTGTCGGCATAGAAGGCCACACCGGTCGACCGGGCCGGATTGACCGAGGTGTTGGTCACCGGGATCGAGATCAGGTGGATCAGCGTCAGCGCCAAGCCGATGGAAATCGGGGCAAAGCCGCCGGGCACCTTCTTCGAGGTCGATCCCAGGATCACCACCAGGAAGCCTGCTGTCAGCACGATCTCGATCAGCAGGGCGGCCTGCATCGAATAGCCGCCGGGCGACAGGTCGCCATAGCCGTTGGAGGCGAAGCTGCCTGGGCTCCAGCCGTCCATGCCCGAGGCGATCAGGAACAGCATGCCCGCAGCGCAGAAGGCGCCGAGCAGTTGCGCGACCCAGTAGAGCGGCAGTTCGCTCCACGAAAACCGTCCGCCGACCGCGAGGCCGAGCGATACCGCCGGATTGAAATGGCCACCCGAAATCCCGCCCACGGCATAGGCCATGGTCAGTACCGTCAGGCCGAAAGCCAGCGCAACGCCGGCAAAGCCGATCCCCAGCTCGGGAAAGGCCGCTGCCAGCACGGCCGAACCGCAACCGCCAAACACCAGCCAGAATGTGCCGAAGAACTCGGCCGACATCTTCTGCACCATTGCTTGTACTCCCCTCCTCCACGTCAATAATGACGGCGGAAATCTACTCTTCCGAAGGGATTTAGGCGAATCGCGCTGTGAATAACCTTCAGCGTGCAGCGCCGCGGTCGCGGTCGAGCAAGAGCTGGAACAGGATCGCGCGAACTTCGCCGTCGATCTCGCCGTTGATCAGCTCGGGTCGCCAGCGGCGCTGGAAGGCCTCCACGGCCTTGATCCCGTCCGTGATGTCGTAGCCGAACCGTTCCAGCGCGAGGTAGAAGGCGGCATCGTTGTCGAACGGATCGCCGCGTTCCAGCTTGGTGGGGCGGGGCAGGCAGAGGCCATATTCGGCCAGCCGCGCCCATGGGAACAGTTCGCCCGGATCGATCTTGCGTGCGGGCGCGATGTCCGAATGGCCTACCACGTTGGCACGGGGAATGTTGTAGGTCTTCACGATCCGCGCCAGCAGCGGCAGCAGGGCTTCGAACTGGGCCTCGGCGAATTCGCGGTAGCCCAGCGCGTGGCCGGGGTGGTCCAGCTCGATCCCGATGGAGGCGGAGTTCACGTCCTTGTGCCCGCGCCAGTAGCTGACGCCTGCGTGCCAGGCCCGCTTGTCTTCGGGGACGAGGCGGATCACTTCGCCTTCCTCGGTGATACAGTAGTGGGCGGAAACCTGCGCTTCCGGATCGCACATCCGCGCGATCGCGGTCTCGACCGGCTTCATTTCGGTATAGTGGAGCACGACCATCGAGATCGGCAGCTGCCGTTCGTTGAAGTTGGGTGACAACTCCTCCCGGTGGACCAGCTCATCCATACCGGTCAGCCGATCAGGCCCTCGGCATCAGGCAGGACCGCACCGAGGATCAGCGCACCCTCACCGTGGTGGTACTGCACTGCGCCGCCGTCACGCTCTGCCAGCAGGCGGATCATGTGCGCGGGTGCCGTGCGACCGGACAGTTCATCCGCTGACAGGCTGCCGTCGAGCGCCTTGCCGACATTGGCATCGAAAGCGACGCGTGGACCGGATGCGCGAACGGCGATCTCGGTGTTGCCGTCGGCCCGTTCCGCGCCCACCGCCAGTGTGCCGCCGCGCACGAGCGAATCGAGACCCATGGCGGCAAGGTTGAGCAAGACCTTCACCGCCGACTTTGACAGGCTGGTAGGGCCGACAGCCCATTCGAGCGTCAGTCGCTCGTCGGCGTCGGTCAGCGAGGTGAGCAATTCGCGCGGTTCGTCCACCGGCACCTGTTCGCCGAAGCCGCCCGCCGCACCATAGGCGAGGCGGAAGAATTTGAGCTTGTTGGCGGAGATGAGGGCTGACTGCTCCAGCAGCTCGAGGCACCGCTGGCGCATTGCCGGATCCTTCTCGTCCGCCAGCAATTCCAGCCCGTTGTTCAGTGCGCCGACGGGGCTGAGCATATCGTGACAAAGGCGTGAACAAAGCAGGGCGGCAAGATCGAGTTCGGAAGTCATTCAGCTATCGGCCAGTCCAGATTAACAATGTTATTGACGAAGTTGACAGTCGGGCGTGCTCGTCGAGGAAAAGAAAAAAGCTGTATATCAATCATTTGCATGTCGGTTGCCAACATGACAACCGGAGCGGTTGATCGCGGATTTTTCCCTGCCTCTGGTCAGTGTTCTTAGCCATCATCAAGGCAGTAGGGAAGCGCGACGAAACCGCTTTCGTCGTCGCGCCAGAACGTTACGTCACCTTCGCCCGTCACCAGCGCCCAGATCGATCCGTCATGCGCCGCCTCCGCCCGGTCCGTCGCCGACAGTTCGGCTGGGCCTTGCGGGTGCGAATGGTAATAGCCGAGCACCTGGGGTCCGCCTGCGCGGGCAGCGCGGTGAGCGTCGATCAGGACCTGCGGATCGATCTCGAAATGCGTTTGCGGGGAAGGGTGGACATTGGCGGCTGGGGTGACGGCGGAGATGCGGTCGCCCTCTCCCAGCAGGATCCCGCAGCATTCGTGCGGGTGGGCCTTGGCAGTTTCGCGCCGAAGCAGATCGATCAGGTCTCTTGTCACCAGCACTTGCATTGCCCATTGCCCTAGCATGGATAGGCCAGAAACCCTCACCGGAACGCTCGCCAGCGCCGGTCGCCTCGACAAGGCGCTGGCCGACGTGACCGCGCTGTCGCGCGAGCGGGTGAAGGCGCTGATTGCCGAGGGACGGGTGGAAGTGGCAGGCACCACGGCCACCAGCGCATCGGCCAAAGTGGACGCGGGAGCACCGTTTTCTGTCCACGTGCCACCCCCAAGCAATCCACAGGCCTGTCCACAGGATATCCCCATAGCCGTGGCATACGAGGACGAGCATCTGATCGTGGTCGACAAGCCTGCGGGGATGGTTGTGCATCCGGCGGCGGGCAATCCCGACGGCACGCTGGTCAACGCCCTGCTGCACCACTGCGAGGGACAGCTTTCGGGCATTGGCGGCGTGGCACGGCCGGGTATCGTCCACCGCATCGACAAGGACACCTCGGGCCTGCTGGTGGTTGCCAAGAGCGACGTGGCGCACGAAGGGCTGGCAAGGCAATTTGCCGACCACTCGCTGGAACGCGCCTACCTGGCGATATGCGGCGGTCATCCGAACCCGCCTTCGGGCACGGTCGACGAGCGGATCGGCCGCTCTGACCGGGACAGAAAGAAAATGGCGGTGCTGCCCAAGGATTCCTCGCGCGGAAAACACGCAGTTACGCACTATAAGACGATTGAGCGGCTGGATCACTGCACCCTTGTGGAATGCCGCCTCGAAACGGGCCGGACGCACCAGGTGCGGGTTCACCTTGCGTCAATCGGTCATGCGCTATTGGGAGACCCAGTATATGGACGCGATCCCGCCCCTCTCCGGCCGCTTCTCAAGCAGCTTGGATTCCATCGGCAAGCGCTGCACGCCGCCCGAATCGGATTCGTTCACCCGGTCACGGGTAACTTTCTGGCGTTCGACAGCGAATTACCTGCCGATATGCGGGAACTTATCGACCAAACCGGTCATTCCAATCGATGAAATGCACCCTATATCCACCCGTGGTGCGTTATAAGAAGACAAGCACCCAATGTGGCCGCCAAACGCGGGTGCCCGGCAGGGGCCCGCATCGAGTGGTCGACGCAAAGAAAGGTCTGGGACTAAAGTGAGCAACAATCGACCAACAGTACCGGCGCTGGGCGGTGAGCAGGGACTCAACCGCTACCTGTCGGAAATCAAGAAGTTTCCCGTACTGACGCCAGAGCAGGAATACATGCTCGCGGTGCGTTACCGGGAGCACGACGATCCTGACGCCGCGGCGCAGCTCGTCACCTCGCACCTGCGCCTCGTGGCGAAGATCGCCATGGGCTATCGCGGCTACGGCCTGCCCGTTTCGGACCTCATTTCCGAAGGCAATGTCGGCCTGATGCAGGGCGTGAAGAAGTTCGAGCCGGAACGCGGCTTCCGCCTGGCCACCTATGCCATGTGGTGGATCAAGGCGAGCATCCAGGAATTCATCCTGCGCTCGTGGTCGCTCGTGAAGATGGGGACCACCGCCGCGCAGAAGAAGCTGTTCTTCAACCTGCGCCGGATGAAGAAGCAGCTGGAAGCCTACGAGGACACGGACCTGACGCCGGAAGACGTCGCCAAGATCGCTACCGATCTGGGCGTGCCGGAGCAGGAAGTGGTGAACATGAACCGCCGCATGATGATGGGCGGTGACGGATCGCTCAACACGCCCATGCGCAACGGCGAGGAAGGTTCTGGCGAATGGCAGGACTGGCTGACTGACGACCGTCCGCTGCAGGACGTGATCGTGGCTGACGCCGAAGAGGCAGATTTGCGCCGCGAAATGCTGGTGGAGGCGATGGAAGCGCTCAACGAGCGTGAGCAGCACATCCTGACCGAACGCCGCCTGACCGAGAACCCGCAGACGCTCGAAGAGCTGTCGCAGGTCTACGACGTCAGCCGCGAACGCATCCGCCAGATCGAGGTGCGCGCCTTCGAGAAGCTGCAGAAGGCGATGCAGCGCATTGCTGGTGAACGGCTTATGCCGGCTGCGGCGTAAGCGCATTCGATAGAGAAACAATCAGAGAAAAATGAGGGGCCGGGCGGAAACGTCCGGCCTTTCTTGTTGGCGGCGGCCCCTACTCAGCGGGGGCAAGTTCCAGCACAGCGGCGATCATCGCCCGTGTGCCCATCGTCACGGTCCCTTGAGGATCGATGCGGAACAGCGGGGAGTGGTGTCCGGCCACGGGAGGGCCGCCATTGGCTGCTGCTTCGATGTCTTCCGGCAAGGTTGCGCCGACCCCGAAGTAATATCCCGGCACGCCTTGTTCTGCGGTGGTGAAATAGGCGAAGTCCTCTCCTGCCATGTGGGTTTGCTGGAAAGGAACCACGGCATCCTCGCCGAATGCATCGCGCATGGCGGTGTTCAGCCGCCGCGCCAGGGCGGGATCGTTGAATGTCACTGGCGTACCGCCACCATAGGTGATTTGCGGCAGGCGATCTTCCGGCATGCCGTGTGCGCGTGCCACATTGACCACGATCCGTTCGATCGCCTGCAATGCCTGTGCGCGAACCGCTTCGTCATTGGCGCGCACCGTCAATTGCAGCTGTGCGCTGTCAGGAATGATGTTGTGGTTCGAACCGGCGTGGAAGGAGCCTACCGAGACAACCACCGGGGCGAGCGGCATCACTTCGCGGCTGTCGATCGATTGCAGGGCGACGACGATTTGCGACGTGATGTAAATCGGGTCGCGGCCAAGATGCGGCTGCGCCCCGTGCGTGCCGATTCCGGGCACGACAATGGTCATGAAGTCCGAGCTGGACGCCTGGATTCCCTCAGCCGCCGAGAGCGTTCCTACCGGTACCCCGGCTGCGGCATGATAGGCGAGCGCGTAATCCGGTTTGCCGAAACGCTCGTACAGCCCGTCTTCCAGCATGGCGGGCGCTCCGCTGATGATTTCTTCTGCCGGTTGGGCCACGAACATGATCGTCCCGCGCCAACGGTCTCGCATGGCGCTCAGCTGTCGCGCGGTGCCGACCAGCGAAGTCATGTGCGCATCATGGCCGCAAGCGTGCATGACGGGCACCTCTGTGCCATCTTCGCGCACCTGCCTGACGGTGGAGGCGTAAGGTAAGCCAGAACGCTCCTCCAGCGGGAGTGCATCCATGTCGGCGCGCAGCATGATCAGCGGCCCTTCGCCATTGCGCAACATACCGACAACACCGGTCCCGCCGACGCCTACCGTCACTTCCAGGCCGGCGGCCCGGAACTCTTCTGCCATGCGTGCAGCGGTATTGGTTTCGAGGAAGGAAAGCTCGGGGTTCTCGTGGAACCACACGAACAGCTCATCGAGGTGCGCCTCGTAGTCCGCCGCGACGGCGCTTTCGATTGCCGGATCTTCGGATTGCGTCCGTGCGGTAACGGAGGTTGCCAATGCCAGCGCGCTTGCGCCCAGAGCAAGGCGAATTCCTGCAGTCATAGTCCTGTCGATCCTCAACCTGCCGCCAATAATAGGCGGAATGGAGCAAACTGGCGGCGAGCGCACAAGCGAAGAGTAGCAGGCTGCCGGCAATCGCGATATGAGCGCGGCCATGATCCTCCGCATCGCCAAATGGGTCGCCAAGACCGTCCTGTGGTTCGTCGCCATCAGCATAGCGCTGGTGCTCGTCCTGCGGTTCGTGCCGGTCACTTATACCGCCACCATGCTGCTGGACGAACACCCGGTGACGCGCGATTGGGAATCGCTCAACAGCATCGACCGCAACATGGTCTCCGCCGTGATTGCGGCAGAGGACGGCAAGTTCTGCGAGCATGACGGGTTCGACCGCGAAGCAATCGAGCAGGCGCTGGAAGAGCGTGCGGCGGGCGGACGCCAGCGCGGGGCATCGACCATCAGCCAGCAGACCGCCAAGAACGTCTTCCTGTGGCAAGGCGGCGGCTGGTTCCGCAAGGGGCTGGAGGCCTACTTCACCGTGCTGATCGAGACACTGTGGACCAAGCGGCGGATCATGGAAGTCTACCTCAACGTCGCCGAGACGGGACTGGGCACCTACGGCGTGGAGAGCGGATCGCAGCGCTACTTTGGCCATTCCGCCGCCCGCCTGAGTGCTGACGAGGCGAGCCGGATCGCGGCTGTCCTGCCCAGTCCGAAGACGCGCGAGGCGGTGAATCCCACGGGCTTTACGCGCCGTTATGGCAATACCATCGAGGCGCGAATTGGCCAGGTGCGCCGGGACGGACTGGACGCCTGCGTCTACGAATAAGGCGCATCGCCGAAGCGTCGGGTGAACATCAACAGCGAAAACAAGCGCTTGTCAAATGGCATATATGATATACCATTACATAAATGATATTTCATAACACATTGATTGTAAGGTATTTTTCTTGCGAGCAGGCGCGAAATAGATAAGACGAGCGTTTACTTGCACGCCAACAGGGGGTGGTTTGGGACTAGCGCACGAACACAGTCAGCACGGACATGACCACGGGCACAATCACGGCCTGGGCCACGGCCACTCGCATGCGCCTGCCGATTTCGGTCGCGCCTTTGCGGTAGGCATCGTGCTCAACACCGCCTTTGTCATTGTCGAGGCGGTGTACGGTATCATCTCGGGGTCGATGGCGCTGGTGGCTGACGCGGGCCACAACCTGTCCGACGTGCTCGGCCTGCTGATTGCCTGGGGCGCCAGCGTGGCAGCCAAGAAGCCGCCCTCGGCGCGTTTTACCTATGGCCTGAAGAGTTCGACTATCCTGGCGGCCTTCGCCAATGCCATGCTGCTGCTGATCGCCATCGGTGCCATCCTGTTCGAGACGGTGCACCGCTTCGTCGATCCGGTCGAGCCAGAGGGCTGGACCATGATATGGGTGGCGGGCATCGGCATCGTCATCAACACGGCCACCGCGCTGATGTTCGTGCGCGGACGCAAGCACGACCTCAACATTCGCGGTGCCTTCCTGCACATGGCAGCAGACGCGCTGGTAAGCGTGGGCGTCGTGATCGCCGGCGTTGCGATCCTGCTGACGGGGCTGGTGCTGATCGACCCGGTGGTCAGCTTCGTTATCGTTGCCGTAATCGCCTGGGGCACCTGGGGCTTGCTCAAGGACAGCGTGAAAATGGGCCTCCATGCAGTGCCCGACGGCGTCGACGAAGACAGTGTGCGCGCTTACCTGTCCGCCCGGCCAGGGGTCAGCGAAGTCTGCGATCTGCACATCTGGCCGATGTCGACCACGGAAACCGCACTGACGGCGCATCTGGTGATGCCCGGCGGCCATCCCGGCGACGCCTTCTTGCAGGAGATCACCAACGAACTCGAGCATCACCACGCCATCGGTCATGTCACAATGCAAGTCGTGCGCGCGCGCGCCAACACGCGGTGCTGTTCATGACTGACGAGATGGTACGCACAGGCGGCTGTGCTTGCGGAGCGGTGCGCTATCGCATCAGCGGCGAGCCGATGATGGTGCACAACTGCCATTGCCGCCAGTGCCAGCAGCAGACCGGCTCCACCAGTGTGGTCAACGCCTTCTGGGAAAGCGACAGGGTGGCTATCACGGGCGATCTTGCGGAGGCCGAGCTGGCGGGTGGTAGCGGCAACGCGCATGTCATCGCGCGCTGCGCCGCCTGCGGTACGGCCGTGCTCAGCTACTACGGACGCATGGGCCGCCTGATGAGCGGTGTGCGCGCGGGCACGCTCGACGATCCCGGCAGCGTGACGCCTGACGTGGCGATCTTCACCGCAGAGAAGATGCCCTGGGTGACGCTTCCGGAAGACGTTCCTTACTTCGAGGGCTACTACGATGCCCGCGAGGTCCTGCCGGAGGCGAGCCTAGACCGGCTGCGCGCGCTGGGCGAGCGACGCAAGGCGGGCGAGGGCTAGCGCTCGCTAAACGCCGCGGGATCGGGGCAGGGGAGTTCGTTGGCGTTGTGCGCCAGGGCGATGCCGACATAGGCGCTGCGGCTTTCGAACTGGTAGATGAATCCCAGCGTCTCCGGCCCAGCTGCCGGACTGACCATGTAGCGCATGTCACCGTCCTCGTTGAAGCCAAGGACGGTTATCTTGTTGCCATAGAACCACAGGTGGATCGGCTGGCTTGCGTATAGCCTGCGCGTTGAACATTCGCCGACAACGCTGGTGCTTTCGCTCTGCTCGCGAGCGGAAATGCTGAATGTCAGCGTCACGGGATAGTCTTCGGGATCGACGCGGTTCACGTTGGCTGACCAGCTGACACGTGCAGGCCACGTGGGCACGTCTTCGGCGGCAACGGGGCGATAGGACAGCGGCGGGCGCAGGCGCTCTCGGTCGACAAAAGTGCCGCCGTACCAGTCGCCATCCTGGTCAAGCAGGACGACGTCGGTGCTGAGGCTGGGTGCTTCCAGCTTCACGCCCTGTTCGAAGGCGCCATCGCCGTCGAAATCGCGGAAACAGGTGCCGCTCGACGCGACAAGGCGATTGGTGAGCATGTGGCAATAGAGGCTTGGCCGGTTGGATGAGCCATAAAGCAGCGTACCCACGGCCAAGGGATTTTCCCGTGATGCGCCGATATCTTCCTGCATGTCCGCGTCCGGCACTTCGAGCAGCTCGACGGCCAGTTCGGGGCGGATGCGGGCAGTCAGCAGGGCATCGCCGCGTTCTGCCACCAGCTCCTCGTTAGCTGCCTCGCTCGAGAATTCGGCGACAAAGCGCGTGGCGGTCTGCGTCTGGGCGAGCACAGGCGTGGCAACCAGCATGGCCGCGCCCGCCACCAGTGCGATCTTCAACATTGCGGGAGGCCCTCCACCCCTGTCTCGCCTGTCCGGCGAGGTTGCCTGAACGGCAATCATGCGGGCAACTGCCAACAGCCGCAAGCCGGAAATTCAGCCTGCAGCACAACAACTTGGGGGAGGGCGAGTCGGGGAGGAGTGAACCCCTCCCGGTGGGCCTATTCCTGCGGCTGCGCGTCCGGATTCTGCATCGGCACCTCGCCATTGGGATCGCTTTCGACGAGCTGGGCCACCTGCTGGTAGACAGCGGCGTTCTGGTTCATCTGGTCAGCGACGGGCGGGTTCTGTTCGCCTACCTGCTGGAAGAACATGCTGGCGTCGCGCAGCATCTTGGCGGCGAGTTGGGCATTGGTCGGCATGGAATAATCCCTTCTTTGCCCTCGCGCCCGGGGCGCAAGGGAATGAGCGCGCGCCAGCGTCAGGCGCGCAGGATGGTGGCCCGGCGGGGCCTGGTGAATGTTCCGGAAGGTTCGGGGAACCGGGTGGGAGGCAGATCGCGGCAGGCGATCAGGCTGCCTCTTCCTTTTTGCCTTTGCCGTTGTCGTTGGCGAGCACGCGGACGGGTTCCTTGCGGCCGGCGACCACGTCGGCATCGACAACCACTTCGGACACGTCCTCCATGCTGGGCAGGTCGAACATGGTGTCCAGCAGCAGGCCTTCCACAATCGACCGCAGGCCGCGCGCGCCGGTCTTGCGCTTGATGGCCTTCTCGGCAATCGCGGCAAGGGCTTCGTCGGTGAAGGTGAGTTCCACGTCTTCAAGCTCGAACAGCTTGTGGTACTGCTTCACCAGCGCGTTCTTCGGTTCCTTGAGGATCGTCACCAGCGCTTCGGCATCGAGGTCGTGTAGCGTGGCGATGACCGGCAAGCGGCCGACGAATTCCGGGATCAGGCCGAACTTCAGCAGGTCTTCCGGTTCGCACTTCTCCAGCATTTCGCCGATGCGAGCCTTGCTCGGATCCTCGACATTGGCGCCGAAGCCGATCGAACGCTTCTGCAAGCGGTCACCGATGATCTTTTCCAAGCCGGCAAAGGCCCCGCCGACGATGAACAGGATGTTGGTCGTGTCCACCTGCAGGAATTCCTGCTGCGGGTGCTTGCGGCCGCCCTGCGGCGGCACCGAGGCGGTGGTGCCTTCCATCAGCTTGAGCAGCGCCTGCTGCACGCCTTCGCCCGACACGTCGCGGGTGATGGAGGGGTTTTCCGCCTTGCGGGTGATCTTGTCGATCTCGTCAATGTAGACGATGCCGTGCTGCGCCTTCTCGACGTTGTAGTCCGAGCTCTGGAGCAGCTTGAGGATGATGTTTTCCACGTCCTCGCCCACGTAACCGGCTTCGGTCAGCGTGGTGGCGTCGGCCATGGTGAAGGGTACGTCGAAGGTGCGTGCCAGCGTCTGCGCCAGCAGCGTCTTGCCGCTGCCGGTGGGGCCGACCAGCAGGATGTTCGACTTGGCCAGCTCCACGTCGCCGGTCTTCGCCGAATACTTCAGGCGCTTGTAGTGGTTGTGCACGGCGACCGAGAGCACACGCTTGGCGCGCTCTTGGCCGATGACATAGTCGTTCAGCGTCTCGCAGATATCGATCGGGGCAGGAACGCCGCCGCCCTTGTTGCCGGCAAGGCCGCTCTTGGCCTCTTCGCGGATGATGTCGTTGCACAGCTCCACGCACTCGTCGCAGATGAACACCGTGGGTCCGGCGATCAGCTTGCGAACCTCGTGCTGGCTCTTGCCGCAGAAGCTGCAGTAGAGGGTGCTTTTGCTATCGGTTCCGCTCAACTTGGTCATGTCTCTCGTCCTGTGCGCCCTTGCCGGTGGACCTGTAAAGGGCACGAGCGCGGGATTCGGCCCACCAATCTAGGGCAGGCACGATGAATATCAATCGAATGAAAGCCTAGCATCCACCACTTGCGCTAGCCTGAAGGTTCAGGGTTGCCAAAATGCTACAACTCTGGCGCCGGTGGTTGACGGTGCGCGAGGATGCCAGGACTTACTCCGGAGCCCCGCCGCCGCCGGACGCTTCGCGGGCTGCTTCGTCCTTCGGACGGTGCGCGAAGACGGCGTCGACGATGCCGAACTTCTTGGCTTCCTCGGCGTCGAGGAAGGTGTCGCGATCCATCGCCCGCTCGATATCCGACAGGCTCTGGCCGGTATACTGCACGTAGAGGTCGTTCATCCGCTGGCGGATGCGCAGGATCTCGCGGGCCTGGATTTCGATGTCCGAGGCCATGCCGCGGGCACCGCCCGAGGGCTGGTGCACCATGATGCGGGCATTGGGCAGGGCCACGCGCATGCCGGGTTCACCGGCGGCGAGCAGGAAAGAACCCATCGAGGCCGCCTGGCCGATCACCACGGTACGGACCTTGGGCTTGATGTACTGCATGGTGTCGTGGATCGCCATGCCGGCCGTCACAACGCCGCCCGGCGAGTTGATGTACATCGAGATGTCGTTGGAGTTCTCACTCTCGAGGTAGAGCAACTGGGCCACGATCAGGCTGGCCATGTGGTCTTCCACCTGGCCGCTGACGAAGACGATGCGTTCGCGCAGCAGGCGGCTGAAGATGTCGAAGGCACGCTCGCCGCGGCTGGTGCTTTCCACCACGGTCGGCACCAGGCCGCCGGTAACGGGATCGGTGTGGAAACGGTCTTGGTTGTCGCCGAACAGGTCGAACATGCGTGGTCCTCTTTCTTGAAATTCGCCAAGCCTATGTCGCGTGTGGCGCGCCAAGGTTCAAGGGCCATGCAGCGGCAGTCTTCAGAATCCGTTTATCCAGCGCAAATTTGCAGGCTCGACGCCCGTCGATGCGGGTTGCCGCGGTGAATCCCTTCGTCGGGCCTGATTGGCCGCTTGTCGATAGGCGAGGGTCTTGCTGACCGGTTTCCCCTGTAACCGCTCACGATTACATCTGTCGACGATGGAGGGGACTTACTTGTCGCGCATTATCCTTGCCACCACTGCGCTCGCCTGCCTGGCATTCGCCAGTCCCGCAACGGCGCAGGAGATGGAAGAACCGTCCGATCCTGATGCCGCCGACGCTACTGCCGCAGACCCGGCAAGCGATACGCGCAACGGCGCACGCACCTACACGCCGGAGGATTTCGCCCGCTTTGCCCCGCGCAACGCGCTCGACATGCTCGGCGAGGTGCCGGGCTTCACCGTGCGCGGCGAAAACAGCGATCGCGGGCTGGGCCAGGCCAGCGCCAACGTCCTGATCAATGGTGAGCGCATCACCAACAAGAGCGACGGCGTGACCAGCCAGTTGCAACGCATTGCCACGGACCGGGTGGAGCGCATCGAGATTGTCGACGGTGCGACGCTGGGCATTGCCGGGCTGTCAGGGCAGGTCGCCAACGTAATCACCAAGCCGGGCGGAATCAGCGGTCGCTTCTCATACCGCGCCAGCTTCCGCCCGCGCTATGCCGAACCGGCTTACTACGGTGGCGAGGTGTCGCTCAGCGGCTCCGGCGACAACCTCGAGTGGACTGTTGCGGCCGCCAACGGCATCGGACGCGGCGCGGCCGGGGGCAGCAATGCCTTTATCTACGACGCGGACGGCAACGTGCTCGAACAGCGTGATATCCGCATGCAGTTCGTGGGCGACTTTCCGCGCGTTTCCGGCACCGTGAAATGGACCAGCCCGGGCGGCACCGTGGTCAATGCCAATGCCAACTACCGCCGCGCATACGAGGACTTCCGTGAATACCAGGACCGAGACCTGACGACAGGCACGGACCTCTTCCGCAGGTTCGAGAACCGCAATCGCGGCTGGGGCTATGAATTCGGCGGCAACGTGGAGTTCGATCTTGCCGGCGGGCGCCTGAAATTGATCGGGCTGGAGCGGTACAGCCGCAACCGGTCGCGCGCCGATTCCATTTTCGACTATGTCGATGGCAGCCCCGACGAGGGTAGCCGCTTTGCCTCGCGCACCGAATCCGGTGAACGCATCGGGCGTGCCGAGTACAGCTGGGACATGCTGGGCGGTGATTGGCAGCTCGACGCCGAGGCCGCCTTCAACAGGCTGGACCGGACGGCACAGCTGTTCGATCTCGACCCCACGGGCACCTTTGTCGAAATCCCTTTTCCCAACGGCACCGGCGGCGTGACCGAGGACCGGTACGAAACCATCCTCACCCACAGCCGTCCGCTGGCTGACGACCTCAGCCTGCAGATCGGGCTGGGCGGTGAATATTCGACCATTTCACAGACAGGTGCCAATGGCCTGACGCGCAGCTTCTGGCGGCCCAAGGGCTCGCTCAACCTAGCCTGGCAGCCCGAAGAGGGGCTTGATATCTCGCTCGAACTCGCCCGCACCGTGGGCCAGTTGTCGTTCGGCGATTTCCTTGCCAGCGTCTCGCTCAACCAGAACCAGCAGAACGCCGGCAATGTTGAACTGGTGCCGCCGCAGAACTGGGAGCTGGAGCTGGAGGCGACCAAGACGCTGGGCCGCTGGGGCAGCACCAACCTGCGCCTCTATGCCCGGCTGATAGACGACTATATCGAATTTATCCCCGTTACTGGCGGGCTGGAAACGCGCGGCAATATCGACAGCGCCAGCCTTGTCGGCATGCGTTGGAATTCCACCTTCCAGCTGGCTCCGTTGGGATTCAAAGGCGCGCAGCTGGACCTGACACTGGTGCTGGAAGAGACCCGGCTCGACGACCCGCTGACAGGTGAAAGCCGCAGCTTTGGCGGCCACCAGAACCGCCGGATCGAAACCGAACTGCGCCATGACGTGCCCGGAAGCAACTGGGCCTGGGGCCTGGGCGTGGAGTACAATCACACGCTGCCGTACTACCGCTTGGGTGAGACCGGCTTCAATTACGAAGGCCCCGCCTACACCTACGCCTTTATCGAGCACAAGGACGTGTTCGGGATGACGGCCAACCTGACGGTGTTCAACGTGACAGACGGCCGCGCAATCCAGGATCGCTATGTCTACGCTGGCTATCGCGACCGCTCGCCGCTGTTGTTCCGCGAGACGCAGGACCTGTCGGTCCAGCCGATCTTCAACTTCCGCCTGACTGGGGACTTCTAGACGTATTGCAGACTGGGGGCAGTGCGGGCTACATGCGCCACCGCGCCCCAAGATCCTCCGTATTACTTGACGGCGATCGAGGCCGAGACAAGTTGCGACAAATGTCTTGCTTGTCGGCAGGGAGGAAACTCTCTACCGCCCGGACAAAGTCAAATTGGGGAAAATCTGCGTGAATTCTCGCCGCCTGCTATGGGCACCCCCGGTGCTCGCCGCGGCCATTCTTGTGGCGGCAACGCCGGCCTACGCCGAAGAGGAGAACCCCGCCCCCGCTCCGCCACAGACTGGTGAGTTCGAGGGCGAGGGCGCGACCGCGCGCGAGGTATACACGCCGGAAGACTTTGACCGCTTTGCTCCCCGCACGGCTGCTGACCTGCTCGAGGAAATCCCCGGCTTCCAGTCGAGCGGTGGCGGCGGCGGTGGTGGTGGCGGCGGCGGCGAAAACCGCGGCTTTGGCCAGGCCAACGAGAACGTGCTGATCAACGGCAATCGCCTGTCCAGCAAGTCGACGAGCACCACCGAACAGCTTTCGCGCATCCCCGTTGCCAATGTCATCCGCATCGAAGTTGTCGACGGCGCGACACTGGACATTCCCGGCCTGACCGGCCGTGTGGCCAATATCATCGTGGTGCAGGGCAGCATGTCGGGCCAGTTCGAATGGCGACCGCAGTTTGCAACCGGTGTGTCGGACCCCAACTGGCTCGAAGGCGAGATCTCGGTTTCGGGTAGCAGCGGCCCGCTCGAATACACGGTAGCGCTCCAGAACGGCGGGTTCATGCGCGGATCGGCCGGACCAGCCATTTTCACCGATGCATTCGGCGTGGTGGACGAGCGCTTCAACACCAGCAAGGGCTCCTTTAACCGGCCTTCAATCGAGGGGCAGTTCCGCTTCGACGTGGCGCCGGAAGTCGTCGCCAACCTCAACGTCAACACCGGACTGACGATCTTCCGCAGCACCGAGTCTGAATTGCGGGTGGCAGGCAACCCGCTCGATCCTTTCGACGAACGCTTCCGCACCACCAATGACGAATGGAGCTACGAAATCGGTGGCGACATCGAGTTTCCGCTTGGTCCGGGCCGCCTGAAGCTGATTGCGCTGGAGAGCTACGAGGACGGCGACTTCCTTACCCGTTCGCTGCTCGAGCTCGGCTCCCTGCCCGCCACGGGTTCGCAGTTCGCCCGTTCGCAGCAGCAAGGCGAGCGGATTGGCCGCGCCGAATATTCATGGTCCATGCTGGGTGCAGACTGGCAGCTCTCGGGCGAGGCGGCCTTCAACCGGCTTGACCAGGAAGGGCGCCTGTTCGGCTATGACGCAGATGTCGCCGACTATATCGAAATCCCGTTTCCCTCGGGCGTCGGCGGCGTGCGCGAGGATCGCTACGAAGGCCTGCTCAGCGTCGGTTTCCCGATCACCGGCAACCTGTCGATGCAGTTGATCGCCGGCGGCGAGTATTCGCAGATTTCCCAGACCGGGGCCGATGCCAATGCGCGCAGCTTCCAGCGGCCCAAGGGCTCGGTGAGCCTGGCATGGGCCCCGGCTCCCGGATTGGACATCAACTTGCTGGTGGCGCGGCGGGTCGGCCAGCTCAATTTTGGTGACTTCCTCGCCAGCGTAAACCTGTCCCAAGACCAGTCGAACGCCGGCAACAACGACCTGCGTCCGCAGCAGAACTGGGATATCGAGTTGCAGGTCGCCAAGAATTTCGGACCTTACGGTTCCGCAACGCTGACGCTGTTTGACGAGAGCATCGAGGACCTGGTGCTGATCGTGCCGGTGAACGGCGGTGGCGAGGCGCGTGGAAACATTGCCAGCGCCCATCGGCGCGGTGCCCGCTTTGTCGGCACGTTGGAGCTTGGACCGCTTGGTTGGCGCGGGGCGCAGCTGGACCTGCGCATGGAAATCGAGGATTCCTCGCTCGTCGACCCGGTCACCGGTGTTGACCGCCGCTTTGACGGCAATGACCCGTTCCAGATCCGTGTCGACTTCCGGCATGACGTGCCGGCGACGGACTGGGCCTGGGGATTGGAGTTCCGCGATACGGAACGGCGGCCGTTCTACCGGGTGCGCGAGGTCATCTTCGACCACAACCCCAGTACCTTTGGCGCCGTGTTCGTCGAGCACAAGGACCTGCTGGGGGCCACCGTGCGGCTACGCGTGGGTAACCTGTTCAGCGCCAATTCGACCTTGCTCCGCACCGTCTATGACGGTTCACGCGATACCGCGCCGATCCTGTTCACCGAAGAACGGCGCAGCGAGATCGGCCAGGTCTTCAACCTGACCGTTTCGGGCAGCTTCTAACTCCCGCCAAAGCCGGCAGACGGCCAAAGAAAAGGGCGGCTGGACCCGTTCGGTCCGCCGCCCTCTTTCATGTGACTGGCCGGTGCCAGCTTACTTCTTCGCAGGAGCCTTCTTGGCCGGTGCCTTCTTTGCAGCAGGCTTCTTGGCCGGGGCCTTCTTCGCGGCGGGCTTGGCCTCGGCGCTGTCGGCCTTCTTGGCTGCGGGCTTCTTGGCGGAAGCCTTCTTCGCCGGAGCCTTCTTCGCCGGAGCCTTCTTCTTCGGCGCTTCGGCCGGAGCTTCTTCGGCTTCGATCGCGGCTTCCAGCTCTTCGCGGGTCACTTCACGTTCGGTGACTTCGGCCTTGTCGAACAGGAAGTCGACGACCTTGTCCTCGTACAGCGGGGCGCGCAGCTGGGCCTGGGCCATGGCGTCATTGCGGACATATTCCACGAACCGCTCACGGTCTTCCGGACGGTACTGCTGGGCAGCCTGCTGGATCAGCATCTGCATTTCCTGCGAGCTGATTTCCACGCCGTTGGTCTGGCCGATTTCGCTGAGCAGCAGGCCCAGGCGCACACGACGTTCGGCGATGCGCTTGTAATCGTCCTTCTCGGCTTCGATTTCCTTCAGCGCGGCTTCGGGATCTTCCTCGCGGGCAGCTTCCTGCTGCAGCTGGTTCCAGATCTGCTGGAATTCGGCTTCCACCATGGTCGGCGGCACGTCGAAGTCGTGGTCGGCAGCCAGCTTGTCGAGCAGCTGGCGCTTCATCTGCGTGCGGGTGAGACCGGCCGATTCCTGCTCGATCTGGCCCTTCATCAGCTCTTTCAGCTTGTCGAGGCCTTCGAGACCGAAGTTCTTGGCGAAGTCGTCGTCGATCTTGGTTTCGGCTTCGACCTTCACCTGCTTCACGGTGATGTCGAATTCGGCTTCCTTACCGGCGAGGTGCTCGGCCTGGTAATCGGCGGGGAAGGTGACCTTGATGGTCTTCTTGTCACCGGTCTTCGCGCCGGTCAGCTGCTCTTCGAAGCCGGGAATGAACTGGCCCGAACCGATCACCAGCGGGGCGTCCTGCGCCGCGCCGTTTTCGAATTCCACGCCGTCCAGCTTGCCAACGAAGTCGATGATCAGCTGGTCGCCTTCCGCGGCCTTCTTGGACTTGGGGGCGTCCTTGTAGCTCTTCTGCCCTTCAGCCAGGCGGCCGAGGGCTTCGTCGAGCTGCTCGTCGCTCACCGGCACGGTGAGGCGTTCCAGCTTCAGCCCCTCGATCGAAGGCGCGGTGATTTCCGGCAGCACTTCAACCTCAACGGTCAGCTCGGCATCCTTGCCCTGCTCGTAACCGTCAGCCATTTCGACCTTCGGCTGCAGCGCGGGGCGCAGCTGCTTGTCGCGGATCAGGCCGTCGACCGATTCGCGCAGCGTGGTGTTGAGCACGTCGGCGTGCAGCGCCTCGCCGTGCATCTTGCGCACGAGGTTGGCGGGCACCTTGCCAGGACGGAAGCCGGGCATGCGCACCTGCGGGGCGACCTTCTTTACCTCGGCATCGATCTTTGCTTCGATGTCCTTGGCAGGAATGGTCAGGGTGTAGGCGCGCTTGAGGCCTTCGTTGGTGGTTTCGACGATCTGCATGATAAGCCTTTACTCAAATCTCTCCGGCACTTCGGCAGGGCCTGCGGTTCAGCCAGCGGAACTGGTGCGGGCGAAGGGACTCGAACCCCCACATCTTGCGATACTGGTACCTAAAACCAGCGCGTCTACCAATTCCGCCACGCCCGCGGCCCGACGAAGTCTGCAGGCGTGACGCCTGCGAAACGAAGCGGTGCCCTTATAAGGGAGTCACAGAAAGGGCAAGGCGGACTTGCGCCAGCGCGCCAAGCCGATTGATTTTTTGTGCCGCCCAGCTATCGGGCTTGGCCCATGAGCGACGAAAACACGGCAAAGCCCGCGGGCGACACCCCGCCCGATCACCTCTCGGTTCACCCGCACAGCGAGCATTTCGATGCCGACAAGCTGCAGCGCGGTATCGGCATCCGGTTCAAGGGCCGGGTGCGTACCGATATCGAGGAGTATTGCATCTCCGAAGGCTGGGTGCGCGTACAGGCCGGCAAGACGGTGGACCGCAAGGGTCGCCCGCTGACGATCAGGCTCAACGGCCCGGTCGAAGCCTGGTACGAAGATCTGGGCGAAGATGCGCCAGTCGCGAAGGCCGACTAGGCGCTAGCCCTCAGACAATCGGATCGTTCGGGTCGTCCACCAGTGCATCGGGGTGCGTGGTGGTCATCCGCAGGATCGCGTAGCCGAGAATTGCCGAGATCAGCGATCCCAGCAGGATGCCGATCTTGGCCTCGTCCCGCAGTAGCGCCGAACCCGGGAAGGCCAGTTCGCCGATAAACAGGCTCATGGTGAAGCCGATCCCGCAAAGGACGGCGACGCCCCAGACTTCGGGCCAGGAACAGCCTTCCGGTTTCTTGACGACGCCGAGCTTCACCGCTCCCCAGACGGCGGCGAAGATGCCCATCTGCTTGCCGATGATCAGGCCTGCGGCCACGGCCAGCGGTAGCGGGTCGAGCAGGTTGTTGAGGCCGATGCCTTCGAGGCTGACACCGGCATTGGCGAAGCCGAAGATGGGGACGACCAGATAGGCGCTCCACGGCACCAACGCGTGTTCGGCATCTTCCACCATGGAATTGCCGTCCTTCGTGCGCATGGGAATGGTGAAGGCCGCCAGCACGCCGGCGATGGTGGCGTGGACGCCCGAATTGAGCACGCAGTACCACAGGATCACCGTGCATATGACGAAGGGCCACATGCGCGCGACGCCATAGCGGTTCATGGCGAACATGCCGACCAGGACGATGAGCGAGAAGATCAGCCACATCATCTTCGGGTCGGAGTAGAAAATGGCGATGATCGCCACCGCGCCGATATCGTCGACGATGGCAACGGTCAGCAGGAACAGTCGCAGTGCCTTGGGTACGCGGCTGCCGAGCAGGCCGATCACGCCCATGGCAAAGGCGATGTCGGTGGCCGCCGGGATTGCCATGCCGGCGCGGTACTCGGGATCGCCGCCGGTGACACCGAGGAAAACCAGGATCGGCATGGCCATGCCGGCAATCGCGGCGATCACCGGCAGGTTGCGCTGCTGCGGATCGGACAGGTTGCCGGAGATCAGTTCGCGCTTCACTTCCAGTCCGACGACGAAGAAGAAGATCACCATCAGCCCGTCGTTGATCCACCCGTGCAGGTTGTCGAGGACCATCAGCTTTTCGAAGTTGCCGGGAATGCCGCGCCAGAAATCCTCCCCGAACAGCGAGCCTTCGAACAGTTCGTGATAGGCGTGATAGACACCGGAATTGGCCACGATCATGGCGATGATCGCCACGGCGATCAGCAGGATTCCCTCGAACGCATCAGCCTTGAACAGGGCCTTGAAGGGACGAACGGCGACGGTGAGGAGACTGGGTTGATCCATGCTGCTAGCCCTTTTCGCAATTGCAGCACTTTTGCAAGTCTCAAGGCATGATGTAGCCAGGGCCGGCCGCAACATTGCCTTTTTCCCGATAAGGGTTAACCCTGTGTTCTGGAAGGAAACAGGGGGAACTCCGGCATGAGCAACGAGGGCTGGACGGCGCTGCAATGGCTCGCGCTCGCCGAGCACGAGTTGCTGCTGTTTGCGGGAGTCTTCTTTCTGCTCGGCGCAATTGACGAACTGGCAATGGATGTTGCCTGGCTGTGGTTGCGCTTCACCGGGCGGGCCAAGACCCGGCAGCTGTCGCGGTCGGACTTGCGCCATCGTGCGCTGGGCGGACGCGCCGCCGTGCTGGTGCCAGCCTGGCAGGAAGCCGCGGTCATCGCTGACACCCTGCGGCATGCCCTCGAAGCATGGCAGCAGCAGGACCTGCGCATCTACGTCGGCGTCTACCGCAATGATCCGGCCACGCTGGAAGCCGCTGCGCGCGGCGCCGCGGGCGATCCGCGCGTGCGGATCGTTGTGCATGACCGCGAAGGTCCCTCGACCAAGGCCGATTGCCTCAACCGCTTGTACCGCGCCTTGCAGCAGGACGAACTGCGCGAGGGTCGCCTCGCCCACATGGTTGTGCTGCACGATGCGGAGGACATGGTCGATCCCGCCGCGCTGGCCTTGCTCGACAGCGCCATTGATCAATACCAGTTCGTGCAGCTGCCGGTATTGGCATTGCCGCAGGAAAAGTCGCGCTGGATCGGCAGCCACTATTGCGAAGAGTTTGCCGAGGCGCACGGCAAGGCGCTGGTTGTCCGCGATGCGCTGGGCACCAGCCTGCCTGCCGCCGGCGTGGGCTGCGCCTTCGATCGCCAGATGCTTGGCACCATGGCTGCGGCAGCGAGTGCGGATGCTCCGTTCGACGAAGAGTCGCTGACTGAGGATTACGAACTCGGCATCAAGGTATCGGCCTTGGGGGGCAAGTCGCGCTTCCTGAGGTTGCACGGCGAAGACGGCGAGCTGATCGCCACGCGCGCCTATTTCCCATCGCGGCTGGACGAGTCCGTTCGGCAGAAGGCGCGGTGGATGCACGGCATCGCCTTGCAAGGGTGGGACCGGCTCGGCTGGACCGGCGGCCCGGCAGAATGGTGGATGCGCCTGCGCGACCGGCGCGGCCCGCTCAGCGCGCTGGTCCTGCTGACCGGATACACGCTGATGGCCCTCACCCTGGTGCTGCTGGCCTTCACGCTGGCCGGGGTCAGGCTTCCATGGCAGCCGAGTCCGCTGCTGCTGACGCTCGTGGGCCTGAACCTTGTCAGTTTCGCCTGGCGCGCTTTCATGCGCTTCACCTTCACCCGGTCAGAGCACGGCTGGCGGGAGGGCTTGCTGGCCGTGCTGCGGATCCCCGTCAGCAACGCCATCTCCATCATGGCTGGCTGCCGTGCACTTTACGCCTATGTCCGCAGCCTGCGCGGGACGCCGCCGCAGTGGGAGAAGACCGCCCACGACAATCATCCCGCCCGCAAGATCGAGCTGGAGTGGGCGTCGTGAGCGCCCGCACTTCCACGCGCGGCGTCCCGCTGCTCACACTGGTTCTGCTGCTTGGCGGCTGGGTCGCTCTGCGCGCGACAGTGTGGGAATCGCCGTTTCCCCAAGTCCTGCCGCTGCCGAGCGCGCCTTTTGCCGAGGAGCCGGTGACGCCGGTCGCTGTCATGCCAGTGATCTCGCCAACCGCGCCGGAAGCAGGCGAACCTGTCGCCGTCGAGCCGATGTGGATCGAACGGTCCGTCCCCGAACCGCTGGAGCGACCGAGCTTCGAGCGCGAAGCTGCATCGCAGACCAGCAACCGTGGCCCTCTAAACCGGGGCGGCATGCGCAGGACGGACCGGCTGATAGCCCATGCCATGTTGCTTGCTGCCGGCTATGACGCCGGCTCGCAGCCGTCCGACAATGCTCCCTACCAGCGCGGCGTCGGCCCGATTGCTCCCGGGGTGACCTATGCCCCCGAGGCGGCGCGGGACATGGGCTCTGCCGCCGCCGCGCAGCGCTGGTCGATGGACCTGTGGGCGCTATGGCGCGATGACACCACGACAGCGTTGACCTCGGGACGCCCGAGCTATGGCCGTAGCCAGATCGGCGCGGTGCTGCGCTACCGGCTCGATCCGTCGAGCGGTCACGCGCCCGAAGCGCACCTGCGCGCCACCCGTGCGCTGGAAGGGGAGCAGGAATCCGACGTCGCTGCCGGTCTCTCGGCCCGGCCGTTCCCCTCGGTCCCCGTGCGGCTCGCTGCCGAAGCGCGGGTGACCGAAACCGATCGCGGCACCGAATTGCGCGGTGCGGCCTATGCGGTCAGCGAGTTGCCTCCCGTTGCCTTGCCGGGCGGCTTCACCGGTGAGGCCTATGTCCAGGGCGGTTACGTGACTGGCGAGTTCGCCACACCGTTCGTTGACGGACAAGCGCGAATCACCCGCGAACTGGCCGGGACTGACCAGTTTCGCCTCACCGCAGGAGCCGGTGCATGGGGCGGGGCGCAAGATGACGCCAGTCGGCTGGACGTTGGCCCGAGCGCGGGCGTGACCTTCGACCTTGGGGCGGCGCGCGGCCGGGTTTCGGCGGACTACCGCTTCCGCATTGCCGGCGATGCCGAGCCGTCGAGTGGCCCTGCGCTCACACTTACGGCAGGTTTTTAGCCGCTCGGCGCCATTCAGCTTCAATCCATCGCGCCAATGGATTAGGCGCGGGTCATGGATGTCTACCTTCCCATTGCCAACCTTGCAGTCGACGGTTTCGTAATCGTCGGGCTGGGGTTGGTGACGGGCATGCTGTCGGGCCTGTTCGGCGTAGGCGGCGGCTTCCTCACCACGCCGCTGCTGATCTTCTACGGCATCCCGCCCACGGTCGCCGCCGCCAGTGCCGCATCGCAGGTGACGGGTGCCAGCGTTTCGGGCGTCTTCGCGCACAGCCGCAATGACGGGGTGGACTACCAGATGGGCGCGGTCACCGTGGCGGGCGGCATGCTGGGCGCACTGATCGGCGCGGTGATCTTCAACCTGTTGCGGAACATCGGCCAGATCGATGTCGTCATCAACGTGCTCTACGTCATCCTGCTGAGTTCCATTGGCGGGCTGATGGCGCGCGAGGCGCTGCAGTCGCTGTGGCCGGAGCGCTTCGGAGGCAGCGGCCAGCGTTCGGCCAAGCGCCGTCACCACCCGATGGTGGCCAGCCTGCCCTACCGCTGGCGCTTCTATCGCTCGGGCCTTTACATTTCGCCGCTCGGCCCGCTGATCCTGGGTGTGGTCGTGGGCATCCTGACCATGCTGATGGGCGTGGGCGGCGGCTTCATCATGGTGCCCGCCATGCTCTACATCCTCGGCATGAGTGCCAAGGTCGTTGTCGGCACCAGCCTGTTCAACATCCTCTTCATCACCATGCTGGTGACCATGGTACACGCCTTTACCACCCGCGCGGTGGACATCGTGCTCGCCGGATTGCTGCTGGTCGGCTCGGTCACCGGCGCGCAGCTTGGCACCAAGGTGGCGCAGTTTGCCAAGCCCGAGCACCTGCGGCTGGTGCTGGCCATGGTGGTGCTCACCATCGCGCTCTACATGGCCTTCGGCCTCGGCGTGCGCCCGAACGAAGTCTATTCGGTCGTGCCGCTATGAGGTGGTCCTGCCGTATCCTGCTGGCGCTTCTCGCCGCCGCACTGGCCCTGCCGGCTGCGGCGCAGACGCGCGACCCGATCCTCGTGCCGGATATCTCGCAGCACGAGATCGTCCTTCGGCAAGGATTCACCGGCGAGACCCTGTTGCTCTACGGCGCCGTCCTCGATCCGCGCGATCGCGACATCCAGTATGACGTGGTGGTGGTACTGAAAGGGCCCAGCGAACCGATCCGCTTGCGCGAGAAGCAGCGCGTGCTGGGCATCTGGGTCAATGCCGACAGCACAGATTTCCGATCGGTCCCCTCGTTCTACGCCATGGCCAGTTCGCGCCCGATCGAGCAGATCCTCGACGACGAGCGCGAGGCGGCGATCTACGAGCTGGGCCTCGAATACCTCCAGCTTTCCCCCTCGGGCCAGATCGACCCGGAAGAACAGGCGCGCTTTTCGCGCGGCCTTGTAGACCTGCGCCAGCGCCAGGGACTTTACGAGCAGTTCGACGAGGGGGTCGAGATCACCGAGGGCGTGCTCTACCGCGCTGAAATTCCGATCCCCTCCAACGTGATCTCCGGGCGTTATGTTGCCGAAACATTCGCCATTGCCGATGGCCGGGTCATTTCCTCTGCCACTTCGGAAGTGCAGGTGTTGAAGGAAGGGTTCGAGCGGGGTGTGGAGGACGCGGCAAACCAGCAGGCGCTGTTCTACGGGTTGTTCGCGGTCGGACTGTCGCTTTTCATGGGCTGGGCGGCAGGCCGCCTGTTCATGCTGCTTTAGCTGGCAAATCCGCAGTTTCCTTGGGGTTTATGCGTTCTTAACCCCGTTCGGGGTATTCGCGCAGGCTGAAATCCACTGCCGCGAAAGCAATGATCCATGACTGAGATGCCCGGGAAGCAGTTTTCAACCTTTAATTCCGTGCCGCCCGCAGATAACGGCGTGCCGGTTCCGCCGTCTGCCCCGGCCGCTGCCCCGGCCTCAGCTCAAGTTCTTGCTCAACCACCTGCTCAGGCGCCCGCTCAGGCACCTGCTCAGGCTCCGGCCCAAGTCGCGGCGCCGAGTCCTGAAATGCCCCGCGCGAAAGCTCCGGAGATGGACGACGAAGCGCTTGAATCCGCGCGCCAGCCGATTGGCGTGGTACTCGAAATTGCCGGTTCGGGCTCGCAGATCGCGCTCGACCTCGAGCGTCTCAACGAATGCATGGAAAGTCCCGATCCTTCGATCGCGCTGGCTGGCCAGGTCGGTAGCCAGATCAAGATCCGGACCAAGGACGGCTGGCTGCTTGCCAACGTGCGTGACCAGAAGCAGGACCGCCGCGGCACAGCCAATTCCATCGTCGCCCACATCGACTTCATGGGTGAAGGCAAGGAAGAAAAGCTGACCGGGAAGATCCATGGCTTTCGCCGCGGTGTGACGCGCTATCCGATCCCGGGCGCGCTGGTATATCCCGCCACCACGGAAGACCTGCGCCAGATCTACGCCAGCGACGGGCGCAGCTCGATCCAGATCGGCACCGTCTATCCCACCAACGACATCCGTGCCGGCATGTACATCGACGCCATGCTTGGCAAGCACTTCGCGCTGCTGGGCTCTACCGGTACCGGTAAGTCGACCAGCGCGGCGCTGATCCTGCACCGGATTTGCGAGGCTGCGCCCGAAGGCCACGTGTTGATGATCGATCCGCACGGCGAATATTCCGCCGCGTTCAAGAATTACGGCATGATCTTCGACGTCTCGAACCTGCAGATGCCATACTGGCTGATGAACTTCGAGGAACACTGCGAAGTGCTGCTGAAGTCCAGCGGCAACGACCTGCAGAACGACCGCGACATCCTTGCCAAGTGCCTGCTCGCCGCGCGCAGCAAGAATCGCCTGGCGCAGTCGATGGGCAAGATCACCGTGGATTCGCCCATCCCCTACCTGCTGTCCGACCTGTCCAACTTCGTCCAGGACGAAATGGGCAAGCTGGACAAGGCGACCAACACCGCACCCTACATGCGCATCAAGACCAAGATCGAAGAGATCAAGGCCGACCCGCGTTACCAGTTCATGTTCTCCGGCATGCTGGTGGGCGACACCATGGGGGAGTTCCTGTCGAAGATTTTCCGCATGCCTGGCAGCGGCAAGCCGATCTCGATCATCGACGTGTCTGGCGTGCCGTCCGATATCACCAGCACCGTGGTTGCCGTGCTCAGCCGCCTCGTATTCGACTTCGCCATCTGGGGCCGCAACGAGAAGACCAGCCCGATCCTGCTCGTCTGCGAAGAGGCGCACCGCTACGTCCCGAACGAGAAGAATGCCGACGGCAACTCGGTGGGCAAGGTGCTCAGCCGTATCGCCAAGGAAGGCCGTAAGTACGGTATCTCGCTGGGCCTGATCACACAGCGTCCGTCGGACCTTGCTGAAGGCGTGCTGTCACAGTGCGGTACGATCATCTCCATGCGTCTGAACAACGATCGCGACCAGGCCTTCGTGAAGGCCGCCATGCCCGAAGGCGCGCGCGGTTTCCTCGATTCCATCCCGGCGCTGCGCAACCGCGAATGCATCATCTGCGGCGAGGGCGTGTCGATCCCGATCCGCGTGTCGTTCGACAACCTCGAAGAGAGCAAGCGCCCGGCGTCGGAAGACCCGAGCTTCGTCGAACTGTGGAGCCGCGGCGGTGGCGAGGAAGAAGTCGTCCATCGCACTGTCACCCGCTGGCGCGCGCAGGGTACCTGATTTGCTTCTCGATCCCGCCTCCGCGGGATCGTCCTCGCTAGACGCGCAGCATAGCTGCGCCCGCTGCGGGCGGGCGGTCGCCCTTGCGGGCCTTCGGCCCGTTCCCACTGTGATCCTTCAGGCTTGGAATGGTGTCGGTCGCGCCTGGCGACCGACAGAGCGCGACTGCGCGACCGCAGGTGCCGCGTAGTCCAAAGGACGGAGCGAATAGCACCGAGGACGAGGCCGCAGAGGCGGCCTCGCAGATCAGAGATCAGGCGTCATGCGTCCGGCAGGCATCCCGTCGGCATGGCTGCCTTCGCTCGCCTCGGCAGGCCCCAGCGGCAGTTCGCTGCGCCAGTCCCAGTAGTGGTAGAACCACCAACCCATGGCGAGGCCGGCAACTGCGGCGACGGGGAAGGACAGCCAGATCGCGTCCGCACCCAGCCAATCGTAGGTAGCGTAGTAGAACCCCAGCCGTACCGGGAACAGCGCCACGCCGACCACCAGCAGCGGCACCCAGACCGCGCCTGCGGCGCGCATGGTGGCGGTGTAGATCATGGTCACGCCGAAGATGATGAAGTTCCAGCTCGCCAGCCACTGGATATGCCGCGCGATATCGACGGCGGGGCTGTCCGGCCCCAGGAACAGCACCAGCACCGGGCGGTCGAGCAGCAGCAGCAGGATCGTAACCGAGCCGGTGAAGGCCAGGTTCATCAGCAGGCCCGCGCGGGTGACGCTGTGCAGGTCGTCCCACTTGCGCGCGCCGATATACTGCGCCGCCATGGCGCTGACCGCGCCGCCAATCGCCATGGCCGGCATCTGGATATAGGTGAACAGCTGCATGGCCGCGCCGTAGGCTGCTGCCGTCATCAGCCCTTCGCGGTTGACCAGCCCGACGAAGACAATGCCCGCCGCGCTCATCACCAGCATTTGCGCGCCCATGGGCAGGCCCTTGGTGATGATGAAGCCCAACTCCTCGCGCGCAGGCTTGAGGTAGCGCAGCTCAGATCCGCGCAGGCGCAGCGGCAGGTCCTTGCGGTAGACGTAGATCACCATGGCCACGAAGGAAGCCATCGAGGCGACGATGGTCGCCGTGGCGGAACCGGCAATGCCCATGGCGGGCAGCGGCCCGACGCCGATGATCAGCAGCGGGTTGAGCACGGTGTCGATGGCGACGGTGACGCCCATGAAGATCAGCGGGGTCTTGGCATCGCCCGTGCCGCGCAGGCCCATCGACAGGATGATCGAGATCATGCCGAAGGGCATCGAAAGGAAGATCAGCCGCAGGTAGGTGAGGGCAAGCGGGTAAGCGTCGGCAGGCGTTGCCAGCAGGCGCAGCAGTGCAGGTGCCGTTGCGAAACCGATCCCCGCGATCAGGGCCATCAGCAGGGCGCAGAAGCCCACTGCCGTGCCGAAGGTGCGCCGCGCGCCGTCGACGTTGCGCGCGCCCCAGCGCTGACCGATCAGCACCGTGCCCGCCATGCCGAAACCGAAGGCGGCGCTGGCGACGAGGAACATGACGATATTGGCATTGGCCGTGGCGGCCAGCGCCTCTTCGCCGATCAGCCGTCCGACCCAGATCGAATTGATCGTGCCGTTGAGCGATTGCAGGACGTTGGTGAGCAGTGCCGGGATGGCGAAGAACATCAGCGTACGCGAGATCGGCCCGGCGGTCAGGTCGCCGCGCATGGCAGGCGCGGCAGGGCCGTCCCCGGGTGTGGAATCGTCGTTCATGTTCCGCGTGTGTCGCCGAACAGGTGGATGTGCAAGCGATCCGTCATGCGAAATCCGTATTCGAGGCAGAGCGGCGCGAGCCATTTCTCGCGCTGGCGCAGGGTTTCGCTGTCGGTGCCTTCGGGCATCAGGAACACGCGGCTGGCAGGCACCATGTGGGTGTCGACCAAGGTGCGGACCTCATCGAGGTCGCCCGGCTCGGCGATCACGAACTTGAGGAAGGCGCGCTCGTCGGTGGCCCAGCGGTCGAGCATGTCGGGCTTGAGGGCGAGGTCAGCCGGGTTGCCCGAGTGGGCCAGCTTGGGGCTGACGTTGTACTGGTCGACGCGGATGTCGAGCCGCGCAGGCGGGTCGATGGTGCCATTGGTTTCGATCTCCACCTGCATGTCGGGCAGGTTGCCCAGCATTGTCGCCAGCTTGCCAGCCTGCATCAGTGGTTCGCCGCCGGTGATGACGAGGCGTTTCTGGCCCAGCGCAGCCACGCGCGCAGCGACCTCGGCTTCGCCCAACTCCACCTGGTTGGCCTTGCGATCGAAGCTCTCGCCCGAACGGTGCGGGCGGTTGTCGCCCTCGAAGTGCCAGGTGTAGGCGGTGTCGCACCAGACGCAGGCGAGGTTGCAGCGCGACAGGCGCAGGAAGGCTACAGGCATTCCGGCGCTGGGGCCTTCGCCCTGCACGGAGGCGAAGATCTCGGGTTCGCCCGGAGCCTGTGTGGCGAGGACTAGCGACATCGTTTGCCGATAAGGTGTGACAGGTGTGACAGTGTCCTGACGCGAAAATCCATCCGATCACAGGGGGCGTGATCAATCGATCCAGTCGATTTCAGGCAAAGGGAAAAGACTGCGCCGATCATAGTCATATCCCCCTTGTTCCACATGCAAACGGCGTAGGAAAGCTACCCCAGCCGTTCCAGTGCCACCTGCAAGCGTTCGACCTCGGCACTGTGATGCGCGAGATCGGCCTTGGCCTTTTCGACTGCCTCGGGCTTGGCGCGTTCGACGAACTGGGCGTTGGACAGCCGCCCTTCGAGCGACTTGGCCTCCTTCTGCGAGGCCGCCAGCGCCTTCTCCAGCCGGATGCGCTCGGCGTCGATATCGATCACGCCTTCCAGCGGGACCACGAAAGTATCGCTGCCCGAAGCTACCTGCATGGCCGCGCCCGCAGGCGCTTCGCCAACGGTAATCGGCGACAGGCGCGCGAGCCGTTCGATGGCCGCGCTGCTGCGCTCGATCACGCTGGCGGCGAGGTCTGACGGCGCTTCGATGAAGGCGGCCAGCTTCTCGCTCGGGGAAATGCCCAGCTCGTTGCGTGCGCTGCGCGTGGCGGTGGTCAGCTCGATCACCCAGTCGATGGCATCGGTGGCCGCCTTGTTCACGCTGGCCTGCGGATTCACCCATTCGCCCACGATCAGGTCATGCGGGTGGCCGCGCGAGTTCCACAGTTCCTCGGTCACGAAGGGCATGAAGGGGTGCAGCATGACCAGGATCTGGTCGAGCGCCCAGCCGGCCACGGCGCGGGTTTCCTTCGCCGCGTCGGTATCGGGATCGTCCTGCAGCACGGGCTTGATCAGTTCGAGGTACCAGTCGCAGAAGCGGTCCCAAACGAAGTGGTAGATGGTGTTGGCGGCCGCATCGAAGCGCAGCTCTGCCATGGCCTTTTCCAGCGTTTCCGCCGTTTCTGCGAGTTCACCGATGATCCACTGGTTGGCGGCCATGCGCGCTTCGGGAGCGGCAATGTGCTTGCTCAGGCCCACGTCGTTCGACTGGCAGAAGCGCGCGGCATTCCACAGCTTGGTGGCGAAGTTGCGGTAACCCTCGACGCGCTTTTCATCCATCTTGATGTCGCGGCCCTGGCTTTCCATCGCCGCCATGAAGAAGCGTAGTGCGTCGGCCCCATACTGGTCGATCAGGCCCAGCGGATCGACCACGTTGCCCTTGGACTTGGACATCTTGGAACCGTCCGCCGCGCGCACCAGCCCGTGCAGGTAAAGCTTCTCCCACGGGCGCTCGTCCATGTTGTAGTAGCCCGCCATCATCATGCGGGCGTCCCAGAAGAACAGGATGTCGAAGCCGCTGATGAGCAGCGAGTTGGGATAGTGCTTCTTGACGAGGTCGGTGTTGTCCGGCCAGCCGAGCGTGGCGAAGGGCCACAGGGCGGACGAGAACCAGGTGTCGAGCACGTCTTCGTCGCGGGCCAGTGTAACGCCGTTACCGGCCTTTGCCTGGGCCTCTTCTTCGGTCATGGCCACATAGACCTTGCCGTTTTCGTCGTACCAAGCCGGAATCCGGTGGCCCCACCACAGCTGGCGGCTGACGCACCACGGCTGGATGTTTTCCATCCAGTTGAAGAAGGTCTTTTCCCAGGTCTTCGGGACGATCTCGATCTCGCCCGACTTCACCGCCGCGATCGGGCGCTTGGCCAGTTCGGCGGCATCGACGTACCACTGGTCGGTCAGCCATGGCTCGATCACCACGCCGCCGCGGTCGCCGAAAGGCGTGGCGATCACGCGCGGTTCGGCGTCGGCGACGATGTCCTCGCCCTGCTTGTTCTTGGAGACGTGCGGCACGAGGTGGCCGCTTTCCTTGAGCATTTCGACCACGCGCTTGCGGGCGTCGAAGCGGTCGAGGCCGATCAGTTCTTCGGGGATCAGGCCGTCGGCCGTCTGGCACACGGCGGCATCGGCATCGAGCATGTTGAGCATGTCGGCCGGCGCGATCCCGGCGCGCTTGCCCACTTCGAAGTCGTTGAAGTCGTGACCGGGAGTGATCTTCACCGCGCCCGAACCCAGTTCGGGGTCGGCGTGTTCGTCCGCCACGATGGGGACTTCGCGACCGGTGATCGGCAGCTTCACCCTGGCTCCGCGCGCGACGAGATCGGCATAGCGTTCATCGGTCGGGTGAACGGCCACGGCCATGTCGGCCAGCATCGTCTCGGGACGGGTGGTGGACACGCGGACGAAGCCCGAACCGTCAGCCAGCGGGTATTCGAACGTCCAGAAGCTGCCCTGCACGTCGATGGTTTCGACCTCGAGGTCCGAAATTGCCGTGCGCAGCTTGGGATCCCAGTTCACCAGCCGCTTGTCGCGGTAGATCAGGCCGTCGTTGTAGAGGTCCACGAAGACCTTGAGCACGGCCTTGGTGAAGTGCTCGTCCATGGTGAACTGCTCGCGGCTCCAGTCCATCGAGCAGCCGAGGCGGCGCAGCTGGCGGGTGATCGTGCCGCCGCTTTCTTCCTTCCACTCCCAGACCTTGGCGATGAAGTCTTCGCGGCTGTAGTTGGTGCGCTTGTCCTGCTTTTCCTCGAGCTGGCGTTCGACCACCATCTGCGTGGCGATACCGGCGTGGTCGGTGCCCACCACCCACAGCGCATCCTTGCCGCGCAGGCGTTCGTAACGGATCACGATGTCCTGCAGCGTGTTGTCCAGCGCGTGGCCGATGTGCAGGCTGCCGGTAACGTTGGGCGGCGGGTTGACGATGGTGAAGGGTTCCGCGTCCGGGCGGTGCGGGCGGAAAGCGCCGGTTTCTTCCCAATGGGAATACCACTTCGCCTCGATGGCGGCGGGGTCGAAAGTCTTGTCGAGTTCACGCGTCATAGGTGGCGGCCTTTGCCAGCGTGTATCCCCGTGTGCAACACGCGAAACAGTTGCGGCTCTGTCCATTTGTCACCATACCGGCTGTCCGATGAGGGAATGGGCTCAATTCAGCGTGGAGGAACGCGGCGGTCGGGCGACGCTCGTCATCAGCGGTCCCATGCTGGTCTCGACGATCGGTGAACTCGATCCCGAGCTGCGCGCCTACGACGGGTCGGTGCAAGCCATCGACATTTCCGAGGCCACACCCATCGATACCGTTGGAGCCTGGATCGTCTTCCGCTTCGCCAGCCGCACAGGTGCCGATGTCATCGGTGCCAGCGAGCAGGCCGAAGTGCTGCTCGACGCGGTGGAGGGCTGCAAGAGCGAGGCGGCGATCACGCCGGAGCGCGAGCCGATTTTCGGCCGTGTTACCGAACACGTCGGCAAGGCAGTGCTGGATCTGTTTGCGGGTATCACCCAGTCGATCGGATTCCTTGGCGGCGTGCTGGTGGCTTTTGCCACGATCGTGCGCCACCCCCGCCGCTTGCGCCTGCGGGCACTGACGCACCAGATGGAGCTGGTCGGCGTCACCTCGCTGCCGATCATCGGCCTGATGAGCTTCCTGATCGGCATCGTGATCGCCCAGCAGGGTGCTGTGCAATTGCAGCAGTTCGGCGCGGAAACCCTGACGGTGAACCTCGTCGGCCGCATCACCCTGCGCGAGCTGGGCGTGCTGATGACGGCAATCATGGTGGCGGGCCGGTCCGGCTCTGCCTTTGCCGCGCAAATCGGCACGATGAAGCTGACCGAGGAAATCGACGCCATGCGCACCATCGGCGTCTCGCCGATGGAGGCGCTGGTCCTGCCGCGCATTCTCGCCGCCGTGCTGATGATGCCGCTGCTCGGCTTTTTCGCCTCTGTTGTCGCCATCGTCGGCGGCGCGGTGATCGGCGATGTCATGCTCGGCATTCCGTTCCTGACATTCCTCGCCCGCATTCAGGAAGTTGTGCCGGTGACCGATTTCTACGTCGGCATGGTCAAGGCACCGGTTTTCGGACTGATCGTGGCCATGGCCGGTTGTTACCAGGGGATGCAGGTGCGCGGTAACGCCGAGGAAGTCGGCCTGCGCACCACCATGGCGGTGGTGCAGGCAATCTTCATGGTCATCGTGCTCGACGCCTTCTTTGCAGTGTTCTTCGAACGGATCGGCTGGATATGACCGACGAAGAACAGACGACCGAGCAGGCAGGCGGGGACGCTCCGTTCAACTGGGCCACGGCGGATACCACACCGGTGCCGATCCGGATCTCCGGACTGACCAACCGGTTCGGCGACTTTGCCGTGCATGAGGACCTCGACCTGGAGGTGCGTCGCGGCGAAATCCTGGGCGTGGTCGGTGGATCGGGTACCGGCAAGTCGGTGCTCATGCGCTCGATCATCGGTCTGCAGATTCCGGACGAAGGCACCATCGAGGTGTTCGGCCACGACATCACCGCTGCCGAACCGGACGAGGAAATCGGCGTGCGCAATCGCTGGGGCGTCCTGTTCCAGGGCGGCGCGCTGTTCTCCACCCTGACCGTGGCCGAGAATGTCGAAGTTCCGTTGAAGCAGTTCTATCCCGAACTCAGCCAGGAACTGCTCGACGAGATCGCCCGCTACAAGGTGGTCCTCAGCGGCCTGCCGGAAGAGGCGGCAAGCAAGTACCCGAGCGAACTGTCGGGCGGCATGAAGAAGCGCGCCGGCCTCGCCCGTGCGCTGGCGCTCGATCCGGAATTGCTGTTCCTTGACGAACCGACTGCGGGCCTCGACCCCATCGGTGCGGCCAAGTTCGACGAGCTGACGCGGGAACTGACCGATACGCTGGGCCTGACGGTGTTCCTGATCACCCACGATCTCGATACCCTGTACGCCATTTGCGACCGGGTGGCGGTGCTCGCGGACAAGAAGGTAATCGCGGTGGGGACGATCCCCGAGCTGCTGGAAACCGACCACCCGTGGATCCAGGAATACTTCAACGGCCCGCGCGCGCGGGCGGCCGTGGCAACACATCAACGCGGGAAAGCGTTGGACAATGACGACAGCGGGAAGGCATAGGAGAGGCCGATGGAAACAAGGGCAAACCATGTCTGGGTGGGCGTTGTCACGCTGCTCCTGCTGGCCGCGGCAGCGGTGTTCTTTGTCTGGCTTGCGCGCCTCGGCGATCGCAACAACAAGGAATACGACATCTTCTACGAACAGTCCGTGGGCGGTGTCGCCAAGGGCTCGGTAGTGACCTATTCGGGTGTTCCCGTTGGCCAGGTGACCGATATCCGAATTTGGGAACGCGATCCCGAATTCGTGAAAGTGCGCATCCGGCTGGACGGCGATACGCCGATCCTTGTCGGGACCACCGCCTCGATTTCGGCGAGTTTCACCGGCGTATCCAACATCAGCCTGTCAGGCGGGCGCAGCAACCAGCCGCCGATCTCTTGCGAGACCACCGAATGCGTCGAGGATAACGTGCCGGTGATCCCGCCGGCGGACAGCGCAGTGGGTGAAATCCTCGCTTCTGCGCCGCTGCTGCTGGAACGGCTGGCGACGCTGACGGACCGGCTGACCCGCGTGCTGGACGACGAGAACCAGAACTCTATCGCCGGCATCCTGCGCAACACCGATGCGATCAGCGCCGAACTGGCGCGCTCCAGCCCCGAAGTGCAGGCTACCTTGCAGGAATTGCAGGCCACCCTCGCACAGTCGACAGAGACGCTGGCTGCCTTCGAGGGCACCTTGCAGACGACGGACTCGCTGCTGCAAAACGAAGGGCCGCAAATCGCCAGCGAACTGCGCGAAACCCTCGCTACGGCGCAAAGCGCGGCCGCCGCGCTCGAATCCACGCTCGCCAATGTCGAACCGCTGACCCAGCAGCTGAACCAGGACACCTTGCCCGCCGCCACGGCCGCCATGCGCGACCTGCGCCAGACCAGCGCGACCTTGCGCACCATGACCGAACGGCTGGAAACCGAGGGCGCGGGTTCGTTGCTCGGCGGTCCGGCGCTGCCTGATTACGAGCCTTGAGGGGGAAGGACATGAAAATGACCAACAAGCCGATCCTTGCCGCCGCCCTGACCTCCTTGGCCGCGCTTGCCACCCTGTCCGCCTGCGTCAGCATCGGCGGGGGTGATCCGCCGGACCAGCTGCTGACGCTGACGCCTTCCGTCAATATCCCTGCCGGTACCGGTGCCGAAGGCGAAATCGCCGCCGCGCTGTCCGTACAGGTGCCCTCGGTGACGCAGCGCCTCAACGTGACGCGCATCCCGGTGACCACGAGCGACAGTTCGCTGGCTTACCTTGCCGATGCCTTCTGGGTCGAAAAGCCCGCGCAGCTGTTCCGCAATGTCCTGTCCGAAACCATTCGCGCCAAGGGCAACCGCATGGTGGTGAGCGGCGGCGAGCTGGAATATGCCGCGCGTACCCAACTGTCCGGCACGCTGGTCGACATGGGCTATGACGCGACCACCGGCAGCGCCGTGGTGCGTTATGATGCCGTGCTCGAGCTGCCTGACGGTACCGTGCGCACGCGCCGCTTCGAAAGCAGCGTTTCGGGCATTCCGGCAGAAGCGGGGATCGTGGGTTCGGCGCTCAACGAAGCGGCAAACACCGTGGCGGACGAAGTCGCGGAGTGGGTAGGCTGATCGCGAACGGGATTTCAGGTCCGGGCTGCCTTCAGAAATTCGGCCGCCCGTGTGAAAGCTTCCAGCTTCAGCGTTCGCGCTTCCTCGGCGGCCCAGTCCCAGCCCCATAGCTCTGCCTGCCAGTCCTGCTCGGCGTTGGCCGCGGCAAAAAGGGCAGGGAGGTCAGCCGCATCATCCATAGCGGCCATACCAACGACCAGCGAGGCGGCGAGCGAGGTCAGTGCAGTTAGCGCAGCGAGGGTGAATTCGTCTTCTCTCTCCAACACGGCGCCCAGCGCTGCCAGGCTGGCCTCGGGTTGCGGGCGGTGCATGATGCCGCTGGCGCGTTCGAACGTGATGCCATGGTGCCGTTCGCATGCGGTGAGAAGCGGCTCCCACAACTCTTCCTGTCGCTGGAACAGCGGTTCGTCCGGCTCGGCGCGATAGCACAGCGTATCGGTTTCGGCGTATTCGAGCAGCTTGGCCACGGTAGCGCTGCGCTCGCGCGAGATTACGTCGAGTGCATAGTCGGCCATGTCGCGGTGGAAGAAGCTCTTGGGGTCGACCTTTTCGCCTTGTGCGGCAAATTCGGCGGCTACCAGCTCTGCCAGCGCGCGGGTGGGAAGAACGTGCTGGTTGCCGCTCTGCGTCTTGATCGCGCGGCCATCGAGCAGGACCTGCCAGCCATCGTCACTCTCGGTGACCGAAACCTCTTTCCAGAACCGCTTCACGGACGTCGCGTCCCGTCGCGCTCGTTGCTGCTCCACATGCGGGAAAGCAGGGTGGGGAAGAGGAAGGTTTCGAGCATTCCGAGGACGATCAGCCCCCAGGCCAGCGGCTCGGGGAGGTCGAGTGCGCCGTTGGAGATTGCCAGCCCGGCAAGGATCATCAGCACGCCGCCGAAGCGCACGGCATTGATCACAATGAACCGGTTGCGCGCGCGCGCGTCGGCCTGCTCGCGGTCATCCATGGATGAGCTCCTCCAGTTCCTGCATGGTGCGCGCCACGCCAAGCGCGCCTGCTGCCAGCAACTCGTCTGCTTCGTGGTAACCCCAGTCGACGCCGATCGCGCGCACACCGGCGGCGCAGGCCATGTCGATGTCGAATACCGTATCACCGACCATCACCGTGTCTTCGGGCCGGGCCAGCACGTCGGCCATGGCCGCTTCGAGCATGGCGGGGTGCGGCTTTGACGGATGGCGGTCCGCCGTATGGGTGGTGGCGAATATCTCGGTCAGCCCGTGCATCGTCAGGGTAGAGGTCAGTCCGCGGTCCGACTTGCCGGTGGCCACGCCCAGCGCCCAGCCCTTGCCGTGCAGGCGGTGCAGCAGGTCGTGCATGCCGTCGAACAGCGGTTCGCGCACATTGCCCGCCTGCCGTGCCGCGAAGAAGGACTGTTTGTAAGCATCGACCGTGGCGGCCAGTTGGTCCGCCGCGAGATCAGGGGCGAGCTGCCGGATTGCCTGCGGCAGGCTGAGGCCGACGATACGGCGCACAGCGTGGGTATCGGGCGCGGGCAGGCCGCTCTCGGTGAAGGCTGCCGTCATGGCGTTGACGACTGCCGCCTGTCCGTCGCTGAGCGTGCCGTCGCAATCGAAGACTGCGAGCCGGACGGTCACTTGCGCCGCCCCTTGGGCTTGGCTCCCTTGCCGGGTTTGCCGGTGGGAGCGCCGCGCGCCTTGCGCTCGCCGCGACGGGCCTTGCGGTACTGCTTGGCATGCTGGCGCGCCGCCTGCTTCTTTTCTCCCTTGGTCCGCTCGGGCGGAGGAGTTAGCACCGGCTCGGCTTGGCTCAGGGACAGGTCGAACCCGAGTTGTTCCATCGATTGGGCAAAGTGTTCGGGGAGGTCCGCCGTGACGTCCAGCGTTCCGCCCTTGGGCGCGTCGATAATCAGCCGCCGCGCGTGGAGGTGCATCTTGCGGCTGACACTGCCGGTGAGGAAGGCATCCTGCCCGCCATACTTGCCATCGCCCACGATCGGGTGGCCGATTGCCGCCAGGTGGACGCGCAGCTGGTGCGTCCTGCCGGTGAAGGGCTGCAATTCGACCCAGGCGGCGGCATTGCCCGCGCGCTCGACCACGCGGTAGGCGGTCTTGGCGGGCTGGCCGTTCTCCGTGTCGACGTGCATCTTCTCGCCGCCGGTCCCTGGCTGCTTGGCCAGCGGAGCGTCGATGGTGCCTTCATAAACTTCGGGTACGCCGACGACGAGCGCCCAGTAGATCTTCTTGGCGCTGCGGCTGGAGAACCGCTTGGAGAAGAAGGCCGCGCTGCCGGGCGTGCGGGCGACCAGCAGGATGCCCGAGGTATCCTTGTCGAGCCGGTGGACGAGGCGCGGGCGCGGTTCGTCTTCGCCCGCATAGGCATCGAGCAGGCCGTCGACATGGCGATTGGTCTTGGTACCGCCTTGCGTGGCGAGGCCCGGCGGCTTGTTCAGCACCAGCGCGGCCTTGTCGCGGTAGATCAGCATCTCTTCCGCGAGGGCTTCGTCCTCGGGTGAAACCTCGCGCCGCTTGCGCTGGGTGCGCGCGCTGTCCTCGCCGCCCGGCGGCACGCGCAGCACCTGTCCGGTGGCCAGTCGATCCTCGGGCTTCACCCGCTTGCCGTCGACCCGCAGCTGGCCGGTGCGCGCCCAGCGGCTGACCGTGCCGAAGCCGACCTGCGGCAAGTGGCGCTTGAACCAGCGGTCCACGCGCACGCCATCATCGTCGGCATCGACGGTAAACTGGCGGACTTCCTTGTCTGAGCCCTTGTCTGAACCGGGGTTGCTGCTCATGAAACCAGCCGTGTGACCGTCAGGCCGAAGACCAGGCCGGAAACGCCGAGGCCGATCGACAGCATGATATAGAGCGCTGCGAACAGCAGCTGCCCGCGCTGGATCAGCATGGCGAGCTCGAGGCTGAAGGCGCTGAAGGTGGTGAAACCGCCCAGCAGGCCCACGCCGAGCAGCAGGCGCAGTTGGTCACCGCCTTGTCCGTGACGGGCGAGCACGCCTGCCAGCACGCCCATCAGCAGGCTGCCGATGGCGTTGACGGCGAGGGTCGCCCAAGGAAACATGGTCACCGCCTGGACGCCCATCCAGTGGGTCATCAGGCGGCCAAGCTGGTAGCGCAGCAGCGCACCGGCACCGCCGCCAAGCGCGACATAGGCAGATGCATAGAGCTGTGGAGTGGCATTCGACATGGGCGCTCCCTTAGCGATAGCCGCTGCCATGCGGAACCCAAAAGGCTCTCGCGCCTTGCATTTTGCCTGCGATTCGCATATCTGCGCCATCGTCAAGCCGATGTCCCTTGCGGATTCGGCGCGTTTTTCGTTGATTTACCATGGTGCACCCCGCGCCTTGATCCGCGGGCTCTGACCATTTTGATTAGATAAGGTGGCTTAGGTTTTATGCAGATCATCGTTCGCGATAACAATGTCGAGCAGGCTCTCCGCGCGCTCAAGAAGAAGCTGCAGCGCGAGGGGGTGTATCGCGAGATGAAGCTGCGTCGCCACTATGAGAAGCCGAGCGAAAAGCGTGCGCGCGAAAAGGCTGCCGCTGTGCGCCGCGCCCGCAAGCTGGAACGCAAGCGCGCAGAGCGCGACGGCGTCCGGTAAGCACACCGGAATTCAGGCTCACCAAGCTTGAAAGCAAATCGTAGCTAAGCCAAAGGGGCGTGGAAGCATTTTCCGCGCCCCTTTCGTTTGGCGCCCAAACGGGATCACCTGATATGACCGAAGTCACCCGCGTTCCGCTGCAGCCGATTGCCAAGGGCTCGCTCGTCAAGTTGTGGCTGGGTGTGCTTGCCGTCGTGGTGCTGGCCGCTGCCATTGCCTGGTGGGCCATGCCCAAGGGCCTGTCGGTCGATACCGTGGTGGCTGGCGAGGGTCCGGCACCGACGGCGGAGAGCGTGGTCTTCATGGACTATGTCGGCACGCTGGAGGACGGCACCGAGTTCGACCGTTCGCCGCCGATCCAGCCTTTCCCGGAAGAACTGGGCGTGCCGCAGGGTTACCCGATGGACCTGGCGCAGATGGTGCCGGGCTTCACCGAAGGCATGCTGCAGACGCGCGAAGGCGGCATCTACGAAATCTACATTCCCTCGGACCAGGCCTATGGCGACGACCCGCAGCCGGGCTCGCCCATCCCGCCGGGTGCGGACCTCACCTTCGAGGTGACCGTGTACAAGGTGCTGACGCAGGAAGAGTTCGAGGAACTCGGCATGCGCGTGCAGATGTACATGATGCAGCAGCAGATGGAGGCCCAGGCTGCGACCGAGGGTGCTGCTCCGACCGAGGGCGTGGCCCCGACCGAGTAGCCCGATGGCAGAGGGGGAGGTCATCGCGGAAACCCCGTCGGCCCAAGAGCCGATGCTCGCCGACTGGCCCGAACGTCCCTGGCTGCTCGCCGGACTGGGCGGCCTTGCCGGACTGATCGTCCACCTGCTGCTCGACGCCAACGAGCCATCACCTGCGCGCGCGGCGCTGGCGGCTGCGGCGTTCTTTTCCTTTGCCGCCGCCAGCTTTGTCCTCCGACCCAAGCGCTGGAGCGAGGCGGCGGTCTTTGCCGTGCTGCTTGGGCTCGTCATGGGCGGCATCGCCTGGCTCGCGGTCGATTCGGGCGACCACGTTGCCGGCGAGGAATTTGCCTTTGCCGCGGGCGTGTTCTTCTCGCTGCTGGCCGTGCCGCTGTTCCAGGCGGACTTCCACCGCAAGCGCTGGGCCACGCCCTACCGCGAAACCCATTTCCACGTCTGGACCGATGCCGTCAGCGCGGCAGGCGCGCTCGCCTTCGTGCTGCTGTCGTGGCTGTTGCTGTGGCTGCTCCGCGCATTGTTCAGCCTGATCGGCATCGAGCTGATCGAGGACCTGATCGAAACCACCGGCTTCGTCGGCCTGTTCTGCGGGGCGACTTACGGCGCGGCCATGGGCGTGCTGCGCAACCAGCTGAACGTGCTCGGCACCTTGCAGCGTGTGGTGCTGGTGGTGTTCTCGCTGCTTGCGGTGCCCTTCGGCTTCGCCATCGCGGTGTTCCTGGTGTTCCTGTTGCTGTCTGGCGGCTCTGCCCTGTGGGACGCGACCGACAGCGCCACGCCGGTGCTGCTGACCTGCGCGCTGGGCTGTTTCGTGCTCGCCAATGCCGTGGTGCGCGACGATGACGAGGCGCGCAGCGACAACGTGGTGATGCAGGCCGCGGCCATGATCCTCGCTGCCTCCATCTTCCCGCTCACCGTGTTCGCGGCGATCTCCATGGGCATCCGCATCGACCAGCACGGCCTCTCTCCGGAACGGCTGTGGGCACTGGTCGCCATTGCCATCGCGACCGCATACGGTCTGTCCTACTGGGTCGGGCTGGCGCGCGGACGCATGGCGGGCTGGGCCGAGTACCTGCGCCGCGCCAACCTGCATCTCGCCGCCGCCAGCTGCGTGGTGGCGCTGGTGCTGGCCCTGCCGCTCATCGACTTCGGCGGCATTTCCGCACGCCAGCAGATGGCGCGGCTGGATGCTGGCGAGGTTGCTCCGGAAGACTTCGACTTCAGAGCATTGCGCTGGGATTTCGGAGATGCAGGGCGCGATGTGCTGGCAGAGCTGGCCGAACGCGATGGCGAGATCGGCGAACTAGCGCTGGCGGCACAACGCCAGAGCGAGCGGCCTTACTGGTACGACGAAGCCGTGACCGAGGAATATCTCGACGAGACGACCGACGACATCGTGGTCTATCCTGCGGGATCGACTGCACCCGACGGCTTGCTGGACGCGATCGACAACGATTCGGTCTGCTGGATTGAAGGCACCTGCCGCATCTACCTGCAGGACGATGGCCGTACCGCCGTGGTGCTGGGTGACGAATGCGATACCGGCTACCGCGATGAAGACGACGCGACTGACCCAAGCATCGACTGCGGCATCAATGTCGAGGCCTTCGAGCTGGTGAACCGCAGCTGGCGCCGGATTCCCAACAGCCAGCCGTCGCGTACGATGACCACGGAAGACCAGCGCGCTGCGCTGGAACGCGAGCGGCAGGCCATCGAAAGCGGCGATGTTTCCATCGGCCCGTCCCAGCGGCGTACGATCTATATTGGCGACAAGCCCACCGGCAGGCAGTTCGACTAGCCTAACCGCTTGAAGCGCGCCCTTCGCGCGGCTAACGCGAGGCCCATGTCTGTAACCCGCGAACAAGTCGCCAAGATTGCCAGCTTGGCGCGCATCCAGATGGGCGAGCAGGAGCTCGACCACATGGTGCCCGAACTCAACAAGATCCTCGACTGGGTCGAGCAGCTGGGCGAGGTCGATACCTCATCGGTCGAGCCGATGACCGCCGTGATCCCCCAGGCCCTGCGCCTGCGCGACGACGTGGTCGATGCCGACCCGCACACCGCTGGCGGTCGCCGTGACGACGTGCTGGCCAATGCCCCCGTGGCCGAACACGGCTTCTACGGCGTGCCGAAGGTGATCGAATAGTGACCGATTTTACCCAGCTTGGCGTCAAGGCCATCCGCGACGGCGTGGCCGGTGGCGATTTCACCGCGCGTGAAGTGGCCGAGGTCTTCAACGGCGCGGTGGAAGCCGCTGCCGAACTCAACGCCTTCATCGTCGCCACGCCCGACCATGCACTGGCCGCCGCCGACAAGGTCGACGCCGCGCGCGCTGCGGGTGCGGAGCTTGGCCCGATGGCCGGTGTGCCGATCGGCATGAAGGACCTGTTCGCCACCAACGGCGTGCAGACCACGGCCGCCAGCCACATGCTCGAAGGCTTCGTGCCGCCTTATGAAAGCACCGTCAGCCAGAAGCTGTGGGACGCGGGCGCGGGCATGCTCGGCAAGCTGAACCTTGACCAGTTCGCCATGGGCTCGTCGAACGAGACCAGCTATTTTGGCCCGGTGAAGAGCCCGTGGAAGGCGGAAGGCAGCAATGCCACGCTGACGTCGGGCGGTTCCTCGGGTGGTTCTTCGGCAGCCGTTGCCGCGCGCCTCTGCCCGGCAGCGACCGGTACCGACACCGGCGGCTCGATCCGCCAGCCCTGCGCCATCACCGGCACCACCGGCATCAAGCCCACCTATGGCCGTTGCAGCCGCTGGGGCATTGTCGCCTTCGCCAGCAGTCTCGACCAGGCAGGCCCGATGTCGCGCTCGGTGGAAGACTGCGCGATCATGCTCGGCGCCATGGCGGGCTTCGATCCGAAGGATTCGACCAGCCTCGATGCGCCGGTGCCCGACTGGGCGGGCGCGCTGAACGCGGACCTGAAGGGCAAGAAGATCGGCATTCCGCGCGAATACCGGATGGATGGTATGGACGAGGAAATCCTCGCCAGTTGGCAAGCCGGCAAGGAATGGCTCCGCGATGCCGGTGCCGAGATCGTCGACGTCTCGCTGCCGCACACCAAGTATGCGCTGCCCGCCTACTACATCGTCGCCCCGGCAGAAGCCTCGTCCAACCTCGCGCGCTATGACGGCGTGCGTTACGGCCTGCGCGACCTGCCCGAAGGGGCGGGCCTGCAGGACATGTACGCCGCCACCCGCGCCGACGGTTTCGGCGACGAGGTGAAGCGCCGCATCATCATCGGCACCTATGTGCTCTCGGCAGGCTTCTATGACGCCTATTACACCCAGGCAATGAAGGTGCGCACGCTGGTGCAGCAGGACTTCCACAAGGCCTTCGCCGAGTGCGACGCGATCCTTGCGCCGACCACGCCGACCCCGGCCTTCCCGTTGGAAGAAATGAACAGCGACCCGCTGGCCATGTACCTCAACGACGTCTTCGCCGTGCCCGCTTCGCTGGCCGGCCTCCCGGCCATGAGCGTGCCCGCCACGCTGACCGCCAAGGGCCTGCCGCTGGGCCTGCAGGTGATCGGCAAGCCGATGGACGAACAGCAGGTACTCGACGTGGGTCTCGCAATCGAACAGCGCGCGGGCTTCACCGCGCAGCCGGAGAAGTGGTGGTGACGGAAGCACTGCGAACCGTGCGTTTCGACAAAGCCGATGCGCTGTTCGCAGATGCCGGTTCCGCATGGATGATGCTGACACGGCCAGCTGCCGCCGAAGCAATTTCGTGTTGTTCAGCAAAGGGCATTGCTGTGTCGATAGTTGAGGCTGGTATCTGGCACGAACCAGGATTTGAGGCGCGCCTCGACGGCATTTGGCACAGCGAGTTTGACGCGAAGTCTGATGTTGATTGCATCGACGAGAACAACTCGCGGGCGTTGCAATTCATCGTTGGGCTTCCGCAAGCCTATGACACGGCAATAATTTCGACTTTTGGAAACGAAGTATGAGCAACTACCGCATCCAGGGCGCTACGGGTGAATGGGAGGTCGTGATCGGCCTCGAGGTCCACGCGCAGGTCACCTCCAAGGCCAAGCTGTTTTCCGGCGCAAGCACCGCTTTCGGGGCGGAGCCGAACACGCAGGTGTCGCTCGTCGACGCGGCCATGCCGGGCATGTTGCCGGTGCCCAACCGCGAATGCATTCGCCAGGCCGTGCGCACGGGCATGGCGATCGAGGCGCAGATCAACAAGTGGTCGCGGTTCGACCGCAAGAACTACTTCTATGCCGACTTGCCGCAGGGCTACCAGATCAGCCAGCTCTACCACCCGCTGGTGGGCGAGGGGCAGCTGGTGATCGAGGCGGACGAGAAGGCCGGCATCCCCGAAGACAAGGTGATCCGCATCGAGCGCATCCACGTCGAACAGGACGCGGGCAAGCTGATGCACGACCAGCACCCGACCATGTCCTATGTCGATCTCAACCGCACCGGCGTGGCGCTGATGGAAATCGTCAGCCGCCCGGACATGACCTCGCCCGCCGAGGCCGGGGCCTATATCCGCAAGTTGCGTTCGATCCTGCGCTATGTCGGCTCGTGCGACGGCAACATGGAAGAAGGCTCGATGCGCGCGGACGTCAACGTATCGGTGCGCAAGGTAGGTGACACCGAACTCGGCACCCGCACCGAGACCAAGAACGTCAACTCGGTGCGCTTCGTCATGCAGGCGATCGAGCACGAGGTGCAGCGCCAGATCGACGTGATCGAGGACGGCGGCCAGATCGTGCAGGAAACCCGCCTGTTCGATCCGGGCACCGGCACCACGCGCTCCATGCGCAGTAAGGAAGACGCGCACGACTATCGCTACTTCCCCGATCCGGACCTGCTGCCGCTGGAACTGGACGATGCTTTCCTCGACGATTGCCGCGCCAGCCTGCCCGAACTGCCGGATGCCAAGCGCGCGCGCTACGAGAACGAACTGGGCCTGACGCCCTACAACGCCCGCGAACTGACGGCAGAGGTGGAAACCTTCGCCCGCTTCGAGACATTGCTGGCAGCCACTGCGGCAGGCATCGGCAAGCCGGAGAAGGACGTGGCTACCGCGGTTGCCAACTGGTCGCTCTCGGTCGCGCCGGGCGTGGTCAAGGCGCTGGGTGACGAGGCGGACATGGCCAATGCCACGGCAGAGGCCCAGGCGGCGATCCTCGACATGCAGGCCAAGGGCGAGATCTCCGGCGGGCAGGCCAAGGAGATCTACGAGATCGTCCTCAAGACCGGCCGCGACCCGAACGAGATCGCCGATACCGAGGGCCTGAAGCAGGTCAGCGACACGGGCGCCATCGAGACCGCCATCGACGCGATCATCGCGGCGAACGGCGACAAGGTGGAAGAATACCGCGGCGGCAAGGACAAGCTGTTCGGCTTCTTCGTCGGCCAGACGATGAAGGCCATGCAGGGCAAGGCCAACCCCGCGGTGGTGAACCAGATCCTGAAGGACAAGCTGGGCTAAACAGTATCTTGCGCCAACGGGCCCTTGTGCCTAACCCCGATTCCAAAGAGAGTCGGAGGGGTTTCGTGAGATCGATTTTGTTGGCAGCAGTGCTGGCTGGCAGCACTGCCGCACCCGCACTTGCGCAGGATGAAACGCCGGAAGCTGCAGCAGTGCAGCAGGCGGCGCTGACCGAGGAAGAAATCGCGGCCATACCGATGCCCGAACTGGTGTTCGAGCCGAGCGCCAACGATATCGATAACTACGAGAAGTACTTCTACTTCCACCGCGCGGATACGGACTTCAACGAGGCCTATGCCGACATCCTCGAATGCGACGCGCTGGCCAGCGGCTTTCGCATCTATGCCGGGGCCTCCGAACCCTATCCCGGCTATTATGGCAGCCAGTACGGCATTGGCGGCGTCATCGGCGGGGTGATCGGGGCGGCGCTGGCGGATGCCATCCACGGCTCTGCCGCCCGCCGCGAGGCGCGCCGCGCCAACATGCGCAACTGCATGGCCTTCAAGGGCTACGCCCGATACGGCCTCGCCAAGGACCTGTGGGAGGAATTCAACTTCGAGGAAGGCAATGGCCGTGAGCCGGAGCCCCAGCGCACCGAGGCGCTGATGCAGCAGGCGCGCGTCGCCTCCGGTCCGACACCCGCAGCAGAGGCAATCGTCCCATGATCCGGCTCCTTGCACTGGCGCTTGCCGCCATCACCATCATTACGACCCCCGCCACGGCGCAGATCAGGGAACGCGATATCGAACGTGGCCGCACCACGATCGAAGCGGATCGGGGCTACATCTACCTCGAAACGGACGGGCGCTTCTTCGGGATCTTCCTGCGCGTTCCGGAGCCGGAGGACTACGTGGCCTACGAGCAGGCCCGCGAAGACCAGTTTGCCGAACTGCAGGAGCAGTACGCGCGCGATTATGCCGCGTTCGAGCGTGCCTATGCCAATGCGCGAGAGCGCCGTTGGCGACTGCCGACTGCGCCGGAGGAGCCGACCATGGCCGACGTCAGCGTCACTCCGCCGGAATTGCAGGACGCTGCCAGTTTCGGTCCGGGTAGTGACTTCGCGCACGACGACGACACGGATCGTCGCGCCTATCTCACGGTCGTGCGTCCGGGGACCTACGTCTGGTATGGGCCGGTCATGTACGACACAAATCAGGGCTTCGTCGGCGCCTGCAACTGCATGGGCACCGTCATGTTCGATGTGGTCCCGGGCGTGGTGACAGACCTCGGCGATTTCCTCACTGCAGCCCCGCGCTATGCGGATCGGGGTGGCGCACAGATGGAAGAATTCGGCAATTTCAGCGTCGTCGGCCTGTTGGGGTCGCGCACGGTCTCGTTGCCCACGCAGTCGCGTGAACCCAGCTTCGGTTTGCCGGAATCACTGGCTGCCTGGGCGGGCGAACCTGTCGAGTTCCGCGCTGCGGGCAAAATGAACAACTTCTATGGTACGCTGGTCGACCGCCTGCCGCCGATCGACGGCGTTCTGGAATATCGCCGCGACCAGGTGATCGACGCGCGTACCGGCGAGGTGCTGGAAACGCTCACCTTGCCGCAGAACAGCACTCCGTCCGAAGCGGAGCTGTAGCCGCCCTCAGGCCACCGCCTTCAGCACCTGCAAGCCGCCTTCCACCACGGCCCCGACCACTCGGTCGCGGCCGTCGGTCTTGGCGCAGTAGACGGCGCGGTCGGCGCGCTGGATGGCCTGGCGGGCGCTGACGCCCTGTTCGCGCAGGTAGAAGCCGATCGAGGCGGTTACCTTCAACTGGTTGAGCGGGCGCTCGAAAGCCAGCTCGGCAACGGCCTTGCGCGTGGCGATAGCCAGTTGCGCCAGCGCGGCGTTGTTTTCCGGCGGGACGAGGGCCACAAACTCTTCGCCGCCGGTGCGGCAGACCGTCCCGGTTCCATCGTAGAGCGCCTTCAGCCGCGCGGCGACTTCGCGCAGGACGGTGTCGCCCGCGTCGTGGCCGAAATTGTCGTTGACGCGCTTGAAGTGATCGAGGTCGATCACCACCACCCCGCCAATCGGCTGGCGACCGCGCGCATCCTCGTCCAGCAGGCGTTCCAGCTGCCGCCGGTTGCCGACCTGGGTCAGCGCATCGATCTCGCCTTCCTCGATCCGGCTGCGCACCATGTCGTGTCCGATCATCATCAACAGGACGATGCCGACCGACATGCCCATAACGGCACTGATCGACTGGAACACGATGTTCAGGTTGCGGTAGAAGTCGCTCACCTCTGCCAGCGAGGGGCCGATGGGGTTGACCAGGACCACCCCGGCCTTGCCCGCGTAGGACAGGCAGGCTGCCAGCACGACGGCAAAGGCGATCATGTCGACCATGGAATTGCGGCGCGCTTGCCACAGGCCTTGCAAGCCCGAGGCGATCACGATGGCGCCGGTGGCCTGGACGATAAACCCGCGTGAAGCATAGGGCGGGGCCCAGGGCATGCTGGGCATGACGTATATCGCGACGAGCACCACCATGGCGACAATCGACAGCGGCACGTGCCGCGCGTGGCGCGAGAGGAAGGCCTGCACCATCACCATCAGGGCAAGGAAATGCGTGATGACGGTGAAATAGTTGACCCAGCGGCTGCCATCCGGATCGCGGAAGCCGTCGACCAGGATCGAGGCGCAGGCGATGGCAAAGCCCAATGCCGCCCACCGCGCGCTCACCAGCTTGCGATCGACCACGGCCACGATCAGCAAGGCCACACTGAGGACGGCGTAGAGCGCGGGAATCAGGATAAGGAAAGCATTGCTGCCGGACATGTCGCCGCCGTAGCTTCCGAATGTTGCTATCGCCCTAAGTATGTTGGCAATTTGATCCACAGCGCGCCGATAGCGCGAGCGAATATTGCGCGCTAGACCCATTGTCATGCCAAGCCGCCCTGCCATCGTTCTCGTCCACCCGGAAATCCCGCACAACACCGGTGCGGTGGGGCGCACCTGCGTGGCGCTGGACATGGAACTGGTGCTGGTGCGGCCTTATGGGTTCACCCTGTCGGACAGACAGCTCAAGCGCGCCGGGCTGGATTACTGGCAGCACGTGCGGCTGGCCGAATATGCCAGTTGGGATGCGTTGCTGGAGGACCGCCAACCGCGTGCGGACCAGCTGTTCCTGTTCGAGGACGATGCGCCGACTAGCTTCTACGAGCCGGACTATCCGGACGACGCCCTGCTGGTGTTCGGCAGCGAGACCAAGGGGCTGCCCGCCGCGATCCGGCAGGCGCATCCGGACCGGCAGTTCCACCTGCCGATGCGATCAGCGCATATCCGGTCGCTGAACCTGGCCAACACCGTGACGGCGGCGGCCTACCAGGCGCTTCGCGGGAAGTTCTAGGCCTGCCGCTGGGCGGTGAAGTCCATCGAGCCCATGAAGCCAGCCTTGATCTTGCCGGTCACCGCGTCGCCGTTCACCTCGGCCGTGCCTTCCAGCTTCATCGGCATGGGGCTGGTCAGTTGCATGGTCCAGGTCAGCACGTTGCCGTCGATCTTGCCGTTCTCGGCTTCCATCTGGCCAAGGCTGCCCGACAGCTGGCCGGTGAACTCGGTGCCGTCGTCGTTGGGGACGACAGTGAAGGTGCCGGTCTGTTCGCCCATGGGGCTGTTGACCACGAAATCGTAGGTTCCGCCTACTTCGCTCATAATAGATTCCTCCCTCGGGCGGACGCTTACAGCGTATCCGCCGAAATGTATTCCGCTTCCATGCCGGCTTCTTCCAGCTGCGGTTCAACCAGGCTGCGGTCGCCCACGACCACGATAGTGAGGTCCTCGGGCTGCAGGTAGGTCGCCGCGGCTGCGTCGATGTCTTCGGGCGTGATCGCGCGGTAGATGTCCGGCAGCTGCACCTGGTAGCGGATGTCGCGGCCCAGCGTCTGGTTGCCCAGCAGCGCGCCGAGTACCTGACCGTTGGTCTCGAACCGGTTGGGCAGGTTGCGCACGTTGCCGTCGGTGACGCGCTGGAATTCCACCTCGTCGACGCCCTGCGTGGCGGGGAAGGCGCGCATCTGGTCAAGGATGACCTGGATCGAGTCTGCCGTGCGATCGGCCTGAACCTGCGTTTGCACGCTCATGACACGTTGGCCTTCGGCGAAGGGCAGGCTGGAAGAGATGCCGTAGGTCCAGCCGCGGGTTTCGCGCAGGTCCTGCATCAGCCGCGACAGGAAGCCGCTGCCAAGCACCTCGTTGGCGAGATTGAGCGGTTCCATGCCGGGCTGATACCCGGTAAGCTGGGTCAGGCGGCCGACGATGAGGTAGCTCGACGGCGAATTGGGACGGTCGATCACCACCACGCGCGGCATGGGGGCGGGGCTGGCCTGGTCCACCGCCTTGGCGGGCACGGGCGTTGCCGGGCCCTGCCAATCGCCGAAGCTGGCTTCGAGCGCGGCGAGCAGTTCGTCCATCTCCACATCGCCGACAACGGTAATGCTGGCAGTTTCCGGACGGATCCAGGTGGCATGGTCGGCGGCAAGGTCAGCCGTGGTCAGGCCTTCGATCACCGCCGGATCGCCCGCGCTGGAGGCATGGGCATATGGGTGGTCCTCACCGTAGACGAGCTGGGCGAAGGCACGGCTGGCCATCGAGCTGGGCGTCGAGAGCTCCTCCGCCACGGCGGCAAGGCGCCGGCTGCGCACGCGCTCCATGGCGTCGTCGGCAAAGGCCGGGTTGCGCACCATGTCTGCCATCAGGTCCAGCGAGGGACGCAGGTTGGGGGTGAGTGCAGACATCGAGGCGGTGCTGTTCTCGGCACCGGCGCTGATGCTGATCGAGGCGCCAAGCGTTTCTTGCGCCACGGCGAGTTCTTCGGCGCTGCGACTGGTCGTGCCTTCGGTAAGCATGTCGATTATGGTCTCATGCACGCCGTAGCGGCCGACACCGTCGACAACGGAACCGGCATCGAAGGTCATGGCCAGCGATACCTTGGGCACCGAGGTGCGGCGTGCCAGCACCACGGGGATGCCGTTGGACAGTTCGGCGCGCTCGACTTCGGGGAAGGTCAGTTCGCCCACCGGCGCAGGGGTCGGCAGTTCGATCGCCGGGCCGGTGCGGGTGACTTCGATATCGCTGCCGGTGTCGGGCTCCGGCGCGGGGTAGAGGTGTTCGTCCCCCCAGCCGCCCATGGTGGCACCGTCAAGCGTGCGTTCGCCCGGTACCACCGCCAGCGTGTAGGACGGGCGCGACAGCCAGCGCTGCATGGCATCGCGCACCATTTCCGGCGTAAGGGCAGCCATGGCTTCCAGCTCGGTGCGGTAGAAATCCGCATCGCCGGTGTAGAGCAGGCCTTCGGCGAGAATCATGCCCTTTCCGCCGAAGCCGCCGACGCGTTCGAGCGAGCCGATCTGGCTGGAGGCGATCTGGGTGGTGGCGCGGTCCAGCTCGTCCTGCGTCGGGCCTTCGGTCAGCATGCGCTCGAATTCGGCATCGAGCAGGGCGAGGGCCTCCTCGCGCGTCGCGTCGGGGCGCACCTGCACGTAGGCCTGGGCAAAGCCGAGCTGTTCGTAGGCCTGGTAATAGCCGCTGACGCTGACGGCGACTTCGGCCCCGCGCACCATCGAATTGTCGAGGCGCGAGGAGTTGAGGCCGCCGAGAATGTACATGCCGACCTGCAGCGGCACGGCATCGGGGTGTTCCATGTCCGGCCCGGTCCATGCGCGTACGATCAGTTCCAGCGGCACCTGGTCGGTCATCTCGTCGAACACGGGTTCGGCAAGGGTGACCGGACCGGCTTCGAACTGCTGCACTTCGGGGCCGCGCGGGATCGCGCCGAACCAGCGTTCCACCATCGGGCGGGCGGTTGCGGCGTCGATGTCGCCGGTCAGCGCCAGCACCACGTTGTTGGGGCCGTAATTGTCGGTGAACCAGCTGCGCACGTCTTCGAGGCTGGCTGCCGAAAGGTCTGCCATCGAGCCGATCACCGAGTGGCGATAGGGGTGGCCGACAGGCAGCAGGCCTTCGTTGATGCGGTATTCGAGCAGGCCGTAGGGCTGGTTGTCGCCCTGCCGCTTTTCGTTCTGCACCACGCCGCGCTGGTTATCGAGCCGTTCCTGGCTGAGCGAGCCGAGCAGGTAGCCCATGCGGTCCGCCTCCATCATCAGTGCGAGGTCGAGCGCGCCGGTGGGCACGGTTTCGACATAGTTGGTGCGGTCGTAGCTGGTGGAGCCGTTGGTGCTGGTCGAGCCCGCGGCTTCCAGCGGGATGTCGAAGTTTTCGACGTTCTCGCTGCCGGTGAACATGATGTGTTCGAACAGGTGGGCAAAGCCGGTGCGGCCACGCGGCTCGCTGACCGAACCCACGCGGTAATAGACGGTGACGCCCACCAGCGGCGACTTGCGGTCGGTGTGGACGATGGTGGTCAGCCCGTTGTCGAGCGTGAAGGTCTCATAGGGAATGTCGACCGCGGCGATCAGCTCGTCGAGCGATGCGGCTTGCGCGACCGGCTCTTCAACTACCGTCGGCGCCGCGGCCGTTTCGACCGGCGCCGTGGGAGTCGTGGAACAGGCTGCCAGGGCAATGGCGGCAGCAAACGAAGTGAGCGAGCGGAGCGCGAAAGACGTTTTCATGTGCAACCGGATAGCAGGTAAGTCCCGAAGCGGAAGCCGCTTTTCGGACTATTCGTCAATCCGCATCAGCTTTTCGCCCATCTTCACGACCTGTCCGATCCTCAGTCCGGCCACTCGCGGCGGATTGATAGTCTATTGCACCCCTTCCGTTGCGACCCAATCTAGCCGTCACACATGACGCTCGTACCCATCCTCCTGATTGCCCTGCTGATTGCCAGCATTCTCGTCTTTCGCAGCGTGGCGCGGCGGCAGAGGCGCAAGCGACTGCTTGCGACGCCGCTGACGCAGGAGCAGCGCGAGGTCCTGGATAACCTTGTGCCGATTGTCCGCCGCTTGCCGGAATCGCTGCGTCCAGCGCTGGAGGGGAAGATCAACCTCTTCCTCGACCAGGTTACCTTCCATGCGAACGGCCTCGAGCTAAAGGACGAAATGCGGCTCTCGATCGCGGCGCAGGCCTGCCTCCTGATCGTCAACAGCCCGGTCTGGTATGAAACGATCAGGACCGTGCTGATCTACCCGTCCAGCGTCCTGACGGGCCGCAAGGTTCACGATGGCTTCGTCGTGCACGAGCAGGATTCTCACCTGGCTGGCGAAAGCTGGAACCGTGGGCCGGTGGTCCTGGCGTGGGACCATGCGCTGCAGGGCGGCATTGATGCGGAAGATGGCTACAACGTCGTGATCCACGAATTCGCGCACCAGCTGGACAGCCTGACCGGCCACACCGATGGCATCCCCATCCTGCGCAAGGGGCAGCGCTATTCGGGCTGGGAAAAAGCCATGCTGGATGCCTACCACGGCCACGTGGAGAGGGTGGAAAGCGGGCATCATTCGCTGATCGCCCCCTATGGCGCGACCAACCACCAGGAGTTCTTCGCCGAGGCTACCGTCACTTTCTTCGAGAAGCCGCGCGCGCTTAAGCGGGAAGAGCCAGCGCTTTATGCGCAACTGGCGGAGTTGTTCGCACTTGATCCGGCGGGGTGGAACTGAGCCTAGTCCGCTGCACGCGCGATGGCTCGACTAGCGGACGAGCGAACTAGTCACGAGTATGGCGCACCGCAAGTCGCCATTCCTGAAGTGTCTCAATCTCCGGGGAGCTGGGTGGAAGCGCCGATCACGTAAACATAGGCGCGGGCAACGACCTCAAAGCCAACGCGCTCATGTTGCGGATCGGACCAGCGTGGCGGCGCCCTGCGCGAGATTGCGCGATTGATCGTGATCATGGAATCATCGACGATTGAGTGATTATATACGCTCAACGACTCTTGTGTTGCGCAATTGCAACACTATCTGTTTGGGAAACCACTCAAGGGGCTAGGAATGAATCTCGAAAAGTTCACCGACCGGGCGCGCGGCTTCCTGCAGAGCGCGCAGACCGTGGCCATTCGCAACAGCCACCAGCGCATTTCGCCCGAACATATCCTGAAGGCGCTTCTGGAAGACGAGGAGGGCATGGCTGCCGGACTGATGCAGCGTGCAGGGGCAAACCCCGGCCGCGCGGTGCAGGAAGTCGATGCCCTGCTGGCCAAGATCCCTGCCGTCAGCGGGGGCGGGGCGCAGCAGACGCCGGGCCTCGACAACGATGCCGTGCGCGTGCTCGACCAGGCCGAGCAGGTTTCCGACAAGGCCGGCGACTCTTACGTCACCGTCGAACGGCTGCTGCTGGCCTTGGTACTGGCCAAGACCACCAAGGCCGGACAGGCGCTGGCCGATGCGGGCCTGACTGCCGAGGCGCTCAACACCGCGATCAACGAACTGCGCAAGGGCAAGACGGCGGATAGCGCCAATGCCGAAGCCGCCTACGATGCGATGAAGAAGTACGCGCAGGACCTCACGCAGAAGGCCAGGGACGGCAAGCTCGACCCGGTTATCGGCCGCGACGAGGAAATCCGCCGCACGGTGCAGATCCTTGCCCGCCGTACCAAGAACAACCCCGTCCTGATCGGCGAACCCGGCACCGGCAAGACTGCCATCGCCGAAGGCCTCGCGCTGCGCATCGCCAATGGCGACGTGCCCGACAGCCTGAAGGATCGCACGCTGATGGCGCTCGACATGGGCAGCCTGATTGCCGGCGCGAAATATCGCGGCGAGTTCGAGGAACGCCTCAAGACCGTGCTCGACGAGGTGAAGGGCGCTGACGGCCAGATCATCCTGTTCATCGACGAGATGCACACCCTGATCGGTGCGGGCGCCTCGGAAGGCAGCATGGATGCGAGCAACCTGCTCAAGCCCGCGCTCGCCCGCGGCGAACTGCACTGCATCGGTGCGACCACGCTCGACGAATACCAGAAGTACGTCGAGAAGGACGCCGCCCTGCAGCGCCGTTTCCAGCCCGTCTTCGTCGACGAGCCGAGCGTGGAGGACACCATCTCCATCCTGCGCGGTATCAAGGAGAAGTACGAGCTGCACCACGGCGTGCGCATCACTGACGGTGCCATCGTGGCAGCAGCACAGCTCTCCGAACGCTACATTGCTGACCGCTTCCTGCCCGACAAGGCGATCGACCTGATGGACGAGGCTGCCAGCCGCATCCGCATGGAAGTGGAATCGAAGCCCGAGGAAATCGAGGGTCTCGACCGCCGGATCATCCAGCTCAAGATCGAAGAGCAGGCGCTGTCGAAAGAAACCGACGATGCCTCGAAGGATCGGCTTGCCGCCTTGCGCGAAGAGCTGGCCAATCTCGAGCAGCAGTCGAGCGAGCTGACCACCCGCTGGCAGAACGAACGCGACAAGATCCACGCCGAGGCGCGCATCAAGGAAGACCTTGATGCGGCGCGTATCGAGCTGGAGCAGGCACAGCGGGCGGGCGATCTCGCCAAGGCGGGTGAGCTGCAATACGGCAAGATACCGCAGCTGGAGACTGCTCTGGAAGAAGCGGGCAGCCACACCGAGAACGCCTTGCTCAAGGAAGAGGTGACCGAAGACGATATCGCCGGCGTGGTGAGCAAGTGGACCGGCATCCCCATGGAGAAGATGCTGCAGGGCGAGCGCGAGAAGCTCCTCAAGATGGAGGACGTGCTCGGCAGGCGGGTCATTGGCCAGGACAAGGCCGTGGAGGCCGTGTCCAAGGCCGTGCGCCGCGCGCGTGCGGGCCTGCAGGATCCGAACCGTCCGCTCGGCTCCTTCCTGTTCCTCGGCCCCACCGGCGTCGGCAAGACCGAGCTGACCAAGGCGCTGGCCGCCTTCCTGTTCGACGACGACCAGGCCATGGTCCGCATCGACATGAGCGAATTCATGGAGAAGCACGCGGTCGCCCGCCTGATCGGCGCGCCTCCGGGCTATGTCGGCTATGAAGAGGGCGGCGTCCTGACCGAAGCCGTGCGGCGGCGGCCTTACCAGGTGGTGCTGTTCGACGAGGTCGAGAAGGCGCACTCCGACGTGTTCAACGTGCTGCTGCAGGTGCTCGACGATGGCCACCTGACCGACGGGCAGGGCCGCAGGGTCGACTTCTCCAACACGCTGATCATCCTTACCAGCAACCTCGGCAGCCAGTTCCTCTCGAACCTCGATGACGACCAGAAGGTCGAAGATGTCGAAAGCCAGGTAATGGACGTGGTGCGCGGACACTTCCGCCCCGAGTTCCTCAACCGGCTCGACGAGATCGTGCTGTTCCACCGCCTGGGCATGGAGCACATGGCGCCGATCGTGGATCTCCAGGTCGCCCGCGTGCAGAAACTGCTCAAGGACCGCAAGATCGTGCTCGACCTGACGGACGGCGCGCGCAAGTGGCTGGCCCGTGTCGGCTACGATCCGGTCTACGGTGCAAGGCCGCTCAAGCGGGCGGTGCAGCGCTACGTGCAGGACCCGCTGGCCGAGAAACTTCTGGCCGGCGAGGTGCCCGATGGCAGCACCGTGAAGGTCGATGAAGGTGACGGAGAACTGCTGTTCTCCGTCACATGAATGCTGCAGCGCAACATTATTAGTTGCAACTGCCCCAAGGCTTTATGATAGTTGCAGCTGTTACTGTGTGATTTTTGTGACAGTCCGGTAAAATTGGCTGAGCGGTTTACAACCAGTTTTGACAAGCAACGGGTGCTCCTGCACTCCTTGCCTTCTGATCAATGGTCTGGGGTCGTCCAATCGCCATTTACTGCTGCTGAACGAGTAACGCGTTCTTGAGGGTTGCAGGGTATGGGCGTCTCCAAACTCAGGACAGGGTTGGAGCGCAATGAAAACTTTCCAGAAAAATACTCTCTATGGTCTCGCCGCATCGGTTTCGGCCGTTGCACTGTTTGCCGGTGCCCCCGCAGCTGCGCAGGAGGTCGATTGTGACGTCGATCCCACCGCAGAGGAATGCGACGATGTCGTCAGCGTCACTGATGATGGCGTCTCGACCGTTTCGGAAGATGAAGCGATCGTCGTTACCGGTACGCGTGTCCGTCGCGACACCTACACCAGCATCTCTCCGCTCCAGGTCCTGACGACCGAAGCCGAGCGCGACGTTGGCGAGTTCGATGCCGCACAGATCCTGCAGCGTTCGGAAGCTGCCGCCGGCGTGCAGATCGACGCTACCTTCCAGGGCTTCGTGCTCGACAACGGTCCGGGTTCGCAGACGCTGAACCTGCGTGGCCTCGGCGCTGACCGCACCCTGCTGCTAGTCAATGGCCGCCGCCTGGCTCCCGCCGGTGTGGAAGGCGCTCCCAGCGCGCCGTCGATCAACCTACTGCCGACCTCGCTGATCGCCCGCTACGACCTGCTGCTCGACGGTGCCTCGTCGGTCTACGGTTCGGACGCTGTGGCCGGCGTGGGTAACATCGTGCTGCGTCAGGACTTCGACGGGCTCGAACTGTTCGCTTCGGGCAACCTGAACGAGCAGAGCAATGGCGGCCACGACTTCACCGTCAGCGGCGCCTACGGCATCGACATGGAGCGCGGCTTCATCGGTATCGGTGCGGAATACTCGTACCGCGACGAAGTGACCTTCGGCGATCGCGACTTCCTGTCGGGTTGCAGCACGCACTACGAGGTTACCGACAGCGGCGAAATCCGCACCCTCGGTTTGCGCGACAACGCCACGGTCATGAACCGTACGCCGGGTGTCTCCGTTGCTGAAAGCCCCTGCGTGGTGGATGGCATCAGCGGACGCCTGTTCAACGCCTACACGCGCTTCGGCTCGGTCTATTTCCCCGCCAATGGCAACATCGCCAACATTCCGGGCTTGGGCTACGGCGAGTCGACCGACGCCTTCGGTGTCGATCTCGATACCAACGGTGACGGCATTCGCGACGTCGACTTCCAGAACGTCAACACCAACGGCAGCAATCTCGACGAGAGCCTGATCAGCCAGCAGAAGCTGTACAACGTGATGGCCTACGGTGAGTACCAGCTGACCGACGACGACTACGAGATTACGCCGTTCTTCGAAGCCAACTACAGTCGCGCAGAGATTAGCTCGGACAACACCGGTATCCCGCAGCTGTTTCCCTACGTGTCGGACTTCAATGCCTTCAATCCGTGTAACTTTGTTACCGGTACGGGCGTCGACTGCCGCGATGCCGACAACCAGCTGCAGCAACTCTACCCGGGACAGGCCAATTTCGGCCGCCTTAACCCCCTGTCGACCGGCTTTGCTCTGCCGGTACAGCCGATCGTGGCGATCGCCGGGGACCGCAACAACTTCGACATCGTGCAGGAACAGTACCGCGGTGTGCTCGGCATCCGGGGTAACCTGCCCTTCATCGACGACACCTGGACCTTCGAATTGTCTGGTGTCTACTCGCGTTCCGAAGGTAGCTCGGTCCGTCGGGGTATCCGGGAAGATCGCCTCGCGCTGGCGCTGGGTATCGACCCCACCGCGGACTTCGATGGTGATGGCATCGTCGACAACGACGGTGACGGCACCGCAGACGACTACGATCCGAACTACGACGTGTTCACCCTGCTCGGCGACACGCAGTACATCGGTGAGTGTAATGGTGCCGGACTCGCCAACCCCGACCTTGCCGCACCCGACCTGAATGCGGGGAGCTGTGTACCAGTCAACATGTTCGCTCCGAGCGTGATGACCGGAGCAATCGGTGACTTCGCCACGCAGGCGGAGCGCGACTATGTCTTCGGTGTCCGTTCCTTCGACACCACTTACGAACAGTTCCTGCTGTCGTTCTATGCGACCGGCGAAGTGCTCCAGCTGCCGGCTGGTCCGGTCTCGCTGGTGGTCGGCGGCGAATACCGCGAAGACAGCATCGAATCGCTGCCTGACCTGACCGCATCGCAGGGCCTGTTCTTCGGCTTCTTTGCCGACCAGGGCGCGGTTGGATCGAAGTACATCGTCGAAGGCTTCGGCGAGCTCGACGTTCCCGTGTTCGACAGCGAAACCTGGGGCCAGTTCGACCTCAACGTTTCGGGCCGTGTGACCGAAGAGGAATTCTACGGCACTGCCGGTACCTACTCGATCAAGGCTGGCTGGCGGATCATTCCGTCTGTGTTGGTCAAGGCCAGCTACGGCACCTCGTTCCGTGCGCCGAACCTGCGTGAGAACTTCCTGGCTGGCCAGTCGGGCTTCCTCACCCTGTTCGATCCCTGCGCGGTTCCGGCGGAAGCCTTCAATGCCGGTGCAGGCGGTTACCAGGCCAACCTGGACACGCGTGACCAGGCGATCATCGCGAACTGCCAGCGCGAAGGCCGTGACCCGTTCACCGTGGGTATCGACAACCAGGGCCTTAACACCCTGGCGAACTCGAGCGTGGAAATTACCTCGGGCGGTAGCCTGGACCTGAACCCGGAAACCTCGCGTTCGCTGACCGTTGGCCTGTCGGTCGCGGAAAGCTATGGCGATCTCGATTTCGCGTTCAACTTCAACTACTACGACATCAAGATCGAAGGCTCGATCGTCGAACCGTCGTCGCAGTTCATCATCAATGACTGCTTCACCCGCCAGGATGGTATCCGCAGCCCCTTCTGTGACCGTATCGACTTCGACACTGCGGCGACCAGCCGCATGCTGGTCTCGGACGTGGCCGCAGGCTTCATCAACCTCAACGAGGAAGTCGTGAAGGGCATCGATATGAATGCCAATTTCGACTACGGCATCCCGATGGGTGGCGAGGTGCTCGAATTGGGGCTGAACCTGCGTGCCAACCACCTGATCGAACGCAGCACGCTGTTCATCGACGACACCGGCGTTCCGTCGCTCGACGAAGACCAGGGCGAGTTCGGCTTCCCGGGCTGGACCGGTCGTGCGACCTTCACTGCCGGTTACGGTCCGGTGACCTTCACTTGGCAGACCCGTTACATCGGCGACACCGAGCAGCAGGCTGACGGTATCGACCCGCTGGACGACGCCTTTGGCAACCTGGGCACCGGTTTCCTGGGCGACACCTGTACCGGTAACGGTACGGCCAATGTCCCGGGTGATGGCGTCTTCTGCCGCGACATCGGTTATGCCGACGAGTACTTCGTGCACACCGCCTCGGTGCGCTACGAGTTCAGCGACTGGCTGACGCTGCGCGCCGGTGTGACCAACGTCTTCGACACCGATCCGCCGCTGATCGACTGTAACGAGCCGATCTCCTGCCGTTCGAACACGCCGCTGGGCAACGGTTACGACCTGAACGGCCGCGAGTTCTTCGGCTCGGTGAACATGCGCTTCTAAGCGAACGCTTCCGCTCCGGCGGATCGAGGACGGCCCCGCAACTCCGGTTGCGGGGCCGTACTTGTTGGTGCGGTTAGGCTGCGCGCCTTGACGCCGCGCCTCGCTGCACTAGGAGCGAAGGCCAAATCTAGGCAGAGGATTGGCTATGAAGATCGACGCAAGTGTTGCCGCCATCGTTACGGGCGGCGCTTCCGGACTGGGCGAGGCGAGCGCCCGCGCGCTGGCGGCAAAGGGCGCGAAAGTCGCGCTGTTCGATCTCAACGAGGAACTCGGCGAGGCCGTGGCGGCGGAGATCGGCGGCGTGTTCTGCAAGGTCGACGTTTCCGACGAAGCTTCGCTGGAGGCAGGTTTTGCCAAGGCGCGCGCGGCCCACGGGCAGGAGCGTGTCTTCGTCAATTGCGCCGGCATCGGCACCATCGGCAAGCTGACCCGGCGCGATCGCGAAACGGGCGAGATCAGCCACCTGCCGTTCGACCTGTTCGAGAAGACCATCAAGGTGAACCTGATCGGCACCTTCCAGTGCATGGCCAAGACCGCCACCGGCATGATGACCACGGATCCCGTGGGCGACAGCGCCGAACGCGGCGTGATCATAAACACCGCCTCCGTCGCTGCCGAGGACGGCCAGATCGGCCAGGTTGCCTATGCCGCGTCCAAGGCCGGTGTGAAGGGCATGACCCTGCCGGTCGCGCGTGACCTGATGAACGAAGGCATCCGCGTGAACACCATCCTGCCTGGCATCTTCCTGACCCCGATGATGGCAGGCCTGCCCGAAAAGGCGCAGGAATCGCTCGCCGCATCGGTGCCGTTCCCCAAGCGCCTCGGCCAGCCGGCGGAATATGCCTCGCTGGTGTGCTTCATGGTGGAAACCGAATACATGAACGCGGAAACCGTGCGCCTTGACGGCGGCATCCGCATGCCGCCGAAATAGGCGCAGGCAGGGAAGGGCGAAGCAGCATGGCGGACTGGCACATCGGCGTGATCGGCGGCTCGGGTCTCTACGAGCCCGGCGCGCTCGAAGATGCGCAGGAGATCGCCGTCAACAGCGCCTTCGGCGAGCCGTCGGGCCCAGTCACCACCGGCCAGCTGGGCGGCGTGAAGTTCACCTTCATCGCGCGCCACGGGGCCGGGCACAAGCGCGCGCCCAGCGAAGTCAATTTCCGCGCCAACATCGACGTGCTCAAGCGCTGCGGGGTGACGGACGTGCTTGCGATCTCCGCAATCGGCAGCCTGAAGGAGGAATTCGCTCCTGGTGATTTCGTGGCGGTTGACCAGTTGATTGACCGCACGGTCGGGCGCGAGCGCAGCTTCTTCGGCGAAGGTATCGTCGCGCATGTGCCGCTGGCCGATCCGGTCTGTCCGCGCCTGACCGAACTTGCGTGCAAGGCGGCGAAGAAAGCCGGGGCGAAAGTCCACAAGGGCGGCATCTATGTCGCCATCGAAGGGCCGCAGTTCTCCACCCGGGCCGAAAGCCACCTCTATCGCAACTGGGGTGCCGACGTGATCGGCATGACCGCCATGCCCGAGGCCCGCCTCGCGCGGGAGGCGGAGCTGCCCTATGCCCTGATGGGCATGGTGACCGACTACGACTGCTGGCGCGACGAGACGGCCGATGTCGACGTCACCGATATCCTCAAGGTCATGGCCGAAAACAGCAACAAGGCGAGAACCATGTTGGAGGCGCTGGTCGCGCAATTGCCCAAGAAGCGCGAAGCCAGCCCGATCGATACAATTCTCGACTATGCCATCATCACCCCGCGCGAAGCCTGGGATATTTCTGCCGTAACAAAGCTGGATGCAGTTGCAGGCAGATTGATAGATATGTTCCCGCACAGGGGCAGTTGATCATTGATCCTTGCAAACTGTTACAAAGTCCAACAAGGTAGTTGCCTATGCAACCGAACAGTCCTCTCTCGAATTTCCTTCCCTACCAGCTCTCGCTGGCGTCCAACGCCGTCAGTGGACGGATTGCGATCGAGTATCGCCAGCGCTTCGGCCTGACCATCCCCGAATGGCGCGTCATGGCCGTGCTCGGCGACGTGGGAGCGCTTACACAGCGTGACCTGACGCGGCGCACGATCATGGACAAGGTGGCCGTAAACCGTGCTTGCAAGGGCCTGGAAGACCGTGACCTTGCCGTGCGGACGCCGAACGAGGCGGACGGTCGTTCGCACCTGCTCGACCTGACCGAGGCGGGCCGCGAAATGCACGGGCAGATCATGCCGCTGGCAATGGAAATGGAAAGACGCCTGTTCGAAGGCTTCTCTGCGAACGAGCTCGATCTGTTCCGCAAGTTGCTTGATCGCGCGCGCCACCAGGCCGAGGAAATCGGCGATCTGGAGCTGGGCGGCGGCTTCGGCATGGGGTGATTTGCAGCGCCTGATGGCGCTCGCTCTTTTGTCATACGAAAAACCCCGTCCGGATCGCTCCGAACGGGGTTTTTGTTTGCGTCGTTCTAGCCGGTACTAGCCGTTGACCGGTCCGTCGCTGGAGAAAGCGTCGGAGATCGAACAGGCCGCCGGGCCAAGGATCACGATGAACAGCACCGGCAGGATGAACAGGATCAGCGGCACGGTCATGATCGCGGGCAGGCGCGCGGCCTTTTCCTCGGCGCGCATCATGCGCTCGTTGCGGAATTCCGCCGAGAGCACGCGCAGGGCGGAGGCCAGCGGCGTACCGTAGCGTTCGGTCTGCACCATCGTGGTCACCACGCCGCGCACGGCATCGAGGTCCACGCGGTAGGCGAGGTTCTCGAAAGCCTGGCGACGTTCGGTGAGGAACGACAGCTCGATCGCGGTCAGGGCGAATTCGTCACCCAGTTCGGGATAGGCGCGGCCCAGTTCCTTGGCGACGCGGTTGAAGGCGGCGTCCACGGTAAGGCCGGCCTCGGCGCAGATCACCAGCAGGTCGAGCGCGTCGGGCAGGCCTTTCTGGATCGCAGCGGTACGCTTCGAAGCGACGTTGGCGAGGTAGATTTCCGGGCCCTTGTAGCCCACGATGACCAGACCGGCGAAGCCGAAGAAGCGCTTCATGCTGCCCCATTCGGGGAAGGTGTCGGTCCAGTAGAAGATCACCACGCCGACAAGGCCCAACACTACCGGCAGCACCATGCGGGCGAAGATGATCATGATCGCCAGTTCTTTGTTGCGGTAGCCCGCCTGAGCCAGCTTCTGCTGGATCATCTTGACCTGGCTTTCCTGCAGCACCTTCATGCCCTGCAGGGTGTCTTTCATCTTGTCGGTCGTGTCGGTTCGACGCGTCAGGCTCTGGCGCTTCTTCGAACTCTGCGTGATCATGCCCGACTTGAGTTCGGCACGGCGTTCGTTCAGCGCCTTCACGCGCTTTGCCATCGGGTCCTTGACGGTCACGGCGGCATAGATGGCCATGATCATGGCCAGTGCAGCTATGCCCGCCAGAATCGTGCCGACGAGGATAACGTCGACGCCGAGCAGCGTGGGGCCGGAGGAGGGGGCGAAGGTCAACATTGGTTCTCTCTTCCTCCTGGATCAGATTTCGAAGCTGACCATCTTGGCCATGATGAAGGCACCGATGCTCATCCAGACCAGGCCGCCAAGGCCGGTCGCAATCAGTCGATCGTCTTCGAAGAAGCCGCCGATGTAGTTCGGGTTGATCCAGTAGATCAGGCCGAACACGATGAAGGGCAGGGCACCAACGATGTAGGCCGAGGCCTTCGATTCCGAGCTCATCGCCTTGATCTTCAGCTTCATCTGCGCGCGCTTGCGGAGCACGTCGGACAGGTTGCTGAGCGTTTCGGCGAGGTTACCACCGGTCTCGCGCTGGATGGCCAGCGTGATGACGAAGAACTGGAATTCTGCGGTGCCCAGCTTGTCGGCCGTTTCCTGCAGCGATTCTTCCATCGTGCGACCGATCTTGATGCGTTCGACCGCCGCGCGGAATTCCTGGCCCACGGGGCCGGGCACTTCCTGCGCCACCACGCCCAGCGTCTCGGTCACCGGCAGGCCGGAGCGCAGGCCGCGGACCAGCAGTTCGATGCCGTCAGGGAACTTGGCGTTGAAGTTGTTGGTACGGCGCTTGATGAAGAAGCCGACGAGCCAGTGCGGCAGGCCCGCACCGACGAGCACACCGACGCCCAGCGACATCAGGGCCGCTCCGCTCTTGAAGTAGAGCAACGCGGCAACTGCCAGTGCCAGTCCAAGCGAAGCGTAGAAGTACTGCGACAGCGTCCAGCCCATGCCGGTCCGATCAAGCCGGATTGCGAGGGCTTCCATCCGCGAACTGGCACCGGCCCGAGAGAACTGCTTCGGCTTGCGCGCGGCAATCGCCTTCTTCAGCTGGCTCTCGACCTTGTCCTTGGTGTTTTCCGAGTGGCGATAGCGAACCGCCTCCAGGCGTCGCTGGCCTTCCTTGGACGGCGAGCTGCCGTTGAGCAGCATATAGCCCAGGATCATCAGGCCCATGAGGCCACCGGCAACAAGCAGGAGCTGGATAATGCTCATGGCGATCCTTCTTTCACTAGTACGTCATTGCGCCAGCGGTTGGCGGGCAAGGGGAAGGCCTTGCCCGCCTGCCGCAGTCTTATTCGGCCGGCTCGGTAGCAGCGGCCTTGCCCTTCTTGGTGGAACCACCAAGCAGTGACTTGAGGTCGAAACTGCCGAGCATGGAGCTCTTCTTGCCAGCCTCTTCGATGCTCGCACCGCCATCCTCGCCCACGCCGACAATCATGCTGGCGATTTCGCGGATGGGGCCGACCGTCTTGGAGCCCTTGTTGGCCTCGATGAAGGTCTGGCCAAGCTTGGCAGCATTGGCGGCGGCCTTTTGGTCGAACGGGATCTGGAAGTTGATCTTGCGTTCGATCGAAGCCTCGAAGTCGGCCTTGCTGATTTCCGCCGCGCCGGTCTGCATCTTGTTACAGACGATCAGCGGATGGGCAGCCGGGGCATTCGACTTCAGCCACGAGAGGATGCGGATCGTATCGCGTGCCGAAGCCAGCGTCAGTTCGGTGACCAGGGTCACGACCTGTACTTCCTGCAGCAGGTGCGGGAAGTTGATCAGCATGTTGCGCGGCAGGTCGATGACAGTGGTGTCAAAGGCCTGGCGGAACTCTTCCTCCAGTTGCAGGAAGGCCGTGCCATCGGTCATCATCGGCGAACTGATCGGCGCCTCTGCGGACATGATGGCCAGATTGTCGTTGGCGCGGATCATGGCGCGTTCGATGAACAGGCCGTCGATACGGCTGGGGTTCTCGATCGCGTCGGTCAGGCCGCGGCCCGGCTCCAGGTCCAGCGCCAGGGCGCCGGTGCCGAAGTGGACGTCGAGGTCCAGCAGTGCCGTCGAACGGTGATGTTCGCTGGCGAACAGCCAGGCCAGCGAAGTGGCGAGGGTGGATGCACCCACACCGCCGCGCGTGCCGACCACGGCCGTGGCGACATGTTCGCGTTCGCCTTCACCGTCGGCATTGCGCGGCGAAGAGAAGACAGCCTGGGCCTGGGTCAGCGAATCCCGCAGCTGCGATGCCGACAGCGGCTTCAGCAGGTAGTCGTGGATGCCGCTGGCGAGCAGGTCGCGATAGAGGCGAACGTCGTTCACCTGGCCGACGGCGATCACCACCGTGCCGGGTTCGCAGACTTCGGCCAGACCGTTGATATCGTTCAGCGGGTCACCGCTTTCCGACAGGTCGACCATCAGGATGGCCGGGCTCGCGGCGATCGAGAGCGACTGGATGGCGTTACGCAGACCACCCTTGTTGCACTTCTCGGGCTGCCAGCCCATTTCGATCACCACGGGGCGCAGCACATCAAGCGCGGCTTCGTCGCAGATGAAGGCCGAAAACGGATCGCGATTGGCCATCGCACCGGATTTGAATGGCGAGTTCATCGATTAATCCCCCTCGGACGAAATTTGCGGAAGGCCACCGGCACCGGTGGGCTCCTGGTTACGATAAGTGTCGATCGCACGGTTGGAGGTCATCACGACCGTCTCGCCCGTGCCTTCGGCTCCCTCGAGCAGGTGCTCGGGGTTGGCGACCATGGCAGCCAGGTTGCCGTTCACTGCGCAGCCGAAGCCGTCGGAAGTGAAGTTGCCCTGCTCGAAACCGTAGTCTTCCGACCAGTTCGGGCAGTTCGGCACATGCGCCATCGAGCGCGTCACTACCACGCGGACATTGCCGGCATCGACATAGCCCTGGGTGATCGGTGTGCCTTCGGTCAGCAGCACGCCGTAGCGTCCGGCAACCGCAGCCACATCCTCGCGCACGGCGGGATTGGCGACCGGGCTGTCGATGGCGACGCGGTCGCCATAGCCAAGATCCAGCGTTTCGAACCAGTCAGCCAGGCGGCTTTGTTCAACCCCGTCGAGGCCGTTCGCACCGGTGCGCAGGTCGAGCACGTAGTTGCTGCGTTCCACGACCGGCTGGTTGACGCTGTTCAGCGAGTAGTTGTTGCCTTCAGCCATGCCGCCGCAAGCGGCGAGACCAAGGCTGAGCGAGATCGCCAGGGCAGAGCCCGCAGCACGTTTGATGCGATTGGTCATGACGATCACTCTCCGTTTGCAATGCTGAAGCCGGGCGTCGCCGCCGCGGTCTGCTGGTTGGCACCAGCCGGGCGTTCGCCGCCTGCCAGCGCAGTGCCGTTCTGGTCGATAAGGCTGACTTCAGGATTGGCCGGCGCTTCGTTGACAGCGCGCGGCATCGGGCGGCTTTCGCCGTCACGACCCGCAGTTTCGCGGCCGAGCAGGAACTGCTCGATAGCGCGCGGGCTGTTGTAACCGTCAGTCGGCAGGTGGATGTCGCGATCGTTGACCGGCTGCACCAGGTACGGCGTCACCACGATCACCAGCTCGGTTTCGCCACGCTGGAAAGCGTTGGAGCGGAACAGGTTACCGATGATCGGAATGTCACCCACGCCCGGAGCCTGGTTGATCGTGGACTGCGCATTGTTCGACAGCAGGCCGGCGATCATGAAGCTCTGGCCGGAGCCGAGTTCGATCGAGGTTTCCGCGCGGCGCACGGTCAGGGCGGGGATGGTGAAACCGTTGATGTTCACCGCGCCCTGGCTGGAAAGTTCGGAAACTTCCGGACGCACGCGGATGGAAATCCGGCCATTGGCCAGCACCGTGGGGGTGTAGGCCAGCGAAACGCCGAACTTCTTGTATTCGATGGTGGTGGTGCCAAGACCCTGCGACAGCGGGATCGGGAATTCGCCACCGGCGAGGAACTCTGCGGTTTCACCCGACAGCGCCGTCAGGTTCGGCTGCGACAGCGTGGTCACCAGACCGCGTGTCTCACCCAGGTCGAGCGCGGCACCGATATCGAGGCCGAACAGCGAACCGACGGCACCCAGTGTCGTGCCCGGTGAAATCGAGGTAATCGCGGTGCCCTGTCCGTCAATGAATTGCGGGTTGGCACCAGAGACGGGCTGCAGCGGATTGAAGTTCGGGTTGGGGATCTGAACGGCCACATCGCCGGCGTTGACGCCGGTCGCCGTGCCGGGCGCGAAGAATTCCGCGCCACGGCCCTGGCCGACACCGAACTGGAAGCCGCCCGTGCCGTCGATCGTCTGCAGGTTCGCTCCGATGTTGCGGACCAGCGAGCGGCTGACTTCGGCGAAGCGTACGCGCAGGTTGACCTGCAGCGGCGTTGCCATGCGCAGACGCGAAATCACGTTGGCTTCACCGCCGACGAAGGCCTGCACGAGACGCTCGGCTTCGGCGGCATCTTCCGGGGCCGCCACGGTGCCGGTGAGCAGCACGGTGTTGGAACCCATGGTAGCGACGCGGATGTCGGCTTCCGGCATGGCCAGGTCGAGCATCTGGTCGATGGAGTCGATGTTCGAACCCACACGGACGTTGGCAGACCAGATGATGTCGCCGGCAGCATTGCTGGCGTAGATCGTGGTCTCGCCACCCGACAGGCCGAAGACGAACAGCTGGCGCTGGGACTTCACCTGGACGTCGGCGACCGTGTCGTTCGACACGAAGATGTCAGCCATGGTGCCGGGGACGGTGATCAGTTCACCGCGACCGATCGACAGGACGATGTCGTTCGCAGGGCTGACGGTAGTCTGGGCGTTGGCCGTGCCGACCGGAACGGCGGCCAGCGGTGCCAGGGCGCAGGCAGCACCAAGCACGGTCTTGAAAAGGCGGCTAGTCATCATCTTGCCTTTCGTTTTCGCGTTTGCAGGCGAAGTGGATTGCGTGTTGAGAATGCTCATGGTGATCACCGCAGCGTCGACATGCCGATGGCACCGACGCGGCCAGCATCGCCCACACCCTGGGAGGTGCGGTCGAGCAGGGCACCGGCACCGGTGGTGACCGGGGTCACCGTGGTGCTCTGGCCACGGGTCACGCGAACCGTGGGTCCCGAAGGCGTGGCGTTGGCCGATACACCCGGCGCCATGGCCATAGCCGGCTGGCCATTGCCGCCGCCGCTGCGGTCACCGCCCTGCGGGGGCAGCGTACGACGCTGGAAGCGCGATACGTCACCGCCGGTCTGGTAGGTGCTGGCACCAGCACCCGGACGCGACATGGCCGTGCGCAGCAGACGCTCTTCCTCTTCGGGCGAGGCATCGTCAGGCAGGCTCACTTCGCCAGCGGCAATAGCGCGTTCCAGTTCGGCCTGATTGTCAGCGATCGAGCGCAGCGAGAGGCTGAGCGTACCGATGGTCTGAGCCACAGCAATCTGTTCAGCAATGCGCGGCGTCACTTCCATCGTCACCGTACGGAAGGCGCGGACAACAGTGCGGCCATCTTCGGTGGTGGTGGTTTCGGTCGACTGGTCAGTCGCCAGCACGCGCAGGTTGGTAAGGATCGTCTCCGAGGTGCGCAGGGTAGCGCCTTCATCGCCGGTCACCGACTGGGTCAGCACCATGTCGACGCGGTCACCCGGGAAGACGAAGCCGGCCACACCGGTACGCGCGGACACCGGAACGGTGACGGCACGCATGCCCGGACCAAGCGCCGCAGCAAGGAAGCCACGGTCACCAGGGGCAACGAGCGAACCCTGGGTCACCGGTTCCCCGGCAGTAACCTGGTGGCGAACCACCGTGCCGAGCAGCGCTTCCATGTCGGCCTCGCCGTCGATGAAGTAGGCGTCCTGTACCAGTTCCTGCGGCCACAGCTGGTAAGCCACGGCATCAGCAGTAATGATAGTGCCGACGGGCAGGCTGCGCTTGGCAACCAATACCTTCGGGCCGGTCGGTTCAGCGACAGCAGCCGCTTCGGCTTCGGGTGCAGCTGCACCGGCGAACATGCTCCGCGCAGCGAAGGCGGTACCGATCGCGATGATCAGCGCCCCTACCAGCAGAATAAGTTTCTTCTTGTCCATGGTGCGTCAAGCCCCCTCAGATGGTCCTTGCGTTAAGGTTTCCGCCAGATACGGCGGCAGTGGTTAAAATCAGGTTCACTGCACGGCTCCGGCCATGGCGGAGGCGGGCATGTAGAAGCTGCCGAGTACCCACAGGGCAGCCGCGGAGATCGCGACACCATAGGGAATTCCGATCTTGTTCTTTTGGCGGCGCATGACGTTCCAGCCGCCGAGGACCAGGGTGAGGACGCCGCCGAGCAGCGCCATCATCACGATGAGTTTCAGGAACAGTGCCGGCGCGATCCACAGCGCGAGGGCAGTCAACAGTTTCACGTCGCCGCCGCCCATCGCCTTGATGGCAAACAGCACGGAAAGGATGGCAAAGGTAATCACCGCAACGCCGAGCTGGGCGACAATGCTGGTCGGTTCGAACCAGCCGTCGGTTGGTAGGAACGGGATCTTGGCAGCCCACCAGTAGAGCGGTGCACCCAGCGCGATGGCGAGGTTCAGCCAGTTGGCGATGCGACGGCTCTTGAGGTCAGTAAAGGCCGCAATGAGCAGTGCGATTGCCAATGCGGCAAGCAAGCCATATTTGATCGGATCGTCTAGCATGAAGCCCCCGGTAAGTCCCTTGAGGCTCGTGCTAGCGCGCATGGCTTACTAAAAAGTAACCACAGGCAGGAGGATGGAATTAGCCACGCTGATCACGCTTTGGAGCCGGGATTCGATCGCCGGGTCATTCCGGAGGGGGCTACAGAGACGCTGTGGACCGCTGCTGACGGGCAGGAGATACGCCGGATCGACTGGCCTGCGCCCGCTGCCGGAACGCCGGTGCGCGGTTCGATCCTGTTCATGGCGGGGCGCGGTGACGCCTACGAGAAATACCTCGAGACCTTCGAATACTGGCGCCAGCGCGGCTGGCAGGTGAGCGCGGCTGACTGGCGCGGGCAGGGCGGTTCGGGCCGTCTCGGCAATGACGACAGCACCGGCCACATCGACGATTTCGGCTTGTGGATCGAAGACCTCGGCCAGCTCTGGAAGGAATGGGCTGCCGGTCGCGGGGGGCCGCTGGTGCTGGTAGGCCATTCGATGGGCGGGCACCTTGTCCTGCGCGCCGAGATCGACCAGGCACTGGACCCCAAGCCCGATGCCATGGTGCTGTCCGCGCCCATGCTCGACACCTTTCCCGAATCCCTGCCGCTGCCGGTCAAGCGCGGCTTTGCCTGGTTGATGACCGCTATCGGCGATCCCAAGCGTCCGGCATGGAAGATCAGCGAGAAGCCCGGCTCCAGGCCGGAAATGCGCCAGCTGCTGCTGACGCATGACGACGATCGCTATGAGGACGAACGCTGGTGGCGCGAACACCGGCCCGAGCTGAAGCTTGGCCCGGGCAGCTGGGGCTGGGTGAAGGGGGCGGCGGAAAGCTCGATGGCGATATTCCACCCGGGCGCGCTGGAAGGGGTGGACCTGCCGGTATTCATTGTTGCCACCGATGCGGACAAGCTGGTCAGTCCCTCGGCCATCCGTAGCGCCCTCGCAAGATTACCGAAGGTAGAATCCCTTATCTTCGGCAAGGAGGCGAGGCACGAAATTCTTCGCGAAGAGGACAAGATCAGGAACCGCGCGCTTGAAGCGATCGACCAGTTCCTCGACAGACACCTGTCGTAATGACCGAATCGTTCGATATTGCCGTAATCGGCGCCGGCATGGCCGGGGCCTCCATCGCCGCGGAGCTGGCGCCTTACGCGCGCGTGGTGATCTGCGAGGCAGAAGACTTTCCCGGCTACCACACCACCGGCCGTTCGGCGGCGTTTCGCGAAGAGTGCTACGGCGGCCCCGACGTGGTGCCGTTGACGCTGGCCTCCGGTGATTACCTGCAGGACAACGGATTCCTGACGCCGCGCGACGGGCTATATCTCGCGCAAGCCGGACAGGAGGATAAGGTGCAAGCCTTCCTCGACACCTTTCGTGACGCCGGGGTCACCATCGAGCGGCTGGACCGGGCTGCGCTCGAAGCCCGGTTGCCGGGGGTCCGTGCAGGGTGGGACCATGCGATCAGCCAGCCCAATTGCGCCGATATCGATGTCGCCGGCCTGCACCAGCACTACCTTGGCCTGGCAAAAGCGGGCGGTGTGGACCTGCGGGTGCGGCATCACTTGCAGGCGCTTGAGCGCGAAGGCGATAGCTGGCTGCTCGACTTCGGTGCTGCCGGAGAGTTGCGGGCGAGCGTGCTGGTCAATGCGGCCGGGGCGTGGGCAGATCATGTTGCCGCGCTTGGCGGGGCAGGGCCACTGGGTATCCAGCCGCTGCGCCGCACCGTCGTGCAACTGCGGGTCTCGCCGCCGTTCCCGGCTGACCTGCCGCTGACGCTGGATATCGCAGGTGGCTTCTACTTCCGTCCCGAGAACGGTCGCCTGTGGCTGAGCCCGCATGACGAGACGCCAAGCGAAGCCTGCGATGTCGCGCCGGAAGAATATGACGTCGCCCTGGCAATTGATCGCTTCGAAAAGGTGGTCGATTGGGAGATCGAGGCGGTCGAACGAAAGTGGGCGGGCCTGCGCAGTTTCTCGCCCGACCGGCTGCCGGTTTATGGCTACGACCCGGCCAGGGACGGTTTCTTCTGGTTCGCGGGGCAGGGTGGCTACGGCATCCAGACTGCACCCGCCGCAGCGCGCTTCGCGGCACAACAGCTGCTCGGCCAACCGCGCGATGCCATGACCGAACGGCTTGAAGCAGGGCTCTATTCGCCAACACGCTTCAGCTAGATCAAGCGCTGGCCAAGCCGTTCATCTTTGTTATTGTAGCCAGCATCCAAGCAAAGGAGACCAGCTGAATGGCACACCATTTCCAGATCTATAAGGACAAGGCCGGCGAATTCCGCGTGCGCTTCAAGTACAATGACGAGATCATGTTCTCGACCGAGGGCTATTCGTCGAAGGCCAGCGCCAAGAATGCCATCGAGTCGATCCAGAAGAACGGCCCGGGTGCCGAGGTCGTCGACGACAGCTAGTTATTGCGTACGCGCGCGGTCGGCGGCCTCGCTGGCGAGGCAGTCGACCCGCTCGTTCTCCGGGTGACCGTTGTGGCCTTTCACCCATTCCCAGGAGATCTGGTGCGGCAGCGCCGCCTCGATCAGGTCATGCCATAGCTCTTCATTGCGAACGGGCTTCTTGTCGGCAGTCTTCCAGCCACGCTTCTTCCAGCCATGGATCCACTTGGTCATGCCGTCGACGACGTAGCGGCTGTCCGTATGCAGCACGATCTCGCACGGCTCGGTCAGGACCTTGAGCGCGCGGATCACCGCGGTCATTTCCATCCGGTTGTTGGTGGTATCGGGGTCTGACCCCGACATTTCCTTTTCGTGCTTGCCCATGCGCAGCAGCGCGCCCCAGCCGCCGGGGCCGGGATTGCCCTTGCAGGCACCGTCGGTGAAGATTTCGATCTTCTTCATGATCCGAAAACCTGCGCTCCATTCTCGCGATAAAAATCCAGGCGGCGGACGAAGTCCATCGGGTCCTTGCGCGTTACCAATGCATCCGCCGGCGTATCGATCCAGTCCTGTGCGCGGCTGGAGACGAACCGCAGGGCTGCACCCTGTGCCAGCAACGACAGGGATTCACGCTCTGCGGGCAGGAGTTGCCGAACCGATTCATAGCCTTGCAGCAGCGCCTGTCCCACTTCGGGCCTGTAAGTGCGGCCATGATCGGCAAAACTCCATGCCGCATGGGTCACGGCCAGGTCGTAGGCCATGGCGTCGTTGCAGGCGAAGTAGAAGTCGATCAGCGCGCTGACCTTGTCGCCCAGCATCAAGACGTTGTCGGGAAACAGGTCGGAGTGGATCACCGATTGCGGCAGATCGGTGGGCCAGCGGCTGGCAATGTCCCCGGCCACGGCGATCACGGCAGGCAGGGCGGGGTCGATCTGCGCCAGCGCATCAGCGCCGCATTCCGCCAGCACGGCTGCCGAAACGTCCGGCCCAAGGTCGTTGGCGCGCTGGCCGGAAAAATCCTGAGCCAGCGCGTGCATCTGTGCCAGCACCTTGCCGACGGAGCGCGCCTGCGCGGCTGTTGGCTCGTCGACCGAAACACCGGGCAGGAACTCGATCAGGGCAACCGCCTTGCCCATGATCGTGCGCGAAGCCGCGCCGCTGCGATCGTGGATCGTGCGCGGCACCGGCGCGCCGTGTTCGGACAGGTGATCCAGCAGGCCAAGGAAGAAGGGCAGTTCGGCAATGTCGATCCGCCGTTCGTACATGGTGAGGATAAAGCGCGTTCCGCCTTCGGTCCCGCCCGTGGTCTCTACCAGCCAGTTGGAGTTGGACACGCCTTCGGCGATGCCTTTTGCGGATACAACTTCGCCCACGTCGTAGTGCGCGATGAGGTCCGCCAGCGCCTCTGAAGACAGGTGTGTGTAGACCGCCAAGACGCTTGCCTCAGTCCATCAATTGGCGAGGCAGCTTGAACACCATCTTTTCCTCGGCCGTGCGGATCTTGCTTTCCTCGACCTCGCGCCATTCGCCCAGCTTGGTGACGACTTCGCGCACCAGCACTTCGGGCGCGCTGGCTCCGGCGGTGACGCCCACGGTGCCCACGCCGTCGAGCCATGTGGGATCGATCTCGCTGGCGCGCTGGATCAGCCTTGCGGTGGTGCCCATGCGTTCCGCCACTTCGACCAGCCGCAGCGAGTTGGAAGAATTGGGCGCGCCGATGACCAGCACCAGGTCACAGCTCGGCGCCATGGCCTTCACCGCTTCCTGCCGGTTGGACGTTGCATAGCAGATGTCCTCCGCCTTGGGCGCGACGATGTGCGGGTAGCGTGCTTGCAGCGCCACCACGATCTCTGCCGTGTCGTCGACCGAAAGCGTGGTCTGGGTGAGGAAGGACAACTTGTCTTCATGCGTGAAGGGCAGGGTGGCGACATCTTCGACCGTTTCCACCAGCGTCATCTGCCCCTCGGGCACTTGCCCCATGGTGCCGATCACTTCGGGATGGCCGGCATGGCCGATAAAGATGATGTGCTTGCCCTTTTCGATCAGCCGTTCGGCCTGCCGGTGCACCTTGGACACCAGCGGGCAGGTGGCATCCACATAGATCATCTCCCGCCGCTTGGCCTCGGCGGGCACCGATTTGGGCACACCGTGGGCGCTGAACACCACCGGCATGTCGTCGGGCACTTCCTCGAGTTCCTCGACAAAGATTGCGCCCTTTTCCTTCAGGCTGTCGACGACGAAGCGGTTGTGCACGATCTCGTGGCGCACATAGACTGGCGCACCGAACTTCTCGATCGCCTTCTCGACGATCTCGATGGCGCGGTCGACACCCGCACAAAAACCGCGCGGGGCGGCGATCAGGACCATCAGCGGCTTGCGCTCGCCGGATTTTTTATCTTGCTGAAAGGGGGCGTTCATGGGCGTCTCTCTAGCTGTTGTGGCCGCCTCGCGAAAGGGCTAGGGCCTCGCAAACGCATTTGACGGTTTACTTGTGCAAGGAATGGGAATGAACGCTCGGATCGCAATGGTTGCTGCATTGGCAGGCCTGGTAGCCCTTGGTGGCTGTCGCAGCGAAGGCGATATCGTGGTGGATACGGGCGTGGGTATCACCGCGCTGCGTTCGGTTTGTCCGGCAGTTGGCGTTCCCGATTACACCGGCGACATCACCCTGTTCTCGCCCGAAGATGCCCGCACGGCCGATGCTATCGACGTGACCGCGGCGATCACCAACGTTCGCAGCCAGTGCAACGAAACAGGCGAGCAGGTCTATTCCAGCGCCACTTTCGACGTGGTCGCAACGCGCATGGACACTTCCACGGCGCGCACGGTTTCGCTGCCTTACTACTCCACCGTCCTGCGTGGCGGCACTTCGGTGGTGGCCAAGCGGATCGGTACGGTGGAACTCAATTTCGCTGCGGGCCAATCGCGCGCGCAGGGCAGCGGCACTGCCGGCGCCTATGTCGATCGTGCCGAAGCCACGCTTCCGGCGGATATCCGCGAGCGGATTACCCGACGACGCCGTGCGGGTGACCAGTCTGCCGCCATCGACCCGCTGACGGAGCCCGATGTGCGCGCAGCCCTCGCTCGCGCCACTTTCGAGCTGATGATCGGCTTCCAGCTGACCGAAGACCAGCTCGCCTACAACGCGACCCGTTAAGTCGAACCTTGAAAAATTGTCGCGTCCCCGCCAACGCGGGGGCCTGTTACAGGGAGGCTTCCGCCTGAGCGGGGGCTTACGAATGCTATGACCGATACGCTGTATTCCGCCTATGCGGAGAAGATCGACGCCGTGCTGGCAGCGCTGGAAGCCGAGGCCGTGCTGCCCGCCGGCACCAATCGCGCCAATGTCAGCGTGGAGCCGCCGCGCGACCCATCGCACGGAGACCTTGCCACCAACGCCGCCATGGTGCTGGCCAAGCCCGCCGCCACCAATCCGCGCGCGCTGGCCGAGAAGATCGTCGAACACCTGCAGCGCGATCCCGCCATTACTTCTGCCGAGATCGCCGGCCCCGGTTTCATCAATCTGCGGCTCGCCCCGCAAAGCTGGACGGACGAGATCGCCGCCATCGCCGAACTGGGCGATGACTACGGCAAGTCCGACATGGGTGCGGACACGCGGGTGAACGTCGAATATGTCTCTGCCAACCCCACCGGCCCCATGCACATGGGCCATTGCCGTGGCGCGGTGGTCGGTGATGCGCTGGCCAGCCTGCTGGAGCACGCCGGGCACGAGGTGATCCGCGAATACTACGTCAACGACGCCGGCGGTCAGGTGGACACGCTCGCCCGCTCGACGCACCTTCGCTACCGCGAGGCGTTGGGCGAAGACATCGGAGATATTCCGGAGGGCTTCTACCCCGGCGAATACCTGGTCCCGGTCGGCCAGGCCGCTGCCGAAGAGTTCGGCGACCGCTTCCAGGCAGCACCCGAAGAGGAATGGCTGCCGCTGTTCCGCGCCTTTGCGGTCGAGCGGATGATGGAAATCATCAAGTCCGACCTTGCCATGCTGGGTATCAGGCACGACGTGTTCTCGTCCGAAGCTGCGCTGCAGGCTGCGAAGAAGCCCGAAGCCGCCGAAATGTGGATGCGCGAGCACGACCTCGTCTACGATGGCGTGCTGGAACAGCCGAAGGGCAAGACGCTGGAAGACTGGGAACCGGTCGAACTGCCGCTGTTCCGCAGCACCAGGTTTGGTGACGACCAGGATCGCCCGATCAAGAAGAGCGACGGCAAGTGGACCTATTTCGGGGCTGACCTCGCTTATCACATGCAGAAGGCAGAGAACGCCGATGCGCTGATCGACATCTGGGGTGCGGACCACGCCGGCACGGTGAAGCGCATCAAGGCTGCCGTGGCCGCCATGTCCGAAGGGCAGGGCAAGCCGATCCCCTTCGACGTGAAGCTGGTACAGATGGTGCAGCTGCTGCGCGACGGCGAACCAGCCAAGATGTCCAAGCGCAGCGGAAATTTCGTCACCATCGCCGACATGGTGGACGAAGTGGGCAAGGACGTGGTGCGCTTCACCATGCTCACCCGCAAGCCCGAGGCACAGATGGATTTCGACTTCGCCAAGGTGGTGGAAGCCTCGAAGGACAACCCGGTGTTCTACGTCCAGTACGCCCATGCGCGGATCTGTTCGATCCTGCGCAAGGCAGCGGACGAGGGCATTGCGCCCTCGGGCGAGCAGCTAGACCTGCTGGGCGAAGACGAGCTGACGCTGGTGAAGCAGGCCGCGCAGTTCCCGCGCGAGGTGGAAGCGGCGGCGCGTGCGCGCGAACCACACCGGATCGCCTTCTACCTCTACGACCTCGCGGCGGCTTTCCATGCCTATTGGAATCTCGGCAACGACGATTCGAAAATGCGCATCATCGTGGCACAGGACCCGGCCCTCTCTGCCGCGAGGCTTTTCCTCGCTGTGCAAATCGGGCAGGTTATCCGTAATGGGCTCGGCATATTGGGTGTCGAGGCGGTTGAGGAGCTCTAGGTCATGATCTTTCCGGCAGGGGACCCGGACGACGAGGATATCGTCGACGAAACCTATGAGGCCGAGGAAGAACTCGCTCTGCAGGGCGAAGACGACAGCCTGCCGTGGCTTGAGGACGACGAGTATTACGAGGATGAAGGCGGTTTCGACGGCCGGATTATCTGGTTTGCCCTGATCGGCCTGCTGGTAATCGCCGGCATTCTGCTGGCTGCGTGGTGGTTCACCAAGGACGCGCCCGATGACGAGCTTGCTGCCGACGGTTCCACCATCGAGGCACCCGAAGGGGCCTACAAGCAGCTTCCCGAGGACCCCGGTGGCCGTCAGGTCGAAGGGACCGGCGACACCGCCTACCAGGTCGCCGAGGGGGAATCGCAGCGCGGTATGCTGGCCGACGATACGCAAGTGCCCCGGCCAAGCATCGACATAAACCAGGGTGAAGGCGAAGACGGGGCAGGCAGCGAAAGCCCCGATGCGGTCTATGTCCAGATCGGAGCCTTCACCAGCCGTTCCGATGCCAGTGAGGCATGGGTCAGCGCCAGCAACCGCTACAGCGGGCTGTCGGGGATGCGTCACCGCATCGTCGAGGCCGAAGTGAACGGGGCGACCGTCTACCGTTTGCAGGTCATTGCCGCCAACCGCGAAGCCGGGGACGCCGCCTGTCGCTCCATCCGCAATGCGGGCGGGGATTGCTACATCCGCTAAGGCCTGAGCTAAGTCGGGCGTTTTCCCCGATGGGCAGGTGAAGCGCACTTGCACCTCGGTAAGCTTTGGGGCCTATTCCAAGGCGATGACGCCCGCGATTTTCAGCCTTTCCGGCCCGGTCCTGACGCCGGACGAGCGCGCCTTCTTCAAGGAGGCGCAGCCGGCGGGCTACATCTTGTTCGGGCGCAATGTCGAAAACCGCGCCCAGCTTCGCGCGCTGACCGATTCGCTGCGCGAATTGCACGGGCGCGACGACCTGCTCATCTCCATCGACCAGGAAGGCGGGCGGGTGGCGCGGATGAAGCCGCCTGAATGGGACAAGTATCCCGCGCCTGGCGTCTTCGCACAGCTTTACGACGTCGCTCCAGCCAGCGCCATCCAGGCCATCCGCGCCAATTCCCAGCTGCTGGCCGCTGACCTTGCCGAAGTCGGCATCACGGTCGACTATCACCCGGTGCTCGATATCCCGGTGGAGGGCGCGCACGACGTGATCGGAGACCGCGCCCTGGGCCGCGAACCGATGCAGGTAGCCGCCCTTGGCCGCGCCACTCTGGACGGGCTGGCGCGCGGCGGTGTTGTCGGCTGCATCAAGCACATGCCGGGCCACGGCCGGGCCACGGTGGACAGCCACAAGGACCTGCCCACGGTCACCGCCAGCGACGCGGAGCTGGAGCGCGATATCGCGCCCTTCGCCAAGCTCAACGACGCGCCCATCGCCATGACGGCGCATATCCGTTTCACTGCCTGGGATGCCGACAATCCGGCCACCCAGTCGGAGAAGGTGATTTCCCAGATCATTCGCAAGCGGATCGGCTTCGACGGCCTGCTGCTGTCCGACGATATCGACATGGAAGCGCTGGAGGGCACAATTCCGGAAAGGTCGCAGCGCGCCATTGCCGCCGGGTGCGATCTTGTGCTGAATTGCTGGGGCAAGATGGATGACATGGTCGAAACTGCCCGGTGTTTGCCCGCGATTTCCGATGCCAGCCGGCAGCGGCTGGATCGCGCCATGGCCTCTGCCGGCAAAGTGAGCGACGACACGCCCCGTGCCGACTTGCTGGCCGCGCGCGATACCCTGCTCAAGCAGATGGAAGTGCGGGCATGACCGACGACGGCAACCGCCTCGACCATCCCGATACGCCCGACCTGCTGGAAGGCGGGACGGTGGACGGAAACGCCACGCTCTCGCGCGAGGGTGAAGATGAGTGGCGCGGTATCGCCGCACCCGGCACGGCCGACGAGAACGCGCTCTACCTTGAACTGGACACGTGGGAAGGTCCGCTGGACCTGCTGCTGGACCTCGCGCGGCGGCAGAAGGTCGATCTCAAGTCGATCTCGATCCTCTCGCTGGTCGACCAGTACATTGCCTATATCGAGCGCGCCGAGGCGCTGAAGCTGGAAGTCGCTGCCGACTATCTCGTCATGGCAGCCTGGCTGGCCTACCTGAAAAGCGGCCTGCTGCTACCCAAGGACGAGCAGGAAGATCCTTCGCCCGAAGAACTGGCGCTGAAACTGCAACTGCGGCTGCAGCGGCTGGGCGCCATGCGCGAGGCTGGTGCTCGCCTGATGGGGCGGAACCGGCTGGGCCGTGACGTCTTCGCCCGCGGCGCGCCCGAAGGCTTGAAGATTCTCAAGAAGAATCACTGGCAGTGCGACTGGTTCAGCCTTGTCCATGCCTATGGGCAGGTGAAGTTGCGCACCGAACCCGTGGTGCACATGGTCGCCAACCGACCGGTGATGACCCTGGAAAGCGCGATCGACCGCGTGTCGGCCATGCTCGGCGTATCGCTCGACTGGATGGAACTGCGCACCTTCCTGCCCGGTGACGCCGAACCGCGCCTCAAGCGTTCGGCGCTGGCTTCCAGCTTTGTCGCCGCGCTGGAACTGGCGCGGATGGGCAAGGCGGAAATCCGCCAGGAAGAGATTTTCGGGCCGCTGCACCTGCGCCGGATGAAGGCCGATGCCTGAGGCCGAGAGCCCTGACGAACTGGTCCGCGCGGTAGAGGCTTGCCTGTTTGCCGCCGAAGAGCCGATGACGCGCGAGCAGATTTCGGCGCACCTCGGCGACGCCGACGTGAAGGACGCGCTGGAGGCGCTGGTCGAACATTACGCCAACCGCGGCATCCAGCTGGTCGAGCGCGGCAAGCGCTGGCAGTTCCAGACCGCGCCGGACCTTGCCCACTTGCTCCGCCGCGAGAAGGACCAGCTGCGCCGCCTCAGCCGCGCCGCGACCGAAGTGCTGGCAATCGTGGCCTATCACGAACCGGTCAGCCGCGCCGAGATCGAGGCCATTCGCGGGGTGCAGACCAGCAGCGGCACGCTCGACGTGCTGATGGAAGCGGGCTGGGTGCGCATCTCCGGCCGCAGAGAGGTGCCGGGGCGTCCGGTGATCTATGCAACGACCCCCGAATTCCTGACGCATTTCGGCCTCGAAAGCCGCAAGGACCTGCCCGGTCTCGCCGAGCTCAAGGCGGCTGGATTGCTCGATCCGGTAGAGGACGCCTACGAAGACCTGATGGCTGAAAAGGCGGACGAAACCGAAGAGGCCGAGGACGAATCCGGCGAAACCGACGAGGTGGAGGAAGAGGAAATCGACTCCGTCGATCTCGATTGGGAGGCCGAAGCGCTGGAAAGTCCGGAGGAAAGCGCCTAAGTTAGGCTTCGAAGCGTAATTCGAGGAATTTCACATGCAGCCGGGTATTTGGCAGATCCTGATCGTCGCCGTCGTTGTTCTCATCCTGTTCGGACGTGGACGCATCTCGGAAATGATGGGCGATTTCGGCAAGGGAATCAGCAGCTTCAAGAAGGGTATGAGCGAGGAACGCAATTCCTCGGACAGCAGCCCGCAGATCCAGGCTCCGGCACCGACCGAAACGCCTTCTGCTACTGCGGACACCGCGGAAACCGCCAACACTGGCGACAAGTCCGCATCCTGATCCACTTCTGCGAGCGCCGCTGACCCATGTTCGATATCGGCGCAACCGAACTGTTGCTGATCGCCGTGGTGGCCATTCTGGTCATCGGGCCGAAGGACATGCCGCTCGCCCTGCGTACGGCAGGTCGCTGGATCGGCAAGGTCCGCAAGGTCTCCAGCCATTTCCGCTCCGGTCTCGACGCCATGGTGCGCGAGGCAGAACTGGAGGACATGGAGAAGAAGTGGAAGGCGCAGAACGAGAAGATCATGCGCGAACACCCCGATGGCGGTCCGTCAGAGATGGAGCCGACCGGGGCCTATCCGCCCGAAAAGCAGGCTGAGCTGATCAAGCTGACCAAGGAGCGCGACAAGGCGCGCGCCGAACTGGACGAAGCCAATCGCGTGGCGGAAGCTGCCGCGAAGAAGAGCGCGGCCGCAGGCAATGCCTCTGCCGAAGTGGAGGCAGAGCCAGCCGCCGAAGGCGAAGCTGCCGCCGAGAAGGCCGCCGATCCAAGCAAGCCGGCGAGCGAGGGGTAGGTCATGGCGCTCAAGCTGAAAGACCTCGACGACACGCAGGCGCCGCTGCTCGATCACTTGATCGAACTGCGCGGGCGGCTGGTGAAGGCCGTGCTGGCGCTGCTGGCGGCCTTTGCCGTGTGCCTCTATTTCGCGGACCGCATTTTCGGCTTTCTCGTTCGCCCGCTGACCAACGCCTTCCCTGAAGGCCAGGGCCAGCTGATCTACACGCGGCTGTACGAAGCCTTCTTCGTCGAAGTGAAGGTGGCGCTGTTTGCGGCTTTCTTCGTCGCCTTTCCTATCATCGCCAACCAGCTGTGGGCCTTCATTGCGCCGGGTCTCTACGCGCGGGAGAAGCGGGCCTTCCTGCCGTTCCTGATCGCGACACCGGTCCTGTTCTTCCTTGGCGGATCGCTGGCCTACTATGTCGTGATGCCACTGGCCTTCACCTGGTTCCTCGGGTTCCAGGGCGACGCGGGCGGGCTGGAAGCTCAGGCCTTGCCTGCCATGGGCGAGTACCTCGACCTGGTGATGCGCTTCATCCTCGCCTTCGGGATCAGCTTCCTGATGCCGATCCTGCTGATGCTGCTGAACGGGGCGGGGCTGGTGACCCGCCAGCAGCTGGCGACGGCGCGCAAATATATCGTCGTGCTGGTGTTTGCCCTGGCCGCGATCATCACCCCGCCGGACGTCATATCGCAGTTATTGCTCGCAGGCCCCCTGTTGCTGCTGTTCGAAGGTTCACTGGTGCTGATGCGGATAACCGAACGCCGCCGCGCCAAGGAGCAGGCGGCTGCCGAGGCCGAGGATGCAGAGGACGCCCCGGAAAAGGCCGAAAGCTAAGAGCAAAGATTGGCAATGCCCGCGCAAGTGGCCGAGTGCCAACACCTGCGCGGATTGCACATATGAAAACGGGGCCACGCGGGCCCCGTTTTGCATTCAATCTGTAGAAACAGCCTTACGGGCTTGCGGGCAGATCGTCGTCGCTATCGCCGAAAGCGATAACAACACCGGCAATGATCAGGCCAGCGGCCAGAGCGCCGAGCAGGATACCCGGGCCGTTATCATCATCGCTACCCAAACCTTCGGCCTGGTCGATGGCAGCCGCTGCAGCGCGCTGGGCGACTTCGCTTTGCGCCAGCACCGGAGTCGCAACCAGTGCGACAGTCGCAGCAACAGTCGTGAAAAGCTTCTTAGTCATGAATTCGGTACCCTCGTATTCTTCACGTCGCTTATGCCCATAAACCAAGCGCATGGCAATGGCGAGCCACTAATCTATAAGATTTCCGCTTGGTTTGAATGATGTCTAGCGATTTTGCAATTCGAAATCGTAAACGCGTTGTCCGGCAATCCACGTCTCCAGGATCCGGATGTTCCGTAACTCGCTGGGGTTTGCCAGCAGCGGATCGCGGCTCAGCATGACGAAATCGGCGCGCTCGCCGGGGGTGAGGCTGCCAAAGCGACCTTCGGCAAAACCGGCATAGGCTGCACCCGCCGTGTAGGCTGCAAGTGCCTGTTCACGCGTGATAACCTCTTCCGGATGCCAGCCGCCATCAGGCTCTCCGTCAGCGTTGGTACGACTGATCGCGACAGCGAGGCCAGCCAACGGGTCGATCGGTTCGACCGGCGCATCGGTGCCGAAAGCCAGCAATCCCCCGGCCTCGAGCACCGAGCGCCAAGCATAGGCGCCGCCCAGCCGGTCCGGCCCCAGCCGCGCTTCGGCCATGAACATGTCGCTGGTCTGGTGGACCGGCTGCATCGAGGCGATGATGCCGTTCTGGCCGAATCGCGGCAGGTCTGCCGGATCGACGATCTGCGCGTGTTCGATGCGCCAGCGGCGGTCGCCTTGGTAGTCGCGCGAGAGCTCCTCGATCGCGCCCAGCGCTTCGGCATTGGCGGCATCGCCGATGGCATGGATGGCGACCTGGAAATTGTCGAGCGCGGCGCGGCTCATCAGGTTGCGCAGCTGGGTGCCGGACAGCTGCGGCAAGCCGCGGTTGCCGTGATCGTCCGAATAGTCGGCGTTGAGCAATGCCCCACGCGAACCGAGCGCGCCGTCGAGGTAGAGCTTCACGCCGTTAAGCCGCAGCCGGTCGTCATAGAGCCACTGGGTCGGTCCCGGGCCGCCGATCAGCAGCATGGAATCGACAGAGTCGGCATAGGAGATGACGCGCAACTGCAGGCGGCCGGCATCGCCCGCGCGGCGGAAAGTCATCCAGTCCTCGACGCTGGTGCCCATGTCGGCGACGGCGGTGACGCCGTGGCTCAGCAGCAGCTGCTGGGCATTGTGCAGGGCAAGGTCGCGATCTTCCGGCAGGGGTGGCGGGACGGCGGCGCTGATTATCGGCACGGCCGCATCGACCAGCACGCCTTCGGGCGCGCGCGAACCGGCAATGCGCTCGATCCGTCCGCCGACAGGGTCGGGCGTGGCAGCAGTGACATTGCCCGCGCGCAGGGCCATCGAATTGGCCCAGCCGGCATGGCCGTCGACGCGTTCCAGCCAGACCGGGCGATCGCCAACGACCGCATCGAGTTCGGCGGCCGTCGGGAAGCGGCCAAGGCCCCAGCGCTCCTGGTTCCAGCCGCGCCCGATGATCCACGGACGGTCGGGATAGGCAGCGGCATAGGCGGCGATGCGGCCGAGTGCCTCATCGAGGGAGTTGGTCATCGACAGGTCAAGCACCAGGGTGCCGAGGCCGATGCCCATCAGGTGGGCGTGGGCGTCGATGAAACCGGGCACGACCACGCGGCCTTCGCCGTCGATGCGGTATTCGATCTCGCGGGTCGGGCGATCACCGAAGTCGAGCAGCTCGGAAATGCGGCCATCCTCGTCGATCACCATGCCGGTGAAGCGGTCGATGGAGCCGTCACGGCCCACCGAGATGCCGTCGATATTGTCGATATGGGTATCAGCCAGGGCGGGGACGGGCACGGACAGCATGGCCGCGATGGCAAGCAGGCGAGCGACCATCATCATGCCTCCGGCAAGTGACGGATCAGGGCGCTGGTGTCCTGCCGCGCGCCGCCTTGCGCCTGGACCTGGGCATAGAACTGGTCGACCAGCGCAGTGATGGGTAATGACAGACCTGCCTGCTTCGCTTCGCCGAGAGCGATGGCGAGGTCCTTGCGCATCCAGTCTATGGCAAAGCCGAAATCGAACTGGCCTTGCACCATGGTCTCCCAGCGGTTTTCCATCTGCCAGCTTTGCGCTGCGCCGCCGCTGATGGCTTCCAGCACCTTGTCGGTATCGACGCCGGTCGCCTGCGCCAGCCGCACGCCTTCGGAAAGGCCGGCCAGCACGCCCGCGATGCACACCTGGTTGACCGCCTTGCAGGCCTGCCCCGCGCCAGCCTCGCCCACGTGGACGATCCGGGCGGCGAAGGCTTCCATCACTGGTGTAGCAGTGGCCATGGCAGCATCCGTGCCGCCGCACATGATGGCGAGCTTGCCGTTCTCGGCGCCGGCCTGACCGCCCGAAACGGGGGCATCGACGCACAGCAGGCCGCGCGCTTCTGCCGTCTCGGCCAACTGCTTGGCGAGGGCGGGGGAGACGGTGGTGTGATCGATGAACAGCGCGCCTTCACGCATGGCTGCCAGCGCACCGGCATCGCCCAGCATGACACTGGCGACGTCATGGTCATTGCCGAGACAGGCCAGCACCACGTCGCAACCGGCGACAGCTTCGGCAGGCGTGGCGGCAATGGCGACGTCCAGCCCTTCGGCTGACAGCCTTGCTGCCCATGCGTCCGCGCGGCTGGCGGTGCGGTTGTATCCGGTGACCTGGTGCCCGGCGCGGGCGAGGTGTCCGGCCATTGGCGCGCCCATCACGCCAAGGCCCAAAAAGGCGACTTTGCTCATGGGCGCCGCACTGCCTTACCTCGCCCCTCAAGGCAATCTTTGTGCGGGCAAAGTCCGCCAGCTATTTGCACGCGCGCGCCATTGCTCTAGGCGCATCCCCGTAATGACCGAGACAACCACAGAGCAACAGGCCAGCCTCACCCTGCAAGACGTGCGCGACGCTGCCGAGCGGATCGCGGGTGCCGTCGTGCGCACGCCCACCATGCATTCGATCACGCTTTCGGCGATTACGGGCGCGGAAATCTGGCTGAAGTTCGAGAACCTGCAATTCACGGCAGCCTACAAGGAGCGCGGCGCGCTCAATGCGCTGTTGCAACTGACCGATGAACAGCGCGAGCGCGGCGTGATTGCGGCTTCGGCGGGCAACCACTCGCAGGGCCTCAGCTATCACGGCACGCGTCTTGGCGTTCCCGTCACCATCGTCATGCCGCGGACCACGCCGACGGTGAAGGTAATGCAGACCGAGGCCGTGGGCGGCAAGGTCGTGCTGGAAGGCGAGACTTTCGACGAGGCCTATGCCCATGCGCGCAAGCTGGAGAAGGAACTGGGGCTGACCTTCGTCCACCCCTTCGACGATCCGCATGTCGCCGCAGGGCAGGGCACCGTGGCCCTCGAACTGTTCGAGGACGCGCCCGATCTCGATTGCATCGTCGTGCCGATCGGCGGCGGCGGCCTGATTTCGGGCATGGCGACCGTGGCCAAGGCGCAAGAACCGCCGGTAACCGTGATCGGCGCCGAAGCGCGGCTCTACCCGTCGAGCTACAATGCCTGGCACGAAACCGACATGCCTTGCGGCGGCGACACGCTGGCCGAGGGTATCGCGGTGAAGGAGCCGGGCAAGTTCACCCAGGGCATCATCGAAGAGCTGGTTGACGACATCCTGCTCGTCGACGAACCGCATCTGGAAGAGGCGGTCTCGCTGCTGCTGCAGATCGAGAAGACCGTGGTCGAAGGGGCAGGCGCCGCGGGCCTTGCCGCCGTGATGGCGCACCGCGACCGGTTTGCCGGAAAGAAGGTCGGCCTGGTGCTATGCGGCGGAAACATCGACACCCGCCTGCTCGCCAACGTGCTGCTGCGCGACCTCGCGCGCTCAGGTCGCCTCGCACGGCTGCAGATCACCCTGCAGGATCGCCCCGGCGCCCTGTTCAAGGTGATGCGCGAGTTCGATCGGCATAGTGTCAATATCCTCGAAATCTACCACCAGCGCATTTTCACCAACCTGCCGGCCAAGGGCCTTGTTACCGACATCGAGTGCGAAGCGCGTGATCGCGGGCAGCTGGAGGCGCTGGTGCGGTCGTTGACCGACAAGGGATACACCGTCAGCCAGGTGGAATTGAACTGACCCGATACGGGGCGTTAACCGAGCCCCGTCGGCAATTTGTGGAAAATAATGGTCTGGCGGGCCTGTTTTATGGTTAATACAGTTCATCGCTGCGAATCCGTGTGGTCTTAAGGGGCAATACGGAATTCGGCGATCCGCGTCGTAACCGTTTGGCCACAAGGACAGCACAGCTTCGTGACGGCACCCGTTCGCTTCCCCCGCTTCTTCGTGACCAGCCCTGCGCCGTGTCCCTATTTGCCGGGCAGGACGGAGCGCAAGGTGTTTACCGAGCTCAAGGGCCCACACTCCGAACAGCTGAACGATGCGCTGGGCCGGATCGGTTTCCGTCGTAGCCAGACCGTGGCCTATCGTCCCAGCTGCGAAGGCTGCCGCGCCTGCGTCTCGGTGCGCGTCGTGGCGAACGAATTCCAGCCCTCCAAGGCACAGCGCCGCGTGATGAACCGCAACCGCGACCTTGTCGTCTCGGAATGTCGTCCGTGGGCAACCGCAGAGCAGTTCAGCTTGCTGCAACGTTACCTCGAACATCGGCATCCCGGTGGCGGCATGGCGGCGATGGACGAAGTCGATTATGCAGACATGGTGGAACACACGAGTGTTTCCAGCTTTGTTATTGAATACAGAGAACCTTCTGCAGATGGCCGGCCGGGACGCCTAGTCGCGGCTTGCCTGACAGACCGGCAGGGGGACGGGTTGTCGATGATCTACAGCTTCTACGACCCGGCAATCGAGGACCGTACCGGGCTTGGCAATTTCGTCATTCTCGACCACATCGAACGCGCGACGAAGGCAGGGCTGCCTTACGTCTACCTCGGCTATTGGGTCGAAGGATCGCCGCGCATGCAGTACAAGGTGCGCTTCCGTCCACTCGACGTGCTTGGTGCCGAGGGCTGGCGACGGCTTGGCGATGACGAGCAGCGGCGGCTTATCGAAAACGTGGCCAAAGGCGGTACTTCGCGCGATGCGGCAGAAGAAGGAAGTACCAAGGATCCTGCGGCAGACCTGCAGCGCGAATTCAAGCTCGCCTGACGTTATCCGACAGTGCTGGGCCACGACGACCGCGCTTGGCGCGGCATTGCTGCTGTCGCAGCCGGCGCTGGCGCAGGACATGCGCGATACGCCGCGGCTCGAAGACCTGATCCCCGATTCCGCGGTCGAAAACCCTGAGGATTGGGCTGCTCAGGGCGTAACCCCGCAGGACGAGGCAGCGGCTGAGAGACAACCCGAACTGCCTGTCGACGCGCCCATGGAGGAGATGCCGCTGGTCACCATTCCGTGGCCGGAGGATGTCGAGCTGCCCCAGCTGGCGCCGCTGGAGAGCGACGACGAGCAGATCGAATTCGTCCAGTTCGACGACGAGATCGGCCGCTTGCCCGAGGGCAGCGAGGAGCGCCTGTCCGACGAACTGGTGATTGTCTTCCCGACCGACCGCACGCTGTTCCCCGAACGCGACGACTTCCTCGACCGGTTCGAGGCACTGTCGACGGTCGAAGGGACCGATGCCGACGGCAACCTCGCTCGCCTTGCCGCACAGGCACGGGTGGACGAGGAACTGCTGCTGCGCCTGCTGGGCGTCTACGGCTATTTTGGCGGTCAGGTGATCCGCACCGTCGGCATGAACGGCGACCAGCCGGAAGTGCGCTTCGACGTGATCCCCGGCCAGCGGTTCCTGGTCGGTACGGTCGACCTTGGCAACCTCGCCGCCACGGGCGAGAACTTCGCAGACCTGCGGGCAGCCTATGCCATCCAGCCGGGCGATCCGGTGTCGCTCGATGTCGTTGCCGACCAGCAGATACGGCTGGATACGGCCCTGGGCGAAAGCGGCTATCCCTTCGCGGAAATCGACCCGCCCAGCCTGCTGGTTGATCACGAGCGGTACGAAGGCGACATTACGATGCCGGTGGAGCCGGGCGGGCAATATGTCTTCGGTTCGGTGCGCAGCGACAGCGAGCAATTCCTCTCCAGCCGCCACCTTACCCGCATCGCCCGCTGGCACGAAGGTGACACCTACCGTCGCAGCGACGAGTTCGACCTGCGCCGCGCCATCCTTGCTACCGGGCTGGTGGGGGCCGTCGATCTGGAGCCTGTCGTCGTGCAGGAACCCACGGAAGACGCGCCGGGCGTCGTCGACATTGCGGCCAGCCTTAGGCCGGCACCGCTGCGCACGATTGCCGGCAACGTGGGCTTCGGCACCGAGGAAGGTATTCGTGTCGAAGCGAGTTGGGAGCACCGCAACCTCTTCCCGCCCGAAGGCCTGCTGCGCGTGCGCGGGATTGCCGGCACGCAGGAGCAGCTGCTGGGCGTCACCTTCCGCAAGAACAACTTCCACGGCCGCGACCGCATCCTGACGCTGGATGCCTATGCCAGCACGATCGACTACGACGCTTACGATGCGCGCAGTGCTGCGCTGATCGGTACGTTCGAACGCGTCAGCACCTTGCTGTTCCAGAAGCAGTTCAGCTGGTCGCTGGGTGTTGAACTGGTGGCCACGCAAGAGAGCGAGCGGCTGGCCGACGGCAGCAGCCTTGAGCGCGAGACCTACTTCATCGGGGCCCTGCCGGTGTTCGCCCAGCTTGACGCATCGGACGACCTGCTCGATCCGACCAAGGGCTGGCGACTGTCGGGTCGGCTGTCGCCCGAAATTTCGGAAAACGACGGGGTGCAGAGCTTCTATGTGCGCAGCCAGGTCGACGCGGCCTTCTACCAGTCGGTGGGCGAGAACACGGTGCTGGCGGGGCGGGTACGCGTGGCGAGCATCCCGGGTGCGCCGCTGGAAGCTATCGCGCCGTCGCGGCGGCTCTATGCCGGTGGCGGCGGATCGGTGCGTGGTTACGGCTATCGCCAGATCGGCCCGCTGAACGACACGGGAGATCCGCTGGGCGGCCGCAGCCTGGTCGAATTCTCGCTCGAGGCGCGCATCGGTACGCCGCTGATGGACGGCGCGGTCAGCGTGGTGCCGTTCGTCGATGCAGGGTCCGTGGGCCTCGATCCGCTGCCCGACTTCGACACGATCAAGTACGGCGCCGGCCTGGGCGTGCGCTATGAAACCGGCTTCGGTCCGCTGCGGCTGGACGTGGCCGTGCCGCTCAATCCGGGGCCCAACGACAACTGGATCGCGGTCTATGTCGCGCTGGGGCAGGCGTTCTGATGGCTGACGAAGCAATCGCCGAGGACGCGACCGTGAGCGAGGCGAAACGTCGGTCTTGGCCTGTGCGCCTGTTGCGCTGGCTGGGTCTCGGCCTGCTGGCGCTGCTGGCGCTGTTGCTGGCGATTGTCGTCTTCCTGCACACCCCGCCGGGCCGCCAGTTCATCGTCGACCAGATCGCCAAGATCGCCCCGGCATCGGGCCTGCGCGTCGAGGTGGAGAGCATCGACGGTTCGGTGCTGTGGAGTAGCACGCTCAACGACGTGAAGTTCTACGATGCTGACGAGGTGCTGTTCCTCGAAGTGCCGACGATTGATCTCAACTGGCGACCTTTCAACTGGTTCACCAGCGGGCTGGACGTGCGTCACCTCGTGCTGACTGACGGTACGCTTTACGCCGCACCGCGGTTGGAGCCGGGCGATCCCGATGCGCCGATCCTCCCCGATTTCGACATTCGCGTTGACCGCTTCGTGATCGACAACCTTACCGTGGCCGAAGGCCTGCTGGGCGAGCAGCGCGTGATCGGCTTTGCCGCCGAGGCGGATATCCGCGACGGGCTGGTCTACCTCGACGCCGATGGCGACTTCGGCAGTGGCGACGATTTCGCGGTGCTGATCCATGCCGAACCCGATGGCGACCAGTTCGACTTCGACCTGACTTGGGAAGCCCCGGCGGGCGGCTTCCTCGCCACCATGGTCGGTGCGGAAGAGGACCTTTCGGTCGCGGTCGAAGGCGAAGGCAGCTGGTCGGCTTGGCAGGGAGACCTGCTGGCCCGCCAGGGCGAAACCGACCTGCTCGACTTCGATCTCTACAACGAGGCGGGACAGTACCGGCTGGTGGGCGAGGCTCGTCCCGCTGGTTATGTCGAAGGCGTGGCGGCGCGCGCGCTGGGCGACGTGGTCAGCCTGACGGCATCGGGCACGCTGGAAGATTCCGTGCTGGAAGGCGATTTCACCCTCCGCGCTCGCGGGATCAATGCCGACGGCGCGGGCGCGGTGGACCTGGCGGACAATGCCTTCGACGGTTTCGAACTGGGCGTGGAACTGCTCGACGCGACACTGTTCTCGCCCGACGTGGCGCTGAACGGGGCAGTCCTGCGCGGTACGCTGGATGGCCCGTTCCGTGACCTCACCATGCCGCACCGCCTGACCGTGCGCGAGATCAACGCGGGCGGGATCATTGTCACGGGCGTCGATCAGCAAGGTACACTGGCGTTCGACGGCAACCGCCTGACGATCCCTGTCAGCGCCGAGATTGCGCGCATTGTGAGCGGTGTCGAGCTGTTCGACCCGCGCCTTGCCAACGGCTCGCTCGCGGGCACGCTGGTCTATGCCGACGGGGAGATCCTGTCGGACGACCTCGACGTGCGCTTCCCGGGCATGCAGGCGCGGCTGGGCCTGAACTCGCGCCTGTCCGACGGGCTGACGCGGGTGAACGGTCCGGTCACCGTGAACGACCTGGCATTCGACGGCGTCGGGCTGGTCGATGGCGGCGCCCGCATCGACTTCCGCATCGGCGGCGGTGCGCCGTGGCAGTTGCAGGCAGACCTGCGCGGACTGGTGGACGAGGTCACCAATTCCACGATTACCTCGCTTGCCGGTGAGGATATCCGGTTCGACGGCGGCTTGGCCATGACTTCCGGCGGCCCGCTGCGGTTCAGCAATTTCGACGTCAACGCCACCCTCGTGACAGCGAATGTCGACGGCGAAGTGACCGAGGCAGGCACCAGCGTTATCGGTGCGGGCGAACACTCTGATTACGGTCCGTTCACCGTCGAGGCCCTGCTGGCTCCCGAAGGGCCGAGCGCAACACTTGTCTTCGCCAACCCGCTACCCGCCGCAGGCCTCGCCGACGTGCGCGTGGCGCTGGCTCCCAGCGACGAAGGCTTCCGCATCGAGACCAGCGGCGGCTCGCTGCTGGGTCCGTTCGACGGTTTGCTCGACCTCGTCATTGCCGAGAGCGGGGATACCGCCGTGCGCATCAACCGTCTCGACGTGGCGCAAAGCCGCGTGGCGGGTACGCTTAACCTTGTCGAGGGCGGGGCTGCGGGGCGGCTGTCCGTCAATCGCGGCGGGATCGACGGTGCGATTACCCTTGCCGTGCGTGATGGCGGGCAAGGTTTCGACGTCGACCTGACGGCGCGCGATGCCATGTTCGGGGGAGAGACGCCGCTTGGCATCCGGCGTGGTACGATCACAGCGCAGGGCCTGCTGCGCGAAGGCAGCTCCACGGTCACCGGCAATGCGAACCTGCAGGGCCTGAGCTACGGCAGCCTGTTCGTCGGACGCATGGTCGCGCAGGCCGAGGTCGAGAACGGCAGTGGCCATTTCGACGCCGCGCTTACCGGCCAGCGCGGCAGCCGCTTCGAGCTGCTGGTGAACGGCGACCTCGCACCGGGCCGCATCGCGGTGGCGCTCGACGGGTCCTATGGCAATCGTGACATCTCCATGCCGCGCCGAGCGATCTTCGTGAGTACCGAGGATGACGGCTGGCAGTTGCAACGAACCCAGCTGAGTTATGGCGACGGCTTCGCGATAGCGAGCGGACGCTTCGGCGGCGATGCACCCATGCTGGGTCGCCTGTCGTTGTCCGACATGCCGCTCGATCTTGCCGGTGCGATCACCGGCGACCTAGGCCTCGGCGGCGAGCTGTCTGGCGTTGTCGAGCTGACCGAAGGCGCGGGCGGCCTGCCCGTGGGCGAGGCACGCTTGCAGGTGGCGGGGCTGACCCGTTCCAGCCTGCTGCTGACCTCCGAGCCGCTCGACATTGCGCTGGTGGCGGAGCTTTCCGAGGACCTGCTGCAGACGCGCGCGGTCATTTCCGACCAAGGCGGCGCGAATGGCCGGTTGCAGGCGCGTATCAGCCAGCTACCCGCTACCGGCGGATTGGTCGACCGGCTCTACGCCGGCAACCTCGTCGGACAGTTCCGCTTCAACGGATCGGCGGCCAGCCTGTGGCGGCTTGCGGCCATCGACCTGCTCGACGTGACGGGCGACATCGGCATCGCCGCCAACCTGCGCGGCAGTCTTGGCGACCCGCAGGTGCGCGGTTCCCTGTCAGGTGACGGCTTGCGGGTGCGCAGTGCGATTACCGGCACCGACATCACCGACGTTTCGGCGCGTGGCCGTTTCGCCGGATCGCGGCTGGCGCTCACCAGCTTCTCCGGCACGGCGCCGGGCGGCGGACGTATCTCTGGCAGCGGCACGGTGGACCTTGCGGGTATCTCTGCCGAGCGCGGTCCGCAGATCGACCTGCGCATGGCAGCGCGCAATGCCCGCATCCTCGACCTCGACAATATGGGTGCGGTGGTGACGGGACCCATGCGGATCGTCTCCAACGGCGTGGGCGGCACCATTGCCGGTCGCCTGACCGTGCGCGAGGCCAGCTGGCGGCTGGGGCAGGCCGAGGCGGTCGCCGAGCTGCCCAACGTGGCCGTGCGCGAAATCAACCGGCCGGCTGATGCGCGACCGCTGGCCGCCAACCCGGCACCGTGGCGCTACCTGATCGACATCAGCGCGGCTGGCGGGATCGAGGTCGACGGCATGGGCCTCGACAGCGAATGGCGCACCAACAACCTCCTGCTGCGCGGGACGACTGACGATCCGCGTATTGGCGGTTCGGTTTCCATCGTGCCCCGGCAGGGATTCTACTCCTTTGCAGGGACCCGCTTCGAGATCACGCGCGGGGAGATCGCCTTCGACCAGTCCGTGCCGATCGACCCGCGTATCAACCTGACTGCCGCGACCGCCGTCAACGGCCTGAGCGTCGAGGTCGACGTGACCGGTAACGCCAGCCAGCCTGCCATCGTCTTCAGCTCCACGCCCGCCTTGCCGCAGGAGGAACTGCTGGCACGGTTGCTGTTCGGTGGTTCGATCACGGATCTGTCCGCCACCGACGCATTGCAGCTGGCGAGTGCCGTGGGATCGTTGCGGGGCGGGGCGGGCATGGGGCCGATCAACAGCCTGCGCAATGCCGTGGGGCTCGACCGCCTGCGCATCGTCCCGGCGGACCCGGCGCTGGATCGCGGGACGGCGGTCGCGCTAGGCCGCAACTTCGGCAATCGCTTCTATGTCGAGATCATCACCGATGGTGCCGGCTATAACGCCACCGACCTGGAGTTCCGCGTGACCAACTGGCTCAACCTGTTGGCAACGGTGAGTACGGTGGGGCGGCACCAGGTCGCAGCGGAGATCCGCCGCGACTACTGATGCCGCGAGAAGGTGTCAGTCGGAAGCGTCCGCAGACTTGAGAACCGCATCGACCGGGAAAAGGCTGCCGTTCGTTCCGGTCATCACGGTGCCGTCGACATGGGCTTCCACGCCATCGGCAGACGAGATGACCACGTCGCCCTCGTCGAGGGTGAAGGTGAGCGCGCCGCTACCCATGGTCGGCATTTCCACCGCGCCGCCCGCTGCCTCTGCGGCAGCGGTGATGTCCTCCAGCGTGAGGTAACCCGGCACGATGTGCTCGCGGATCACCGCGACACGCGCGGCGCGCAGGTCGTCGCCCTCCAGGGGCAGGTCGAACTGCGCAAAGGCGTCGTCGGTGGGGGCAAACAGGGTGTAGGGAACGCTGCCGTCGAAGAGGCCCTGCAGCCCGGCATCGCTGAGCAGGTCCGACATGGTCGAAAGTTCGCTCGCATCGCCCACCAGGGTGGCGAGCGTGGCGGAGCTGTTTTCCACGACGGGGACGTCCTCGCCTGTCTCGCCATCGCTGCAGGCGGGAAGCAGGACGAGGGTCGCGGCGGTAAACGCCGACAGCATGGGCGTGATCTTCATCGGTGGCACCTGTCAGGTCAGCAGCTGGATCGCGGAAACGACCAGCATGGTTTCGGGGTCGATCTCGTAGACGTAGCCGTTGTTGTAGCGATAGCGCGCGTCTGGCCGGTCATAGTACCGTTCACGATAGCTGTAGGGCACGTTGTAGACGTCGTAGCCGCGCGGGGCGGGCTGGCCGACCGTGAACTCGTTGCCTGTCAGCAGCGCCGCCACCGAGGCGATGGCCGCCGTTTCCGGGTCCATCCGGTAGATGACGTTGTCGGCATAGCGATAGTCGCGCGGCGACCCGAGGCCGTAGTAGCTCTCGTAATAGGAGGGCATGCGCGAATAGCGGTAGTCGTCGGGCCAGGGGTTGCCGACGGACAGCGCGCCGCCCAGCAGCGGGATGTAGCCCGAGATGCCGCCGTCACCGCCGATGCGCAGCAGGAAGCCGTCATCGTAGAAGTAGCTGCCTGAGCGACCGTAGCCGCGATAGCCCCACCAGTCCGGAGCGTAGCGGCGAAAGCCGTCCTGCTGGCGGGCAAGGCCGGGCGGGCGGCAGCCGTTGTACTTGCGGGCGAGGCCCGGAGGGCATCCATCGGCGACGCGGCGCGTGTCGGTACGGTAGGTGATGAAGTCGATCAGCCCGCCGCCCGAGACGTTTCCGCGTCCGTTGTTGCCATTACCGTTACCGTTTCCGCGGTTGCCCCGGATCGCCGGAGCGTTGCCGTTGCCATTCCCGCGATTTCCGCGAACTGCGGGGGCATTGCCATTGCCGTTTCCGCGCACGGCGGGCGGTCCACCGCGGTTGTCGTTACCGTTGCCGTTCCCGCGCGTTTGCGGTGGTCCGCCCCGCTCGTTCCGGGCATTGCCGCGCTCGTTAGCGCGATTGCCGCGTTCGGCATTGCCCTGGCCATTGCCGCGGGCGTTGTCCGACGCTGCGGGGTTGTTGCCGCGATTGCCGTTGCCGTTGTTTCCTTGCGCCAGTGCCGGGGTGGCCGCCAGTGCCAGTACCGATAGTCCTACGAGCAAATGCTTCATGGGTCTGTCTCCTCTTCCGCCCAACGACCAGCAGAGCCTCAAGGTTCCTAACGGCGGTTGCAAGGACAGGGTTAAGCGCCCGAACGGTAAAGCGCGGCTTCCGCTGCCCGCCGCCGAACGAGGCCCTTCATCACCCGTCCCCCGGCATGGCACCAGCGCTCGAACTCGCGTGCTGCCCCGGCGAAGTCGCCTGCCTTGTGCAGCCGCGTCAGCGTGGCCTTGGCGATGGCGCCGGTGTTGTAGTGGAAGCTGACCAGGGCATCGAACTGCGGCTGGCTGGTGGGTGCATCGCCCAGCGCGCGAGCGACCTCGCGGGCGTAGCGTTCGAGGTCTGCTTCCAGCCGCGCATCGCAGGCATCCTGCGTCCACACCGTGCCGGGACCGATGCCGGGCCCGGTCGCACCCCAGCCGATGGTCCACGGCTCGCCGCTACCGGATCCGGTCCGGGCCAGGCTCGAACCGGGGTCGGGATAGGCTTCCACCTTGCCATCGCGGCGCTGCCTTGCGCAGCCCTCGAATTGTTGGATGAGCGCAATGCCCTTTTCGCCGACTTTCCAGTCACTTGCGGGCGAAGGTGTGACAGGTGTGACAGTGTCCTGGAGAAAATTGTCACAGGTGCCTCCGGGCACCTTGTCCAGCACGGCGTCGATGGCGTCGACTTCGCTCTGGCGGAAGGGTCGCCCCAGTGCGCGGCGGATCAGGTCGAAGACGGTTTTGCGGTTCATGGGCAGGCCTTTCGTGCAGCGATTCGGGCTTGCCCGCTAGGCCCGGCATGAGGCTGTAGGAAAGTGGGTTGTAAAGAGCTCTTGACTGACAAGAGTTCTTTACAGTAAAGAGCTCTTTACAGGCAACGAGGTGAGTCGGTGAAAAACCGCGTGAAGGAATATCGCGAAGGGCAGGGCTGGAGCCAGGGTGAGCTGGCGCGCCGGCTGGGCGTTTCGCGGCAGACGATCAACGCGGTGGAAACCGACAAGTACGACCCCTCGCTGCCGCTGGCACTGCGCATGGCGAAGCTGTTCGCCGTGACCGTGCCGGACCTGTTTATCGACGACTGGGAGCCAGAAGAATGACCGATGCCGATATCGCAGCGGCCGACAAGAAGCGCCGATTCAAGAAGACCCTGTTTGCCATGGTGCTTGGCGGGGCAGCCGGTTTCCTGGCCGCCTTTACCGCGCTTCAGCTGATGGATGCGGAGACCATGCCCGAATTCGGCGCGTCGGTCGAAGTGGCCGTGCTGGTGGGGCTCATCTACGTGATCACCGCGCTGGCCGTGGCCGTGGGCGTGCTGAGCCCCAGGGCGGGGGCGAAATTCCTGAACGTCGAGGATGCCGAGGAGTTGCAGGAACAGCGCTCCATGCTCACCACTTCCGCCATTGGCATGGGTGCGGCGGGCATTGCCCTGGTGGTCGTGGCGCTCGGCGGATCGGTCGGGTTGGTGGACCCCACGGTTGCCCTGGTCGTCTACGCCGTGCTCTGCGCGCTTGCCGTATGGGTTTCGCTGAAGTCGTGGAAGCTGCAGGACGAACTGATGCGCGCCGTCGGGCGTGAAAGCGGTGCCATGACGTTTTACCTGGTGGTGGCCATTGGCGGTACCTGGGCGCTGCTGGCGCACCTCGGCTTCGTTGCCGGCCCGCAAGCGCTCGACTGGCTGACCATGTTCTGGGGCCTGATGTTGCTCGCCTGCTTCATCGTCGTGGGCAAGCGCGGGATGCTGGTGATGCGGTAGGCGTTGCCGTTCATCATTTGCCTAACCGAAAAGGGCCGCCCGGTTTCCCGAGCGGCCCTTTTGTTTGGCTTGAAGCCGGTGGCTCTTACGAGCTGTAGTACATGTCGAACTCGACCGGGCTCGGCGTGGTCTCGAAGCGGATGACGTCTTCCCACTTGAGATCCATGTAGGCTTCGATCTGGTCCTTGGTGAACACGTCGCCCTTCAGCAGGAAGTCCATGTCGTCGCGCAGGGCGAGCAGGGCTTCACGCAGCGAACCGCAGACGGTCGGCACGTCGGCGAGTTCGGCCGGCGGCAGGTCGTAGAGGTTCTTGTCCATGGCGTCGCCCGGGTGGATCTTGTTCTCGATACCGTCGAGACCAGCCATGAGCAGCGCCGAGAAGGCGAGGTACGGGTTGGCCAGCGGATCGGGGAAACGGAATTCCACGCGCTTGGCCTTTTCGCCCGAGCCGTAGGGGATACGGCACGAAGCCGAACGGTTGCGCGCCGAGTAGGCCAGCAGCACCGGAGCTTCGAAGCCCGGCACCAGGCGCTTGTAGCTGTTGGTGGTCGGGTTGGTGAAGGCGTTCAGGGCCTTGGCGTGCTTGATGACACCGCCGATGTAGAAGAGGCAGTTTTCCGACAGGCCGGCATATTCGTTGCCGGCGAAGGTCGGCTTGCCATCCTTCCAGATCGACATGTGGGTGTGCATGCCCGAACCGTTATCGGCCTTGATCGGCTTCGGCATGAAGGTGGCCGTCTTGCCATAGGCGTGGGCAACCTGCTGCACGACGTACTTGTAAACCTGCACGCGGTCAGCGGTTTCGGTCAGCGAACCGAAAGTGATGCCAAGCTCGTGCTGGGCAGCGGCCACCTCGTGGTGGTGCTTGTCCATCGGCAGGCCCATTTCCATCATGGTCGAAACCATCTCGGCACGGATATCCATGCAGCTGTCGACCGGTGCGACGGGGAAATAGCCGCCCTTGGCGCGCGGGCGGTGGCCCATGTTGCCCATTTCCATCTCGGCGCCCGAGTTGGTCGGCAGTTCGACATCGTCGATCTGGAAGCCCGAGCCCGAATAGCCGTCTTCGAAGCGGACGTCGTCGAACATGAAGAATTCGGGTTCCGGACCGACGAAGATCGTGTCGCCGATGCCGGTGGTCTTCAGGTAGGCTTCGGCGCGCTTGGCGGTGGAACGCGGGTCACGCGAATAGAGTTCGCCGTTGGACGGTTCGACGATGTCGCAGTTGATGATCATCATCGGCGTGGCGCTGAACGGATCGATGTAGACCGATTCCAGATCCGGCTTCAGGATCATGTCGCTCTCGTTGATGGTCTTCCAGCCCTCGATCGAGGAGCCGTCGAACATCATGCCTTCTTCAAGCATGTCTTCGTCAACGACGCTGGCGCACATGGAGAGGTGCTGCCACTTGCCCTTGGGGTCAGTGAAGCGGACGTCGACCCATTCGATCTCTTCGTCCTTGATGCGCTTCACGATGTCCTTTGCACTGGCCATTTTGGTAAATCCTTCTGTGAACGTATGCGTTTTCTGATTGGCGGGAATTCGGGTGGTCTAGAGGGCTGACTCGTCCTGCTCACCGGTCCGGATGCGGATCGCGGCGCTGATGTCCGAGACAAAAATCTTGCCGTCACCGATCCGCCCAGTCTTGGCTGCATTGGCAATGGCCTCGACCACCTGGTCGGCAAGGCTGTCGGCCACGATGACCTCCAGCTTCACCTTGGGCAGGAAATCGACGACATATTCGGCGCCGCGATAGAGTTCGGTATGGCCCTTCTGGCGACCGAAACCCTTGGCTTCGGTGACAGTGATGCCGGACACGCCCACTTCGTGCAGCGCGTCCTTCACCTCGTCGAGTTTGAAGGGCTTGATGATGGCTTCGACTTTTTTCACGACGTCCCTGTCTTTATGTCCGCTGGGTGCGGATGTTTCTCCCGAAGGCAATTCCCGAACTTTCAAGGTTCAAGAATCATGCCAGAGTGTGGAGTGACGGGGTTAGACAATCGTACGGCGCAACGAAAGGGCGGATTCGCAACATTTGCGCGCGCTGCCGCGCGTCACGCGACAGCAAATTGCGCGTCAGGCGGGCAAGGATTGGCGATTTAGCAAGCAGGCCTGCCCAAAATATGGGCACTGGCTGGCGCGCGATCAGAGCCGCAGGCCTGCCATCGGGTCGCACCCGGCCATCAGGTTGAGCGACTGCACGGCGGCGCCACTGGCACCCTTGCCGAGGTTGTCGAGCACGGCCACCAGCCGCGCCATCGAGCCGTCCTTGTTGGCAAAGACATAGAGGTCCAGCCGGTCGGACGGCGGAGCATCCTTGTGCAGCACCAGTTCGCCCACTTCTTCGTCGTGGACCGTCACCAGCGGGGCATCGGCGAAATAGCGGGCCAGTTCCTCGCGCAGTTCCGCGGGCGGCGAGGCGCTGCGCATGGCGGTGATCTGCAGTGGCACTTCCACCACCATGCCGCGATATCCGGGCACGACAGCGGGCGCGAATACCGGCGGATAGGTCAGGCCGGCTTTCGACTGCATTTCGGGCAGGTGCTTGTGATCGAGGCCGAGGCCGTAGTCGCGGAAGGCGATGTTGTTGCCGTCGCCTTCGAAGAACTGGATCAGGCTCTTGCCGCCGCCCGAATATCCGGAGACGGCGTTGACCGTGTACGGCCAGTCGCGCGGCAGCAGCCTGGCGCGGACCAGCGGCGCTATCAGCGCGAGGAAGCCCGTCGGATAGCAGCCGGGGTTGGACACCCGGTCCGCGCCGGCGACGACGCTGTCGCCGACCAGTTCGGGGAAGCCGTAGATCCAGCCCGGCGCGGTGCGGTGCGCGGTGGAGGCGTCGATGATGCGCGTGCCCGACTCCGGATCGATCATGTCCACGGCATCGCGTGCGGCATCGTCCGGCAGGCAGAGGATCACGAAATCGGCAAAGTTGAGCGCGGTGCGGCGGCAGTCCTCGTCCTTGCGTTCGCCTTCGTTGAGGCGGACGAGGTCGAACTCCTTCCGGCCTTCGAGCCGGTCGGCGATTTCCAGACCCGTCGTGCCGGCTCCGCCATCGATGAATACGGTGTGGGCCATATCAGGCGACGACCGGTTCGAGGTGGTCGAGGTGGACATAGCCCACCGGACCTTCGAGCGAGAGGCAACCCCAGGCCCATTCGCGGGAAAGGTCGAGTACTTCGAAGCTGTCGCCTTCCAGCAGGACGCACAGCTCTTCCGCCGTTTCCGAAGGTTCTGCCAGCAACCGCGCGCCGCCGGGCAGGACGCCGCGCGGCTGGGGTACGGCATAGTGCGGTACGAAGTGCTTTCCGGCGAGGCCGACATGCGCCAGGTCACCGCGCAGGGGTACCTTGCGCGGATCGGGGCGTGCAATCGGCCCCGCCAGCGCAAATGGTCCCTTCGCCGAGGTGGCGAGATCGTTCAGTTCGTCCTGGCTCAAGCGCCCAACATCCGTTTCACAATACCCTGTCATCCGCGCGCTTAGACGCGCTGGCGAACGGCTGCAACCTCACCTCTTAGCCGTAGCGTCCGCGCAAGGTGTGGAAAGCCGCACGCAAGCCCAGCGCCGCGCCACCCTTGGAACGGCCGGGCTTGGCAGCGGGACGCCAGGCGAAGGTGTCGAAATGGGCCCAGTCGATGTCGTCGCCAACGAACTTGTCGAGGAACAGTGCCGCGACGCTGGCCCCGGCAAAACCGTTGGTGTGGGTGTTGTTGGTATCGGCAATGTCGGACTTCAGCCATTCCGAATAGCCCTGGTGCAGCGGCAGGCGCCACGGCTCGTCATCGTGCGCCTTGCCTGCGGAAATCAGCGCTTCCGCGGTGTTGTCGCGGCGGGTGAACAGGGCGGGCAGGTCCGGCCCCACGGCCACGCGGGCAGCGCCGGTCAGCGTGGCGAAGTCGATGATGAAGTCGGGCTCATGCTCGCTGGCGAGCGTCAGGGCATCGCCGAGGATCAGCCGGCCCTCGGCATCGGTATTGCCGATCTCCACCGACAGGCCCTTGCGGCTGGCCAGCACGTCGCCCGGACGGAAGGCATTGCCGGCAATGGCGTTCTCTACCGCGGGGACGATGCAGTGCAGGCGGACCTTCAGCCCCGCTTTCATCACCAGTTCGGCGAGCGCCAGCGCGTGGGCCGCGCCGCCCATGTCCTTCTTCATCAGCAGCATGCCGCGCGATGGCTTGATGTCGAGACCGCCCGAATCGAAGCACACACCCTTGCCGACAATCGCCACGCGCGGATGATCTTCCTTGCCCCAGGTCAGCTCGATCAGGCGCGGAGCATGCTTGCGCTCTGCCGCGCGGCCCACGGCGTGGACCATGGGGAAGCCTTCCTCCAGCGCGTCGCCGCGCGTCACTTCGACCTTCGCATCCTGTTCCTTGGCGATGCGTTCGGCCTCGGCCTCCAGCGCGGCAGGGCCCATGTCCTCGGCCGGGGTGTTGACGAGGTCACGCACCAGCGAGGCGGCCTGTGCTTCTGCCGTCACGAGGTCGATCTTGGCGACGTCCTCGGTCAGCAGCACGCGCGGGCCCTCGGTGCTGTCGTCGCTCAGGTAGCGGTCGAAGCGATACTGCGCGGTGAGCCAGCCGAACATGGCCGGGCCCGCCTTCACGTCGGCGAGACGATAGGTCCCGGCGGGAAGGCTCTCGGCCAGCTTGGCAAGGCACCAGCTGGACAGGTCTTCCGGATCGGCCACGCCGCCCACGGCAAACCAGTGTTCGCCATCGGGCACGATTCCCACCTGGTAGCCGCCGCCGGTGAACTTCTGCCCGGCCAGCGCGGCGCGTTGCGGCCCGCTGAGATTTTTGGCAAAGCCCTCAAAGCTCTCGGTATTTACGAGATGGATCAGGGTGGCGTCTTGCCCGCGGTCGGGCAGGATCAGGTCTGCTGCGATAGTCATGTAATTCCGCTTGCCGTTTTCGTTGCCGTTTGGGAAGGCTGCATTCCTATGCTGGGTCGATTCACCGCAATTGCAATGCTTGCTGCGGCTCTCGCGGGGTGCGAGCCTGCGGAAGACGTGGCCGATCCCACGCCTGCCGCAACGCCCGAACCGCCTGTTCCGCCGGGTGACACCGAAGCGCCTGCCCCCGCTGGCGGGGCGCGGCAGGTGGCTGAGCGGACGGACTTGTTCCTGTTCGAATATTCCTATCCGCAGGCCGCCGGCGACGTGGAGCCGCTCGCCCGCTGGCTGGACGAGCGGCTGGCGCGCGAGCGCGACCGGCTGGCCCGCAATGCCGCGACAGGACGCAGCGAGGCGCGCGACAACGGCTTCCCGTTCAACGCCTATTCCAGTGAAACCGCCTGGGAAGTGGTGGCCGACCTGCCCGACTGGATCAGCCTGTCGGCAGACTTTTCGACCTACACTGGCGGCGCCCATCCCAATTACGGCTTCGACACGGTGGTGTGGGACAAGCAGAGCGAAAGACCGCTGGAACCGATCACTTTCTTCACCTCGCCCGCAGCACTCGACGGTGCGATCGGCGAACAGCTGTGCGACGCGCTGAATGCCGAGCGTGCCGAGCGTCGCGGAGAACCCGTCGAGCAAGGGTCGCAGGATACTTTCGATACCTGCATCAAGCCCGACGAGACCAACCTGCTGCTGGGATCGAGCAATGGCGTGACCTTCGACCGCATCGGCATCCAGATCGCCCCCTATCTCGCCGGTCCCTATGCCGAGGGCAGCTACGAATTCACCTTCCCGGTGACCGAGGAAGTGCTGGAAGTGGTGCGCGAGGAATATCGCCCGGCCTTCGCATCTCGCAATTGAGCGAAACTGCCTCTATGTGGGGCGCATGACCGAATACCAGCACGTAACCGAAGACATGTCCGTCTACCGTGACGGCTCCATCAAGCTGCATGGGCCGGAAGGCTACGAAGGCATGCGCAAGGCGGGCCGTCTTGCGGCCGAAATCCTCGACGAACTGACCACCATGGTGGAGCCGGGCGTCACCACCGGCGAACTCGACGCCAAGGTGCGTGAACTGACGCTAGATGGCGGCGCGGTGCCGGCAACGATGGGCTATCGCGGCTATACCCATTCGTGCTGCATCTCGATCAACCACGTGGTCTGCCACGGCATCCCGTCGGACAAGCGGCTGAAGGAAGGCGACATCGTCAATATCGACGTGACCCCGCTGCTCGACGGCTGGCACGGCGACACCAGCCGCATGTTCTTTGCCGGCGAGCCTTCGATCAAGGCGAAGAAGCTCGTCGAAGTGACCTACGAGTGCCTGATGATCGGAATTGCCCAGGTACGCCCCGGTGCGCGGCTGGGCGATATTGGCGCGGCGATCCAGGAACACGCCGAAAGCCACCGCTACGGCGTGGTGCGCGAATTCTGTGGCCACGGCCTTGGCCGCCTGTTCCACGACGCGCCCGAAGTGGTCCACGCCGCGCGCGCCGGTTCCGGTCCGGAACTGCGGGCGGGCATGTTCATGACCATCGAACCGATGATCAACCTCGGCAAGCCGCACGTGAAGCTGCTCAACGATGGCTGGACCGCGGTAACGCGTGACAAGAGCCTGTCGGCGCAGTTCGAACACTCGATCGGCATTACCGAGGACGGCTGCGAGATTTTCACCAAGAGTCCCAAGGGACTCGACAAGCCGCCCTATTGACCGGTTCTCTTGCTCGGGCCGGTTGATCGCGCGCAATGACACCTGTCCTGCACTAGGCTATGTGTGAAAGCAGCAGGAGTTCGCAATGATCCGTAGCCTTTCCCTTGCCCCGGCCCTGTTGCTGGTGGCCGCATGCCAGACAACGCCGCCGGAACAGACCGCCGTCCATCCCGATGCCCATGCGCTGGCCCAGGCGGCATGCGCCGGGTGCCACTCGGTGGAACCCGTCGGCCTCTCGCCCAATCCCGACGCGCCCGAATGGCCGGTGATCGCCAATACCCCGGGCCTGACGCGGCAGTCGCTCACGGTCTGGCTGACCGACGCCCACGCCTATCCCGAGGAAATGGATTTCTACCTCGAGGAAGACGAGGTCGACATGCTGGTGGGCTATATCCTTTCGCTGCGCAGCGAAGACTACCACCCGCCCTATTGAAGCCGGAGCAGGTGTGCCGGGCACGACCGGCAATCGCTTGATCCGAAGCCGGGCAGCGGGGCTTCATAGCCTTCGCCGAGTAACCGCTCGACCAGAGCGCACTCGTTGCCGCCGGGAAAGGCGAAGGCGGTGATCTCGCTCGCAGCCACGGTCAGCGCGTCGACGTGCCAGTGCAGCTTCTTGTCCTTGCGCATATGTCGCGCCACGCGCGCCGCCACGCCGCCGGGGCCATTGGCGCTGCCCGCATAGACATAGGTGCCGGCTGGCAACTCGTAGGGTTTGCCGCGCAGCGATCCAGCGAATTTCTCTCCGAGCGAGATCGTCAGCAGGTAGGCACCGGACTGCACCGGCATATTGGCCGTCCGGGCTCCGGGAAAGAGCCGCAGCAGGCGGTTCACTCACCCGAACCGGCTTCGCCGCCTTCCGCCGCCGCCTGCGCATCGCGCAGCCGCTGCGCGCGAGAAGAGTTGATCATGTCGCGCACCTGCACGTTGCCTTCGTGGCAGGCGAATTCGTAGAACTCGTAGCCGTCGTTGCGCGTCCAGTCGTACCGAGCGGTCCACGGCGCGGTGTAGACCTGCGGATCGCTGTAGGTGATCTCGTAGATGATGCGTTCGGGGCTCACCATGGTCAGCCGCTCGGTCACGCGCGCCTCGGCGCTGGTGGGGTAGGTCGTGTCCCAGGCATTGGGAGAGGCGGCGCGGCGATGGATGTCGGGATCGGCAGCGTCACCGTCGACGATATTGGTCGTCTCGATCACCAGCGTATTGCCGTCCCAGTGGCCGATCGGCTGGCCCATGTAGGTGCGCACGTCTTCCGGCCAGCGTTCGGTCGGCCCCAGCGGGACGATGCGCGTCGACATCATCTCGTGATGGATCACCACCATGCCCGGCGCCTGGAACACGCGGATGCCGTTGTTGTAGGGGAAGGGGAACATGCTGGCAGGGAAGCCGCGCGTCACGCAGCGGTCGTAGATGTCGAGATCGGTGATCCAGTCGCGCGGCTGGCCGCTGACCCAGCTCGACCGTCCGGCCTCCTGCAAGGGCCGGGCTGCTTCGGTCAGCGGCGGGAAACGGCCGTTGGGCGGATCGACCAGCATCGAGTTGCGGCGGCCCATGTCGGTCGATTCCAGCCAGCCGGAGAGGCCGATGGTCCCGCGCGTGCGCAGTTCTTCCTCGAAGCTGCCATCGCTTTCGCGCGCGGCCGCCAGCCGCTCGGCGTATTCCTCATTGGTCAGCCATGCGCGATTGCCGAACTCCTCTTCGCGCTCGATCGGCAGGTTCATCTGGTCGAGGTTCTCGATCGGCCATGTGCCGCGCAGGTCCGGATCGCCCCACGGCGTGCGCGGCGGTTCGTAGTCGGTCGTCACCGGCGGCATGGTGGTCAGGTCGTCGGGCACGATTTGCCCGCTGGCGGGTGTGGCCAATGCGACCGTGGCGAGTGCGGCGAAAATGAAATTGCGCATGAAGTCCCCCCGAACTTGCTGCGACCTCGAGGGAGAATACAGGAAATGCGGCGGCCCGCCAGTCCCTGCCTTTGCCAGTCCCCGCCTGTCAGCCCTCGCGCGCAGCCCGGATCGCCGCGCCGCCGGCAAAGGGCGCCATGGCTACCAGCACCAGGCTGATCGCCGCCGTAAGCGCGAGGCCTGCGTCGCCGCCGGTCGACAGGCTGCCCGCGCCAAAGACCAACAGCGGCACGGCCAGCGGGATCGCGAGCAGTCCGGCCAGCGCCGCTCCGCCGCCGCGCAGGCCCACGGTGACGCTGGCGATGATCAGGCCGATGGCGGCAAGGCCCGGCGTTCCTGCCAGAAGTCCCAGCTCCACCGTCCACAGCGTCTGGGCATCGATGCCCAGCAGGGCGCTGGCGGGCAAGGCGGCGAGCATCAGGAAGGGCCCGAAACTGAGCCAGTGGGCGACCAGGCGCACGGTCACCACGGCTTCTTCCGAAATCCCGCGCAAGGCCCACTGGTCGAAGAACCCGCTCTCGACGTCGGGCGCAAGCAGCCGGTCGAGCGGCAGGATGGCGGCGAGCAGCGCGGCGACCCAGATCACCCCGCCGCCGGTCTGCGCCAGCAGCGTCGGGTTGGGGCCGACCGCGAAGGGATAGAGCATGGCCACGGCCAGGAAGAACAGCAGCGGCAGCAGCGTGTTGCCGCTGCGCGCACCGGGCAGCAGGCGGGACAGGTCGCGCCACAGCAGGCTGCCGAGCACGCTCACGCGTAGGCGTCCTGCGGAACGAAGTCTGGCAAGTGCAGCTTGCTCATGCCCGCGACGGCAATCGGCTGGTGGCTGGCGATGAGCGCCACGCCGCCCGCCGCGACATGCTCCGCCACCAGCGCCTCAACCAGCGCCACGGCCTCGCTGTCCAGCCCGTTCAGCGGTTCGTCGAGCAACCAGATATCCGCGCCCTGTCCCAGCAGGCGCGCGAGGGCTGCACGCTTGCGCTGGCCGGTGGAGAGATAACGCACGGGCACGTCGAGCAGGTCGCTGAGGCCCAGCCGCGCGAGGTCGACCGTGGCGCTGCCATCAATGCCGCTCCAGAAGTCCAGCGCCTTGGCCAGCGGCTGGTGCTCGTCGAGGGCAATGTTCTGGTCGAGCAGGGCCATGGAGCCTTGTCGCTCGACGCTTCCGGCGAGGGGGCACAGCAGGCCGGCCATGATGCGGATCATGCTCGACTTGCCCACGCCGTTGGGGCCGGTGACGTGGCACGCGCTGCCGCTTTCGAGCGCCAGCGACAGGCCAGCGAACAGCAGCCGCTCGCCGCGGCGGCAGGCCAGTTCAGTCGCGGCTAATCGGCACGGTTCCATCATTGGCCGCGTTAGGGCATGCAGACCGCAAGAGGCAAGCAAGGGAGCATCACATGACCGTCGAGAAACTCACCCCCAGCGAGGCCGAAGCGGGCCTGAGCGAACTCGACGGATGGGATTTCGCCCGCGACGGGGACGCCATGCGCAAGGTCTTCAAGTTCGCCGACTTCAGCGAGGCATGGGGTTTCATGAACCGCGTCGCGCTGATCGCCGAGAAAAGCGACCACCATCCCGAATGGTTCAACGTCTACAACAAGGTCGACATCACGCTGACCACCCACGACGCGGGCGGACTGTCGCAACGCGACCTCGATATGGCCAGGGTGATCGAGGCGCTGTGAGGCGGCTGGGGGCGGTCTGCGCGGGGCTGTTGGCGCTGGTCGCGACACCGGCGGCGGCGCAGGAAACCGGCCTTCGGGGCGTCTGGCAAGGGACCGTCGGCAACCTGCCGGTCCATGCCTGTTTCAATGGCGAGGATGGCGACGGCGTCTACTACTATGATCGCCACAAGCTGCTGATCGGGCTGTTGAACGAAGAGGGTGTCTTCGCAGAGCGGATCGGTTACGACGATCCCGGCGAGGCGAACTGGCGGATGACTGCCATCGAAGGCGGCAGCGCGAGCGGCACCTGGCAGGAGGGGGCAAGAGCCCTGCCGATCACCTTGCAGCGGCTCGAGTGGGAGCAGGGCCGGGAGCTTGCCAGTCCGTGTGAAAGCATGGCTTTCATGGGGCCTCGCTTGTCTGGGGGCAGAATCGAGAGCGCCCCCGGCGAGATCGCCGGACAGGCTTATACCGTGCTCCGTTATGTGCCGCCCGCGCACTTCGACGAGGAAGATGTGGCGATCTCCACCTTCGCCCTCGTCAGCAGCGTGCGCAGCGACGTCCTCGTCAACCAGCAATTGGCATTCGACTTGCCGCGCGGCGATGTAAGTGACGATTATGCGCAGTGCTTCGGCATGCACGCCGCTTTCCGCGGCCTCGACGGCTATTTCTACAAGGAAGTGCGTCCCGAAGTGCTGACGGAACGCTGGGTCGGCGCGATCGAGCACAACAGCCTCTATTGCGGCGGTGCGCACCCGTCGCACTGGTCGCTGCGGCGCGTCTATGATCGTTATTACGGCACCCAGGTCCAGGCGCAGCAATGGCTCAACGACCGGGCGCTCGACCGCGAAATCATCTCCGAGGGATTTGTCTTTGCGACTGTGTCCAAGGCCTTCATGCCGGTCTTGCTGGGCAACTGGTACGACTTGCCAGAAGGCAGTCCGGAAGGTGATGTGGCGCACCGCACCGAGTGCATCGAAATCGCCGGACGCACGCCGAACTGGGACGTCGGCCTGGCGGAGGACGGCAGTGGCCTGGCCTTCATTCCCGGCGTTCCCCATGCGGCGACGCCCTGTGCCGAAACCGTGGTCGTGCCGTGGGACGATCTCTCGCCGTTCCTGACCATCGAAGGGCAGGCCGTTGCTTCCACATTTGTTTCGCCGTGACGGCGTGGGTCGCCCTGCTGCGTGCCGTGAATGTCGGCGGGACCGGCAAGATCGAGATGGCGCGCCTGCGTGAGGCGTTGGGCAAGACCGGGCTGGAACAGGTGCGCACCTACATTGCCAGCGGCAACGTGGTCTTCGCGGGGCCGGATGACGTGGAGGGAGTGCGAAAGGTCCTCACCGACGCTATCACCGGCGAGTTCGGCGGTTGTCCGGAGATCATCCTGCGCACCGGCGAGGACATGGCCCGGGTGCTGGCGCGCAACCCCTTTCCCGATGCGGCGGGCAATCAGGTGATCGTGGTGTTTGTCGATGGACCGATCGAGGTTGGCGAGCTTCGCCACCAGAAGGACGAGCAGGTCGTCGCGGGCGAAAGCGAAGTCTTCGTCCACTACCCGTCAGGGCAGGGGCAATCGAAGCTGGTGGTTCCCGCCGCCAAGCACGGCACCGGACGCAATATCAACACCGTCGCAAAACTGGCCGCGATGGCGGCGGAGATCGCCTAGCGTCCTTCGCTCTTGTTGTGGGCGTTCTTCAGCGTGGCCGCGCGCTTCTTCAGCAACCACGGCATCCACTTGGCCACCCGCGCCAGCTTGCGCGCGGTCTTGCCGACGAGAATGTGCGTCTTCTCTCCGTGCACCGCGTCCCACGCGGCCTGCGCCACCACTTCGACCGGCGTGAATTCCAGCCCGGCAGCCACCACGGCCTCGCGGATCGGGGTATTGCGGCTGCGGTTGGGCGGCACCTGCAACAGCGGGGTGTCGATGAAGCTGGGCATCAGCGAGCGCGACTTGATCCCGAACTCGCGCCATTCGGCATCGAGGCTTTCGGTCAGCGAGCGCACGCCCGCCTTGGTCGCACCGTAGACGCTCTGGTTGGCCATGCCGTGGATGGCCGCGGCGCTGGCGGTGTTGAGCAGGCAAGAACCCGGCGCGGCAGCCTTGAGATAGGGGTAGGCGGCCTTGGCGCCGTAGAACACGCCGCGCAGGTTGACGTCGATGAGCAGGTCCAGCTCTTCGTAGGTTACCTCGTCGATGGCGCCTCCGGCAGGCAGGCCTGCGTTGTTGGCAACCACGTCGATCTTGCCATCATTCAGCGCGGCGAATTCACCCAGCGCCTTGTCCCAGCCTTCGCGGTCGGTGACGTCGAAGACATAGGTGTGACACAGGCCTTCGGGCAGCAGGGCCTTGGTCTCTTCGAGGCCCAACGTATTGCGGTCGGCGATGCCGACCAGCCAGCCCTTGGCGCCGAAATGCTGCGCAATGGCGCGGCCGATTCCGGACGCACCGCCGGTGATGAAAATGCTCTTCTGCGCTGCCATGCGCCCTCTCCCTACAGGCCCTTTACGTGCTCCTTACCTGCACGAATGTCAGCTGTCGATGCGGCCAGCACCTCGCCAGCCGGCTCGGCCCGCCCGCCGATGCATTCGGCGAGGAAGTTCTCGGCAATGGCGTTGAAGGCGATGTTGTTTTCCGGTCGGTGGAAGCCGTGGCCTTCGTCGGGGAAGAGGACATAGGTGACGGGCACGCCGTCGCGTTCCATGGCCTCCACGATCTGGTCGCTTTCGGCCTGTTTCACGCGCGGATCGTTGGCGCCCTGGCCGATCAGCAGCGGCTTGACGATGTCCCTGGCCTTGTACAGCGGGCTGATCGACTTGAGGAAGTCCTTGCCCTCGGGGGTCGAGGGATCGCCCATGCGCTCGTGGAACTGCTTCACCACCGGCTCCCAGTAGGGCGGGATGGTTTCGAGCAGGGTTTCGAGGTTCGACGGGCCGACAATATCGACGCCGCAGGCGAAGACCTCGGGCGTGAAGGTCAGGCCCACCAGCGTGGCATAGCCGCCGTAGGAGCCGCCCATGATCGCCACCTTGTCGCGCTCGGCAATGCCGGCCTCGATGGCCCATTCGACCGCGTCGATCAGGTCGTCATGCATCTTGCCCGCCCACTCGCGGTTGGCGGCATTGATGAAATCCTTGCCGAAGCCGGTCGAGCCGCGGAAGTTCACCGACAGCACACCGTAGCCGCGGTTGGCGAGCCACTGGTGCGTGCGGTTGAAGCCATAGCCGTCGCGCGCCCAAGGGCCGCCGTGGACCAGCAGGACCATCGGCACCGGGGCGTCGGGCACGCCGTCGCCATCGGGATCGGACTGGGGCGGCAGGGTGAGGTAGCTGGGCAGGGTCAGGCCGTCGCGTGCGGGTATCTCGCGGGCGTGCATCGGCTGGAGGGGAGCACCCTCCAACTCGGGGTAGGTGGTGTAGAACTTCGTCAGCGTCATCGCGTCGCGGTCGAACAGGTAGCTGCTGATCGGCGCGGTCAGCGGGTCGTTCCACACCAGCCAGCGGCGGTCGTCGTCGGTGCGCGACTGCACGCCGAAATCGCCCTGCAGCTGCTCGCGCAGCCATGCGAAGGCCGCCCCGATATCGGGGTCGATCGCGTGGTGTTCGGTGCGCAGGTAGGTGGCGCTCCAGGCCAGCACTTCGCCGGTGTCCTGGTGGCGCAGGGTGCCGCCGATGTCGGCCTTGTCGTGCTCGGCGATGAGGGTGCGCTCGCCCGTCTCGCAATTCTCGGCAAACAGCGCGGCGGTGTTCCGGCCGCGGCTGTCGAGCCAGTAGAGCGTCTTGCCGTCGGTAGTGTAGCCCGCCATGCCGGTGGTGAGCGCATCGTCGAGGCCGGTTACCTCGCGCGGCTCTTCCGCCACCACGCCATCGGTGATCTCGTGCATGTCGGTGCCGCCCTCGGCATTCTGCCGCATGGCCCAGCGCAGTGTGAGGCTGTCATCGCTTTCAAAGCCCGCCCACTCGTTGTTCTCGAACACCAGCTCCAGTTCGCCGGTACCCAGGTGCAGCAGGTAAATATCGTGGAAGCGCGGATCGCGGTTGTTCACGCCCACCAGCAGCTTGTCCTTGATCGTGTCGGACGCGCCGACCAGCTGGACACGGGTTTCCTCGAAGGGAGTGAGGCACTTCTCTTCCGCGCCCTCGGTCACGCCGACCTGGTACAGCAGGAAGTTCTCGTCGCCTTCCTTGTCGCGGATGTAGAGCAGGCTCGCGCTGTCGGGTACCCAGAAATAGGTTGGGATCGGGCGGTCGGTGGCGGAAGTCATGCGACGCACGTCCTCGTGATCCTCGGCCGGGGCCATGAACACGTTCATCACCCCGTCCCACGGCGCCATCCAGCTGACCCACTTGCCGTCCGGGCTGATCTTGCCCTGCGAGCGGGTGGGGTTCCCGAACAGGTGATCGCGCGGGATCAACGGAGTGTCGGAAACGCGGGCGGCGGCAGTGGTGTCAGGCATGGTTTCTCCGGATTGGTCCCGGAGGGGGAGTTAGGGAGGGGCTGCGGAAAAGCAATGATCGCAAGGCCAGTTCCTGCACCATGCGTCTGGTAGGCTGCAGGGAAAACGCACCAGGAAACAAGGGAGCGCCTTTCCGCTCCGACGGCCGCAATTGTTGCGTGCGCTACTCGCCGTGAGACTCGTCATAATGAATGGCCAACCAGTCAGCGCCGTAGTCATTCGAAGGGTCCCGCACGATCGAATGAACGTGATTGAACGCATCGTCGCCAGACGACTCCCGCACATAATCGATGAGGATGGAGGGTCCTTGAATGCGGAACATGTATCGTCCCGTCGGCTCTCCGGTCGGTCCCCACCAGGCAAAATGAAGTGACTCGACCCCGTCTTCATCGATCGCTAGCCGTTGGCGAGCCGACGCTTCATCCGATGCATGATCGAGAAACTCGTTGACGAGTGCTTCAAGGAGGTAGTGCTGGAGCGGTCCCAGATCAGAGGCTGGAATCCCGAGCGGCGCTGCAATTCTGTCCTGACGACCGGGACCTGCGAAGACCTGGCCATCAACCGCATCCGCTATCACCGCACGTTCAAGTTGCGCAGCGTCCAGTGAAGCTATGAGCGCCATTGCCCGATCGGCTTCATGCTGGAGCAGACGGAAACCCGCAAATCGCCCCTCAGGTACAACCTGCGGATTGGCACCGAGGAACAGGGGAGTGAACACGATCCTGCCCGAGGAAACCGTGAAATTGACAGCGTAATGATGACCCGTAACGGTCCAGCCCCAATCGCTTCCCTGCGGGTCACCAAAAACGACGACGTAGAATTTTTCGGCATCGTAGTTTGCGATGAATGCTTCACGTTGCGCGCGTAAGGGATCGTCCTCCGACATGGTGGCGATTATGCTGGCACTGAGTTCGTGCAGCACATCCTCGTTAGACATTATGGTAGTGGTCGTCAGATATCCTTGGCTGGAAAAGGCAGCTGCCAGCATTGCGTGAAAGGCAATACGCTGGCCGGAATTCATTTCCTCGACTGCTATACCGGAGCGTGGTGCCACGCCTACAGGAAGGTTCGACCAGTTCGTTCGGGTTCCCACATCGTCGATCGCGGCGATGACAAGATCGCGCTGCGCATCGTTCAACGTCGCAATGAAAGCCGTTGTCGTTGCCTGCATCGCATCGACACGGGCTTCCTCGCGCGCTTGTTCGACCGCTTCGTGCGCTTTCACCGCTCCAGAAGCACCCATCGCCACCGCAATCGAGATTGCGGTGCAAGTGATGAAAGTTCGCATTGATTTAGCCCCCTATTGCCATTGATGCCTATAGACCATGATTGAACATGGCAATGGCGGGGTGGAAGTTCGCCAAATCTGGCTTGAACCCGTTTTGCAGCGTCGGAGTCGAGCTTTCAAAGCGCCGGATTGTTATAGCAATGCCAGGTGAAGATCGCCGTCGCGCCGCGATGGGGGCGCCAAGGTTCGGCCAGCGCGCGGGTGGCCTTTTCGTCGGGGCGTTCTTCCATGCCGAGGATTTTCCCGATGCCGGCCATCACCGCGAGATCGCCTGCCGGCCAGATGTCCTGCCGCCCCTCGGCGAAGAGCAGGTAGATCTCGGCGGACCAGCGGCCGATGCCCTTGATCTTCGTCAGTTCGGCAATGGCCTCCTCGTCGTCGGCGGGGAGATTATCGAAATCGACTTCGCCGGCCGCTACCAGTTCGCACAGGGACCGCGCATAACCCTGCTTCTGCCGCGACAGGCCGCAGGCGCGCAGGGTGTCGAAATCGCGTTCGAGCAGGCAGGTGGGCTTGAAGTCGGCGCCCAGTTCAGCCTCCAGCTTGTTCCACATGGAGGAGGCTGCCGCGACGCTCACCTGCTGGCCGACGATGGTGCGCAGCAGGGTCATGTAGCCGCGCTCGCGGATGCGCGGTTCGGGGTAGCCGGCCTTCTCCAGCGCGACAGCGATGGCGGGTTCGCGATCCGCCACCGCGTCGAGGGCTGTCTTGATCTGCTGTGCCGTCAGGCCCATCTGCCCCTCCTTGCCAATTATCGCACGATTGCCTAGCAGCCGCGCGACTGATCACCAGAGGAAATCCGCAGCAATGCCCAAGCTCACTGTCGTCAACCGCTCCGGCGAGGAATCCACCATCGAGGTAGGCGATGGCCTGACCGTGATGGAAGCCATCCGCGACAATGGCTTCGACGAGCTGCTGGCCTTGTGCGGTGGCTGCTGTTCCTGTGCGACCTGCCACGTGCACGTCGACCCTTCGTTCAAGGACAAGCTGCCGGAAATGAGCGAGGACGAAGACGACTTGCTCGATTCCAGTGACCATCGCGACGAGAACTCGCGCCTGTCGTGCCAGATCGCCTTCACGGCAGACCTGGACGGCATGAAGGTGACCATCGCCGAAGAAGATTGAGTTGGGGGCACCCAAAGCCATATTACATTGCGCTAAACTGTCGGTCCTCCTAACTTCCGGACCATGACAACTCTGCCCGTCCGTTCGTCCACGCTCGACCTTATCGGCAATACGCCGCTCGTCCTCCTGCAGGGGCCCAGCGAGGCCGCCGGGTGCGAGATCTGGGGCAAGTGCGAATTCGCCAATCCGGGTGCCAGCGTGAAGGACCGCGCGGCGCTGTGGATCGTGCGCGATGCAGAGGCGCGCGGCGAGCTGCAGCCGGGCGGTACGGTTGTCGAAGGCACGGCGGGCAATACCGGCATCGGCATTGCGCTGGTGTGCAACGCGCTTGGCTACAAGTGCGTAATCGTCATGCCGGACAACCAGTCGAAGGAGAAGATGGACACCCTGCGCGCGCTCGGCGCGGAGCTGGTGACCGTCCCGCCGACCAAGTTCGCCGATCCCAACCACTTCGTCCACACCAGCCGCCGCATCGCGGAAGAGATGGACAACGCCGTCTGGGCCAACCAGTTCGACAATGTCGCCAACCGCCGCGCCCATATCGAAGGCACCGCGCCCGAGATCTGGGACCAGATGGACGGCAAGATCCACGGCTTCACTTGCGCCGTCGGCACCGGCGGCACGCTGGCCGGCGTCGGCATGGGGCTGAAGGCCTTCGACGAGGCCGTGCGCATTGCCCTGACCGATCCCTTCGGCGCGGCGCTCTACAGCTACTACGCGGAAGGCGAGCTGAAGTCCGAGGGCTCCTCCGTTGCAGAAGGCATCGGGCAGGGCCGTATCACGGCGAACCTCGAAGGTGCGCCGATCGACACGCAGTTCCGCATTTCCGATCCCGAGGGCCTCGACTGGGTTGCGCGCCTGCTGCGCGAGGAAGGGCTGTGCCTGGGGCTCTCCAGCGGCATCAACGTTGCGGGCGCCGTGGCGCTGGGCCGCCAGCTTGTGGCCGAAGGGGTGGAGAACCCGCGCATTGCCACCATCCTGTGCGATACCGGCTTCCGCTACCTTTCGACGCTCTACAACGCCGAATGGCTGGCCGCGAAGGACCTGCCCGTTTTCGACTGGTTAGGTTCAGCTTCGGAAGGCTAGGGGAGTGCGCATGGCATTCGATCCGCGCGATTTCTTCCGCCCCAAGCCCGAGGCCGAGCCCGCTCCGCTCGCCGGGACGCGCGCCGAACGCATGCAGCGCTTGCAGATCGGTGGCTTCGGCGTGCTGGCCATGGTGCTGCTGGTCGGCCTTGCCGATGCCATCACCAGCCGCGTGCAACTGACCGAGGAAGGCGTCGTGCCTGACGCCGCGCCGACCGTGGTCGCCAGCGAAACGGCCGCGCCGCGCGATCCGCTGGCCGATGCCGGCGTGGTTCCGGACTTGCCGGCAGACCCGACACCAACACCCACGCCCACCGCCTCGCCCGCTCCGGAGCCGAGCGATGACCAGACGCGTCCGGCCAGCAATGTGCCTCTCCAGTAAACTGGTTGCCGCGCTGGCTCTTGCCTGCATGGCTGCTCCGGCAGTTGCGCAGGACGCTGGCGAACAGCCCGCGCTGGCCCTGATGGGAACAGTGCCGATCTACTGGGGCGAGCCGGCCGACTTTGGCGAGACGCTGCAGGGTGAGGCCGAGCCACACTGGGCACGCGCGGTGCTGGAACAAGGTTTCGCGCTGGCGCCGGTCGACTACCTCTCCGAAGAAGTCCTGGCAGGCTACGACTACCTGCTGCTGGCCCAGCCGCGCGGATTGAGCGCGGAGGAGAACGTCGCGCTCGACACCTGGGTGCGCGAAGGCGGCCGCCTGCTGTTGTTTGCCGACCCGCTGATGACCGGGGAATCCCGGTTTGGCATCGGTGATCGCCGCCGTCCGCAGGATGTCGCACTGCTCTCGCCGATCCTCGCGCGCTGGGGTCTTGAACTCACTTTTGACGAAGCGCAGGCCGAGGGCTTGCAGCAGGCCGATCACTTTGGTGACCCGCTGCCGGTGAACATGCGCGGCGCATGGGACTATTCTGGGGCCACCCGCGAGTGCACCATTCCCGGCGATGCCTTGCTGGCTCACTGCCGGATCGGGGCAGGGCAGGCGCTGCTGGTGGCCGATGCCGCCATGCTCGATATTGCCGGTCCCTATCCCCACGCGGAAAGCGCGCTGACCTGGCTGTTGGAGCACGGCTTGGGGATCGCGCGGGAGAATATGCCCCAAAGCGGCGATTCCTCGCGGGAAATCGTGGGAACTGTTGGTCTTGGCAGCGAAACGTCGGAAAACAGGCGCGAGCAGGTGTCCGGAGAGAGATAGTAAAAACAAAGACTTAAACCTTTCTCCCACAATTTCCCGCAATTTCCCCTTCCATCCCGCGTCTGCACGCGGTATCCCCTGATTCTATCGGACACACCGCCCGTGTTGCGTTCCCTTGCAGGAGCGAACCGGTCGTGCATGCGCGCGGCTCGGAGCGGGGAGGGTGTGTTCGCGAGGGAACTTCGGTTGAGGGACAAGGGCTCGTGGCGCAACGGCCGACAGGTTACAGGGGGCAGGGCTTTTCGCTTCGCGGCGAAAAGGATCGCTTCGTGCTGCCTCCGCTGTTCCGCAAGGTCTTCGCCGAACTGGGTGACGAGGGCGTGCTCTGCGTCGCCAAGCACCACAAGTATCCCTGCCTGACCGCCTTCGGTCTCTCGCGTACCGACAATTTCGAAGACATCCTCGACAAGGAAGAAGAGAACGCCGTGCGCCGCGATCTCGACTTCGACCGAGACCTGCGCTCCACCCAGATGTGGACCTTCACCGAAGTGCCCTACGACAAGAGCGGTCGATTCATCCTGCCGCCGCGCTTCTGCAAGGTCGGCGGCATCGGCGACAACATCTGCTTCCTCGGCGGCGGCCAGTTCCTGACCCTGTGGGACCTCGACAAGCTGGGCCAGATGGGCGGCGGCTGGCAGGACCAGTACGAACTGTGCCTGGCCGATGCCGAAGACGCCTGGGCCAAGGCGAAAGGGAAAGGCAAGTGACCGCTCCCGCGCCGCATGTCCCCGTCCTGCTCGACGAAGTGATCGAAGCCCTCGACCCGCAGCCGGGCGATGTCGTGATCGACGCCACCTTCGGCGCCGGCGGCTATACCCGTGCGATCCTTGACCGCGGGGCGACCGTCCACGCCTTCGACCGCGATCCCGATGCCATCGCCGCCGGCCAAGAGTGGCCCGAGACCAGGGAGCAGCCGCCGCGCCTGGTGCTGCACCACCGCCGTTTCTCCGAGATGGTGGCAGCCATGGCCGAAGCCGGCGTGGCGCAGGTCGACGGCGTCACCATGGATATCGGCGTCTCCTCGATGCAGCTGGACCAGGCCGAGCGCGGCTTTGCCTTTTCCAGCAACGGTCCGCTCGACATGACCATGAGCCAGTCCGGCCCGACCGCTGCCGACTTCGTCAACGAAGCGGCGGAAAAGGACATCGCCGACGTGCTCTACCAGTATGGTGAAGAGCGCCAGTCGCGCCGCGTCGCCCGCGCTATCGTGGCCGCACGCCCGCTGACCACCACCGGCGAACTGGCCGAAGTGGTGCGCAAGGCGCTGGGCCACCGTCCGGGCGACAAGAAGGACCCGGCCACCCGCAGTTTCCAGGCCATTCGCATCCACGTGAACGGCGAGCTCGACGAGCTGCGCGAGGGCCTGCATGCGGCAGAGGTCCTGCTGAAAGAGGGCGGGCGGCTGGCCGTGGTCAGCTTCCACTCGCTCGAAGACCGGATCGTGAAGCAATTCTTGCGTGACGCGGCAAATGCAACCCCCCGCGCGTCACGCCACCTGCCCGAAGCGCGCGCCCTTCCGCTTGCGCGCTTCGGGCTTCTGACCAAGGCGATCCGCCCCTCGCAGGCAGAGATCGATCGCAACCCGCGTGCGCGTTCCTCAACGCTGCGCGCCGCCACCCGCACCGCCGCACCAGCAAGGGAGAATGTCGCATGACACCGCAAGCCCGCATCCGCCGGATCGGTTGGTTCGCCGCGCTTGGTGTCTGCCTGGCGCTGTACACCCTGCTGCACCTCAAGGTGAACGCGGTGCACGCCGATGTCGTGCGCGCCGAGCGCGAGATCGTGCGGCTGGAAGAACAGAACATGCTGCTGGAGACCGAATTCCTCACCCGGTCCAACCAGGTCCAGCTGGCGGCATGGAACCGCGTCGACTTTGGCTTCGAAGCGCCGCGTGCCGAACAGTTCCTCGACAGCCCGCTGCAACTGGCCAGCTTCGGCAGTCCGCGCACCGGCGATTCCCCTGCGCCGATCATGCTGGCCGGGATGACGAGCGGCGAGGACGTACCCGAATTTCCCGAGCTGGTCTCCCCGCTCACCGGTCGCCCGGTGGACGAAGCAGTGCTGGCGGGCGGCCCGCCTGACAATGGCCGTCTTACCGTAGCCATTGCGCCCGGACCGCTGCGCGTGCCGATTGCTGGTTTCAGGGTGACCGAAGTTGCTGCTGCAGGAGCCGCCGTCCGGTGACGACCTTCGCCGCCCCGCGCACTATCATTACCGGCCAGGCGGGGCGCTTCGATCATCGCCGCCGCGCATTGCTGGTCGCGCGGTTGCGCCTGCTGCTGATCGCCGCCGTGTTCGTACTGGTGGCCAGCGCGGCGCTGGCGCGCATCACCTGGATCGGCGCGGTCGAGAGCGGCCCCGCGGAACACTCGATGGCCGATGCCTTGCTGCCCCCGCGCGGCGAGATCACCGATCGCAACGGCGTGCCGCTGGCGCGCGCCTTTCCCGCCTATGCCCTGTGGTTCAACCCCAATGCCATGTCCGAGGGCGGCGATGGCGGCCCGCCGCTGGTGAAGTCGCCAGAGGAAGTCGCGGCAGAGCTGCAGGCGATCTTCCCCGATCTCGACACTTATGAAGTGACCGAGCTGCTGCGTTCCGGCCGGGCAGGCTACATCCGTCGCCGGGTCCTGCCCGAACAGGCCAACCAGGTGATCGCCATCGGCGAACTGGCGTTGGAACTGCCGCGCGAGACAGACCGCCATTACCCGCAGGGATCCCTGGCCGCTCACGTGCTCGGATATGTCAGCGCAGACGGCCATGGCCGGACGGGCATGGAAGAAGTGCTCGACGAACAATTGCTCGATCCCGCGGCGCGCGGTGAGCCGGTGGCGCTGTCCATCGACATGCGCGTGCAGGGCGCGTTGGAAGACGAATTGCGCAGCGGGATGCTGGCGGTGAACGCGGTGGGCGCGGCCGGCATCGTGCTCGACGTCGACACCGGTGAAATCCTTGCGCTGGCCAGTCTCCCCGACTTCGACCCGAACGAGGTGCAATCATCAGACGTGCGCGTCACGCAGGATCAGCATGATCGCGGCATTACCGCGCCGGTTTTCAACCGTGTGACCAACCAGGTCTACGAACTGGGCTCCACCTTCAAGCCGCTGGCAGTGGCCGCCGCCATCGACAGCGGTTCCATCACGGACCTGTCGCGCCGCTATTCCGCCGAACCCTACATCGTGCAGGGCCGCACCGTGCGCGACAGCCACCCAATCGGCGATTCGCTCAATGTCCCGGAAATGCTGATCCATTCGTCCAACGTGGTGACCGGCCATGTCGTCGACGAGATGGGCGCTGCCACCTTGCGCAACTACATGGCCGAGCTGGGCATGAACGAGCGTCCCTATGTCGAATTGCCGGCGCGAGGTTTCCCGATCTGGCAATCCGGAGAATGGTCACGTATTCGCGGGATTACAGTGGGATACGGCCACGGCGTCGCCGTTACGCCGCTGCACCTTGCCAGCGCCTATGCGGCCATGGTCAACGGCGGCATCTGGCGTCCCGCCACGCTGCAGCGTGTCGAACCGGGGCAGGCCCCCCGCGGTCGCCGCGTCTTCCGGGCCAGCACCAGTGCACGCATGAACCAGTTGCTGCGGATGATCGCTGTCTACGGCACGGGGCGCAACGCTGACGCTCCCGGCTTCCGTATCGGCGGCAAGACCGGCTCGGCCGAAAAGCCCGGCAACGGCGGCTATCGCCAGTCCTCGCTGGTATCCACCTTTGCGGCAGCCTTCCCGATGGATCGCCCGCGCTATGTCGTGATCGCCATGCTGGACGAGCCGCAGGGCACTGCCGCCAGTTCATACCAGCGCACCGCGGCATGGAATGCCGCGCCCATCGTCGGCCGGCTGGTCCCGCGCATCGGCCCGCAGCTGGGCGTCTTGCCCGATGCCGACCGCGATATCGACCTGACCGACCTGCGCCCGCTGGTGGGGGATCTGGACTGATGCTGCTGTCCGATCTTGCGAGCGTCTTGCAAATCGATGCCGGGGAGGCGGGCGAGACCCGCGTCACCGGCTTTGCCATCGATCACCGCAAGATCGCCCCCGGCAATGTTTTCGGCGCCTTCCAGGGCACGGCGGTGAATGGCGAGGACTTTATCGAAGCCGCCATTGCCGGTGGTGCCGTGGCCGTGGTCGCGCGTCCGGAAGCCATGGTCGAAGGTGCCTTGCACCTGGCAGATGACACACCGCGCCGGGCCTTTGCCCGGCTCGCCTCGCTCTATTTCCGTCCGACGCCGGAAACGGTGGTCGCCGTCACCGGCACCAACGGCAAGACCTCTTGCGTCGAGATGACCCGGCAGATCTGGCGCATGTGCGGCGAGCGCGCGGCTTCGATCGGTACCTTGGGGGTCACCACGCCGGACGAAAGCGTTTCGACCGGGCTGACCACGCCTGACATCGTCACCTTCCTGTCGAACATGACCGGCCTTGCGCGCGAAGGCGTGACCCATGTGGCTTACGAGGCATCGAGCCACGGGCTGTCGCAATACCGCAACGAAGGCCTGCCGGTGAAAGCCGGTGCCTTCACCAATCTCAGCCGCGACCACCTCGACTACCACTCCGACATGGAAGACTACTTCTCGGCCAAGATGCGGCTGTTCACCGAAGTCGTCGACGATGGCGGTGCGGCAGTGATCTGGGCGGACGACGAATGGTCCGACCGCGCCGTTGCCGTGGCGAAGGAACGCGGCCTCAAGCTGCTGACAGTGGGTGCAAAGGGCAAGGGCATCAACCTGATCGCCCGCACGCCCAGCCCCTTGGGGCAGGACCTCAAGATCGTCTACGATGGCCGTGCTTATGCCATCCGCCTGCCGCTGATCGGGGCTTACCAGGTAGCCAATGCATTGGTTTCTGCCGGACTGGTGCTGGCGACCGGCATGCCCGCCGCGCAGGTGATCGACGCCGTCGCCCGCTTGCAGCCGGTGCGCGGACGTCTCGAACGGGCCGTCATCACCAAGAGCGGGGCGCCGGTCTATGTCGACTATGCCCATACGCCTGACGCATTGAGCGCGGCGATTGCCGCGCTTCGGCCCCACGTCACGGGCCGCCTCATCACCGTCTTCGGTGCCGGCGGCGACCGTGACAAGGGCAAGCGCGGGCCGATGGGGGAGGCTGCCGCTGCCGGCAGCGACCTCGTCATCGTAACCGACGACAATCCGCGCGGCGAAGATGCCGCCACCATCCGCGAAGCCGTGATGGCCGGTGCAGGTAAAGCAGCCCGCAACATCGGCGGCAGGCGCGAAGCCATTGCCGCCGCGCTCGCCGAAGCCGGCGCCAGCGACATCGTGCTGGTGGCGGGCAAGGGACACGAACAAGGCCAGATCATCGGGTCGGGAGAAAACATGCAGGTATTGCCGTTCGACGACGTAACCGTTGCACGCGAATGCGCCGCTCAGCTGGCCGGAGCAGTCCGGTGAGCGCGGTGCTCAAGCCCCTGCGCTGGCCCACCAGCGCTGCCGCTGCCCCGCGCCTTGCCTTGTGGACCGCTGCCGAAATCGCGGCCGCTACCGGCGGGACCGCTTATGGTGAATTTCAGGTTAGCGGCGTCGAAATGGACAGCCGCGACGTTCGCGGCGGCGACCTGTTCGTGGCGCTCAAGGGTGAGGCGATGGACGGCCACCGCTTCCTCGACAAGGCCTTCGCCAATGGCGCGGCTGCCGCCTTGGTGGACCGCGAGGTGGACTATCCGCACGTCCGCGTCGCCGACACCACAGCAGCGCTGATGGCGCTGGCCCGGGCGGCGCGCGAGCGCACCACCGCCAAGGTGATCGGCGTGACGGGATCGGTCGGCAAGACCGGCGTCAAGGAAGCGATCTTCACCGCGCTTGAGCGCAGTTCGCGCGGCGCGGCGCATCGCTCGGTGCGCAGTTACAACAACCACGTCGGCGTCCCGCTCAGCCTGTCGCGCATGCCCGCGCGCAGCCGCTTCGGCGTGTTCGAAATGGGCATGAACCATGCGAACGAGATTTCCGGCCTCACCGCGCAGGTGAAGCCGCACGTCGCGGTGATCACCACGCTGGCACCCGCGCACATCGAGAACCTCGGTTCGATGGAAGCCATTGCGGATGCCAAGGCCGAGATCTTCGAAGGGCTGGCAAAGGGTGGCACTGCCGTGATCCCTGCTGACGTCGAATGGACAGACCGACTGCGCGCTGCTGCGGAGCAGCACGGTGCCTCGGTTATCGCCTTCGGTCGCAGCGCTTCGGCTGACATGCGCCTGCTCGATGCCGTACCCGATGGCAGCGGCGGTTCGCTGGTGACGGCGGCCATGGGCGACGTGCGGCTGTGCTTCACGGTTGCGGAGCCGGGCGAACACTGGATCGACAACGCGCTGTGCGTGATGGCCGCCGTGCATGCGGCTGGCGGCGACATGGGCGCGGCAGGACTTGCGCTTGCCGAGATGGGCGGGCTGAAAGGGCGCGGCGCGCGCTTCCGGGTCAAGGTGCCGGGCGGCCATGCGCTGGTGATCGACGAGAGCTATAACGCCAACCCCGCGAGCATGCGCGCAACGCTCGCGCAGCTGGGCCAGACCCCGGCCTCGCGCCGAGTTGTCGTCCTCGGTTCGATGAAGGAACTTGGCGATTTTGCTCCCGGCTTCCACGCCCAGCTGCTGGAGCCGATCATGGGGGCAGGTGTCGACCATGCGATCCTGGTGGGCGAAGAGATGGCGGCGCTCGCGCGCGAAATGGGGAAAGAGCCCCAGCGCCCGCTTGGCAATGCGCCATCCTTTGCCCATTGCGAGAATGCGGGCGAGGCAATCGCCGCCTTACAGGAATTCTCCCTCGTCGGCGGTGACGCCGTGCTGGTGAAGGGTTCCAACTCGGTCGGTCTTGCCCGCGTGGTCGAACATTTCACAGCCAGGGAAGGCTGACGCGCGCACCCATGTTCTATTTCCTCGCCGAGCTGCTTGATTTCGAGGGTATCTTCAACCTCGTCCGCTACCAGACCTTCCGCGCTGGTGCGGCCATGATGACGGCACTGATCATCGGACTGGTGATCGGCCCCAGGTTTATCAACATGCTGCGCGTGCGGCAGGGCAAGGGGCAGCCGATCCGCTCCGACGGACCCGAATCGCACCAGAAGAAGGTCGGCACCCCCACCATGGGCGGGTTGATGATCCTCACTTCGCTGACCATTTCGATGCTGCTGTGGATGGACCTGTCGAGCCCGTTCCTCTGGGCCTGCCTGGCGGTGACGCTGGGGTTCGGTGCGATCGGCTTCTTCGACGATTACGACAAGGTCACCAAGGCCAGTCACAAGGGCGTGTCGGGCAAGGTGCGCTTGCTGGCGGAATTCATCGTGGCAGGCATCGCCAGCTACCTGATTGTCAGCGAGATCAGCACCGACCTCTACGTGCCCTTCGTATCCGGCCAGGCCGTGCCGATGGGCTGGTTCTACTATGTGTTCGCTGCCGTATTCATCGTTGGCTTCGGCAACGCCGTGAACCTGACCGACGGGCTGGACGGCCTCGCCACCATGCCCGTCGTGGTGGCTGCCGGTGCTTTCCTGGTGATCTGCTACCTCGCCGGACGCGTCGACTTTTCCGAATACCTCGGCATCCCGCACGTGCCGGGTGCGGGTGAACTGGCGATCCTGTGCGCGGCGATCATGGGCGGCGGGCTTGCCTTCCTGTGGTACAACGCCCCGCCGGCCGCAGTGTTCATGGGCGACACCGGATCGCTGGCTCTGGGCGGCGCGCTGGGAGCGATTGCCGTGGCCAGCCATCACGAGATCGTCCTGCTGATCGTCGGCGGCCTGTTCGTGATGGAGACCGCATCGGTCATCATCCAGGTCTTCTGGTTCAAGCGCACGGGCAAGCGGATCTTCCGCATGGCCCCCATCCACCACCATTTTGAACAGCTCGGCTGGAGCGAGAGCAAGGTCGTGATCCGCTTCTGGATCATCGCCATCGTGCTTGCCGTGATCGGGCTGGCCACGTTGAAGCTCAGGTGATCACGGCAAAGGTCTTTTCCGGAAAGAACTACTGCGTGCTCGGGCTCGCCCGGTCTGGGATGGCCACGGCCGAGGCGCTGCTGGCCAGCGGTGCGCGGGTGACCGCATGGGACCGCCGCGAGGAACCGCGCGCGGAACTGGAAGGCCGCGCGACCATTGCCGATCCGCTGGAGATCGACCTGTCGGGCTTCGACGGGATCGTGGTGTCGCCGGGCGTGCCGCTGAACACGCACCCCATTGCCGCCAAGGCGCGCGAGGCGGGTGTTCCGGTGATCGGCGATATCGAGCTGTTCGCCATGGCCCGACCCGAACTGCCGCCGCACAAGGTGGTGGGCATTACCGGCACCAACGGCAAGTCGACCACGACGGCGCTGGTGCATCACATCTGCAAGACCGCTGGCCTGCCCACGACCATGGGCGGGAACATTGGCCTGCCGATCCTGGCGCAGGACCCGCTGCCGGAAGGCGGGGTCTATGTGCTGGAGCTGTCGAGCTACCAGATCGACCTGACATATTCGCTCGATTGCGACGTAGCGGTGTTGCTGAATATCACACCGGATCATCTTGATCGATATGATGACTTCAGGGCTTATGCTGCATCAAAAATGCGCCTTTTTGGCATGCAGACTTTCCCGCACACCGCGATCATAACAAGTGAAGCATCGCGTCAACCTGCGATTGATCGTGGCTGGTTCACAGACTTGCAACTCAACCGCTTGGTGGCAGCCGATTGGGACGAGCCGGGCTATCTGGGCAGCGCAGTGTTCGACGGGCGAGCCTTCGACGAAGGAGAAGAGTTCTCAAACCAGTCATACTGGCCGTCGTTGCAGGGGCCACACAACGCACAGAACGCAGGCGCAGCGATCTGTGCCTGTTCCAATCTTGGTCTCTCGCTGCAACAGATTGACGAAGGGTTGCGCACCTATCCTGGCCTGCCGCACCGCATGGAGCGGCTGGGTGAGGCGCACGGTGTCCTGTTCGTCAACGACAGCAAGGCCACCAACCCGGCCTCGACTGCGCCTGCGCTGGCAGCCTATCCGCCGGAGGAAGGCCAAGGACCGCGCGTACACTGGATTTGCGGCGGGCTGGCCAAGGACGACAACCTCGACGACTGCGCGCCGCATTTCGGCAATGTCGCCTGCGCCTATACTATTGGAGAAGCGGGACCGATGTTCGCGGACTTGCTGGAGCCGTACATGGCCGTCGAACGCTGCGAGCTGCTGGCCGAAGCCGTCAGCCGCGCGGTCGCTGCGGCCACGCCGGGCGACGTCATCCTGTTCAGCCCCGCCTGCGCCAGCTTCGACCAGTTCCGCGACTACGAGGCGCGCGGCGATTCCTTCCGCGAGCTTGCCGCCCAGATCGGCTGCAATGCATCACCTGCCGAGTGCGGTTTCGACACGAGGTCGGCGGCATGAGTTCGGCAGACTTCTACATCCCGCGCAGCGGGCAGGGGTTCAAGCGTCCGCAGCTGCCGCAGGACCGCAAACGCGAGCTGCGCATATGGTGGCAGGAAATTGACCGCTGGCTGCTGTTCTTCGTCCTGTTGCTGATGGCGGTGGGCACGCTGGCGGTGGCGGCAGCCTCGCCCGCAAGCGCGCACCGCCTGTCGACTGCCGACGAGACCTTGCCGGACCTCTATTTCTTCTGGGCCCATGTGCGCTGGCAGGTGCTGGGCTTGCTGGTGCTGGTCGGAACTTCGCTGTTCCCGCGCGACCTGCTGCGGCGGGGGACGATCCTGTTCGCCGGGGCCATGCTGTTCCTGCTGCTACTGGTGCCCTTCATCGGGTACGAGGTGAACGGCGCGAAGCGCTGGATCCGCTTCGGGATGGGCGTCCAGCCGAGCGAATTCCTCAAACCCGCCTTTGCCATTGTCGTCGCCTGGATCCTGTCGTGGAAGCTGCGCGATCCCAAGCTGCCGGTGATTGCCATTTCCGGCGCGCTGGTGGGCGTGATCGTGGTCATGCTGATGGCGCAACCCAACCTGGGCGCGGCCATCCTGTTCATCGGCACCTGGCTGGTCATGGTCATGCTCGCGGGCCTGCCCTTGCAGCGCATCGGCATGCTGGTGGGCGCGGGCATTGCCGGGATGCTGGCGGCCTACATGTTCTACGACAATGCGCGCCACCGCATCGACGCCTTCTTCGGCGGCCCCTCCGCCTACGACCATGTCGACCTTGCCAACCGCACGCTGACCGGCGGTGGCTGGACCGGCAGCGGCTTCTGGCTGGGCGAGAACAAGATGCGCCTGCCCGAAGCGCACACCGACTACATCTTCTCGGTAATCGGCGAGGAGCTGGGCCTGCTGGTCTGCGCCATCGTGGTGATCCTCTACCTCGCCATCATCCTGCGCGTCCTGATCCGGCTGGTGGATGAGGACCGGCTGTTCATCATCCTTGCCGCCAGCGGGCTGGTTGCGCTGTTCGGCGGGCAGGCCTTCATCAACATCCTCGTCAACCTGCAGCTGTTCCCCAGCAAGGGAATGACCCTGCCGCTGGTCAGCTATGGCGGCTCGTCTACCATCGCGCAGTGTTTCACCATCGGGCTGCTGCTGGCGGTGACGCGGCGCAATCCCTATCTCGCACCGGAGCCTTTCGACCTGAAAGACGCTTTGGACAAGGAGGACGGGCAATGACAGCTTCGTCACGGCATTTCGTGCTCGCAGCAGGCGGCACCGGCGGGCACCTGACGCCCGCATTCGCACTGGCGCACGAGCTGGAACGGCGCGGCCACCACGTCGCGCTGATCACTGACGAGCGCGGCGCGGCCATTCCCGGCAAGCCCGATTTCCTCACCACCCACGTCCTGCCCGCGGGCCGGTTCGGCAAGAACCCGCTCAAGTGGATCGGCGGGATCATGGCCGTGCTCAAGGGCCGCTCCATGGCCAAACGGGTCTACGAGAATTTCAACCCCAGCGCCGTGATCGGCTTTGGCGGCTATCCCGCCCTGCCTGCCCTGCTGGGCGCGCAGGCGATGAACATCCCCACCGTCATCCACGAGCAGAATGCCGTGCTGGGCCGAGTCAACCGCCTGATGGCGGGCCGCGTCGATGCCATCGCGCTTTCCTATCCCGCCGTCGACAGGCTGAAGGCCAAGTACGAGGACAAGACCGTGCTGGTGGGCAACCCGGTGCGTCCGGGCGTGCTGGCCCTGCGCGACGAGCCTTTCCCCGCCTTCACCGAAGACGGCCTGTTCCGCGTACTCGTGACCGGCGGCAGCCAGGGCGCCCGCGTCCTGTCCGAAGTGGTGCCTGATGGCCTTTCCATGCTCGCACCCGCCCTGCGCGCGCGGCTGCAGGTGACGCAGCAGTGCCGCCCGGAAGACCTCGAGGCAGTGCGCGCCCGCTATGCCGGGCACGACATTCCCGCCGAGCTGGGCAGCTATTTCGAGGACATGGCCGCGCGCCTGGCCGATGCGCACCTGTTCATCGGCCGCGCCGGTGCCTCGACCATTGCCGAACTGACCGCGGTCGGCCGTCCGGCGATCCTCGTGCCGCTACCCATTGCTACCGACGACCACCAGGCGGCCAACGTCCGCGAAGTGGTCAAGGCGGGCGGCGCGCGCTCGATCCGCCAACACAATTTTACCGCCAAGGAACTGGCCAAGCAGATCAATGCCATGGCGCAGCGTCCCGAAACGCTCGCCAATGCCGCGCACGGCGCGTGGAACTGCGGGCGGCCCGATGCGGCCAAGGACCTTGCCGACCTGATCGACAGCTTCGGCGGCGCTGACATGATGGACGTGATCCGCGTCGGCAGCAGCGAGAAGCGCTCTGCCGAGCAGGTGACCCAGGCAGCGACGCGGGAGACTGCCGAGTGAAGGGCGTTCCCACCGACATTGGCACGATCCACTTCGTCGGCATCGGCGGCATCGGCATGTCGGGCATTGCCGAGGTTATGGATAACCTTGGCTACAAGGTGCAGGGCAGCGACCTGTCCGAAAGCACGAGCGTGCAGCGCCTGCGCGACCGCGGGATTACCGTGCACATCGGCCACGATGCGGCGAACCTTGGCGATGCAGCCGTGGTGGTGACTTCTACCGCGGTGAAGCGCACCAATCCCGAAGTGGCTGCCGCGCTCGAAGCGCGCATCCCCGTGGTGCGCCGCGCGGAAATGCTCGCCGAACTGATGCGGCTGAAAAGCACGGTCGCGGTCGCGGGTACTCACGGCAAGACCACCACGACCTCGATGGTTGCCGCCCTGCTCGACGCGGGCGGGGTGGACCCGACCGTGATCAACGGCGGCATCATCGAAAGCTACGGTTCCAACGCGCGGCTGGGCGACAGCGAGTGGATGGTGGTGGAGGCCGACGAGAGCGACGGTTCCTTCCTGCGCCTCGACGGCACAATTGCCGTGGTCACCAATATCGATCCCGAACACCTCGACCATTACGGCTCCTTCGACGCGGTGAAGGACGCCTTTGTCCAGTTCATCGAGAACGTGCCGTTCTACGGCGCGGCGGTGCTTTGCGTCGATCACCCGGAAGTGCAGAACGTCATCGCCAAGGTGCGTGACCGGCGGGTGATCACTTACGGTTTCAGCCCCCATGCCGACGTCCGGGCGGAGAACATAGCAGCCGAAGGCGGCTCGACCCGGTTCGACGCGGTCCAGCGCGATCGTGACGGCACCGAGCGGCGGGTGGACAACATCGTGCTGCCCATGCCGGGCCGCCACAACGTGCAGAATGCCTGCGCGGCCATTGCCGTGGCGCTGGAGATGGGCTGCGAGCCCGACACCATCCGCTCCGGCTTCTCGCGCTTCGGCGGGGTACGGCGGCGCTTTACCCATGTCGGCACGATAGATCCCGACGTGCGGGTGATCGACGACTATGCCCACCACCCGGTGGAAATCCGCGCCGTGCTTTCGGCCGCGCGCGATGCCGTTGCAGGCGGTTCCGGGGGCCGCGTGATCGCGGTTGCCCAGCCGCACCGCTACACCCGCCTGCGCGACCTCCTCAGCGAATTCCAGGGCGCGTTCAGCGACGCCGACCTTGTCTACGCCGCGCCGGTCTATCCGGCAGGCGAGGACCCCATCGAAGGCGTGGACGAACACGCGCTGGTCGCCGGCCTCAAGGCGCGCGGCCATCGCCATGCCCAGCCTGTCACGGGTGCAGATGACCTCGCTGCGCAGCTGGCGCAGGAAGTGCAGCCGGGCGACATGGTCGTCTGCCTCGGCGCCGGGGATATCACCAAGTGGGCGGCTGGCCTCGCTGGCGCGGTGAACGAACTGCGGGCAGGGGGCGCGGCATGAATTCCATGCGGCAAGCAGACGAAGCCGCGGCAGCGGGCGGCGCCATCCCCACCGACGTGCGCGGCGCACTGAAGGCCGATGCGCCGCTGGCAAAGCTCGTCTGGTTCAAGAGCGGCGGCAAGGCCGACTGGCTGTTCGAACCCGCCGATACCGAGGACCTGACCACATTCATGTCGCGCCTCGCGCCCGGCACACCGGTGATGGCGCTGGGGCTCGGCTCCAACCTCATCATCCGCGACGGCGGTGTCCCCGGCGTGGTGGTGCGGCTGGGCAAGCCTTTCGCCAGCGTCGAAGTGAAGCGCGACTGCGTGATCGAATGCGGCGGCGGCGCGCCGGGTATCCTCGTCGCCAGCCAGGCGCGCGATGCCGGGATCGCCGGTCTCGAATTCCTGCGCGGCATCCCCGGCACTGTAGGCGGCTTCGTGCGCATGAACGGCGGTGCCTATGGCCGCGAGGTGGCGGATATCCTCGTCGACTGCGACGTGGTGCTGCCGGGCGGCACGCTGGTGACCTTGCCGGTGGAAGACCTCGACTACTCCTACCGCCACTCGCGCCTGCCGGACGGTGCCGTGGTGGTTGCGGCGCGGTTAAAGGGCGTCCCGGGCGATCCGGCAGAGATCGGCGCGGAAATGGACCGGATCGGTGCAGCGCGCGAGCAATCGCAGCCGCTTCGCACCAAGACCGGCGGCTCGACCTTCAAGAACCCCGAAGGTGGCAAGGCCTGGCAGCTGGTCGACGAGGCCGGGTGCCGCGGATTGACAATGGGCGATGCGCAAGTGAGCGAGAAACACACCAATTTCCTGATCAACAAGGGCGAGGCTACCAGCGCCGACATCGAAGGGCTGGGCGAGGAAGTCCGCCGCCGCGTGGCGGAGAAGACCGGCGTGACGCTGGAATGGGAAATCAAGCGGGTGGGGCGCTGGTAATGGCGCGGCTCGAGCCCCTCCACGTACTTGTCCTGATGGGCGGCTGGGCCAACGAGCGCGAAGTCTCGTTGATGAGCGGCAAGGGCGTGGCCGATGCGCTGGAAAGCGTGGGCCACAAGGTCACCCGCCTCGACATGGACCGCGACGTTGCCGCCAAGGTGCGCGAAGCCGCGCCGGACGTGGTGTTCAACGCGCTGCACGGCGCGCCGGGCGAAGACGGCACGGTGCAGGGCATGCTCGACCTGATGGGCATTCCCTATACCCATGCCGGTCTCGCGACCTCGGTGATCGCCATCGACAAGGAACTGACCAAGCACGCGCTCGTCCCGCATGGCATCCCGATGCCGGGTGGCCGCGTGGTGCAGTCGGAAGAGCTTTACCTCGGCGACCCGATCGCGCGGCCCTATGTGCTCAAGCCGGTCAACGAAGGGTCTTCCGTGGGCGTGGCCATCGTCACCGACGAAAGCAATTGCGGCAACCCGATCAGCCGCGATGCCAAGGGGCCGTGGCAGGACTTCAAGACCCTGCTGGCGGAGCCTTTCATCCGCGGCCGTGAACTCACTACCGCGGTGATCGACACCGCCGAAGGCCCGCGCGCGCTGGGCGTGACCGAACTGATCGTCGCCAGCGGGTTCTACGATTACGAGAACAAGTACACCGAGGGCCGCACGCAGCACATCTTCCCGGCGGACCTGCCGCCCGAGATCGAGCGGCTGTGCCTCGAATTCGCCATGCAGGCGCACCAGCGGCTGGGCTGCCACGGCGTCTCGCGCTCGGACTACCGCTGGGATGACGAACGCGGCGAGGCGGGGCTGTTCCTGCTCGAAACCAATACCCAGCCGGGCATGACCCCGTTCAGCCTCGTGCCCGAACAGGCGCGCTACTGCGGGATCGAATACCCAGAGCTGTGTGAGATGATCGTCGAGGACGCGCTGCGGCGTGCGGGCAAGCTCGGCTGATGGCACGGACGAACACCCGCAAGACGCAGGGCGTCCGCCGACAGGCGCGCAAGGCGGGCACGACCCGCAAGGTTCGCTCTGCGCGCAACACGGGACAGTCGATCATTGGCCGCGCGCTGGCGCTGCTGCCGTTCACCACGGAGCAGTTGCAGAAGGCCTTTACCGTGTTGATCCTCGGTGGCGCGCTGGTGGGGCTGGGCTGGCTGGCGCAGGTCTCCGGCGCGACGGCGGTCGCTTCCGACCGGTTCGCCCACATGGCCAGCAACGCCGGTTTCAAGCTGCAGCGGATCAAGGTGCTCGGCACCGACCGTATGAACGACAATGCCATCTACGAGCGTGCCTTTGGCCAGCGCGATCTCGCCATGACCCGTGTCGACACCGTTGGTCTGCGCGACGACCTGATGACCCTGCCGTGGGTGCGCGATGCGCGCGTTTCGCGCCAGCTGCCGGACTCGCTGGTGGTCGATATCATCGAGCGTGAACCGCACGCCGTCCTGCGCCGCGCGGACCGGCTGATGCTGATCGACCCGACCGGCGTGGAGCTGGAGCCGATTTCGCAAGCCGACGCCGCCGAATACCTGCAGATCGAAGGCCCCGGCGCGCAGTCGCAGGTCGAGGCGCTGGACCGGCTGCTCGACGCCGCACCCGCACTCAAGAGCCGGGTGGTGGGCGCCGAATGGGTCGGCAACCGGCGCTGGAACATCACTTTCGAGACCGACCAGCAGCTGGCCTTGCCCGATGGCGAGGAACGCGCGGCCGCGGCCCTGATCAGCTTTGCCCAGGCCGATGGCGTGCACCGCCTGATCGGCGGCGAGGTGGTAGCATTCGACATGCGCAACCCGCCGCGCATGTACATGCGCGTGCCCGGACGCGCCGAGCAGCAGGAACTCGATATGCAAGAGCAGGAGGACAGCTGATGGCAGCTCCGCAGCAGCGGCTGGCGCGCGTCTTTGGCGCGGTGAACATCGGCTCTTTCCAGGTCTCGGCGATCATCGCGGGCCTGACCGAAAGCGGCGAGATGCAGGTGCTGGGCAGCGGCCACCGCGCTTCGCAGGGTATCAAGCGCGGCTATGTGGTCGACATGGCGGCTGCCACCTATGCCGTGCGCGATGCGCTGGAACGGGCCGAGAAACTCGCCGGGACCAGTGTCGATTCCGTCTGGATCGGTTGTTCCGGCGCGGGCCTTGCCAGTGAGATCCGCCCCGTCGAGATCGGCATCGGCGGTCGCCGCGTGGAGGAAGAGGATATCGAGGCGCTGCTGGTAACTGCGCGCGAGAGCCTGGAGCCTGACGGCCGCACCGTGCTGCACGCGCAGCCGGCCTGCTATTTCCTCGACGGGGCACACGGTGTCTCCAACCCCAAGGGCCTGCATGCAGAACGCCTCGGTGTCGACGTACACGTGATGCTCGCCGACGGCGCGCCGGTGCGCAACCTCACCGAAGCGGTGCAGAATGCGCACCTTGACGTCGAAGGTGTGGTCGCCTCGCCATTGGCGACCGGCTATGCCTGCCTCACCGCCGAAGAGCGCGACCTTGGCGTCGCCATGGTGGAAATGGGCGGCGAAGTGACCAATGTCTCGGTCTATGCCGGCGGCATGCTGGTGGGCCTCACCGCCATTCCGCGCGGCTCTGCCGATATCACCGATGCCATTGCCTCGGCCTTCTCGGTCCGCCGGTTCCAGGCCGAGCGACTGAAGTGCGTGTCGGGTTCGGCGATTGCCAGTCCGACCGACCACCGCGAGATGATCGCGGTCGTGACGCCCGGTGATGACAGTGCCGCGCCGGTCGGCCGCAAGCGCGATGCACCGCAGGAAATTCCCCGTGCCGAGCTGATCGGCGTGATCACCGGCGAGCTCGACATGTTGATGAGCGATGTGGCCAAGGCACTGGATGCCATGGGTTTTACCGGGTCCGCGCCCGGTTCCAGCGCGCGCCAGGTGGTGATCACCGGTGGCGGCGCGGAGCTGGCCGGCCTTGCCGACTATGCCCAGGGCGTGCTTGGCGTGCCCGCGCGGATCGGCAAACCGGTGGTCCTGCGCGGCCTTCCCGAGGCGCATACTTCACCCGGTTTTGCCACGCTTGCAGGGTTGGTACTCTATGCGGCAGAAGACCCGGTAGACATTCGCGCGATCGGTTCGCGCTTTACCCGCACGACATCCTACGGCCCGCTGACGACGCTGGTACGTATCTGGACGGCAATGCGGGAGTATTTCTGAGGGCAGCCAAGTTGTGGATAGTGCAAGGCCACTTATCCTTAACCGCCTGTCTTTGTGGCAAGGAAGATAACGGCAGAAATCCTAGGCCTGCCGAGGAGAAGACAAGATGAGCATCAATATTGGCCCGCCTTCGGTGGAAGAGCTGCGCCCGCGGATCACCGTGATCGGCGTCGGCGGTGCAGGCGGCAATGCGATTGCCAACATGATCGACGCGGAAATCGAAGGTGTCGATTTCATCGTCGCCAATACCGATGCGCAGGCTCTCAACAGCTCGGCGGCGGAACACCGCATCCAGCTGGGTCCGGATATCACGCAGGGCCTTGGTGCCGGTTCGCGCCCCGAAGTCGGGCGCGCCGCGGCGGAAGAAACGGTCGAAGAGATCACTCGCGCGCTGGAAGGCGTGAACATGGTCTTTATCGCCGCGGGCATGGGGGGCGGCACCGGCACTGGCGCTGCCCCGGTGATTGCGCAGATCGCGCGTGACAAGGGCATCCTCACGGTCGGCGTGGTAACCAAGCCGTTCCTGTTCGAAGGTACGCGCCGCATGCGCTCCGCCGAAAGCGGCATCGACGAACTGCAGAAGCACGTCGACACGCTGATCGTCATTCCCAACCAGAACCTGTTCCTGGTGGCCAAGGCCGAAACCACCTTCAAGGAAGCCTTCATGCTGGCGGACGAAGTGCTGCAGCAGGGCGTGCGGTCAATCACCGACCTGATGGTGATGCCGGGGCTGATCAACCTCGACTTCGCCGACGTGCGTTCGGTGATGGGCGAGATGGGCAAGGCCATGATGGGTACCGGCGAAGGCGAAGGCGACAACCGCGCGCTGGAAGCTGCCGAACATGCCATCGCCAACCCGCTGCTCGACGGCGTTTCGATGCAGGGCGCCAAGGGCGTGATCATCTCCATCATCGGCGGCGAAGACATGAAGCTGCTGGAAGTCGATGAAGCCGCGAACCACATTCGCGAACTGGTCGATCCCGAAGCCAACATCATCTGGGGTTCGGCCTTCAATCCCGAACTCGACGGCAAGATCCGCGTGAGCGTGGTCGCCACGGGAATCGAGCAGACCGGTTCAGTCCATCAGGACGAGTCCCGTCCGCTGGACCTGTCGGCCTCGCGCGGTCCGCGCACCCCGGCCCTGTCGATCCCGCAGCAAGAAGGCCGCGTCGAGGATGACGACGATACGCTGGAGCTGGAAGCCCCGGTGGAAGAAGAGACATCTGCTCCTCCCGTGCCCGAGCCTTTTGGCGAGGAGCGCGAGGAAGAAGAGACCATTCCCGAACCGGCTGACGACACGGCCTATGGCAGCGGCGAGGGTGACGGTTATGCCGAGCCTCCCGCCTATGAGTCCGCAGCGGAAGAGACCTACGACCTGGCTGAAGAAGCGGCGGTCGACGAGGGGGACGAACCTGCGGAAGAGCCCGGTTCCGGGCAGGACGAATTGCTGCTCGACGCCAGCCGCCTCGCCGAGGCTGACGAGCCGGTGCAGCCGCAGGCCGGTCGCCGTGCGCGCATGCTTGGGGGCAGCGCTGATGCTGCCGAGGGCGCAGGTGGTGACGCAAGCAGTGGCGGCCATGGTGCTGGTGCCGGAGATGCAGGTGGCGGCGGTGCCGCTCCGAGCGGCGGCAGCACCTTGTTCGAACGCATGGCCAACCTCTCGCGCCAGGCGCCCAGCTCCGACGATGACGATGAAGAGGATGACGACGACGATGGCGGCAGCTCGATGCGCATCCCGCGTTTCCTGGGGCGGCAGAACAACCAGTAATTGCGGCAAAGCGTTCTCGCGCCATTCAGCGAGGCCTGTATAGTGCGCTGACAATGATCCGCGTGCCTTTCCCTGCAATTCGCCTGCTATGCTGTTCCGCGCTCGTCGCAGCGACGGTTGTCGCCGCGCCACAAGCAGCGGCGCAGGAGATCGTTCAGCAACTGCCTGATCCGGCGACCGAAACGCTCAATGACGCGCTGCGTCGCCTGTCGCGCAATCCGGAAAGCCTGCCCGCCCTGCTGGCGGCGGGACGCGCCGCGCTGGACCTCGATGATGTCAATGCGGCGTCGGGATTCTTCACCCGCGCCCGAACTGTTTCGCCCAACGACGGCCGGGTCATGGTCGGGCTGGCGCTCGTCGCCGTCCGCCGCGGCCAGCCGATCGAAGCGCTGGAGATGTTCGAACAGGCAGAAGCGGCGGGCGAGAACCTAGATCCCTATGCCGCTGACCGGGGCCTTGCCTTCGATCTCGTTGGCCGCAACGACCGGGCGCAGCGGCTTTACCGGCAATCGCTGTCCCAGCGGGAGAACCCGGAGGTCCTGCGCCGTCTCGCCCTGAGCCATGCTATAACCGGCGACGCCGAGGCATCGGAAGCCATCCTGCTGCCACTGCTGCAACGGCAGGATCGCGGTGCCTATCGCACCCGTGCCTTTGCCCTGGCAATCCAGGGCCGGTCGACCGAGGCCATCGCCATTGCCGAGACCATGCTGCCGCCGCGCCTGTCGCAGCGGCTGGCACCCTACTTCCGCTACATGAACCAGCTCACCCCGGCGCAGCAGGCGGCAGCAGCCAACCTTGGCCGCTTCCCCAACGCGAACGAGGTGGGCGTCGATGCGCCGGAGATTGCCGCGCTGGCCCAAGGGCGGGCCGCCCCCGCCGGTCGACCGCCAAGCGGGGCAGCGCGATTGCAGCCGCGTGGCGCCCCCTTGGGAAGAACTCCCCAGGGTCAGGTTCAGCCCCAGTCACGAATTCCGACTCGACCGGAACCGCAGCCAGAGGCCGTGGCCGAGCTTGCCGACGCTGTTGCAGACCTCGCCGAGGAACCGCCAGCGGAAGCTGTCGAGGAAGCCATCGGCACCGCCCTTGCGCAGCCTGCGCCGGAGCCACAGCCGAACCCGACAACTGCTGCACCTGCGGAAGTCCAGCCGGGGTTCTCGCTGGCTGACATTGCTGAAATCGTGGACGAACCTGCCGCCAGCGAGCCGGAAGAGATCGAGGAACCCGTCGAGCTTGCCGAAGTCTTCGCAGACTTCTCGCAACCGGTCGAATCGGTCGGTCCTGGCGCGGGCGCGGTGGACATTACCGCTATCGAACCCCGGCGGGAGGCCCCACCGCCTCCGCCGCCGCCCGCCCATCCGTCGCGGCAATGGGTGCAGGTGGCCACCGGGCAGGACACCAGCGCCTTCCGTTTCGACTGGCGTCGCATCCGGCGTGAGGCCGATGGCCTGCTAGACGATGTCGAGGTGTTCGTCGCTCCATGGGGCCAGACCAACCGCCTGTTGGCCGGACCGTTCGGCAGTGCGCGCGAGGCACAGGAGATGGTCAGCGCGCTGGCCGGGGCGGGTGTCAGCACCTTCCGCTACACCAGTAGCGAGGGCGAGGAAGTCTCTCCGCTCTGAGCCATCTGAAAAGGCCTTCGCTCCCTCGGAGCCAAGTTGCCGTGGCATGATATCCCCTGAAGATTGTGCACATCTTGCCAACAAGCCAGACGCGTTTTGCCCCGCCAAATTGCGCCACCCGATTGCGGGATAATGCCTAGCGAAGCATTAAGCATCGCATGATTACTGCACTGGCCTGCACCCGATGAACACCGCCCGCGACACCATTGAGGAAGGCGCCGACGCCGCGCCCGTCGAGATGCTCGCCGCGCTGTTCGGAGCCAATGGATGGACCTTCGAACAGGTCAGCGAGGAAGAGGTTTGCGGGGAGGTTCCCGGCAGCTGGACGACCTACCAAGTGCGCGGCATCTGGCGGATCGAAGACAAGGTGCTGCAACTGCTGTGCCTCCCCGATATCCGCGTGCCCGACAGCAAGAAGCGCGACGCCTACGAACTGATGGCCATGGTCAACGAACAGCTCTGGCTGGGCCATTTCGACCTGTGGTCGCAAGGCGGGGTCATGCTTTACCGGCACGGCCTGATGCTGGGTGACGACGGCATGCTGAGCCTCGAGATGGCGCAAATGGCAATCGAATCGGCAGTTTCCGAGTGCGACCGGTTCTATCCCGCCTTCCAGTTCGTGCTGTGGGGCGACAAGAACCCGCGCCAGGCATTGGACGCCGCGCTGGTGGATGCTGCCGGAGAAGCTTGATTTCGTGGCTGCGCATGCCAAGTCATCGTCCCATGAGTCTTGAGAAAACACTGATCGTCGGCTGCGGCAACATGACCGGAGCCATGCTTGAAGGATGGCTGGCTGCAGGCTTGCCGCGCGAGCGCTTTACTGTCGTCACGCCCAGTCGCGAAAGCGTGCCAGGCGATGTCGAACTGCTCCGTGAGGTGCCCGAAGGGCGGCACTTCGATGCCGTCCTGCTGGGCTTCAAGCCTTACATGCTGGCGGACATCGCTCCGTCGCTGCAGGGCGTCTGCGGGGAAGGCACGACCGTGCTGTCCGTGCTCGCGGGGGTGCAGCTGGATACCTTGCAGAAGCACTTCCCGCAGGCGGGAGCTGTCGCACGCGTCATGCCCAACCTTGCCTGTGCAATGGGCAAGTCGCCCGTCGCCCTGGCCGAAGAGGGGCTCGACGAGGCTGCGCGCGACGAGCTGTTCGAATTCATGACCAACCTCGGCACGCCCGAATGGGTGGGCGAGGATCGCTATGACCTCGTCACGGCCCTGGCGGGCAGTGGCCCAGCCTTTGTCTATCGCTTCATTGACGCGCTCGGCACGGCAGCGGTGCGGCTGGGCCTTTCGGAAGAACAGGGACGGACACTGGCCGTAGCCATGACCGAAGGTGCAGCGGCGCTGGCCAAGGCATCCGAGCATTCGCCGGGCAAGCTCGCGGACATGGTCGCCTCGCCCGGAGGAGTAACGCGCAAGGGCATGGACGTCCTCGACGAGGACGAAGCGCTGACCCAGCTGATGACAAAATGTCTGCGGGCAGCACGCGATCGCAGCGTCGAAATGTCTCGTGAAGCGCGCGATTGAGCCGATTTCAAGGTTAACCACAGACAACGGTGACGGCGTCCGGTTTTCCTTGAAAATCGCTCGCAATATGCCGATATTGAGTTCAATCCGGTCCGCTTTGTGAGGCCGGGCAACGGAGTTTTGGATACCATGGCAGATTGGAACGACAACCAGCAGACCCGACAGGGTTTCGGTACGTCGCCGGGCCAGACGGGAGATCTTGCGGGCACGACATTCGATGCCGGGCTGCGCAAGCACATGCTCTCGATCTACAACTACATGGCCTCGGGCGTGTTGCTGACGGGTATTGTCGCAATGCTGTTCGCTCGCGGTGATGACCAGTCGATGGCCGCCCAGATGTTTTACAACGGCGGGATCCTGACCTGGATCATCCAGTTGTCGCCGCTCGCCATCGTCTTGGCGATGAGCTTCGGGCGTGACCGCTTCTCGACCGCGACGCTGCAGGCGATGTTCTGGGGCTTCTGCGTCCTGATGGGCCTGTCGCTGTCGTATATCTTCCTGATCTACACCGGCGCATCGATTGCCACGACCTTCTTCGCCACGGCGGGTGCCTTCGCTGGCCTCAGCCTGTTCGGCTACACCACACAGAAGGACCTGTCGGGCTTCGGCAGCTTCTTGGTCATGGGCGTGATCGGCCTGATCATCGCCAGCGTGATCAACATCTTCCTGCAGTCGGAAGCGCTGATGTGGGCCGTGAGCTTCCTCGGCGTGCTGATTTTCGCGGGCCTTACCGCCTGGGATACCCAGCGCCTGAAGAACGAGTACCTGGCGATCCAGCAGATCAAGATGACCAACCCCTCGGTGGCTGCGGCCTACCCGATGGGCAAGCTGGTGATCATGGGGGCGCTGAGCCTCTACCTCGACTTCATCAACATGTTCCTCTTCCTGCTGCGGTTCATGGGTGCTGCCCGCGAATAGCGACAGAACGAATCGCACAGACGATGCCCGGAGTGCACAGCCGCACTCCGGGCATTTTCTTTGTCTTTCTGAGGGTCTACAAAGATGGGCTGTTAACCACCGCTCAGCGCTGGTTCAGGGGCGACAAGGAAATATCTGGGAAGATGACAAAACCACCTCTCACCATTCGCGTGATTACGGCTGCCGTGGGTTCGGTCCTGCTGGCGGCGTGCGCCACAGTGCCGCCGCCGCCGCCACCACCACCTCCCCCTCCGCCGCCGCCTCCGCCGGTTGTGGAAACGATTCCCTATCGTCCTGTCCCCCCTGCCCAGGCGGCTTACCAGCTGGAAATCCCGCGCCGTGACGCCACGGGCGTGCGCCAGACGATCAACACCGCGCTGAATACCGACGAGACCACATGGCACTTCCGCTCCGGCTGGAACGTGGCGGCGCTCAACTGCATGCGGGACGAGCATGCGCCAATCCTGGAAGCCTACGCCCAAATGCTGCGGGCGGAATCGGCGACGCTGGCGGCTGCAAACGAGGCCGTCGAAAACCAATTCCGGGAGGCCGTGCGTGCAGAACGTACCGCCAACGGGGAATCCACTGGTCGGACCGAGGTGCGCCGTGCCGCCCTGCTCAGCCGGGAGCAGCATTCGACCAGCCTCTACAATTACTTCGCTTCACCGCCTGCGCGGCGGAATTTCTGCGCAGTGGCGCTGACGGTAGCCAACGAGTATCTCGCCAATCCGTCAGAAGATTTCACGACCTTCGCGATGAGCGGGCTGGCGCGATACGAAATGGCCTTCGAGCAGTTCTTTACCGCCTACGAGCAATATGAAGCTGCGTCTTCCGACTGGGACGCCCGCTACGGCGCGCGCTACGGGGAATCGCAGCCCGGCTGGGTGGCGCTGTACGGTACGCGCGCGCAGCAGCGGGCCATGGGGGTCGCCGTGACATCGATGATCCCGGAGGACCCGGTGGCCGTCCCGGACAGCGAGACGGGCGTATTGATCCCGGTGATCCCGGTGGACGAGACCGTTACCAGCACTCCCGTGGTGCAGCCGCTGCCCAACGATGCCGAGGACAACTAGGGCGCGCGACTTTGCCCTTCCAAGGCACGCCAACAGACGCTAAATGGCCTGCCTTCACCGTCACGGGGCCAGTCCCGTTGACGGCGGCGACACTGGAACGGGGCCGTAGCTCAGTTGGGAGAGCGCGTCGTTCGCAATGACGAGGTCAGCGGTTCGATCCCGCTCGGCTCCACCAGTTTCCAGGCGCTGCTGCAGCAGGAGAGAAGGTCATGGGGAAGGCGCTTCGGCTCGCTGTCCTGCTGACCGGTCTTGCGGCTGTTACCCTGGTCTCCTTCAGCCTTTCGTGGAACCTGTTCGTCCTGCCCGCATATCGCGATCGCGGCGTACAGACATTCGCGCGGCTGGTGAATGTCGTGCCCTCTAGCTCGCCGCGCCTGCGCGGTGACATGCTGGTGGTGAGCCATCAGCCTGACCCTGCCGGAGCCAAGTATCGCAACTGGCTGCGCAGTCCGGCAGCCAGCCGCCTGCTGCAGGAGAGCAAGATTGGCGACCCGGTGCCGGTAATCTACCTGCCCGGAGACCAGCAGGGGCGCGCCGTACTGGCTGCCGACTACGACTTCTCGCAGCAAGCCCCGTTCAACGATCCGCGCTTTGCCGCCGGCGCGCTGGTGCTGTTCGGACTGACGCTTGGACTGTCCCTTACACTGCGCCGCCGCCAGCGGCTTTAGGGGCCTGACCAGCCTCGCGCTGGCGCCGCGCGGCAAAAGCGCATAAGGGCGCACCATGCATTTCCTCGACCAGGCCAAGATCTTTCTGAAATCCGGCGGCGGCGGCCCCGGTGCCGTCTCCTTCCGGCGTGAGAAGTATATCGAATACGGCGGCCCTGACGGCGGCAACGGCGGCAAGGGCGGCGATGTCGTCCTCGTCGCCGTGCCCGGTCTCAACACCCTGATCGACTTCCGCTATTCGCAGCACTTCAAGGCCAAGCGTGGCGGCCACGGCATGGGCAAGGACCGGACAGGCGCAGGCGCCGACGACCTTGTCATCGAAGTGCCGGTGGGCACGCAGGTGCTCGACGAGGACCGCGAGACCGTGCTTGCAGACTTCACGCAGGAAGGCCAGCGCGTCGTCCTGCTGGAAGGCGGCATGGGCGGGCGCGGCAATGCCAGCTACAAGACCTCCACAAATCGCGCCCCGCGCCAGCACCAACCCGGCATGCCGGGCGAGGAGATGTGGGTCTGGCTGCGGCTGAAGCTGCTTGCCGACGCGGGTCTTGTGGGCTTGCCCAATGCCGGCAAGTCGACCTTCATCAATGCCGTTTCCAACGCGGGGGCGAAAGTGGGCGACTATGCCTTCACCACCTTGGTCCCCAAGCTGGGCGTCGTGCGCCACAAGGGCCGCGAATTCGTGTTGGCGGACATCCCTGGCCTGATCGAGGGGGCCGCCGAAGGGGCAGGAATCGGCGACCGTTTCCTGGGCCACATCGAACGCTGCCGCGTGCTGATCCACCTGATCGACATTTCGGGCGAAGACCCGGTCGAGGCCATGCGCGTCGTCGAAGGCGAATTGGAAGCCTATGGCGCGGGCCTGGAAGACAAGCCGCGCCTCGTCGCGCTCAACAAGATCGACCTTGCCGATGCCGAACTGGCTGCGGGCTTTGCCGCGGAACTGATCGAGGCCGGTGCAGCTGAGGTTTTTCCCATATCGGGCGCAACCGGCGACGGCATCAATGAACTGCTCGATGCGGTATTGGGTTACCTGCCGGACCGGACGATGACCGAGAATCCGTCACAGGAACTCTCCGACGAAGACGGGCCCGAGGAGGCGGACGAAAAGCCATGGTCGCCAATCTGACCTAGCCGAGCGGCTGGCCATGCACTATCTGCACGGCGATATGGATATTGAAACACTCAACGACTTTCGCGACCCCGAAAAATGCAAGCGGCTGGTCATCAAGATCGGCAGCGCCCTGCTGGTTGATGGCTCCGGCGGTGTTCGTACCGAATGGCTACGGACCATCGTCAACGAAATCCACGGCTGCTGCGAACGCGGCCAGGAAGTTGTCGTCGTCAGCTCCGGTGCCATCGCCATTGGCGCAAAGCAGCTGGAATTCAGCGAAGGCGGCAGGCGGACGCTGGCGGAAGCTCAGGCTTCGGCGTCAGTAGGTCAGATTACCCTGGCCTCGACCTGGTCGATGCTGCTGTCCGAACGCCGCATGATCGCGGCGCAGATGCTGCTGACGCTCGACGATTTCGAGAACCGTCGCCGCTATCTCAACATCTCCGCCACGATTCGCCGCCTGCTGAAATCGGGCGTGGTCCCGGTGGTGAACGAGAACGACACCATCGCCACGGGCGAAATCCGCTTCGGCGATAATGACCGGCTGGCCGCGCGCGTGGCACAGGCCTGCGAAGCCGATGGCGTGATGCTGTTGACCGACGTCGATGGTCTTTACGACAAGCACCCAGACCATCCCGATGCCAACCGGCTGGCCGAAGTGCGCGGCGTGACGGACGAGATCCACGCCATGGCCGATGGTGGTTCCGGCTCGGGTATGGGTTCGGGCGGCATGACGGCAAAGCTGCTCGCCGCCGAGATCGCCGAACGTGCCGGTATCGCGCTTGCCATCATCGAAGGCACGCTGGACATGCCCATGGCCCGCGCGCTGGCTGGGCAGACCGGCACGCTGTTCCTGCCCAAGCGCGACGACAGCGGCAGGCGAGCGTGGATTGGTGGACGCATGCGCTTCAACGGTGCGATCACCGTCGATGACGGCTGCGTCGAGGCCCTGCGCGACGGGAAGAGCGTGCTCGCGGCGGGTATCGTCAAGGTGGAGGGCGATTTCGAGCGCGGCGACATCATCCCGGTCTACGACATCACCAACCGCATGATCGCCAAGGGCCTGGTCGAATACGACTGGTCCGACGTGGAATCGATCAAGGGCCATTCGAGCGACGAGCAGGAGGCAATCCTCGGTCATTCGCCGCGCTCGGCCGTGATCCACCGGGATCACCTGGTCTTGTTATGATCCTCGCGGTTACCGGCGCGACGGGTTTTGTCGGGCAGGCCGTGCTCGACGAAGCGACGCAGCGCGGTATCGCGGTGCGCGCCCTGACGCGCCGGACCCAGCCGACCTGTCGTGATGTCGACTGGATTTCGGGCGATCTCGGTTCGCATGATGCGCTTGCCGAACTGGTGCACGGAGCGGACGCAGTCCTGCATATCGCCGGCGTGGTCAACGCGGCCGACATGGCCGGTTTCCACGCGGGTAATGTTGCCGGGACCGAGGCTGTCGTAGCCGCTGCAGAAGCTTCCGAGGCGAAGCGATTCGTACACGTCTCCTCCCTCGCTGCGCGCGAGCCGGGCCTGTCCGACTATGGCAAGTCCAAGCAGCAGGCAGAGGAGGCAGTGCGCGCCAGCAGCCTCGACTGGACCATGGTGCGCCCGCCTGCCGTCTACGGTCCGCGCGACACCGAGGTGTTCGAATTGTTCAAGGCTGCACGCTTCGGTTTCGTGCCGCTGCCGCCGGAAGGCAGGTCTTCGGTGATCCATGTGGATGACCTCGCCCGCCTGCTGCTCGATATGGTCGGGGAGGGGGCGGAGACTTTCGGGAAGGTCTACGAGCCGGACGACGGCACGCCCAAGGGGCTCAGCCACAGCCAGCTAGCCGAAGCCATCGGCGCGGCCATGGGCAAGCGAGTCTGGGCGCCCAACGTGCCGCGTTCCCTGCTGATGGCGGCGGCGAAAGGCGATCGGTTGCTGCGCGGGGCCAAGGCCAAGCTCACCCCTGATCGCGCCAGCTACATGTGCCATCCCGACTGGGTCAGCGATCCGGAAAAGGCCGTGCCCTCAACAATCTGGCAGCCGCAGGTGCGCTTTCCCGAGGGATTGGCCCAGACCGCAGAGTGGTATCGCGACGCCGGCTGGCTGTGAAATATTGCATCATGGTTACCCCCATGCACTTGCCATTAACCGCAAGATGGCTACTGTTATTTGATCTGTTTTGCCTCCGAGGGGTCGGAGGTTCTGTGGGGGATTTACAATGGCACGTAGGGTTAAACCCGTATCGCGGCGTTCGTTTGTCGCACTGGTCAGCGGTGGTCTGGCTGCAGGCATGATTGCCTCGCCGGCCGCGGCACAGCGCACTGGCCGTACCGACAGCGATCCGAACGATTCGGTCGGCTATGGCCGCACGGGCTATTCGGACAGCGACCCGAACGACCGGGCCGGCTACGGCCGTACCGGCGTGACCGATTCCGACGCCAACGACCGCGCCAGCTACGGGCGCGGCGGCGGTCGTCGCAGCACCGGCGTGACCGACTCGGATTCGGGCAGCAACCGTGACTGCGCCGGTTCGGGCCGCGGCACGACCACTGGCTATTCGGACAGCGACCCCAACGACCGTGGCGGCCATGGCCGCAGCGGTATCACCGATGCCGACGACGGCAACATCCGCGACCAGTCGGGCCGCGGTCGTGGCCGGGGCAGCTGCGCTTAAGGCGCCTCTATCGAATTACCTGTTTTCCAGCGCGCGACCGGTTCTGATGCCGGTCGCGCGTTTTTTCTTGCCTGTGTGAGACCCGATGCAACTCCAGACCGGTTCCATTTCGTCCTCCGACGCGCTTGACCTGCTCATCGCGCCGCTTTCCCCCGAAGAATTCTTTCGCGACTATTACGAGCGCAAGTACTTCCACTCCACGCAGAAGCACCCCGGGATGGAGAACCTTCTCTCCATCGACCGGATCGACGAGATCATCGCCGACAGCGAACTGCCGCCCACCGCGATCAGCATGGCCAAGTCGGGCCGCTCGATCGATCCGGCGGAATATACCTTCCCCGATGGCATCGTGGATCGCGGCGCCGTGCTCGACAACTTCCGCGATGGTTCGACGATCATCCTGCCGCAGCTGCACTTCGCTGACGGCAAGCTCTACGAATTCTGCCTGTCGCTGGAGCAGGCATTCGGCTCGCGCACGCAGACCAATATCTACATGACGCCACCGGGCGAACACGGCTTCGGTGTTCATTTCGACGATCACGATGTCTTCGTGCTGCAGGTGGCAGGGGCGAAGGACTGGGAGATCTACGGCGACCGCGAGACGCTGCCGTTCCGCGGCGAGGGGTTCAACAAGGACCGCGACGATACCGGCAAGCTGCGCGCGCAATTCGTGCTCGAAGAAGGCCAGTGCCTCTATGTCCCGCGCGGCACAGCGCACCGCGCCCTGACGCACGGTGACGAACCGAGCCTGCACATTACCGTGGGCATCCTCACCCAGACCTGGGCCGACTTCATGCTGGAGGCCGTGGCCGAGGCATCGCTGCGCATCCCCGAAATGCGCCACTCGCTGCCGCGCGACCTTTTCTTCAACCGGGGCAATGGGCCGGAGTACAAGGCCATGTTCGAGCGCCTCGCGCGGGAAATTGCCGACAAGGCCAGCTTCGAGGCCACTCTGACGGCCTTCTCCGGCAACTTCGTGCGCCAGCAGGGCGGGCGCGTGCGCGGCGGCCTGAAGGCACTGTGCAAGCCCATTGGCCCGGATGACCGCTTCCGTGTCCGCGACCACATCCTCTATTCGTTCGAGGACTCGACTGAGGACGGACAGGACGGCAAGCAGATCGTCCTGCTGGGCGCCTCCATGCCGTTGTCGGACGAACTGGCCGCCCAGCTGCAGGAACGCATCGCTGCCGGCTCGGTCGCCAAGTCGGACTTCAAGGTGTCAGACACCGAAGAAATGGAAGACGTGTTCGGCTCGCTGGTGGCCTACGGACTGCTGGTACGCGACTAGCCTGCGGGCGTCAGTTGCGTTCGATGTCGATCAGGCGGGCGGTAAAGGTCTCGCCGGTTTCGAGCAGCGTAACCTCGCGGAAACCGCCGCCCTGGCGGCCGTCGCGCATGGGGTTCATCTGGACGGTAACCTGGTCGCGCGGCTCGAGCGTGGTTCGGCTCCAGCCGAGACGGCGCAAGTTGCCGGGACTGGTCAGCTCGATTGCCCAGACGCCTGCCCGGCCCGTCGTGCCTTCCTCCTGTACGAACAGCGCCACGTGCGGATTGCTCCAGCGGAATTGCACCACCTGTCCGGTGATCGTGCGCACCTGCGACGAGTCAAACATGGCGAAGCTGTGGTGCGCCGAGGCGGGCAAGGTCAAGCAGGAGGCGGCGGCGATCAATCCGAGGGCAATGCGACGGAGTCCGGGGCGTCTGGTCATTCTTCGTCTCCGAGCAGTTCGAGCAGGTCGTCTGGCAGCAGGTTGCCCATGCCGTCGTGGGTGGCGGGGGCCCATGCAGCATTGCCCCATTCGTCTTCGGTCTCGATGAAATCACCGCGGCGGCACACGCCTTGTTCGATCTCGTGGCTGCGCTGGCGGCGGCGGTGGAACAGGCGCCGGGTCTCGTAGGGTTCGGCAAGGATTTCCGGTGCATCGATCACCATGTCGACCGCCAGCAGGTCCGGCTCCAGCAGGTGGATGCGTTCGCTAACGGTCATGCCACCGTTGTTGGGGATGCCCACGGCCTCGCTGATGGCGAGATAGACTTGCGGCAGGATGGCGGCGGTCTCCACCACCAGCACGCCATCGTTCCAGTAGCCGACCGAATAGCCGTCAAAGCTGGGGTCCGGATCCTCGGGCATGTCGCGACCGTCGGTCCAGATGCGACGGATGCGGTTGCCATCGCTTTCGCCCAGCACGGTGACCCGGCCGGGGGTGACGAGGAATTCGATGGCATTGTGCGTCACCGCCATAAGGCTGGGGCTGCCGTGCGGTAGGCAATCGATAAACAGGCCCTTGGGCCGTCCGGCTTCCTCTTCGGCATAGAGGTAGTCGACCTGTTCCTGCACGTGCGGCAGCCAGTTCGGCGGGTTGGTGTCCATCTGCGCGAACTGGTCGCGGATGTCGGGGCTCCAGGTACCTGACAGGTCAGGCAATTCGGCGATGGCTGCCCATTCCTCGGGCGCGGGCCGGGGCATGCTGATGGCATCCCAGTCCTGCGCAGTCGCGGTGGTGGACAGCGTTGCCGCAGCGATGATTGCAATGAGCCCCGTTCTCATTGCGCGAGGCTATCACGATTCGCGGAAAATCAGAAAACAGGTTCGTAGCCGGGAGGCAGGTCGCCGTCCTTGTTCTCCGGATTGTTGGGCGAGTGGATGCCACATTCGGTCTTGTCCCAACCGCGCCAGCGGCCCGCGCGCGGGTCTTCGCCGGGCAGGACGGTGCTGGTGCAGGGAGAACAGCCGATCGACGGGTAGCCGCGCGATTCCAGCGGGTGACGGGGCAGGTCGTGTTCGGCGAACCAGGCTTCGAGATCGTCCTTGGTCCAGTCGCCGAGCGGGTTGATCTTCATCCGCCCGTCCTCGATTTCGAACCGTGGCAGGTTCTGGCGAGTGTGCGACTGGAAGGCCTTGCGGCCCGAAATCCAGCAGTCGAGGCCCGCCTTGGCGCGGCGCATGGGCTCGACCTTGCGGATCTCGCAGCAGCCATCGGGATCGTAGGACCAGCGCATGCCGGTTTCGTCCTTGGCGGCAAGCACGGCAGGATCGGGCTGGACCACGCTGGCATTGGTGAAGCCGAGCAGCTCGATCACCTGCTCACGGTAGGCAAGGGTCTCGTCGAACATTTTCAACGTGTCGACGAAGATGACCGGCACGTCCTTGTTGGCCTGGGCAATCAGGTGCAGCAACACGACGGCCTCGGTCCCGAAGCTGGAGACCACGCCCACGCGGCCGAGGGTATCTTCCGCCAGCAGTTCGCGCAGCATGTCCGGCGCAGGAACGCCTTCGAAGCGCGCGTTCAGCGCGTCGGCATCCGCCTGCGTGAAGGCTGGTCCGGTGTCGATGCGATCGACTTCCCTGGCAATCTTGCGAGCGGCCTCAGCCATGCCGGAGCTTCCAGATGGGCGTGCTCGCATCGGCGGCTGACTGATAGACTTCTGGCAGGATACCCAAGGCCTTCTGCGCCGCAGCCTCGTCGAGCCAGCGATCCGGCGCAAAAGAGTCAATGCCGCAGCGACGCATATAGGCCAGTTGGTCTACAAGTACGTCGCCTACGGCGCGCAGTTCGCCGGTATAGCCATGCTCACGCAGCAGTCGGGCCGCGGAGTAGCCGCGACCGTCGGTGTAGCTGGGGAAGTTGACCTCCACCAGGCGCAGGCGGCCCAGGTGCGGCAGCAGGTCGCGGGTGTCATCGCCGGGTTCGATGCGCACGGCATCGGCGTCGGCCTGGTCGAGGAAGGAATCCACGGTCACGGCAGCCACGTCAGCCTGCTCGTCATCGCGGAAGCGGAACTGGACCTCGTCGCGGCCGGTGCCCAAATCCGTCACATCGGGATCGAAATCAGCCATAAAGCGCCTCCTTGAACGGCTCCATGCCGATGCGGCGGTAGGTATCGAGGAAGCGCTCGCCGTCCGCGCGCTGTGCCAGATAGAGATCGGTGACTGTTTCCACCGCGTTGACGATGCCTGCCTCGTCGAATCCGGGGCCGGTGATCTTGGCGAGTGAGACGTCTTCCGCCTCGCTGCCGCCGAGCAACAGCTGGTAGTTCTCGGTGCCTTTGCGGTCGACGCCGAGGATGCCGATGTGGCCGGCGTGGTGATGTCCGCAGGCGTTGATGCAGCCGGAAATCTTCAGCTTCAGTTCGCCCAGGACGTCACCCTTGCCAGTCTCGTCGAAGCGCTCCGAAATCTTCTGCGCGACAGGGATCGAGCGGGCATTGGCAAGACTGCAATAGTCGAGGCCGGGGCAGGCGATGATGTCGCCCACCTGGTCGAGGTTGGGCGTGCCGAGGCCAGCAGCCTCCAGCTTCTGCCAGACCTCATAGAGCTTGCCGATCTCGACATGCGGCAGGATCACGTTCTGCGCATGGGTGACGCGGCATTCGTCGAAAGAGTATTCCTTCGCGATGTCCGCCATCAGGTGCATCTGTTCTGCCGATGCGTCGCCCGGAATGCCGCCAACCGGCTTCAGGCTGATCGCCGCAGAGACATAACCCGGCACCTTGTGAGGGGAGCAGTTGCGGTCGATCCACAGGGCGAATTCGGGGTCCGAACGGTCAGCCTTTTCCGACAGTCCCGTGGCGAATTCCGGCTGCTGGAAGAAGCTGCGGATACGGTCCAGCTCGGCCAGCGGCGGCTCGACGCCCTGGTCCAGCAGGTGGGCGAATTCTTCTTCCACCTGGCGGGTGAATTCCTCCGCACCGGTTTCGTGGACGAGGATCTTGATCCGCGCCTTGTACTTGTTGTCGCGGCGTCCGTGGCGGTTGTAGACGCGCAGCACGGACTCGGCATAGGTCACCAACTGGTCCAGCGGCACGAATTCACGGATGCACGGTGCGATCATCGGGGTGCGGCCCATGCCGCCACCGACATAGAAGGCCGCGCCCAGTTCGCCAGCTTCGTTCTTCACGATGTTGATGCCGATATCGTGCAGGCGCATGGCTGCCCGGTCCTGCTCGGAAGCGATCACGGCGATCTTGAACTTGCGCGGCAGGAACGCGAATTCCGGGTGGAAGGTCGACCACTGGCGCAACAGCTCGGCATAGGGGCGCGGGTCCACCACTTCGTCCGCGGCCGCACCGGCGTACTGGTCGGAAGATATATTGCGGATGCAGTTGCCGCTGGTCTGGATGGCATGCATCTCGACCTTGGCGAGATCGGCCAGCAGGTCCGGCGTCTCTTCCAGCTTGATCCAGTTGTACTGGATGTTCTGCCGCGTGGTGAAGTGGCCGTAGCCGCGATCGTACTTGTCGGCGATGTCGGCCAGGGCGTGCATCTGGCGGCTGCTCAGCGTGCCATAGGGCACGGCGACGCGCAGCATGTAGGCGTGCAACTGCTGGTAGAGCCCGTTCTGCAAGCGCAGCGGCTTGAACTGGTCCTCCGTCATCTTGCCGTCGAGGCGGCGTTGAACCTGGTCGCGGAACTGTTCCACGCGGGCTTGGACCATGGCCTGGTCGTGTTGGTCGTATTGGTACATGTCAGATCACCCAGTCCCAGCCGACTTTCTCGGCTGCAGGTACGGCAAGGTCGGGACGCACCGTGGGGCCGAGGGCGCGCACGCGGTCCTTGATGTGAGCCGGGCGCGGGCCGTCCGGCGTTTCTTCGGCATCGATGGCATAGGCATCGTTCACCCGGCGCGCGGCGCTTTCGGTGGCGAGAATGGTTTCGGCTTCATCGCCGGCGTCGGCGGCATCGCCGATATGGATCGACCAGCCGTTGCCGGTCCACCACAAGACAGCGCCGGAACGCAGGTCGTTCCCGGTCAGGATTTTCACGAAGCTTTCTCCTCGAGCATCTGGGAGAGCACGGTGTCCGCCCGCGCGGTAACCGTGCCGATGATGATCAGGGCAGGGCTCTTGACCGCGTGGTGTTCCACGAGGTCGGGCAGGCCCGCCAGCGGACCGCGCAGCACGCGCATGTTGGTGCGGCAGGCGTTTTCGACCACCGCAAGGGGCATGTCGGGGGCAAGGCCGTCCGCCATCAGCTTTTCAGCGATACCGGGCGCGGTCTTCACGCCCATGTAGATGACCAACGTGCGACCCTGGCCCGCCAGGCCGGCCCAATTCTGTTCCGCCAATCCCTTGCACTGGCCAGCGACGAAGCTGACAATGCTGGCGTCTTCGCGGTGGGTAAGGGCGATGCCGCTGGCCGCTGCTGCGCCATTGGCGGCAGAAATGCCGGGGACGACTTGGCAAGGCACGCCAGCAGCCAGTGCGGCTTCCATTTCCTCGCCGCCGCGACCGAAGATGAAGGGATCCCCGCCTTTCAGCCGTACGACATCGTGTCCGGACTGTGCCTCTCGCACCAGCAGGGCGTTGATCTGGTCTTGCGGCAGGGTGTGCCTGGCGCGGCTCTTGGCCACCGACACCAACTTGGCATCGGGCCGCGCGAGGGCGAGGATTGCCGGATCGACCAGCCCGTCATGCACGATCAGGCGCGCGCGTTCGATCAGCCGCGCGGCGCGCAGCGTTAGCAAGTCCGGATCGCCCGGACCTGCGCCGACAAGGTGGATGGTGCCAGTTTTCATGCTGCGAAAATGCCTGTCAGGCAGGGTCATCGCCAGCGAGAATGGTTTGTCAGGGGCCTAGGTCAGCTTTAGCCGCCAGGGGCCGCCGCCTTGCAGAGTGCCTCAGTCGACGAGCAGGAGCAGCACGCCAAGCATGGCGTGAACCGGCCAGAACCAGACGATGTTACGGGTGTAGATGACGGCGGACAGCAGACCGAAGGCCACCGCGCTGCCCAGCAGCACTCCTCCGATCGCCTCGAACCCGATGCCTGCAAGCCTGGCAACGCCGATATGGACCAGCAGGACGATCGCTCCCAGGACGATGAGAGCGAGCTTGCGCGACCAGCCTCCTGACAGCAGGGCCAACAAGGTTCCGAGGGCGAGGTCCAGGAAGAACAGCTGCGCGAAGCGGTCTGCCCGGTCAACCGAGAGCATCCTGGCTGCGAGATCAGGCAGGTCTTCCCAGGCGCCGCGCCCTGACAGGTAGGCTGCCAGGGCAATCAACGCCAACGCCACACCTCCCGCAAGCGAGCGTAACAGGCCATTGACCGGCATCATGGCAGCGGCCGGGCTGCGCTGGGCGATCAGGTAGATCACCAGCGGCATGAAGATCAGCAACTGGTTGAGCGCTGCGTCCAGCGGATCGCTGTCCGGCAACAGCAAGCCCTGGTTCTCCAGCAATTGCAGGACGGCCGCGCCGATCATGGCCAGCACGAACAGGCCCAGTTGCATGACCCGGTGCTTGGGCGAGTATTCGCGCGCAGCAGGGATGGATTCGGGATGCAACAAGGCTGCCAGCCATACCAGCACCGCTGCCGCCGCGTAGGCGGTAACTATCCCGAGATAGTGCGACATGGGTTCCCCTATTGCCCAAAGGGGTTACCAAGCCGTGCATGGATTGCGAAATGAACTTATCGAATGAGGTCAGCTTTTCGTGGAATCGTTACCCATTCTCTGACTTATTGCTGCGACGAGCTGCCCGAATTGATCGTTATTACGCAAGTTTATGTCGCGTTGCGGGAACGGGATCTCAACGCCATTCTCGGCAAACAGGTGCCAGATGCGTTTGTAGACGTCGGAACGGATGTTGCTCATCCCCTCTTCCGGGTCCTGGATCCAGAACCGCACTTCGAGGTCGACCGAACTGTCGCCGAAGCCCATGATGTTCACGCGCGGCTTGGGGAAGGCGAGGATACGCGGGGTTTCTTCCACGGCCTTGTAGAGCAGCTCTTCCACCAGCGTGAGGTCGGACCCGTAAGATACGCCCACCGGGGCTCTCACGCGGACGTCCTTCGAGCTGTAGGACCAGTTGACCACCTGGTTGACCATCAGGTTTTCGTTCGGGATCAAGTATTCGGTCTGATCGCGCGTGACCACGGATATGGCGCGGATGCCGATCTTGCGGATCTGCCCGAAGCTTTCGTTTCCTGCCTGGTCCGCCACCGAGATGACGTCGCCCGGCTTGATTGACTTGTCCATCAACAGGATGATCCCGGCAATCAGGTTGCCGAAGGTCTTCTGCAGGCCGAAACCGATGGCGAGGCCGAAGGCACCGGAGAAGACTGCCAGGGCGGTCAAGTCGATCCCCAGCACGTCGATGCCGATCAGGAAGGCCGCCGCCCAGATCACGATGGTGGAGATCTTTTCCGCCAGCAGCCGCTGCGAGCCGTCGAGCTTGGTAGCGCGGCGCAAGGCCAAGCGGAACAGCCGGGTCGTGATCATGGTGAAGGCGATGACCAGCAGGATCACACTGATTACCACGACCGCGTCCCACAGGGACACGCGCATGGAGCCGATTCCCAGCGCCCATGAATCGAATGTCCGGATCACGTCACCGAAAGTCTCGCTGCGTTCGACCACGGCATCGCGGAAGTCATCGGCCGTGGAGATGGCAGTGGCCGCACTTTCGTCGGCCCCGCTTGTCGCGGGGGCCTGCGGGATTGCCATCAGCGGTTCGCCGGTCTCCGGGTCGATCATCGGCTCGCCGGTCACCGGGTCGAGCATGGGGACCGGATCAGGAGCTGGCACGCCCATCAACTGTTCACCCGTTTCGGGATTGAGCAGGGGCTCGCGCGTTGCCGGGTCCAGCAGCGGCACGGCGTCCGGATTGGGCTCGGCGGTCTCGGTCGCGCTGGGCGAAGGCGTCGGTGCGCTGGGTATCATGTTTCTCTCATCGCATCGAGACCCCGGGCGAGGTCGGCTGTCAGGTCACCTGCATCCTCTAACCCGATCGACAGCCGGACTCCAAGCCCGCTGCCGCTATCAATGCCTGGCGGCCATGCGCGCAGGGTGTGGACCGGGGTCGGATCGAAGGGGATGGCGAGGCTTTCGTACCCGCCCCAGCTGAAGCCGATCCCGAACAGGTCAAGCGCATCGATCAGCCGCGCGCGGGCTGCCACGTCCAAGCCCTCGGCGAGGACGAAGCTGAACAGGCCGCAGCCTCCCGAAAAGTCTCGCTGCCACAGTTCATGATCGCGGGTGCCGGGCAACATGGGGCAAAGCACGGCAGAAATTTCCGGCCGACTTTCCAGCCACTTGGCCACCTCAAGTGCACTTGAGGTCGATCTTTCGAGCCGCAAGGGCATGGTCCGCAGTCCGCGCAAGGCGAGTGCAGCGTCATCGGGCGAGACGACCTGTCCCATGAACTGCGCCTGCCGCCGGATGCGATTGATGACCGGTTTGGCAGCAGTCGCGCAGCCCATCATCATGTCGGAATGGCCGCCGACGTGCTTGGTGAGGCTCATCACCGAGACATCGCAACCGCGCTCAAGCGCCGGGAAGCCGAGCGAGGTGGCCCAGGTATTGTCGATCACTGACAATACGCCATGCTGGCGCGCAATCGCCGCGAGGGCGGGTATGTCGCATACTTCCATGGTCAGGCTGCCGGGACTTTCGAGCAGCACGGCCTTGGTGTTTGGGCCGATCATCGCAGCCAGGTTTTCTGGCTCCAGCGGGTCGAAAGGCTTTGCCGTGATGTCGAACTGCTTGAGCATGCCGAGCGCGATATTGCGCGAAGGCTCATAGGCGTTGTCGGTGACCAGCAATTCGTCTCCGGGGCGCAGGATCGCGAGCAGGGTGCAGGCGATGGCGGCAACACCGCTTGGGAAGAGTTCGGTTCCGTCCGCGTGCGGCTCCAGTTCGGTCAGGGCTTCGGCCAGTGCCCATTGCGTCGGGCCGCCGCGGCGCCCGTAGTAGAAGTGCCCGTCCTCGTTCGGACGACCTCCAGCCAGGTCCTTGCTGTCTTCGTAGAGATGCGTGCTGGCGCGCCAGACTGGCGGATTGACCACGCTTCCCGGCTGTCCGGGCGTGCTGGTCCATTCCTTGCGGCGTCCGGCCTCGACCGCGCGGGTGGCTGGCTTGCGGGGCTTGTCGCTCACGCAGCTTCCCCGGTTTCCTTGGGCGTATTGGGGTCGGAACCCCAGTCACTCCAACTGCCGTCATAAAGCGCGCCGTGATCGTGCCCCAGCAGCGAATGGGCGAACAGCAGGACCGATGCGGTCACGCCGCTGCCGCAGCTGGCAGCAAGCGGTTTGTCAGGATCGATCCCCGCCTTGGCAAAGGCCTCGGCAATCTGCGCGGGCGGAAGGAATGTGCCGTCCTCCGCCAGCACATCGCGGAACAGCAGGTGCCGCGCGCCGGGGATGTGGCCGCCGGGGAGGCCATGGACGGTGTCTTCGACCGTGCCGGCAAAGCGTCCGGCATCGCGGGCATCGACAACCTGCTCCACGCAACTTTTGCAGTTGGCGAGCATGTCCGCCTTGCTGCGCACTGCGCCATGACCCCCGGTCGATACGTAATCCGCGGCATCGAAGCTCGCGTGGCCTGTTTCCACCGGACGCCCTTCCGCGACCCATTTCTGCATGCCGCCGTCGAGGATCGTGAATTCCGGGTGGCCGTAAAGGCGGAAGATGAACCACGCCCGCGCCGAGGTGCGCATGTCGCTGTTGTCGTAGAGCACTACGCGGCTGTCAGCGTTTACGCCCAATGCCCCCATCCGCGCCTCGAACTGCGCGCGCGTCGGCAGGGCGGCTGGCACATCGCCTTGCGGATCGACCAGCGCGCCCATCAGGTCCAGGAATCGCGCGCCGGGAATATGCGCCGCCGCATATTCTGCGGCAGGATCGCGGCCGGTACCGGGAAGATGTGCCGATGCGTCAAGGATCACGAGATCGGCTGCGCCCATTTCGGAAGCGAGCCATTCGGTAGTCACGAGCGGTGTCATGCCGCTGGCCTAACCGCTGGCCGTGCGCCCGTAAATGGTCCTTGCGCTTGCGTGTCGGCGCAAGGCAGGCCATTTGGGCGGCCATGAGTGACACACCGTTGCATCTGGGCCAGCAAAGCGCGCTTCCGGCATCGCCCGAAGAGGCGGTGCTCGACTACGTGCCCAACCCGCGCAAGGGCACCCTGTACCTCGTCCGCTTCGCCGCGCCCGAGTTCACCAGCCTGTGCCCGGTAACCGGTCAGCCCGATTTCGCGCACCTCGTGATCGACTATGCGCCGGGTGAGACCATCGTCGAGAGCAAGAGCCTGAAGCTCTTCCTCGGTGCCTTCCGCAATCACAACGGCTTCCACGAAGACGTGACCGTCGGCATCGGCCAGCGATTGTTCGAAGAGTTGCAACCGCAATGGCTGCGCATCGGAGGCTACTGGTATCCGCGCGGAGGCATTCCCATCGACGTGTTTTGGCAAAGCGGCGCCCCGCCCGAAGGCCTGTGGCTGCCGGACCAGGGTGTGGCTTCCTATCGCGGCCGGGGTTGAATCTCCGCGCCAACAATTTCTGGCAATAACCTGGTCCGAATAGGGCCGCGCACAAGACAACGGGAACGGACATTATATGCGTATCGTGATGATCGGCACCGGCTATGTGGGTCTCGTTTCGGGCGCCTGCTTTGCCGATTTCGGCCACGAGGTGGTCTGCGTCGACAAGGACCAGTCCAAGATCGACGCGCTACTGAACGGCGAGATCCCGATCTTCGAGCCGGGCCTCGACGAGCTGGTGGCCAAGAACGTCGCCGCCGGTCGCCTGTCCTTCACGCTCGACCTCGCTGAAGCCCTGCCGGGCACCGACGCGGTCTTCATCGCCGTGGGTACGCCCAGCCGCCGCGGTGACGGCCATGCCGACCTGTCCTATGTCTATGCCGCCGCCAAGGAGATGGCTCCGCTGCTGCCCGATGGCGTAGTGGTGGTCGACAAGTCGACCGTGCCGGTCGGCACCGGCGACGAGGTGGAGCGGATCATTCGCGAGACTGCGCCGGAACTACAGTTCTCGGTCGCCTCCAACCCAGAATTCCTCCGCGAAGGCGCGGCCATCGACGATTTCAAGCGGCCTGACCGCGTGGTGATCGGCGTGAACGACGAACATGCCGAGAAGGTGCTGGCGGAAATCTACCGTCCGCTGACCCGCAACGAGAGCCCGCTGGTCTGCATGAGCAGGCGCGGGGCGGAGCTGACCAAATATGCCGCCAACGCCTTCCTCGCCACGAAGATCGGCTTCATCAACGAGATCGCCGACCTATGCGAGAAGGTGGGCGCCGACGTGCGCGACGTGGCCAAGGGAATTGGCCTCGACAGTCGTATCGGCAACCGCTTCCTTATGCCGGGACCGGGCTACGGCGGCTCGTGCTTCCCCAAGGATACGCTGGCCCTGCTCAAGACCGGACAGGACTACGAAGCGCCGCTGCGGATCGTCGAAAGCGTGGTGGCCAGCAACGACCAGCGCAAGCGTTCGATGGGCCGCAAGGTCATCCAGGCGCTGGGTGGCGGTGAACAGCACGGCAAGACCGTTGCCGTGCTCGGCCTGACCTTCAAGGCAAATACCGACGACATGCGCGACAGCCCGGCTATCTCCATCGTGCAAGCGCTGCAGGATGCTGGCATCACGGTGAAGGCCTACGATCCCGAGGGCATGGACCAGGCCGCCAAGGTGCTGTCGGGCGTCAATTACTGCGGCGATGCCTACGAGGCGCTGGACGGGGCCGATGCCGCCGTAATCGTGACCGAATGGGACACCTTCCGCGCGCTCGACCTCGACCGGGTAAAGGGCCTGCTCAACACGCCCGTGCTGGTCGACCTGCGCAACCTCTACAGCCGGCACGACGTGGAAGAGCACGGCTTTACCTACGTTGCCGTGGGTAGGTAGGGAAATTTTTGTTTTTCGCACCGACCTCTGTCGGTGCGTCCTTGCTCGACGCGCAGCATAGCTGCGCCCGCTGCGGGCGGGCAGTCGCCCTTGCGGTCACTTTCGTGACCGTTTCCAGAACAAGTCTGGCCTGTTGTGAGGGCTTCGGTCGCGACCAGCGACCGACCGCGCAGCCCGCAGTTGCCTCGCAATGAAGGCGTCAGCCGAATGAAGGGATCAGCACCGAGGACGAAGCCGCGCAGGCGGCTTCGCAAAGAAGATGGTGCCGGTTAGAGGATTCGAACCCCTGGCCTGATGATTACAAATCAACTGCTCTACCAACTGAGCTAAACCGGCATGCCGCATGGGCGGGCTGACCCTTTGGTCGAAAGCCCCGCCGTTGGCAAGTGGTCGAGATTCACTGCCAAGTGGCAGTAGGAATTGCCCCCGGAATGTGTATCTAAGGTCTTGGGACGGAAGGAGCGCGTAATGGATTCCCGGACGAGAGACCAACTGATCTACGAAGCCAATCGCAAGTCGACTGGCGTTTCCTACCTCTTGTGGTTTTTCCTGGGCGGATTCGGCGCGCACCGCTTTTACCTTGGCCAGACCGGGACGGCTGTTGCCCAGCTGTTGCTCGGCCTGCTCGGCTGGCTGCCGCTGTTCCTCGGCTGGGCCGTGCTGGGCATCTGGCTGCTGGTCGACGCCTTCCTGATTCCTGGCATGGTGCGCGACGAGAACCTCAAGACCATCAACCAGATGGGCGGCGGTCCGGATCGCCAAGAGAACGAGCGACTTGCTGCCCCGCCGTCGGAGCCGCCGCGTTCGTTCGATCCGCGTGTCGAGGAAATCCGCGAGATGCGTCGCCGCTGATTTCCGCCCTCACGGCACCCCGAAAGTCCAGCCTTCGGTGCGGGCCACCTGTCGCGTCATTCCCTTTGGAGACCACAGTTCGGGCCGGTGCGCGTTGGCGCGCATCCATGCGGCTGTCAGCAGGGCGTCGGACGAATGGTCGTCGATTGTGCCTGATCTGCCCAGCGGCGGGCTGCCGAGAGCGACCAGCGCCGCGTCCAGTTCTTCGCGCGTCTTGATCTTGGCCGTGGCTGCCGTGCGACCGGCTGCCAGCGCGGCGATAGAGGTGTAGATCTCGGCAATCACCGGTCCGGTTTGCGGCAGCGGATCGACCGGCCAGACCGACAGGTGATCGCGCAAACGGTGCAGCACGCGCATGCCGGTAAGGCTCGACTTGCCGACCTGCGAGGCGCCCACCAGCTTGAAGTTGCTCGTCGGGCGCAGGCCGAAGGCAGCCTGCTCATGCTCGGCCACGCGCAGGCGGCCGTTCTTGTGCGCGGCACCGTCACAACCGAAATGTTCGCCCTTGCGGGTGCCGTGGTGGAAATATTCCCCCAGTTCCGGGTGGGTGACAAAGCTGCCGGCGGACAGGTGCTCGTCGGCCAGGCAAACCCGGTCGACCAGTGCCCAGAGTTCTTCGGCATCCTGCGGGCTGTCTGCAAAGCCCGGAAAGAACCTGCCGCAATCCGCAAAGGGAAGCGAGACCCCCAAGTCGACGCCGACAAAGCTGTCGCGCGGCAGTTCGTCACGCAGCACCTCGAGCACTTCGTGCCGCGACCACCCACGTTCGCGCTGGATAAGGACGGGCGGCCCGCCCGCCGCGTCGGCCACGGCCATGGCGATGGATTTATGGTGTTCGCCCTTGGCGCCCGACCAGTCGATGCAGATGTAGTGCGAAAACGCCCTAACCATGGCGTTCGCGGCGCAGCTTTTCCCAGTAGTCGAGCCGCTTGGCGATCTCGCGTTCGAAGCCGCGTTCGACGGGTTCGTAGAAGGTCTGCGGAGCCATCTCTTCGGGCCAGTAGTTGTCGCCCGAAAAGCCTTCATCGGCGTCGTGGTCATAGGCGTAGCCAGCGCCGTAGCCGGCATCCTTCATCAGCTTGGTTGGCGCGTTGACGATGTTCATCGGCGGCATCAGGCTGCCGGTATCGCGCGCGCTGGCGAAGCTTGCTTTCTGCGCCTTGTAGGCGGCGTTCGATTTGGGTGCCGTGGCTAGGTAAATGCAGGCCTGCACCAGTGCCAGCTCGCCTTCGGGAGAGCCGAGGAACTGGTAGGCTTCCTTTGCCGCGATGCACTGCTGCAGCGCCTGCGGATCGGCGAGGCCGATGTCCTCCACCGCCATGCGCACCAGCCGCCGCGCGACGAACAGCGGCTCCTCGCCTGCCACCAGCATCCGCGCCATGTAGTAGAGTGCCGCCTGCGGGTCCGACCCGCGCACGGCTTTGTGCAGGGCGGAGATGAGGTTGTAATGCCCCTCGCGGTCCTTGTCGTAGACCGCCATGCGGCGCTGCAAGAACTGGCCGAGCGCGGCGGGCTCCAGCGGTTCGGGAATGTTTGCGGCGTAAAGCGTTTCGGCCTGGTTGAGCAGGAAGCGGCCGTCGCCATCGGCGCTGGCGATGAGGGCGTCGCGCGCGGCGGCAGTGAGGGGGAGGGGACCTTCCAGCTCTTCCGCCCGGTCAAGCAGCTTGCCCAAGGCTTCGGCGTCGAGGCGGTGCAGGATCAGCACCTGTGCACGGCTGAGCAATGCGGCGTTGAGTTCGAAGCTGGGGTTTTCCGTGGTCGCGCCCACCAAGGTGACGAGGCCGCGCTCGACGAAAGGCAGGAAGCCGTCCTGCTGCGCACGGTTGAAGCGGTGGATCTCGTCCACGAACAGCAAGGTGCGCTGTCCGGCCTTCTGCGCCTGTTCGGCAGCGGCAAAAGCCTTCTTGAGATCAGCCACGCCCGAGAAGACAGCGCTGACGGCTTCGTACCGCATGCCGACCGCATCAGCGAGCAGGCGGGCGATCGAGGTCTTGCCGGTGCCCGGCGGACCCCACAGCACCATGGATGACAGCTTGCCTGCCGCGACCATGCGCCCGATCGCCCCTTCGGGGCCGGTGACATGCTCCTGCCCGATCACCTCGTCCAGCGCGCGCGGTCGCAGGCGGTCAGCCAGCGGAGCATCCTCGCTCACCACGTCGGGCGCGTTCTGCGGTAGGTCATCGGCGAAGAGATCGGCCATGGCAGGCTATGTAGCGCGCTGCGGCGGAAATGCATCCTCCTCTTGTAAGCACTGTTTGAAGATATATCTTAGCCATATCGTGGGACGGATATTGGAGATGGCAAATGGCCAGGAAGAAGAACGATGACAAGGCTTCGCGCAAGTCCGCAAAGGGTGAAGAACGGGCGGAAGACCGCACCGAGGAAGTCCACGAGAACGACAATATCGAGATCGAGATCGAGATCGAAACCGATCCAGACAGCGACGACGACAACGTCCACGATGGACCGTGGGGCGACAAGGGCGTGTTTGGCGCCGATGGCCCCTTTGGTTCCAAGGGGCCGTTCGGTCCGGAAGGTCCGTTTGGTCCGGGCGGCCTGTTTGGTCCAGGCGGACTGTTCGGGCAGGGCGGCAAGCGTCATCGCCGCCGTGGCCGGGTGCACATGGGGCCGGGGGTCCCGCGCGACGAGCGCGGCCCACGGCGTCGCGAACGGATGTTCGGTTCGGGTGAACTGCGCCTCGTCCTGCTGGCGCTGATCACTGAGGAACCGCGCCACGGCTATGACTGCATCAAGGCGCTGGAAGAGGCCACCGACGGTGCCTATGCGCCGAGTCCCGGCGTTGTCTACCCGACGCTGCAGATGCTGCTCGACGAGGGCATGATCGCCGAACAGGCGAGCGAGGACAGCCGCAAGGTCTACGAGGCCACCGACGCCGGCAAGGCCGAGCTGGAAGAGCACAAGGACGAGATCGAGGAACTGCTCGAACGCCTCGGCCGCCGTGCCAAGCGGGCCAATGCCGCCAAGTCTTCGGACATGATGCGCGCCATGGGTAACCTTGCTTCGGTGCTGGCCAATCGCGCCAAGCGCGGTGGGTTCGACAGCGCCAGTCGCGAGAAGATCGTCGACCTGATCGACGAACTCGCGCGCAAGATCGAGCGGCTCTGATCCGCTGCTATACTGACACCTTCCCCTGATCTCGGTCGGGGGAGGGTGTCATGCCATTCTCAGCACTTCTTCCGCGCTGCGATGATGCGCAGGTAGGTATCGGCCACGGCGCCGTTGATCGTATCCCAATCGAACAGGTCCGCGCGCCTTGCGCCGGCCTCGCCGTGGGCTTGCCGCAGGGCCGGGTCGGCGGCGTAAGCGGCCAGCTTGTCGGCATAGGCGCCGATATCGCGCGGCGATACGAGGTGTCCGGTCTCACCTTCGATGACCAGGCTGGACGCGCCGGTCGCGTCGGCCGCGACCACGGGCACGCCGCATGCCATGGCCTCAAGTGTCACGTTGCCGAATGTCTCGGTGACGGAGGGATTGAGGAGTACGTCCATGCCCGCCACTGCGCGGCCCAGATCCTCGCCCTGCTGGAAGCCGGCGAACTTCGCTTCGGGGACCTTGTCCCTGAAGAAGTCTTTTGCGGGACCCTCGCCGATCACCAGCACCTGGTGCGGAACTTGGCGATTGCGCAACTCCACCATGGCCTCGGCAAAGATGTCGATGCCCTTTTCCAGCACCAGTCGGCCGAGGAAGCCGACGGCCATCTCGTCATCGCCGATGCCCAGCGAACGCCGCCATTCGAGGTCGCGCCGTGCAGGCGTGAAGACGTGCCGGTCCACGCCGCGTGACCAGGTGCCGATGTCGTGGTGCATGTCCTGCTCGCGCAGTTCCTCGATCATGCTGGCAGATGGCGCGACGATGGCATCGCAGCGGTGGTAGAACCGCCGCAGGATGGCGACGAAGGCAGGCTCGATGAAGCCAAAGCCGTAATAGCGCGGATAGGTCTCGAACCGCGTGTGCACGCTGGCGAGCACCGGGATGTCGTGCGCCCGCGCCCAGGTGAGCGCGCGGTGGCCGGCCACGTCCGGGCTGGAGATGTGTACGATGTGCGGATCGAACTCTTCGAGGTTGGCCTTGATCCTGGAATAGAGCCCGGTGGAGAACTGGTACTCCGCGCGGCCCGGGATCGGCACCGACGGCAGGCTGACCAGCTCCCCGGCAGGCTCGAAGGCAGGCGTATCGGTGGTCGGCGAATAGACGCGCACCTGCGCACCCTGCCGCAGCAGGTAATCGACCAGGCGGTTGAGCGCCTGGTTCGCGCCGTCGCGGACATAGTTGTAGTTGCCGCTGAACAGCGCCACGCGAAGATCGGACACTTTCATTTGGGCATTCACTTAGTCAACAAGTCGGCACTTGGCGAGAGGGGCAAAGGCGGGTCCCGCCAAGTGCAGTAATCGCTCAGCTGTCCTGTGACGACCGCTTGGCCCGCTTGCGCTCGTGCGGGTCGAGGTGGACCTTGCGCAGGCGGATGGACTGCGGGGTCACTTCCACGATCTCGTCGTCACCGATGTAGGCGATGGCCTGTTCCAGCGTCATCTTGCGCGGCGGGGTGAGGCGGATGCCTTCGTCCTTGCCGCTGGCGCGGAAGTTGGTCAACTGCTTCGACTTGAGCGGGTTGACCTCGAGGTCTTCGGGCTTGGCGTTCTCGCCGATGATCATGCCCTGGTAGAGCTTCTCGCCGGGGCTCACGAACAGCACGCCGCGTTCCTCGATGGTGTTGAGGGCGTAGGCCATGGCCTCGCCCTGTTCCATCGAGATCAGCACGCCGTTCTGGCGACCGGCGATCTTGCCCTTGTGCGGGCCGTAGCTGTCGAACAGGCGGTTCATGATGCCGGTGCCGCGCGTGTCGGACAGGAATTCACCGTGATAGCCGATCAGGCCGCGGCTAGGGGCGATGAAGGTGAGGCGGGTCTTGCCGGCGCCACTGGGGCGCATTTCGGTCATCTCGGCCTTGCGCTGTGCCATCTTCTCGACAACCGTGCCGGAGAATTCGTCGTCCACGTCGACGACGACGGTCTCGTAGGGCTCCAGCTTTTGGCCGTTTTCCTCGCGATAGAGCACGCGCGGACGGCTGATCGACAGTTCGAAGCCCTCACGACGCATGGTCTCGATCAGCACCCCAAGCTGCAATTCACCGCGTCCGGCGACTTCGAAGGCGTCCTTGCCCGCGCTTTCGGTGATTCGGATGGCGACATTGCCTTCGGCTTCGCGCTCCAGTCGTTCGCGGATCACGCGGCTCTGCACCTTGTCGCCTTCGCGGCCCGCGTAGGGGCTGTCGTTGACGGCAAAGGTCATCGACAGGGTCGGCGGGTCGATCGGCGAGGCATAGATCGGTGTGGAGACGTGCGGGGCGCACAGGGTGTTCGACACCGTGGCATCGGTGAGGCCGGCGATGGCGACGATATCGCCTGCCTTGGCGTGCAGCACGGGCTCGCGGTCCAGCCCGTTGTAGGCGAAGACCTTGGTGGCACGGCCGCTCTCGACCAGGTTGCCGTTCACGTCCAGCGCCTTGATCGGCATGCCCACTTCCAGGCGGCCGCTTTCGATGCGGCCCGTCAGGATACGGCCGAGGAAGGCGTCGCGATCGAGCAGGGTGGCCAGCATGGCGAAGTCGCCGTCGGGATCGAGGTCCGGCTCGGGCACGTGGCTGACGATCAGGTTGAACAGCGGCAGCAGGTTGCCTTCGCGGGCTTCGGGGTCTTCGCTGGCATAGCCGGCTCGGCCCGAGGCGTAGAGCACCGGAAAGTCGAGCTGTTCGTCGTTGGCGTCAAGGTTGACGAACAGGTCGAAAATTTCATCCAGCACTTCACTGGCGCGGGCGTCCTGGCGATCGATCTTGTTGACCACCACGATGGGCTTCAGGCCCAGGCCCAGCGCCTTGCCGGTGACGAACTTGGTCTGTGGCATCGGCCCTTCGGCAGCGTCGACCAGCAGGATGACGCCGTCGACCATCGACAGGATGCGCTCCACCTCGGCGCCGAAGTCGGCGTGGCCAGGGGTGTCGACGATGTTGATGCGGTAGGAATGCTGGCCGCCCTCGGGCTTCCACTCAACCGAGGTCGGCTTGGCGAGGATGGTGATCCCGCGTTCCTGTTCCAGCTCGTTGGAGTCCATGGCGCGTTCCTCCACGCGCTGGTTCTCGCGGAAGGTGCCGGACTGGCGGAAGAGCTGGTCGACAAGGGTGGTCTTGCCGTGGTCGACGTGGGCGATGATCGCCACGTTGCGAAGAGGGGCGGACATAAGTTCTAGGTTCCTGGGGCAGGTGCGGGTTGGTTGGCAGCACATCATGCTGCACCTGCGAATTGGCGCGCCGATAGCCGATGACGGCCTTGCCCGCAAGTTGGTCTGGTCGTTGCGAGCTTTACGTAATGGTGAGACTCCTCCCTGTTGCGCCATTGCTACACAGGCGGTTTCTTCCGTAACCGCCACAGCTAAGCGCGATTGTGCTAATGATTTGCGACGAGTAACGTCGCCAGGCCTATGAGAGGTCGCTTGTAGTCCGCAGAAGCCGTCAAAAAAATAGCACGCGGCGCGGGCTCCGAGGGAGAGATGGAGAAATCAATGACCAGCAAGTCTGCCGGCCTGGCCGGTTTTTCGCGCAATTTCCTGTGCGGCGCAGCCGCCATTGCCCTTTTCGCCCCTGTTGCAGCATTCGCGCAGGATAGTGCCGAGGACGAAGTCGACACTTCGAACCAGGGCAACAATATCGTCGTCACCGCGACCAAGCGCGAGCAGACGCTGCAGGAAGTTCCTGTCGCCGTCTCGGTGACCACAGCCGAAACGCTCGAGCGTGACCAGATCCGCGACATCCGCGACCTGCAGACCGTCGTGCCGTCGCTGACCGTCGGCCAGCGCCAGTCGTCGGCCAACACCGGCTTCTTCATCCGCGGCTTCGGCAACGGCGCGAACAACGCCGGTATCGAACCTTCGGTCGGCGTGTTCATCGACGGCGTTTATCGCAGCCGCACCGCCAGCTCGATCTCGGACCTGCCCAACGTGCAGCGTATCGAAGTGCTGCGCGGCCCGCAGTCGACCCTGTTCGGCAAGAACGCCTCGGCCGGCGTCATCTCGGTCACCACCGAAGAGCCGCAATTTGACTTCGGCGGCAGTGCCGAGTTGACCTATGGCAACTATGATGCCGTGGTCGGCCGTGCCTATGTCACCGGCCCGCTGTCGGACATGGTGGCCGTCAGCGTGGGTGCCGGCATCAACAGCCGGGAAGGCTTCTTCCAAGACCTCGGCACCGGCAACGAAACCAGCAACCGCGATCGCTGGTATGCCCGCGGCCAGGTGCTGATCGACAATGGCACCAACCTCAGCTTCCGGGTGATCGCCGACTACGACAGCATCGACGAAAACTGCTGCGGCGTGGTGAACGTGCAGAACGGCCCGTCAACGGCCGCAATTATCGGCGTGGGCGGTGCAGTCACTGACCCCAACGATCCCTTCGCCGACGTCGTGATCAACAATTTCGATTCGACCAACGACATCAAGAACTGGGGCGTGTCCGGCCAGCTGGACTGGGACATCGGTGATTTCACCTTCACCTCGATCACGGCCAGCCGCACGACCGAAGCCGTGACCTTCCAGGACTCGGACTTCTCCAGTGCCGACCTGATCTACCCGAACTCGCAGGACCTGGAGATCGACACCTTCACGCAGGAATTCCGCCTCACCGGTTCGATCGGTGATCGCGTCGACCTGCTGCTCGGTGCCTTCTACATCAATGAAGACGTCACCCAGTCGAACCAGCTGCTCTATGGTGAAGACTTCCGCAACTATGCCAACCTGCTGGTTGGCAACCTGTCGGGCGGCGCTTTCGTCCTGGCACCGTCTCCGCTGTTCCCGACTGCCACGCCGCTGGAGCAGGTCTTCAGCGCCAGCTTCGGCCAGAACTACGTCGGAACCTTCTTCAACCAGGGCCAGGGCTTCAACGAAGCCTACACGCTGGACTCGGAGGCCTTCTCGCTGTTCGGCCAGGTCGATATCGAGCTGGTTGACGGCCTGGTGCTGACGCTGGGCGGCAACTACACCGACGACAGCAAGCGCTTCACGCAGGAAGCGGTTTCGACCGACGTGTTCTCGTCGATCGACTTCGACGCCCCGCAGCTTGCGCCGTTCCGCGGGCAGGTGCTGACGCAGGGTGCCATTGCCACGGCGGTGGGTGACGCACTGGGGCTTGGCCGCCTGGCCACCGCCGCGGAAGTGACCGCGTTCGCAACGGGCACCAGCCCGGCTGGCGCTGCCGGTGCCGCTGCCTTCCCGACCATCCAGGCCGGGGCGATCGCCTTTGCCAATGCCAACGTCAACAACCCGCTGGCCAACCCGCTGAACCCGCTGCGCGCGCTGCAGTTCCTGCCGCCATTCCTCGGTGTTCCCAACGCGGTCGAGCCGGGCGAGACGAACGACGACAACTTCAGCTACACCGTCCGCCTTGCCTACGATGTCACGCCTGACGTGAACGTCTACGCAAGCTATGCAACCGGCTTCAAGGCAAGCTCGATCAACCTGTCGCGCGACGCCCGTCCGTCGCTGGCAGACCGACCTGCCATTATCGCTGCCGGCCTCGACCTGCCGAACCAGACCTACGGTTCGCGGTTTGCCGGACCGGAAGAGTCGACCGTCATGGAAGTCGGCATCAAGGCCAACTTCGATGTCGCTTCCTTCGCGCTGACCGTGTTCGACCAGGAGATCGAGGGCTTCCAGTCCAACATCTTCACCGGCTCGGGATTCGTGCTCGCCAACGCCGGCAGCCAGTCGACCTTCGGTGTCGAATTCGAAGGCAGCCTGTTCCCGACCGACGGCCTGACGCTGAACGGGGCGGTGACCTATCTCGATCCGCAGTTCGACAGCTTCCTGCAGTCGGCCCAGGGCGACATTTCGGGTACCGTGCCTTCGGGCATCCCCGAATGGACCGTTATCCTGGGTGCGCAGTACGAAGCCGATCTCGGCAACGCCATGCTGATCCCGCGCGTCAACTACCTGTGGACGAGCGAATTCCAGCTGGTCGAGGGCCTGCCGGCCTTCGCCGTGCGTGGCCCCGACGGCTCGATCGTAGATGGCCAGCCCGCGATCGATGCTGGCCTGCCGTTCACCGGCGAGCAGAGCGACCTCACCGCCTCCCTGACCTACGAGCACGAGAGCGGCGTTTCGATCTCGATCTGGGGCCGCAACCTGCTCGACCACCGGATGCTTGGCACGGTCTTCGACAGCCCGGCCCAGCCGCGCAGCGTCTCGGGCTACCCGAACGATCCGCGCACCTACGGCATCACCGGCCGCTTCCGCTGGTAAGCCGCGCAACCTGGGAAACGGAAAGGGGGCCCGCTGCGGCCCCCTTTTTGTTGCCTGCGGCTGCGGCTAGGAGAGCCTGGTCATGGACTGGATGTTCGTTCCCATACGGCGCTACGCCGATTTCAAGGGCCGTTCGCGGCGCACGGAATACTGGTCGTTCATGCTGTTCCAGCTGGCGGTCTATGCCTTGGTCGTGACACCCGAATTCATCGGTGAGCCTGCCGCCGACGGCGAGCTCAAGCTGTCGACGCAGATCCTGCTGGGCGCGGCCATGCTGTTCTTCGCGCTTCCCACGCTGGCAGTGCAGGTGCGCCGGATGCATGATCGCGGGCGCAGCGGCTGGTGGCTGCTGATCACCTTCTGGCCTTACATCGGCATCTTCTGGCTGTTCGTCTACATGCTGTGGCCCGGCACAAAGGGGCCGAACGACTACGGCCCGGATCCCCGCGTCCGCCCGGGCACCCGCGACGACGAGGCCATTGCCCGCGCGCGATACGACCAGCATTTCAGGTACTAGGCCGCCGCCACCACCTTTTGGGCACTTGCGTATGGCCTGCTTTCGTGGTGCGATGCATTCTCAATTGCATCCAAGAGGGGGACTCCAATGGAACCGATGCTGGCACCGTACAAGAAGCTTTACCGCGCGATCAAAGGTCGATCGGGCAGGCAGGAATACTGGATGTTCTTCCTGCTGTTCCTCGCCCTGCACATCGTGCCGTTGATCCTGTTCTTCGGCATGTTTGGCGGGATTTCCTCGCTTGATCCGCAAAACATGGCGGGTGCCATGGCGGGCCTCGGCATCATCACCATGCTGCTGTTCATCCCGCTCTATGCGGTGCTTGCCGTAACCTACCTGGCCATGGCGGCAGTTTCGATCCGGCGCCTGCACGATATCGGTATCACCGGCTGGGTCTATGTGGCGCTCTATGTGGTGCTGTTCATCCCGTTCCTGAACTTCCTCGCCATGATTGTCTATCTGGTGCTGATGGCGCTGCCGGGCACGGCTGGCCCCAACAAGTACGGCGCGCCCAACGACGAAGACGAAAGCGCCGGCGCAGTCTTTTCCTGACCGGCCAGCGACCGCCCGGCTACAATGACCTGAGGGTCTGGGCCGGGCGGGCCCGCAACAGCGGGAGCGAGGCGCCCAGAGCAAAGGCGAGCACCAGTACCAGCCCGCCGCCCAGGACGAGCAGGATCTCGGTCCAGTCGGGCAGCCAGTCGAACTCGAACAGCTGCACGATCACCAGCCAGGCAAGGCCGGTGCCCAGCGCCAGCGCCACGCCTGCGAGGACGGCCGCGAGTAGGCCGAACTCCGCAAATTGCAGCGCCAGCAGCTGGCGGCGGCTCGCGCCCAGTACGCGCAGGATAACCGTGTCGTAGATGCGCGCTGCCCGCGCCGCCGCAATCGCCCCCAGCAGTACGGCAATGCCCGCCAGTACGGCGACAGAGGCCGCAGCGAGGATGGCGAGGCTCACCTGGTCAAGGATCGTGCGGGCCTCGGTCAGCAGCGGGCCGACCTCGATCACGCTGGACGAGGGGAAGGCGGTTACCAGCTGGCGCAGCAGGCCACTGGCATCGGTGTCTTCGGGCAGTTCGATGGTCGCGGCCAGGTTGTGCGGCGCGCTGGCGAAGGTGTTGGCCGAGAAGACCCAGACATTGTTGAAGCCGAGGCTGTCCCAGTCGATCCGCCGCGTGTTGGCCACGCGCGCGGTGAACTCCACGCCCAGCACGTTGACGGTCACCAGGTCGCCGATGGCGATGCCAGCGGCCTGTGCCAGCTCCTCGTCCACCGATACCAGTGGTTCGCCCGCATAGCCCTCGTCCCACCAGTCGCCGCTGGTGATTGCGTTGCCTTCGGGGATCACGTCCGCATAGGTCAGCCCGCGTTCGCCCCGCAGGCCCCAGGTTCCCTCGCGGTCTTCCATGTCGGCGACCACGGTCATGTCGTCTTTGGGGCCGAAGCGGACGATCGAGCCGCGCAGCGTGGGGACGGTATCGACCGTCGCCTCTTCGGACACGCCCGCCACGATCTCGCGGAACTGTTCCACCCCGTCGCGGGGCACGTCGAGCACGAAGTAGTCGGGCGCGCGCTGGGGGACGGAGCGCTGGATATTGCCGTCGAGGCTGCTCTGCACGCCCGCCAGCAGCACGAAGGTGGCAAGGCCGAAGCCCAGCGCCGTCACCAGCGAGCCCGTCGCCGCGCCGGGACGGTAGAGGTTGGCGAGGGCAGCACGGGTGATCGGGTTGGCCGGGCGCGGCGCGCGCTTGGCGGCCCAGCGGATCAGGCGGCCCAGCAGGGCGAGGAAGCCCAGCATGGCCGCCGCACCGCCAAGGAACATGGCGGCGAGGATCGGGTTGCTCGAACCGACAATGGCAAGGGCGCAGATGCCGACAAGGCCGAGCACCACCGGCACGGCGGCTCCGCGCCACTGCTGTGCCAGCGGGGAGACCCGCGCGCGCATCAGGGCCATGGCCGGAAACTGCTTGGCGCGCGCCAGTGGCGGCGCGGCAAAGACCAATGCCACGAGCAGGCCGAAAGCTGCCGCGCGGCCCAGCGCCCATGGGGCGAAGACGAATTCGGTTGTCACCGGCAGCAAGGAGCCGAGCGCGCCCGCCAGCAGCGGCGTCACCAGTACGCCTGCGACTATACCTGCGAAGGCACCCGCCAGCGCCGCCAGGCCGATCTCCAGCGCATAGATGCGGACAATATCGCGCGAGGTTGCGCCGAGGATCTTGAGCGTGGCGATCGAATTGCGGCGTGCTTCGAGATAGGAATTCACCCCGCCACCGATACCGATACCCGCGATCACCAAGGCGGCAAGGCCGACCAGCGTCAGGAATTCGCCCATGCGGCTGACGAAGCGGTCTGCGCCCGGCGAGGCGCGGTTGCGGGTGCGGAAGTCGAAGGAGACGTCGGGGAAGGCTTCCTGCATCTCTTCCGTGACCACGTCCGGATCGGCGCCGCCATCGAAAGCCACGCGGGTCTTGGTCTGGAACATGGAGCCGGGCGCGACGAGGCCCGCGCGTTCGGGCAGGTCGAGCGCGACGATCACGGTCTGGCCGAGGGCAAAGCCTTCGGACAGGCGGTCCGGCTCTTCCGCGATGATGCCGGCCACGCGAACCTGCTCGGTGCCCAGCGTGAACATGTCGCCCGGCTCGATGTCCAGCCGCTCGGCCGCGCCGGCGGCGAGGTAGGCCTCGCCCGAAGCAGGCGCGCCCTTGGCGCCCTGGCCCTCGATAAGCAGCTGCCCGTACATGGGATAGTTGTCGGCGACCGCCTTCAGCTCCACCGGTACGGCGTCGCCGGGGGTGCTGGCCATGGCCTGCAGGCGGTAGCCGGGCGAGGCCTCGCCATAGTCCGCGAGGAAGGCGAGTTCCTCGTCGTTCAGCGCGCGCTGCCACAGTTCGACCTCGATATCGCCGCCCAGGATGGCCTGCCCCTGCGAATCCAGTTCTGACTGGATGGCGGAAGTCAGGCTGCCGATGGCCGCCAGCGCACCCACGCCCAGGAACAGGCAGACGAGGAGCAGCCGCAGGCCGCGGAATCCGCTCGACAGGTCGCGGCGGGCGATGGTCCAGGCGCGGCTCCAGCTCACGCGTCAGGCAGCCTTCGTATCGGTTGCCACCAGGCCATCGGCCAGCGTCACCACGCGGTCGCAGCGATCGGCCAGCGTCTTGTCGTGGGTGATGATCACCAGTGTCGCGCCGGTTTCCTCACGGCGGCGGAACAGGACCTCGACCACGCTTTCGCCGGTCGAGGTGTCGAGGTTGCCCGTCGGTTCGTCGGCGAAGATCAGCGGCGGGCGCGGGGCAATGGCGCGCGCGATGGCCACGCGCTGCTGCTCGCCGCCAGAAAGCTGGGCCGGGTAATGGGTCAGGCGGTGGCCAAGGCCGACGGCTTCCAGCTCTTCCGCTGCCCGTTCGCTCGCGCCTTTGACGCCGGCGAGTTCCAGCGGCGTGGCGACGTTTTCCAGTGCCGTCATGGTTGGCAGCAGGTGGAAGGCTTGCAGTACGATGCCGATACGACCGCGGCGGGCCATGGCCAGTGAGTCTTCATCCAGCGCGGTGAAATCCTCGCCCGCCACCATCAGACTGCCCGATGTGGCGCGTTCGAGGCCGGTGAGTACGGCCATGAGCGAGCTCTTGCCGCTGCCGGACGGGCCGAGCAGGGCCAGGGTCTCGCCTTGCGGGACCTCCAGTTCGATGCCGCGCAGGATTTCAACAGCAGCCGCGCCATCCCCAAGGGTAAGGCGCAGGTCTCTTGCCGCAATGACGGGTTTTGCAATGTCAGGACTTGTCACAGCGCGGCGATGGCATAGCTATTGCGCATGAGCAAGTTACCCCAAAGTCGGTGGCATAGCGCCGTGCGCGCTTCGTCGATCATTGCGCCGCTGGCGCTCGCGCTTGCAGCCTGCGGTGAAGAAGCCCCGGTGGCAGGTGCAGAGCCTGCTTCGATTGACGAAACCGAACTGGAAGCGCCGCTGCCTGTCATGGGTCCGGAACGCGTGATCCTGGGCTTCGGGGACAGCTTGATGGCCGGTTACGGGGTTGAGGAACAGCAGGGCTATCCAGAAGGGCTGGAGCGCGCGCTGCGCGGTAGCGGGATCAATGCCCGCGTGATCGATGCCGGTGTCTCGGGCGATACCACGGCTGCGGGACGCGAACGCATCGCCTTCGTGCTCGACAATACCACTGCCGAGATCGACCTCGCGATTATCGAGCTGGGCGGCAACGACATGCTGCGCGGCATTACGCCGGACCAGACCCGCGCCAACCTGGAGGCGATCATCGAGGAAGTGCAGTCGCGCGATATTCCCGTGCTGCTGCTGGGCATGCGCGCGCCGCCCAATCTTGGCGTGGAATACGTGGCCGAGTTCGACAGTATGTATCCGCAGCTGGCCGAGCAGTACGAAACCGCCCTGGTGCCCTTCTTCATGGAGCCGGTCTACGACCAGCCGCAGCTGATGCAGGATGACCGTATCCATCCGACGGCCGAAGGGTTGGAACTGATGGTGGCGGCATCGGTGGAAACCGTGGCGGCCGCGCTGCCAAAGGACGACGACTAGACCGGCTCTGCCACGCCGTCGGCGACGCGCCAGACGGCAGCTTCCCCCAATATGGCCTCGAACGGGGCGGGCTCGGTACCCGTCAGCCATACCTGCGTCCCGCTGTCGCGCAGCCGGTCGAACAGGGCCTCGCGCCGGATCGGGTCGAGATGGGCCGCCACTTCATCGAGCAGCAGCACGCCGGGACGTCCGCGTGCGGCCAGTTCGGCATGGGCGAGAGTAATGGCCACCAGCATGGCCTTCTGTTCGCCGGTAGAACATTCGGATGCAGGCATGTCTTTCCCGGCCATGGTGACACCCAGTTCGTCGCGGTGCGGGCCGGAGAGGGTGCGCTGTGCCGCGCGGTCGCGACCACGTTCCGATCGCCATTGCGACAGCATGACCTCTTCCTCGATCGAACCGCTTGGCAGGTATGCGAGGGCTGGGCGGGCAAAGGGGGCGTCGGGCAGTTCCTCAAGCCGAGTCGTCAATGAACCGAGCAGGCGCGCACGCCCTTGGGCCAGAGCGCTGCCGTGGCTCGCCATCTGCGCTTCGAGGGAGTCGAGCCATGCGGGATCGGGCTCCATTTCGTCCGACAGCAGCCGGTTGCGTTCGCGCAGGGCAGCCTCGTAGCGACTGGCGTGGCGGGCGTGGCCGGGCTCGATCGCCACGGCCATGCGGTCAACGAAGCGGCGGCGCGCTGTCGCCGTATCGGCGAACAGGCGATCCATTGCCGGGGTCAACCAGCCCATGGCGAGCCATTCACCCAGGCTGATGGCAGAGGTCTCGGCGCCGTTGACCTGCACGATGCGCCGCCCACTGCGCTCTGGCGACATGCCGGTGCCCAGCTTCACCGGCTCTCCGCCGTCGCCCGTGTCGAGCAAGGCGCTGGCTCCGAAACCGCCCTGGCCTGATTGTCCGGCCACCTCCGTAAGGCTGGCGCGGCGCAGTCCGCGACCGGGTGCGAAAAGTGACAATGCCTCGAGCACATTGGTCTTGCCCGCGCCGTTCTCGCCCACCAGCAGGTTGAGCTGGCGCGCGCCGTCCAGCCGTGTCGCGGCGTGGTTGCGAAAGCTGGCAAGGGTGATGTGGTCGAGCGCCATGGCAGGTGTTCCATCCCCTATGCCAGCAGTGCCGGGCATTCCACCCAATTCGGCCTGACCAAAGATTGGGAAAAAACACTAACTGTTGGGTTGGTTGTGAGTGCTACCTTTCTGTTAGCTTAACAAAAATCGCAGAATTCCGCCATTTTCGTCATTTGGCACACCTCCTGCAATGTTTGGGGCATGGGACGGAAACGACCCATTCAAACAAAAGAGGGAAACAAAATGACTTTCACGAATGACTTCTCCGCTCGCATCTCGGCCGCTTTCGCTGCCGTGGCGGTCACTGCAACGCTGCTCATCAGCAGCTTCTCGACCCCCGAAGCAAGCATCTTCGCCGGCCTCGTTGCCTGATCCAACCGACCCAACCAAGAGGGACTAGAAAGACATGACCATGACCAATGAATTGCAGAACAAGCTGGTGGCCGGCTTCGCCGCCCTGGCAGTGACGATCACCCTGCTCGTGAGCAGCTTCGCCAACCCGAATGCCACTTCGTTTGTGGGCCTGCTGGCATGACCCAGCTCGACCGCAAAAACGACGCCGTTCGCCCCGCTGGCGGGAAGAAGTTCCGCCTCGACAAGGCGCGCGGCAAGGTGGCCGGGGTTTGCGGCGGTATCGCCAACTACTTCGGTATCGATCCGCTGATCGTGCGGGTTATCTTTGCAGTGGGTGCAATTGCCGGCTTCGGCAGCTTCATCCTCATCTACCTTGCGATCTGGCTGCTGGCCGACTGACGGTCAGTAGCCAATCGCTACACCTTGCGGGCCTCGCGTCCCGCAAAGGGTGAGAAATCGGTGTCGGTATCGAAGATCTCGACCCCTTCGCGCTTCTTCAGGAAGCCGACAACGCGATAGGTGACCGGCGTCAGCACGGCTTCCCAGCCGACCTTGAGCGCCCAGTTCGTCACCATCACCAAGATTACATCGCTGGTCTCCCATACGCCAAGGAAGGCAATGGGATAGAACAATAGGCTGTCGACGGCTTGTCCGACCACGGTTGATCCGATGGTGCGGCTCCACAGCATCCGGCCCTGCGTCCAGACCTTCATCTTCGCCATCACGTAGGAGTTCACGAACTCGCCTGCCCAGAAGGCGATGATCGAGGCGATCGCGATACGCCAGACCTGGCCGAACACGGTCTCGTAGGCTTCCTGCCCGCTCCAGCTGTCGGCCGGCGGCATGGCGACGATGGCCCAACTCATGAAGGCGGCAAAGATAAGCGCGGCAAACCCGGCCCAGATCACCCGCCGCGCCCGGGCATAGCCGTAGACCTCGGTCAGCACGTCGCCAATGACGTATGAGATCGGGAAGAACAGGATGCCCGCCCCGAAGGTGAAACCGGCAACCGTCGCGACCTTCCCCGCTCCGATAATGCCCGACAGCAGGAGGATGGCGACAAAGGCTGCCATGACGAGGTCGTAGTAGCGGAAACGCGTCTGCCTGACGTCTTCGCCGGAGACCTTGATAGGTTCTGAGTCCATCCACGATGGGTAACGCCATTTGCGCCAGCCGCAAAGATCGCTATCTGCCTGCCTCACGCGCCCATAGCTCAGCTGGATAGAGCACGGGACTTCTAATCCTGAGGCCGCAGGTTCGACTCCTGCTGGGCGCGCCAATTTTTGTCGGGTTTTCTTACAACCCGGCACCCCGTTAACTTTTCGCGAACCATCGACTCCCGCAGGAATCCCCGGGTCCGCAAAACTGGCACGGGCCGTGCAATGTTATTGGCGTACCTGAGTTCTTCGAACGAGGCGGGGCCGACCCCTAGGTCCCCAACCAAGTCTCCCGGCTCCGCCTCCCCGAAGACCTTCTCCCGAAATCGGCAAAAACTAGCGTCGGCCAGCCCAGGGCTCGTCCGTGCGGTCTACCAGCATGTCGCCTGCGTAGGGGCGGCAGAGCTTGAAGGCTTCGGCCGGCTCGGCGTGCAGCCATTGCTGCCAGTCCGCGCGCGGGACGATCACCGGCATGCGGTCATGCAGGTCTTTCACGAAGCTGTTCGCGTCGGTCATCACCATCGAATAGGCTGCGCCCCATTCTGCGCTGTCGCGCCAGATGCCGCCAACGGCGAGCAGATCGCTGTCAGGCAACGAGAACCAGGTGCGCGTCTTGCCGCCCTTGGGGCCCTCCGCCTCGGCAAAGGCGGAGACCGGCACGAGGCAGCGCCGTTCGATAAAGCTGGCACGCCAGAACGGACCGCGCAGCTTGTCCGAACGGGCATTGTTGACCGGCTTGGGTTTGAGCAGCTGGCCTTTGGCGCCCTTCAGCTGGAGCGGGAAGCCCCAGGTCATCTGTTGCAAGTGGCCTTCCGCCAGCACCATGCCGGGATAACCGGGATAGACCATTTCGGGCGCATTGCCCGCCGGGCCGCGCGCCAGGTCATTGGCGATCTCGTCGAAGAAGTGGGCAACCTCGTCCTGCGTGCGGGACATCTTGTAGAGGTTGCACATGCTTGAAGCGGCCTAGTAGCCGGCCTCGGCGACAGGCACGGGCGGGGCGATCATGCCGCCGGCCATGGGCCAGAAGATGTCACCCGTCACCACGCCCATGGACATGGGTACCAGCTGGGAGATGAAGGTCTGCACGGCGTTCGGCCATTCGCCCTCGGGATATTCGGTGACGTAAACCCTCGTGGCGAGTTCGGGGTCTTCTTCGTCCCAGGTCACCACTTCGCAAGTATCGGTCACCAGCTCGGGATCGCCGATCACGCCGAATTCGTCGAAGTGGACGCGGTAGTGCTTGCCCAGCGGGATTGCGCCGTTTTCCAGCGGGCCGTTGAGCACGTAGGTGTCAAAGGCGCCGTCTTCTGCGGGAGGCAGGGCCACGGTGAGGTAGGTCACCGAAGCGCCTTCGGCCTCTCCGGCTTCCTCGCCATCGAGGCAGACGCTGGTTTCCGGCGAGGCAATGACGGCGCGCGGCGCGACAACCTGGGCACGTGCCATGGCGAGCAGGTCACCCTCCAGTTCGGGGCGCACGCCGGACAAGTGGAGTGTCTCGCCAAGAATCTCGCCCTGCGAAGTTTCGTATTCGGCCAGGGCCACGAGCGGCGCATCCTCGCCGCCGGGCTGGCCGACGATAATCGTCCGCCAGACACCCAGATCCTCGCCGGGAACCGATACAGCCCCACGATAGCCATCGCCCAGTTGTCCGGCCACCATGCCGGAATATTGCCGCTGAGCTACGGCGTTGGCCTGCAGTACTGCGCCCATCTGCATGCCCAAGGTTTCGGCGGCGCGGGCACCGGCCATGCGCTCTGCGAGATTGTCGGGCATCGCCTCCTGCGCCAGCGCCATGGCGGGCGCGGCGAGCAACAGGGCAGCGGGAACGAGGCTTCGGATCATGGGATCTCCAACGTCAGGTGCCAAAATCGGGCAAGTGCCTCTAGGAAAGCCTAGCTGAACGAAAACGGACCGCCAATGGCGGTCCGCAGTTCGTCAGTTCGGATGCCATGGATCAGGTGGCCTTGGCGACCTGCTTTTCGTCCATCAGGGCCTGAAGTTCGCCGGCTTCGAACATTTCCATCATGATGTCGCTGCCGCCCACGAACTCGCCCTTCACGTAGAGTTGCGGGATGGTGGGCCAGTCCGAATAGGACTTGATGCCCTGGCGGATCTCCATGTCCTGCAGCACGTCAACGCTTTCGAAGGCGACGTTGCAGTGATCGAGGATCGACACTGCGCGATTGGAAAAACCGCACTGCGGGAAGAGCGGCGTGCCCTTCATGAAAAGGACGACGTCGTTGTCGCCGACAAGCTTGGAGATGCGTTCGTTGGTATCCGACATGGGTTTCACCGATAAGATAGGATTGGTCGCGACTCAGTTGGGAACGCTGGTGTGCAGTTGCAAGGCGTGCAGTTCGCCGCCAAGCCGTCCGCCAAGGGCCTCGAAGACCATCTTGTGCTGCTGCACCCGGTTCTTGCCCTCGAATTCCTTCGAGGTGACCCGAGCCAGCCAATGGTCGTTGTCGTCGGCAAGCGCCTGCATCTCGACTTCGGCATCGGGCAGGGCGGCCTTGATCAATGCCTCGATCTGGTCAGCGGGCATGGGCATTGGATCAGGACTCGCTCATCAGCTGGCGCTTGGCCTCTACGGCCTTTTCTTCCAGCTTGGTGCGAACAGTGGCCTCGTCGACCTCGCAGCCGGCCTGGATCAGGTCGCCCATAAGCTTGCGTATCACGTCCTCGTCACCGGCTTCTTCAAAGTCGGCCTGAACGACGGCTTTCTTGTAGGCTTCGGTTTCTTCCGGAGTAAGGTCCATCAAGCCAGCCGCCCATTCGCCCAGCAGGCGGTTGCGGCGCGCGGCGACGCGGAAGGCGGTATCTTCATCCATCGCATACTTGGCTTCTTCGGCGCGTTCACGGTCCTTGAAATCGGTCATTTTCTTGTGGTCCCTGTTCAGGTGGCGGCATTTGCGGTGCCGCGCACCAGCCATGGTTTGGCGGCAGAGAGCCGCGTTTCGTATGCTGCAATGGCATCATTGCGCGTCAAAGTCAGCCCGACTTCGTCGAGCCCTTCAAGCAGGCAGAACTTGCGGAACGGATCGATTTCGAACGTAAAGCGATCCTGGAACGGCGTGGTAACCGTCTGCGTCTCGAGGTCGATGGTGACCGGATCGGTCTGCGCGACTTCCAGCAGCCGGTCGACCTGCTCTTGCGGCAGGGCCACGGTGAGGATGCCGTTCTTGAAGGCGTTGCCCGCGAAGATGTCGGAAAAGCTGGGCGCGATTACCGCGCGGATGCCCATGTCGAGCAGGGCCCAGGCAGCGTGTTCGCGACTGGAACCGCAGCCGAAATTGTCGCCCGCAATCAGGATCGGTGCGCCGGCGAATTCCTCCTGGTCGAAGATGTTGTCGGGATTGTCTGCGCGTACGGACTCGAAAGCCCCCACTCCCAGCCCTTCGCGGCTGACCGTCTTCAGCCAGCGCGCAGGAATAATCAGGTCGGTATCGATATTCTTCCGGCCATAGGGAATCGCCCGCCCCTCGACCTGGTCGACCCCTTTGCGATGCTTGCCCATCAGTCGGTTTCCGGCTTCTCGCCACTGGGAATCGGCGGCAATTGCTCGGGCTCATTGCCCTTCTTCTTGCGCCGGTTGACGTATAGCAGGGCAGCAGCAACTGCTGCCGAACCGATGGCACCTGCAGCGATGGCCGCTTTGCCTTTGGGGATACGGTTGGTCATGGTCCTTCAATGGTCTCGTGCGCCAGTTGTTTCAAGATAGTCGCGCAATTGTAGCCAACACCTTTCCTTTTCGGGCAAGGGCATGGCGGCATAGGCCGGGCTCGAGGAGGGCAGGGCGACTTGCGGAACAGTGGCTTCTGCCAGCAATGCGCGCCCGATCTTTTCCGCCGTCCGGCCGTTGAAGCCGACCGCTCGCAGATAGGGCAGGCGCGCGGCGAGATCGGCCAGCGGATTATGTTCGGCCTCGCGGATCGAAGCGTCGAGCGAGCCGTCACGCCGCGCGGAGGCAACGACGTCCCACAGTCCGATTCCGTGTTCCTGGAGCGTGTCCAGGCGGTCCGGGTAATCGAGCGCGGCGAGGTCGTGGCCGATAACCTTGCCGACGAGGTGCCAAAAGCGGTTCTGCGGATGGGCGTAATACTGTCGCTCTGCCAGCGAACGTTCGCCTGGCAGGCTGCCCAAGAGGAGGATTCTCGCATTGCTCGATACGGCCGGCGGAAAACTCGTCTTACGCAGGCTCACGCTGCAACTCGCGCACGTCGCTCAGCCGTCCTGTCACCGCCGCTGCCGCAGCCATCGCGGGTGAGACGAGGTGCGTGCGCGCGCCGGGCCCCTGGCGGCCGACGAAGTTGCGGTTGCTTGTGGAAGCGGAACGTTCGCCTGCGGGCACCTTGTCGGGGTTCATGCCGAGGCAGGCGGAACAGCCCGGTTCGCGCCATTCGAGTCCGGCTTCGATGAAGACCTTGTCGAGCCCTTCGGCTTCGGCCTGTTCCTTCACCAGCCCCGAGCCGGGCACGACGATGCCCCACTTGATGTTGGCGTGCTTCTTGCGCCCGCGCAGCACTTCGGCGGCAGCACGCAGGTCTTCGATGCGGCTGTTGGTGCACGAGCCTATGAAGACGTTCTGCACTTCGACCTCGGTCATCGGCGTACCGGGTTCGAGGCCCATGTAGTCGAGGCTCGCCTGTGCGGCAGCCTGCTTCGACGGGTCGGTAAAGCTGTCGGGGGACGGGACCACGCCGCCGATCGGCACCACGTCTTCGGGGCTGGTGCCCCAGGTGACGCTGGGTTCCACTTCGGCGGCATCGATCACAACCGACTTGTCGAACACGGCATCGGGATCGCTGTAGAGCGTCTTCCAGTAGGCGACGGCAGCATCCCATTCGTCTTCGCGCGGGGCGAAGGGCCGGCCCTTGATATAGGCGAAGGTCTTTTCGTCCGGCGCGATCATCCCGCCGCGCGCACCGCCTTCGATGGACATGTTGCAGACCGTCAGGCGGCCCTCGATGGACATCTCCTCGAACACCTTGCCGCGGTATTCGATCACGTGGCCGGTGCCGCCCGCCGTACCGATCACGCCGATGATGTGCATGATCAGGTCCTTGGCGGTGACGCCGGGGCCAAGCTCGCCTTCGACGCGCACTTCCATGGTCTTCGACTGGCGCAGCAGCAGCGTCTGCGTGGCGAGCACGTGCTCCACCTCGCTGGTGCCGATGCCAAAAGCCCAGGCGCCCAGGCCGCCGTGGCAAGCCGTGTGACTGTCGCCGCAGACGATGGTGGTGCCGGGCAGCGAGAAGCCCTGTTCGGGGCCGACGACGTGGACGATGCCCTGCTGGCGCGAGGTTGCGTCGAAATAGCGGACGCCGTTTGCGGGCGCATTGCGCTCCAGCGCGGCCAGCTGTTCGCGGCTTTCCCGGTCTGCGATGGGTACGCGGTTGCCATCGGCATCCACGCGCGCCGTGGTTGGCAGGTTATGGTCGGGAACGGCCAGCGTCAGTTCGGGATGACGGACCTTGCGGCCTTTCATGCGCAGGGCTTCGAATGCCTGCGGGCTGGTCACTTCGTGGACGAGGTGCCGGTCGATGAACACCAGGCAGGTGCCGTCGTCGCGGCGTTCGATAACGTGGGCGTCGAAGATTTTTTCGTAAAGTGTGCGGGGTCGGCTAGCCATGCTGGGCGCTTAGGCTGGCCGACCCTGCGGGACAAGAGAGGAATACTTCAAGCCTCTCAACTTTTCGCGTGATCAGTAGCGCCCGCGGTAGCGGCGGCGGTCGTCACGGTAGTCGTCGCGGTTGTAGCGGGCCTGATCCAGCGCATCGTAGGCCTGGTCGATCCGCCAGTTGAGCGTGCCGACATCATGGCGGGAAAGGCCATTACGGGCGAAGGCACCATAGGCGCGCTCGACCGTATCGAGCCGCAGGCTGAGGGAACGGACTTCACGGCGGTTGAGTTCACCATTCCGGCGAGCGTGGTCGATGTCGTGCGCGAGCTGGTTGATGCGGTTCTGCACCACGGCGTGACCTCGCTGTCCGCGGCGTTCGCGGCGATCAGAGCGATCGTACCGCACGTCGTGGTTATACTCGGACCAGCCGCGATCCTGGGCCGAGGCTGCCGGAGCAGCCAGGCCGATTGCGAGTGGCAGCGCCATTGCAGACGCCAGGAGTTTCAGTGTCGTTTTCATGGCGAACCCTTTCATATGTCTGCCTTCGAGACGTTCATGTTTAAGGCCAAAAATATGAACAGCGACAGTATGGGTGGTTCGTGAGACTGTTATCTGACGCGCGCCGAGACCGTCGCAGCCGGGTTTTCTGCGAAAATGGCGAGTTGGTTCTGGAAAAGTCACGCCGAAAGGCCTAACTTACATGCATGTCAGCCAAACCATTCACAATTCCGATCCGAATCCTGCCCGATGACATCGACTTCATGGGCCACGTCAACAATTCGCGCTATCTGAACTGGGTGCAGGACGTGGTCCTGCAGCACTGGCAGAAACTCGCTCCGGCAGAAGAAGTGGCCAGTAAGGCCTGGGTCGCGCTGAAGCACGAAATTACCTATCGCCGTCCGGCATTCCTTGACGACGAAGTGATCGCAGAAACGGTGCTGGAAAAGATTGCCGGCGCCCGCAGCTTCTACAACACGGTGATCAAGCGCGGTGAAGACGTGCTGGCCGAAGTGCAAAGCATGTGGTGCTGCATCGACAGCAAGACATTGCGTCCGGCACGCATCAGCCGCGACGTGGCGGAGCGCTGCTTCGGAATGCCGAAAAAGCAGGAACGCTTCACCGGCGAGTGATCCCCTTTGCGGTATTGGCTGCACGGTCCTATATTGGAGCGATGGACTTCGTCGTTCCCCTGCTGATCGTGATCGCCACCATTGCCGCGATGGAATGGGTCGCCTGGGCGAGCCACAAGTACATCATGCACGGCTGGGGCTGGGGGTGGCACCGAGACCATCACGAACCGCACGACAACATGCTCGAGAAGAACGATCTCTACGCCATTGTCGGTGCGGCGATGAGCATTTCCATGTTCGCCGTGGGCAGTCCGCTGGTGCTGGGCGGTGCCGCCTGGTGGCCGGGCACCTGGATCGGTCTCGGTATCCTTGGCTACGGCATCATCTACACGCTGGTGCATGATGGCCTCGTCCACCAGCGCTATTTCAAGTGGGTTCCCAAACGCGGCTATGCCAAGCGGCTGGTGCAGGCGCACAAGCTGCACCATGCGACCATAGGCAAGGAAGGCGGCGTCAGCTTCGGCTTCGTCTGGGCGCGCGATCCGGCCAAGCTGAAAGCGGAACTCAAGGCACAGCGCGAAGCGGGTATTGCCGTGGTGCGCGACAGCGCGGGTGCCTGAAACAAGCGTCGACCTGTCTGGCCAGTGGGACGGGGAATTCTCCTACCCAGCGGGTGAAGGGCCGGTGACACCCTTCGTCGCAACACTCGTCCAACGGGGCAACTCGGTCACCGGAAACATCAGCGAGCCTGATCTTCACCTTCCCGGAGCAACTGCAGAGGCGACCTTTGTCGGGGTGGTCACGGGCGAAGCCGTCGACTTCACCAAGACCTATCGCAAGGTGGTCTGGGGCTACGTGCACCCGGTCGACTATGTGGGTCAGATCCGAGAGAAAGGGAACGTCATCGCCGGTGTCTGGAGCTTGCTCGATATGAACGGCCGATTTGAAATGCGGCGCCACGCAACCCGAGAGTTGGCGGAAGAGCGCGAGGCAGAAATCGAGATCGAGCGTTAAACGCAACGCCTACTCATTGCGGGTGGCGATCCACAGGCTGACGCAGGCGATGCAGCCAAGGCCCAGCAACGCCCACGGGAATCCCACCGCCAGCCAGGTCGCGACACCACTGACAGCCAGTGCCGCCAGCGCGGAGACCTTGGCGCGGCGCGAGATCGCGCGGCGTTCGCGCCAGTCGACCAGCGGCGGGCCGATGACGGGATGGGCCAGCAGCCGCGCAGCCCATTCAGGCTTGCCGCGGCTGAAGCAGTAGACCGCAGCGAGGAAGAATACCGCCCCCGGCATCATCGGCATGGCCAGGCCCACCCAGCCAAGGCCGACACAGATCACGCCCGCGCCGATCCACAGCTGGCGCACCGCGCTCAGCCCTGTGCGATTCGCGCCGCGTGCTCTTGCACCAGCGCGATCATGTTGGGCACGCCCTGCGTGCGATTGGAAGAAAGCTGGTTGCGAAGGTCGAAGGGCTCGAGCGCGGCCATGATGTCCATCGCTGCGACATCGCCAGCGGGCCGGTCTTGCACGGCCGAAATAACCAGCGCCACGATGCCTTTGGTGATGGCGGCATTGCTGTCAGCCAGGAAATGCAGCTTGTCCGCTTCGCCGCCCGTATCTGAGACTGTCGGATAGACCCAGACTTGGGCCGAACATCCCCGCACCAGCGTGGCGTCGGTCTTGAGGGCGGCGGGCATGGGTTCCAGCTCGCGGCCCAGTTCGATCAGCAGGCGATAGCGTTCGTCGCCTTCGAGGAATTCGTACTCTTCGCGGATGTCATCGAGCGTGCGCATGGCCCGCATCTAGTGACTGCGCGTCAGAGGTCCACCCCATTTGCGATGGCTTCCAGCTTGCGGATGCGTTCCTTGAGGTCGGCGATCTCGATCCGGGCCATGCCCTCGCGCGATCCGCCTTCCATTTCGGCAGGCATGCGGTTCATTTCCAGCTCGCGGTTCTTGTAGGCGAGCCATCCCTGCCAGGCGGTGAGCACCGCGGCGGCCAGGATTACCAGCGCAAGCAGGGTGCTGGTGGCGATCAACAGGTCTATTTGCGTCATTTACTCCTCCCTGCCGCTCGACGAGGTTACGTCGCGCAGTTTTTCAATTTCTTCGGCGGTGCGGGTTGCGGGGTCAGTGGCAATGCGTTCGAGGACTCTCACTCGTTCGCGCAATTCCTTCACTTCGCTCTCGAGCATGGCCTTTTCGGCATCGTTCTCCGGTGTGGAGATCTTCTCGTTGCCCAGCCAATCGCGCGTGATGCCATACTTGCGATCATTGTTGGTTTTCCAGGCTGCGAAAATCATTCCCGCGATCACTATGGCAAAGATCATGGTCCATAGGGTCATTGCACTTTCTCCCGCCGGGCACTGGCTTCGGCACGCAGGTCTTCGATCTGGCGCGACAGGTCGGCGCCGGGATCGGTGACGATGCGTTCGATCACCCGCAGCCGGTCTTCGATCTGCTGCACCACTTCATTGCCGAGCGTGCGTTCACCCTTCTTGGCTTCCGCGATCCGCGCTTCCAGTTCGAGCTTGCGCTCTTTGTGTTCCACGGACTTGCGTTGAAACCGGAGCACCGTCGAAAAGGTCAGCGAAGCGGCCAGCAGCACAAAAATGAAGTTGATGATCAGATCCCAGTCCATCAGTCTGCTTTCTCCAGTTCGCGGAGGCTATCGATCTCTTCGGCGAGGCCAAGCGAGCGATCGGTAGCGATGCGCTCAAGGACCCGGACGCGCTCCTCCAGTTGGCTGTTGTTCTTGGTGACGTCCGGTCCAGAGGGCGTCTGGCTCCGTCGGCGCCGCAGGTATAGGGCAGTCGCTCCCACGCCGCCTGCAAGGGCAATTGCAGCCACGACCAAGGCGTCGAGTACGAGTGGCAGATCGGCTCCCATCAGTTTGCCTCCTGTTCGTTGCGCAAGCGTTCGATGTCGTGCGTCAGGCGATAGCCGCTATCCGTGACGATCCGTTCGACATTGCCGAGGCGGTCCTTCAGCGAGCTGACTTCGGCGCGGAGCTGGGCGTTTTCCTGCGTCAGCAGTGCCACGCGTTCCTGCGCCTCGTTGGTCAGCTGCGGGTGGAGCGGCTTGCCCCACATGCTTTCGAGCGGATAGCCGTTCTTGATCTTGATCTTGGTGGTGTGAATCCACCCCAGGATGCCGCCAAGCGCGACCACACCGACGGCGATGATGCCGGTGACGGCCATGATCATGATTTCTTCGGGCATCAGGCTTTCTCCCGGTCGGACACGTTGAGCGGCACACCGCTGTCACTGGTGCGGCGGGCAGGACGATCACGCAGCGCCTCGATTTCCTCGGCGACGGTGTAGCCCTTGTCGGTGACGATGCGTTCGAGGACGATCATGCGATCTTCCATGCGCTCCATCACTTCGCGCAGCTGCTGGTTCTGTTCGCGCAGGCGCTTGGTTTCGTCGCCTTCGGAAGGTTCGGTCATGCCGCCCCATTCGTTCTCGAGCGAGTAGCCGTGCTTGGCGCGGATCCAGTTGTTCACCAGCCAACCAATCGTGCTGATGGCGACCAGCAAGACAACAAAAGACGGACCACCCCACGACATTACACTTCCTCCTTCTTGGCGAATTCGATCTGCACACCGGCATTGGCTTCATCGACGTTGCGCTGGTCACGCAGGGCTTCAATCTGCGAAGCGACGTTGTAGCCCTGGTCGGTGACGATGCGTTCGAGCACGCGGACGCGGTCTTCCAGCGCCTGTACCTTGCTGGCGTATTGCGCGGCTTTCTCGCTGCTGGCTTCGGCCGTTGCGGCAATTCGCCGTTCCTCGAGCTTCTTCTGGTTGTTGATCCAGACAATGCCGAGCACCATCAGGAAGGGCGCAGAGACAGCCACCAGTCCGATCAGTTCACCCATAGTTGCAGTCCCCCTTCCTCGGTTACGTAATTGCTGCTCAGCGCAGCTGTTCGATTTCCTGCGACAGGCGCGGGTTGGCAGAGACGTAGTAGGTTTCCACGTCGGCCAGGCGCCGGTCGATATCCTTCATCTGCGCGCGGATTTCGCGAGCGGTCCGGCGCGGGCTCTGGCGCACGCGCTGCCAGTACTTGTTCTCTTCCGGCGCGCCGTACATGTGCGGCGGCTTGGCCGAGAGCAGCAGGCCGGCGATGAAGTAGGCCAGGATGACAAAGCCGCTGGTCATCGGGATCAGGGCCAGGGCGCCGAGGCGAACCCACAGGGCATTGATGCCGGTGTAGTCGGCGATGCCGGCGCAGACGCCCATCAGCTTGCCGTGGAGCTTGTCCCTGTAAAGCGTGGTGCGGGGGCTGTTCATGCGCGGTCTCCCTTCTTCTCGGCGAGCAGTTCTTCCAGCTCGCGCAGCGGTACATTGTCGACGGCCTTGTCATGGCGCAGTCGCGCCGGCTGGAAATCGTCGTTGTCGGCGGCCACCAGGCGTTCGACCGTGTCCATCCGTTCGTCGAGGCGCTTGGCGAGCTGGTAGAGCTCTTCCAGCAGGGCCTCGTCATCGGTGGTGATGGTGGCCGCGGTCTTCCACTTGGTGATGTAGTGCAACACCACCCAGGGCAGGCCGATGAAAATGGCCGGGACGATGAAAATCTCTTCCACGTTCTATTCCCCTTCGTTCTTCTCAGCGCCGCTGCCCTTGCCGAGTGCGCGCTTCATTTCCTCCAGTTCGTCGTCGATCTTGTCGCTGCCCTCGAGCGCGGCAAATTCGTCGGCGAGGCTCTTCGGGCCGTCCTGCGCAATATTCAGCGCATCGGCACGACCTTCGGCGTAGTCCACGCGGCGTTCGAGCTGGTCGAAGCGGGCATGGGCGTCGTCCACCCGGTCACTGGTCAGCAGGCTGCGCAGCTTGACCCGGTTCTCCGCGCTTTCGAGACGCGCGGCGATCTGGCTCTGGCGGCTGCGGGCTTCGCGCAGGCGGTTCTGCAGCTTGGCAATGTCCTGCTCGTAAGCGCGCAGGGCGTCGTCCAGCACCTTGATTTCCTGCTTCAGCTGGTCAGCCATGTCGGCGGCCTTGCGCTTTTCCACCAGAGCGGCGCGGGCCAGGTCCTCGCGGTCCTTGCTGAGGGCCAGCTGCGCCTTCTCGGCCCAATCGGCCTGCAAGCGGTCCAGCTTGACCGTGTGGCGGTGCATTTCCTTCTGGTCAGCAATCGTACGTGCGGCGCTGGCCCGGACTTCCACCAGGGTTTCCTCCATTTCGAGGATGATCATGCGGATCATCTTCGAGGGGTCGTCTGCTTGGTCGAGCAGTTCGTTGAAGTTGGCTGCAATGATGTCGCGGGTACGAGAGAAAATGCCCATCAAGGGTCCTCCAAGCTTAAGCGAATTGGCCGTCGGGGTGGGGCTGGTGCGCAGGCGCTCGATCTCACGATCGAGACGATTGCCATCGCGCGCCTTCCCGCTGCCCAGCGGCATTAACGGATTGCGATTCTCGCCGCTCACGCCAGTTCCACCAGCGGGGCACCGACAAGCATGGACTGCGCATCGGCGGTCGGCAGCATGCCAGCGAAAATCGTGAAGGCAACCATCGCTGCGATGCTGACGAGCGCGGCATGGCCGAGCTGGCTATCGAAAAAGCGTTGATTGAACATCGGTAAGTCCTCCTGATCCTTTCACCGACATGAACTGCAAGGGGTGTGCCAGTTTGTGGGATTGGCGGATTTCTGCCGTTTTTTGCGATTTCGTGGATGAAGGCGCCGGTCTCTATTGCCAAGACTTGGGAATTATCACTATATCTTGGCAATGGAGCGCGAAAACCAGTTTATCGGCCAATCCGGAGCCTTCCTCGATGCGGTCGAGCGGGCCAGCCGCGCGGCGCCCATGGCGCGCCCTGTGCTGGTCATTGGCGAGCGTGGCACCGGCAAGGAACTGATCGCTGAACGCCTTCACCGCCTGTCAGACCGCTGGGAAGAGCCGCTGATCGTAATGAACTGCGCGGCGCTGCCCGAGACCCTGATTGAAGCAGAATTGTTCGGCCATGAACAGGGTGCCTTTACCGGCGCTACCAGAGCGCGCGCCGGACGTTTCGAGGAAGCCGACCGGGGTACGCTGTTTCTCGACGAACTGGGCACTTTGTCGATGAGCGCGCAGGAACGCCTGCTGCGCGCCGTCGAATATGGTGAAGTGACCCGTATCGGTGCCAGCCGTCCGACGCGGGTCGACGTGCGCATCGTGGCGGCCACCAACGAGGACCTGCCGAAGAAGGCCGAGGAAGGCACTTTCCGCGCTGACCTGCTCGATCGCCTCACCTTCGAAGTCATCACTTTGCCGCCTCTGCGCGTACGCGAAGGGGATATCGAAGTGCTGGCGGACTATTTCGGCAGGCGCATGGCGGCCGAACTGGGCTGGGAAGAATGGCCCGGCTTTTCGGCCGAGGTGGCACAGGCGATGGAAGACCACCCCTGGCCCGGCAACGTGCGCGAACTGCGCAACGTGGTCGAGCGCGCCGTCTATCGGTGGGACCTGTGGGAAAAGCCGATTGGCGAGGTCGTGTTCGATCCGTTCGATTCGCCATGGAAGCCGTTGCCCGCACCGAAATCGAATTCCGTGGAGGAGCCCGGACAGGCTCCAGCCGCCCCGGCCCCGGCCGTGTACGATTTCGACGAAGTCGACGATCTGCGCGCCGCAGTCGACGCGCACGAAAGGACAATCGTGGAACATGCTCTTGGCGCCAATCGCTGGAACCAGCGACAGACGGCAAAAGCATTGGGCCTGTCATACGACCAGTTGCGGCACTGCATGAAAAAGCATGGATTAAGCCAGTCGAATTAATGGCTTGTCGCCAATCGTCCTGGTTTACCCGGAGTATTTAACATGAGGTTAGGGCCTGTGCCCTATGTTCCGCGCTGACTCTCGTCTGCGAGTAGAACCAAACAAACAGGTCGGAACCGCCATGTCGAACCGTGATCACCTTACCATTGACCAGCTCACCGGCTCGCGCGGTATGCGTACGCGGCGAGAAAAGCTTGGCTTGGCCATTAGTGTTATGGCCTTCTTCGGCGCGATTGGCATCGTCGGCTGGTTTGTCCTCGGCGGCAACTATGCGGAAGGCGGTTTGGATACGTCGGGTCCCAGTGTCCTTTTCGAAGGCGGTGAATACCGCACCAACGCCTCTGCGGACTCCGATAGCGATAGTGCCGGAATCGCTGACGTGGATGACTACGTCGTCGGCAGCTATGGCGATCCCGTAGACGAGCTCTACGCAGACGATTCCGATGGTGGCTGGGGTGCCATGGCCCTGGAGCGGTCGGCGCCCGACATCGATGCGGAAAGGTCCGGACCGCGGCGCTTGGGCCGCATCAGCCGCGGGAGCGGCGGCAGCAACTAGGCAGGCGCCCATGCCTTTCGCAAAAGGCATATTGCTTTCGCCGGCATCTGCGCCTAGATAGCCGCCATCCCGACATTGTCGTGACAATCAAGGATGCTGGCGCCGCAAGGGGCCGGCCCCAACCTTCTTGTCCGCATGCGGGTGTTGTGATGGAGACCCGATGGCCGATCTGGCACGCCTGACTGAACTATTCGAACCCCTCGCTGCTGCGCAGGGTTTCGAGCTCGTGCGCGTGAAGATGACCGGTTCGGGTGACGAGCGCACCTTGCAGATCATGGCGGAGGACCCGGCAACGGGCCAGCTGGTGGTCGATCAGTGCGCTGCCCTGTCGCGCGCCATTTCCGACCGCATCGACGAGATCGAGGAAGGCGGCGAGGAACTGGTCGAGGGCGCTTACAACCTCGAGGTTTCCAGCCCTGGCATCGACCGCCCGCTGACCCGCCCGAAGGATTTTGCCAACTGGGCAGGGCACGAAGCGAAGATCGCGCTTAGCGAAAAGATCGACGGCCACCGCAAGTTTGTCGGCGAACTGGTCGGCATCGACGGCGACGTGGTCACGATTGAGGACAAGCAGGCCGGCGCTGTTGCCGTGCCGCTGTCAAAGGTTCACTCGGCTCAGCTCGTCTATACGGACAAGCTGGTCGCCGCCACACAGCCGCTCGACATTGCGGGCGTCGAAGACATTGAAGAACTCAACGAGGAAGAAGAGGCTAACACCTAATGGCCAGTCCCATTTCCGCCAACAAGGCAGAGCTGCTCGCGATTGCCAATGCCGTCGCATCGGAAAAGATGATCGACAAGGCGATCGTCATCGAAGCCATGGAAGAAGCGATCCAGAAGGCCGCGCGTGCGCGTTTCGGCCAGGAAAACGATATCCGTGCCAAGCTCGACCCGGTGACCGGCGACCTGCGCCTGTGGCGCGTTGTCGAAGTGGTGGAAGAGGTCGAGGACTACTTCAAGCAGGTCGACCTGGAGCAGGCCGAGAAGCTCGAGCCCGGCAGCAAGGTGGGCGACTTCATCGTCGACCCGCTGCCCGCCATGGACGACCTCGGCCGCATTGACGCGCAGAGCGCCAAGCAGGTGATCTTCCAGAAGGTCCGCGATGCCGAGCGCGAGCGTCAGTTCGAAGAGTTCAAGGACCGCGCCGGCGAAGTCATCACCGGCGTGATCAAGTCGGTCGAATTCGGTCACGTGATCGTCAACCTCGGCCGCGCCGAAGGCGTGATCCGCCGCGACCAGCAGATCCCGCGCGAAGCCGCCCGTGTCGGCGAACGCGTCCGTGCGCTGATCTTGAAGGTGGAGCGCAACAACCGCGGCCCGCAGATCTTCCTCAGCCGCGCGCACCCCGAATTCATGAAGAAGTTGTTCGCGCAGGAAGTGCCCGAAATCTACGACGGCATCATCGAGATCAAGGCCGCCGCCCGCGACCCGGGCAGCCGCGCCAAGATTGGCGTGATCAGCCACGACAGCTCCATCGACCCGGTCGGCGCCTGCGTCGGCATGAAGGGTTCGCGCGTCCAGGCCGTCGTGCAGGAACTGCAGGGCGAGAAGATCGACATCATTCCGTGGTCGGAAGATACCGCCACCTTCGTGGTGAACGCGCTGCAGCCCGCCACCGTCAGCCGCGTGGTGCTGGACGAGGATGAGAGCCGTATCGAAGTGGTGGTGCCGGACGACCAGCTTTCGCTGGCCATCGGCCGCCGCGGCCAGAACGTGCGTCTCGCCAGCCAGCTGACCGAGAGCCAGATCGACATCATGACCGAGGAAGAAGCCTCGGAGAAGCGCAGCGCCGAATTCGCCGCCCGCTCGAAGATGTTCGAAGACGAACTCGATGTCGACGAAACCCTGTCGCAGCTGCTGGTTGCCGAAGGCTTCGTGGAGCTGGAAGAAGTGGCCTACGTGTCGCTGGAAGAACTCGCCACGATCGAAGGCTTCGACGAGGAACTGGCTGAAGAACTGCAGAGCCGTGCGCTGGAAGCGCTCGAGCGGCAGGAAGCGGCATTCCGCGAAGCACGCCGTGAACTGGGCGTCGAAGATGCTCTCGCCGATATCCCCAACCTGACCGAGCAGATGCTGCTGGTGCTGGGCAAGGCCGGTATCAAGACGCTCGACGATCTTGCCGATCTCGCCACCGACGAACTGATCGCCAAGCGCCGCGAAGCGCCGCGTCGTCGCCAGTCGGCTGACGGCCCGCCGATGCGTCGTCCGCAGCGCACCGAAGACAAGGGCGGCGTGCTCGGCGCCTTTGGCCTGACCGAAGAGCAGGGCAACGAGATCATCATGGCTGCGCGCGCGCACTGGTTCGAGGACGAGGAAGAGGCAGCCCCGGCTGCTGACGCCCCGACCCAAGCAGAGGAGGCCGCCGATGCGGAATCCTCGCAATGACCCATTAGGTTCGCCTCCAACTGAGGGCGCTGACTCCCCGGAAGCTCTTGACGAGCTGAAGGGGAGCGAGCGGCGCTGTGTGCTCACCGGACGTACAGCCGCGCGGGACGATCTCGTGCGGCTGGCGCTTTCGCCCAATGGTGACGTGCTGCCCGATGCCCTGGCCAAGGCGCCGGGGCGGGGCGCATGGATCGGCGTGTCCAAGGACGAACTCGCGGCCGCGATTGCCAGCGGTCAGCTGAAGGGCGCGTTGTCGCGGGCCTTCAAGACCGGCGATATTTCGATCCCCGAAGACTTGCCTACAAGGGTGGAGGTCGCCCTGAAGCGCGCCATGCTTGACCGGCTGGGTCTCGAAATGCGCAGCGGACGTCTTATCTTGGGGTCTGACCGTATCGCCAATGAAGCGCGGATGGGTGCCATTGCGGCACTTTATCATGCCGCCGATGCGAAAGAGGACGGGCGCCGCAAGCTGGATCAGGCATGGCGCGTTGGCCTCGACGAGGAAGGGTCCGGGATGCAGGGCGATGTCCTGCCACTGGACCGCGAGGCCCTGTCTGTGGCATTGGGCCGCGAAAATGTTGTCCACCTGGCGCTTGCCGATGCGAAATCGGCGCAGCGGATCGCACAGCCGCTGGGGCGTCTGCAAACCTTTATGGGTGTCGCTGACGCGACATTGTCACGAACCACGCCGGGTGGCGGATAGCCGCCCCGGAAGGGGCGTGAATATTTGATTTTGAAGGATTAGTACGAGCTTATGAGCGAAGAGAACGAAACCCCGAAGCGCACCCGCAAGCCGCTTGGCCTGAAGCGCTCGGTCGATGCTGGGGAGGTCAAGCAGACCTTCAGCCACGGTCGCACCAACAAGGTGGCGGTCGAGGTCAAGCGTCGTCGCAAGCTCGTCAAGCCGGGCGAAGAACCGGCGGCCCCGCCGCCTCCGCCTCCGCCGCCTCCTCCCCCGCCGCCTGCGGCAGAAGAGAAGAAGGCTCCGGCCAAGAAGGCCCCTGCTGGCGAAACGCCGCAGGAAAAGGTCGCCCGCCTGCAGCGCGAGGCAGAGGAAGACCGGCTCCGGCAGGCCGAGGAATCACGCAAGCGCGAGGAAGAGCAGGCCAAGAAGGCCGCCGAGGACGAAAAGAAGCGCGCCGAAGACAACCGCAAGGCTGAAAAGGCCGAAGAAGAAGCCGCCAAGCGCGTCGAGGAAGAGGTCAAGGCTGCGTCCGAAGCCGAGGCGAATGCCGCGGAGGCTGCCGCGACTGCCCCGGCGGACGATCCCACACCGGCACCGGCTGCCCGCAAGTTCACCCCTGTTGCGCGTCCGGAACCCAAGCGTCCCGAGAAGAAGCGCGAGGAAAAGCCCAAGCGTGGCGGTGCTGGCGGCGGTGGCGGCGGCGGCGACAAGCGTCGCTCCGGCAAGCTGACGGTCAACAAGGCGCTGAACGAGGACGAAGGCCGTCGGGCCCGTTCGCTCGCCGCGCTGAAGCGTGCGCGTGAGAAGGAACGCCGCGCCCAGGGCGGTGGCTCCAGCGCTCCGCGTGAAAAGCAGGTTCGCGACGTCGTCGTGCCCGAAGCCATTACCGTGCAGGAACTGGCCAAGCGCATGGGTGAAAAGGGCGCCGACCTGGTGAAGGAACTGTTCAACCTCGACATGATGGTGACGGTCAACCAGACCATCGACCAGGACACGGCAGAGCTGCTGGTCGAACAGTTCGGCCACACCATCCAGAAGGTCTCCGAGAGCGATGTCGATATCGACTCCTCGGAAGAGCAGGATCCGGAAGAAACGCTGCAGCCGCGTCCGCCGGTGGTGGCCGTCATGGGCCACGTCGATCACGGCAAGACGTCGCTGCTCGACGCCCTGCGCAAGACCAATGTGACCAAGGGCGAGGCCGGTGGCATCACCCAGCACATCGGTGCTTACCAAGTGACCACCAAAGACAAGTCGAAGATCACTTTCCTCGACACGCCGGGTCACGCCGCATTTAGCGAAATGCGTGCACGCGGTGCCAATGTCACCGATATCGTGGTGCTGGTGGTGGCTGCCGACGACGGCATCATGCCGCAGACGATCGAGGCGATCAGCCATGCCAAGGCGGCAAACGTTCCCCTGATCGTGGCCATCAACAAGTGCGACAAGCCCGAAGCCAACCCGCAGAAGGTTCGTGAGCGCCTGCTCGAGCACGAAGTGATCGTTGAAGAGATGTCGGGCGACGTGCTCGATGTCGAAGTGTCGGCCAAGACCGGCAAGGGTATTGATGACCTGATCGAGAAGATCAACCTGCAGGCCGAACTGCTGGAGCTGAAGGCGCGTCCGGATCGCGACGCCGAAGCCACCGTGATCGAGGCGCAGCTGGACAAGGGCCGCGGCCCGGTGGCCACCGTGCTGATCAATCGCGGTACGCTGAAGCGCGGCGACACCTTCGTCGTCGGCACCCAAAGCGGCCGCGTACGTGCGCTGGTCGACGACCAGGGCAAGCAGGTCAAGGAAGCGGGGCCTTCGGTCCCGGTCGAAGTGCTTGGCCTGGGCGGCGTGCCGTCAGCCGGTGACGTGCTGACCGTGGTCGAAAACGAGGCGCGTGCCCGCGAAGTGGCGCAGTATCGCCAGGAAAAGGCTACCGAAAAGCGCACCGCGCTGGCTCCGACCAGCTTCGACACCATGTTCAACAAGTCGAACGTGATCGAATGGCCGGTGGTGGTGAAGGCCGACGTGCAGGGCTCTGTCGAGGCGATAACCACGGCGCTGCACAACCTGTCGAACGACGACATCAAGGTGCGCGTGCTGCACGCGGGCGTTGGTGCCATCACCGAAAGCGACGTGACGCTGGCGAACGCCTCGAAGGCGCCGATCATCGGCTTCAACGTGCGTCCCAATGCCAAGGCGCGTGAACTGGTGAAGCGCGACGGCGTGCGGATGATGTATCACGATGTGATCTATCACCTGACCGACGAGATCACCAAGGAACTGCTCGGCGAGCTGGGTCCGCTCAAGGTGGAGAACGTGGTTGGCCGCGCCCAGGTCAAGGAAGTGTTCAAGTCCGGCAAGAGGGACAAGGCGGCCGGTCTGTTGGTGGAAGAAGGCGTCATCCGCAAGGGTCTGCACGCCCGTCTTACCCGCGACGATGTCATCGTTTCGGCAACGACCATCGCCAGCCTGCGCCGCTTCAAGGACGACGTCGACGAAGTCCGCTCGGGCCTCGAATGCGGCGTGGTTCTGGAAGACACCAACGACATCAAGCCGGGCGACCAGCTTGAAGTGTTCGAAGTGAACGAGGAAGAACGCACGCTTTGAGCGAAGAGTTCGAGGAAGAGCAGCCGAAGAAGGACCGGTGGTATCACCACCTGTTCGACTGATGCTTCGGCTGCTCCTTCGATCTCTTTGTAATCGCGATCGTTTTCGTTGGAACTCCTGTCTGGCGGCTTAGCTGATGACCGAACAATCTCCCATGCTGCAATGGCCCTCGGCGAAGCTGATGGGTGCAGAATTCGTGTCCTTCGACCAGGATACGCTGACGGTGGAGATGGCCTTCTTGCCGCCGCCCGAGTTCGCCAACATGCGCGGACACGTGCAGGGCGGCCTCCTTGCCGGCCCGATGGACGAGGCCATGGGCGCAGCCGTCTTTCTTGCCACGCAGGGCAAGCTGCAGCTGTCGCTCGACATCAACATCTCTTTCCTGCGCCCCGTCGCCATGGACCGGATCACGGTCAAGGCGCGCGCGGTAAAGGCTGGACGCCGTGTCAGCTTTGTCGAGGCGGAATTGTTCGATAAGGATGGCAAGCTGTGCGCACGCACGACGGCCACTTCGATGACCACCGAATGGCCGAACATGAAGCAGGGACCTGACGCCTGATGGCCAAGCATTCGCGCCCCGAAGACCAGTCCGTCCGCTTGCTCAAGGTGGGTGAGCGCGTGCGCCATATCCTCAGCGAATTGCTGGCGCGCGGCGAGGTGCATGACGACGTGCTCTCGGCGCACAATATTTCCGTCACCGAGGTGCGCATGTCGCCGGACCTGCGCAATGCCAAGGTCTACGTGAAGCCGCTGCTGGGCGAGGACGAGGACGTGGTGGTGAAGGCCCTGCGCACCAACACCGCCTTCTTCCAGCGCGAGGTCGCGCAGCGGCTTGGCCTGAAGTTCGCTCCCAAGCTGCAATTCCGCGCGGACGAGAGCTTCGACGAAGCCAGCAGGATCGAAAGCTTGCTCGACGATCCCAAGGTGCGGCGGGATATCGAAGGGGACGAGTAATCCCCAGTCCCGCTGGCCCCGCGCTTGTCGAAGGGCAGCAATCCACCTTAGCCATGTGCCCATGGCCAAGCTCTATTTCTACTACGCCAGCATGAATGCGGGGAAGTCGACCACGCTGTTGCAGGCCGACTTCAACTATCGCGAACGCGGGATGGACACGATGCTGTGGACCGCCGCGATCGACAACCGTGCCGACCATGCCATCGCCAGCCGGATCGGCCTGGGAGCAGATGCGCGGCGGTTCACGCCGGGCACCAACCTGCACACCGAAGTCATGGCGCGCCACGGGGAAAGCTCGCTGTCCTGCGTGCTGATCGACGAGGCGCAGTTCCTCACCGCGACGCAGGTGTGGCAATGCGCGCGGCTGGCCGACGAGGGCGGCATCCCGGTACTCTGCTACGGCCTGCGCACCGATTTCCGCGGGGATCTTTTTCCCGGCTCGGCGGTCCTGCTGGGCATTGCCGATGCCTTGGTGGAACTGAAGGCCGTGTGCCACTGCGGCCGCAAGGCAACGATGAACCTGCGCGTATCGGCAAGCGGGGAGGCCGTGGGCGAGGGTGCCCAGACAGAGATCGGCGGCAACGAGCGCTACGTCGCCCTGTGCCGCGACCACTTTGCCGAGCAATTGGGGATGTACGGCTAGGCGGTCAGAAGACACCCATTTCGAGGCCCGCCGCCAGTGTGGCGCCGGTCTCGCGCGCCTTGGCCAGTTCGGCCTCGTCGATCACCTTTTCGGCGAGGATTTCCTCCGGCGTCTGCGCACCGACATTGGTGATCTGCGTGTCCGCCACGCGCTTCAGCCGCCAACCCGTGCAGATGCGTTCGAGCTGCTGCCGGGCGTTCTCGCCGTCCGATCCGGCACAGATCAGCGCGGCGTAGGGGCGGCCCTCGATCTTGCCGAGCACATCGTAATAGGTGCGGTCGAACATGGCCTTCATCACCCCGGCGATCGCGGCCAGGTTTTCCGGGCAGGCAAAGAGGTATCCGTCGGCCTCCAGCAGGTCATCGGCTTCGGTTTCCGAGGCGGGAAGGAAGCGGACGTCGACATCGCCAGCTTCCGTCGCCCCGTCGCGCGCGGCTTCGGCCAGCTGGCGGCTGCCGCCGGTGCGCGAGTACCAGACTATCGCCAGCCGCCTCATTCGGCCGACATGGCTTCTGGCAAGGTGTCGATGAATACGCTCGCTCCCGGGCCGACCGGTATGTCGAAGAGGACCCAGGCCACGGTCAGCAGTACGCCGGCGGTGAGGATGCCGATGGCATAGGGCACCATGGCCGCCGTCAGGCTGCCGATACCGAAACCCTTGTTCCAGCGGCGGCAGAATACCAGCACGAGCGGGAAATAGGGCATCAGCGGGGTGACGATATTGGTGGCGCTATCGCCCACGCGGTAGGCTGCCGTGGTCATCTCCGGCGACAGGCCCAGCAGCATCAGCATGGGCACCATGACCGGCCCGAGCACGGCCCACTTGGCGCTGGCAGAGCCGATCAGCAGGTTGAGCGCCGCCCCGAAGGCGAGCACGCCGATCAGCATGGCCCAACTGGGCAGGCCGCTGGCGCGCAGGGCGTCCGCCCCGTCCACCGCCAGCACCAGTCCCATGTTGGACCAGGCGAACATGGCCACGAAATGCGCGGCGGCGAAGGCCAGCACCATGTAATATCCCATGTCCTTCATCGCCTCGGCCATCATCGTGACGAGGTCGTTCTGGGACTTGATCGTGCCCGCCGCGCGGCCATAGGCCCAGCCGGGCAGCAGGAAGACCAGAAGGAAGAAGGGCAGCAGGCTGCGGTAGAAGGGCGTCATGCGCCCTTCGGGCGGTGCCGTGGGGTCGATCAGTGGCGAATCCGGCAGTGCCAGCAACAAGGCCCACAATCCGCAAACCAGCAGCACCATCCCGAAGGCATGCAGCAGGCCGCGTTTCTGCCCGATGGTAGTCCCGGTCTGTGGCTCGTCATCGCCGGCCGCCGCTGAACCGTCGACGGCATAGCCGGACAGGCGCGGCTCGATGATCTTGTCGGTCACGAACCAGATCACTGGCAGGTAAACCACCGTCATGGCGGCGATAAAGTACCAGTTGCCCGCGATATTGGCGGTCCAGCTGGCAAAGACGGTCTGCACACTGGCCTCGGTAATACCCAGCAAGAGGGCGTCGAGCTGGCCCGGCGTCAGGTTGGCGGAGAAGCCGCCCGACACGCCGGCAAAGCTGGCCGCGATCCCGACGAGCGGATGCCGTCCGGCGGCGTGGTAGATGACGCCCGCCAGCGGGATCATCACCACGAAAGCGGCGTCGGCGGCGTGGTTGCCCAGCATCGACACCAGCGCCACTGCCGGGGTCAGCAGGGCCTTGGGCACCCGGGCCATGCTGACGCGCATGGCGGTGGAAAACAGCCCTGAACGTTCCGCCACGCCCGCTCCCAGCATCACCGTCAGGACATAGCCAAGCGGCGGGAAATGGGTGAAGGTCTGCGGCATCTCGGTGAGCAGACGGCGCAGGTTGTCAGATGACAGCAGGCTCTCCACTGCGACGATGCGGTAGGTGCCGGTTTCGGGATCGATCTCTGCCGGATGGGCCGCGGACCAGCCTGCCCAAGCGGCGACCACCGTGATCGCGACAAGTGCGAGGATAAACCAGAGAAACAGGAACACCGGGTCCGGCAGCCTGTTGCCGGTGCGCTCGACCCAGCCGAGAAAGCCGGTTTGTGATGGTGCCGCTGTTGCCTGTGTCATCGAACCCCCGTGCGAAAGCGGGCAGATTGTCACGTTGGGCGCAGGCGGTCCAGCCCCCTTGGTCGGGCCTCCATGGCGGAAGGCACTTTAACCGGGCGCGCGGCATCACCATCTGTTCCGTCAATGAATGAAACCATCCTTCTGGCGGTGATCCTGATCCCGTGCCTGATCATCGCCATCGTCTTTCACGAAGTGGCGCATGGCTGGGTGGCCAAGCTGCTGGGCGATCCGACCGCGTTCGAACAACGCAGGCTTTCCTTCAACCCGCTCCGCCATGTCGATCCGGTGGGCACCCTGCTGGTGCCGGGCGGTCTCGCGCTGGCGGGCCTGCCCGTGTTCGGTTGGGCCAAGCCCGTGCCGGTAATCAAGGGCAGGCTGGACAATCCACGTTATGGCATGATGGCCGTGGCCGCAGCCGGGCCGGGGATGAACTTGGCCCTGGCGCTGCTCGGCGCGGTGATGCTGGGCCTGTTCGGTCACCTTGCGGGTCCGTCCATCGATGGCGAGCCGAGCGTGCTGCTGATGGCCTTCACCTACTTTATCGGCATCAACGTCTTCCTGGCGCTGTTCAACATGCTGCCGATCCCGCCGTTCGACGGATCGCATGTCGTGGAGGGCTTGCTACCGCCGTCCGCCGCACGCACCTACAACAAGTTGCGGCCCTTCGGCTTTCCGCTGCTGTTCATGCTGCTGCTGGTGGTGCCCGGGCTGTTCCCGCAGGCGAATATCATCGAAAATGTTGTCTTCCCGCCGGTGGAGTGGGTGATGGCCCAGTATTTCGCGGTGGCGGATCTCGTGGCGGGAAATTAACAATCCGGCACCGGAAAGTTCATGGTTTGTTCAACGGGCTTTAGGCAGAAACGGTCTCCACAACAATGGAGAATTGAACATGGTTCGTAACATCTGGGTCGCGCCTGCAGTCGCTCTCGGTCTTCTTTCCGCACCTGCCGCCGCGCAGGATGTAGCCGATACTGCACCCGCCGCAGAACGTGCGGAGGAAGCCCGCATTCCCTTCTTGAATTACGGGGCTATCCGCAGTTGGCGTGCTGACGATCGCGACACGCTTTATATCCAGGATCGCCGCCGCAACTGGTATCGGGCGGAATTGATGGCACCGGCGCACGAGCTGCCGTATGCCAACGCGATCGGTTTCGACACCGGGCCGATCGGCCACCTTGATCGCTTTGCGGTGCTGGTGGTGGAAGGCCGACGCATTCCGCTGAAGTCGCTTGTGCAGGTGGATAGTCCGCCGATGAACGACGAAGCGTAATCTTTGCTGGACAATTGATTGCAACATGCGGGGGCGGGCCTTAGGTCCGGCCCCGTGTTGCATGGCTGGATCATCCTCGACAAGCCGCGCGGGCTGGGTTCTACCCAAGCCGTGGGCGCGGTGAAGCGCAACCTGCGCGAAGCGGGTTACGGCAAGGTGAAAGTCGGCCATGGCGGCACGCTCGATCCCGAAGCCGAGGGCGTGCTGCCCATCGCGCTGGGCGAAGCGACCAAGCTTTGCGGCCGCATGCTCGACAGCGACAAGACCTATGAATTCACCATCCAGTTCGGCGAAGAGACCGACACCCTCGATGCCGAGAGCGAAGTGGTCGCGCGCTCCGACCGGCGGCCGCCGCTCGCTGCCATAGCCGCGATCTGCGAGCACTTCACCGGCCCGATCGAGCAGGTGCCGCCCAAGTATTCGGCGTTGAAGGTGGACGGCAAGCGCGCCTATGACTTGGCGCGGGCGGGGCAGGACGTGGATTTGGAAAAGCGGGCGGTCACGATCCACTCGCTCGAATTCCTTGGCCCGGACCTGTCTGCGGAGGGGGTTTCCGCCTTTGACACGGTAGCCGGGCGTCCCGATCCCTACGATCCGCAGATGCCGCTGGAACTGGCCGACAGCGTTACACTGGTCGCCCATGTTTCGAAGGGCACATACATCCGCAGCCTTGCGCGGGATGTGGCACACGCCCTTGGAACCGTGGGCCACGTTACCTATCTCAGGCGCATAAAGGCCGGCCCGTTCGTACAGGAACAGGCGATTTCGCTGGACAAACTGAACGAAATCGGTAAGGGCGCGCCACTTCAAGACCACCTCCTGCCACTGGAGGCGGGGCTGGACGGTATCCCGGCCCTCGCTCTCGATCCGGATAGTGCGCAGGCGGCCCGACAGGGCCGGGTCGTTTCCGGATTGCCCCATCCCGACGGGCTCTACTTTGCCAAGCTGGGCGACACCCCGGTGGCATTGGTGGAACTCGAAGGGGGACAGATGAAAGTCGTCCGGGGTTTCAACGTCTAGGATACTGCGAAAGGTATGAATACATGTCGGTAACCGCCGAAAAGAAGACCGAGATCATCCAGGACAACGCCGTCGGCAAGGGCGACACCGGTTCGCCGGAAGTACAGGTTGCCATCCTGACCGAGCGTATCCGCAACCTCACCGAGCACTTCAAGGACCACCACAAGGACAACCATTCCCGTCGTGGCCTGCTCAAGATGGTCAACAAGCGTCGTTCGCTGCTGGCCTATCTGAAGAAGAAGGACCTCGGTCGCTACAACGCCCTGATCCAGAAGTTGGGTCTGCGTAAGTAAGAGTTTCTCGAAGGGGCGGCTCCAAGGGCCGCCCCTTCGTTCATTTGCGCGATGTATTTGCCGCGCAAGCAACAAGATGCATCCTTCACAAACCGGTGGAGGGGCTTCGGGGCACGCAAGGCCCCACACCGGACCGGGACGGCTTACCCGGAAACTGTAGGCCCCGCATCGCAATATGGCGCTGCGGGTTCAGAAGGATAATACATGTTCGACAAGAAAACCGTATCGCTGGAGTGGGGCGGAAAGACCCTCACCCTCGAAACCGGTCAGATCGCCCGTCAGGCTGACGGCGCGGTTCTGGCCACCTATGGCGAAACCGTGGTGCTTTGCGCCGTGACTGCCGCCAAGTCCGTTCGCGAGGGGCAGGACTTCTTCCCGCTCACCGTGCACTACCAGGAAAAGTTCTCCGCCGCGGGCCGTATCCCGGGTGGCTTCTTCAAGCGCGAAGGTCGCGCCACGGAGAAGGAAACGCTGACCTCCCGCCTGATCGACCGCCCCGTGCGTCCGCTCTTCCCGGAAGGTTTCTACAACGAAATCAACGTGATCTGCCAGGTCCTGTCCTATGACGGCGAGACCGAGCCGGATATCGTCGCCATGATCGCCGCTTCGGCTGCGCTGACCATTTCCGGCGTGCCCTTCATGGGCCCGATCGGTGCCGCACGCGTCGGCTTCGTCGATGGCGAATATGTGCTGAACCCCAGCGTTTCCGACATCTTCGAAGAAGGTCGTCTCGACCTCGTCGTCGCCGCCACCAACGACGCGGTGATGATGGTCGAATCCGAAGCCAAGGAGCTGACCGAAGAAGAAATGCTCGGCGCCGTCATGTTCGCGCACGAGGAAAGCCGCAAGGTTATCGGTGCGATCATCGAACTGGCCGAACAGGCTGCCAAGGACCCGTGGGAAATCGACACTTCGGACGATACCTCGGCGATCAAGGAGAAGCTGCGCGGCATCGTCGGTGACGACATTGCAGCCGCTTACAAGCTGACCGACAAGTCGGCCCGTTCGGACGCGCTGAACACCGCCCGCGCCAAGGCCAAGGAAGCCTTCGCAGGCGAAGAGCCGCAGACGCAAATGGTCGCCAACAAGGCGGTCAAGAAGCTGGAAGCGGAAATCGTGCGTGGTGCCATCCTGAAGGACGGCCAGCGTATCGACGGCCGCAAGCTGGACCAGGTTCGCCCGATCGAAGCCATGGTCGGCCTGCTGCCGCGTACCCACGGTTCGGCGCTGTTCACCCGCGGTGAAACGCAGGCGATCTGCACCACCACGCTGGGCACCAAGGACGCCGAGCAGATGATCGACGGCCTCGAAGGCCTGTCGTACAACCACTTCATGCTGCACTATAACTTCCCGCCCTACTCGGTCGGTGAAGTTGGCCGCTTCGGCTTCACCAGCCGCCGCGAAACCGGCCACGGCAAGCTGGCATGGCGTGCGCTGCACCCCGTGCTGCCGTCGCATGAGGACTTCCCCTATACGATCCGCATCCTGTCGGACATCACCGAGTCCAACGGTTCGTCGTCGATGGCGACCGTTTGCGGTGGCTGTCTGTCGATGATGGACGCCGGTGTTCCGATCGAACGCCCGGTGTCGGGTATCGCCATGGGCCTGATCCTCGAAGGCGACGAATTCGCCGTGCTGTCCGACATCCTGGGTGACGAAGATCACCTTGGCGACATGGACTTCAAGGTGGCCGGTTCGGAAGCGGGTATCACCTCGCTCCAGATGGACATCAAGGTGGCCGGCATCACCAAGGAAATCATGCAGAGCGCGCTGGAGCAGGCCAAGGCCGGCCGGGCGCACATCCTGGGTGAAATGACCAAGGCACTGTCGGGTGCCCGCGGTGAAGTGTCCAAGCACGCTCCGCGCATCGAGACGATGCAGATCGACAAGTCGAAGATCCGCGACGTCATCGGTACGGGCGGCAAGGTGATCCGTGAGATCGTCGCCGAAACTGGTGCCAAGGTCGACATCGACGACGAGGGCGTGATCAAGATCAGCTCCTCCAACGCCGACGAGATCGAGGCCGCGCGCAAGTGGATCGAAGGCATCGTCGAAGAAGCGGAAGTCGGCAAGGTCTACACCGGCAAGGTCGTCAACATCGTCGATTTCGGTGCGTTCGTGAACTTCATGGGCGGCAAGGACGGTCTCGTCCACGTGTCCGAAATGAAGAACGAGCGCGTAGAAAAGCCGACCGACGTCGTGTCGGAAGGCCAGGAAGTGAAGGTCAAGGTTCTCGAGATCGACAACCGCGGCAAGGTCCGCCTGTCGATGCGCGTCGTTGACCAGGAAACTGGCGAAGAGCTGGAAGACACCCGGCCTCCGCGCGAACCCCGCGAGAAGCGCGAAGGTGGCCGTGGTGGCGATCGTCGTGGCCCGCGCAGCGGTGGCCGTGGCGGCGACCGTGGTGGTCGCGGTCCGCGTCGCGATGGCGGCGGCGACAATGACGGCGGTGGCAGCGACCACATGCCGGCCTTCCTGAAGGACGACTGATCCAAGACTGTGCGTCACCCCAGGCCTGACCCGGGGTCTCGAGCCGCATGGTCCAACCGGGCAGAGACAGATCCCGGACCAGGTCCGGGATGACGAGACGGAAAAATGATGGCCGCGGAAGCACTTCGCTTCTGCGGCCATTGTTCGTTCAGGCTTCGTGTGAAATGTTCCGCCCGGGCAAACAGGTGGGAGGCAGGCAATGCGTAAGGTGTTGGCGGCGGCAGGTGTACTGGCGGGGCTGGCACTCTGGCCTGCGGCGGCAGGTGCCAGCGGCGGCTACGGTTGCGTCGGCAGCTGGACGCTGGAAGCAGGCGATTACGGCTGCGACAGCACGGTGGTGATCAGCCCCGGCAACGACACCCGCGTGAACATGCTCCTGCTGCTGCGCGAGCTGAACGGTGCCGGGACCACTCCCCGGGACCATTCCATGGAGCAATGGGAATACGACGAGTACGGTCACAGCTTCTTCGACTGGCAGCAGCTGACCGACACGCTCTATCCCGTCGATGACCAAACCGAATACTCCTCCATGAACGGCACGCGCTGCCAAAGCGTGGAGCAGGGCGGTGAACAGTTCATGGCGGCAGTCGCCCGCAACCGCGCCATCGGTGCGGCGGATCGCGACCGGCTGGCGGAAGGTCGTGCGGCGTTGCTGGATTTCTGCGTGAGCATTTCCGGCTGGTCTACACGCAACATGCCTGCAGAGTTCGACAGCGCTGCCCTGTCGCGCAGCTATTCCTCGCGAGAGGCGCGCGATTTCGGCACCTACATCAGCGGTGCAGCCGCCTTTTATGCGGGCGAATGGCGCGGGGCCAAGGCACGCTTCGCCTCGCTGCGCGGTGCCCGCGACGAATGGGTGCGCGAAGCGGCACGCTACATGGAAGCGCGCACGGCGCTGGCCGAGGCCAACGACAGCGGCCTGAACGAGTGGGGCTTCTACGACGCCGACGAGGCCGATCAGCAAAAGGCCCGGGAGGCGGGTGAAGCACTGGCCGCCTATCTCGAAGCCTATCCCTCGGGCCGGTTCTCCACCTCTGCGCGCGGCCTCCAGCGGCGCGCGCGCTGGATCGCCGGTGAGTCCGTTCAGCAGGGTGCCAACTATGCCCGCCTGCTCGCCAGCGTTGACGCGGGTTCGCGCGCGGCGGTGGACCTGATCGACGAGGTGGAGGGCAAGTTCTTCTTCGTCGACGGCGCGGAAGAGGGCATGCGCGGGCCGTTGCTGCTGGCCGTGCACAACCTGATGCGGATGCGCAGCACGCCCGGCCAGGAGTGGGATAACCGCCATGACCAGCCGTTGCTGACCACTGCCCAGCTGGCGAGCCACGAAGCGGTGTTTACCGATCACCCGGAGCTGTTCACCTATCTCCAGGCCAACCGCGCCTATTACATCGACCACGACTACCGCCGCGTGCTGCAATTGCTGCCTGACGATGCGCGGCACAGCAGTTATTCGCCGCTGCAATTCAGCCGCCAGATGCTGCGCGGCATGGCGCTGGCGCAGCTGGGCGACCGCAACGAGGTGGGCTTCTGGCGCGAACTGATCGAGGGCACGGACCGGCTTTACCAGCGCCCCACGGTCGAGCTGGGGCTTGCGCTGGCTTGGGAGCGGGCAGGGCAGGTGGACCGGGCCCTCGGCCCGGATTCGCCGATCGAGGATGCGCGGGTGCGCGAGATCCTGATCGAGTATTCGACTGGTCCGGAGGTGCTGCGCTCTCTGGCGAGCGGTGCGGGGCGCACACAGGATGAGCGCGACCGTGCCGCCTATGTCCTGCTCTACCGCGAGCTGACCCGCGGTGAGTATGCTGCGGCCTTGCGAGACCTGTCCTTGGCCCGAGCCGGAGCGCCAACCACGAACTCCGACGAGGACACCTACGAACCGCAGATCCCCGCCGGCGTCTTCGCCTCGGGCAATTTCACCGGCGCCTATGCCTGCCCCAGCCTGCGCGAGACGCTGCAGCGCCTTTCCGGCAACGCCCGCGACGTGCAGGGCCGCTTGTGCCTTGGCGACTTCTACCGCCTCAACGGGTTTGACCAGCACTACCTCGACTATGACCGCGACGAAGGCACTCTGGGAAGCCATGCCAGCTATCCGGGCGAGGCAACCCCGCGCAGCCGGTTCTACAGCGACATTATCGCCCAGCGCGGCGTCTCGCGCGAAGACCGTGCCTATGCGCTCTACCGGGCGATTCACTGCTATGCGCCTTCAGGCTATTCCAGTTGCGGTGGAGAACAGGTCGCCGAGGAACAGCGCGCGGCGTGGTTCCGCCGGCTGAAGAACGAGTTCGGCGACACCCGCTGGGGGGAGGAGGCCGAATATTACTGGTAAGCTCGCCACGGCGGCTTTGGCGCTGCTCTTGCTGGCGGCTTGCGGTTCTCGGGACGATCCTGCGCCCGAGCCGGTCGACGCGCGGCAATACGACAGTTTCTTCCTGTGGAGCGGCGTCGCGCCGCCGGATTACCTCTCCGATGCCGAGAGCGTCTACCTGCTCTGGGGCGAACTGCGGATGGATGATCCCGAGCATGTGGTCGCCCTGCGGCGCGAGGTGCCGCGCAATCCCGGCCCCGAGCTGTGGCTGGTGGTGCGCGCCGAGCGGCTCGACTGGGGCGAGCCCGCCTATGCCGAACTGCTCGCGCAGGCCGAACGCTGGCGGGTGGCGGGCAACCCGCTTGCGGGCGTGCAGGTCGACTTCGATTCCGCCACCTTGCGGCTGGGCAGCTATGCACGATTCCTGCGCGACCTGCGCGGGCGCATGCCGGACGACCTCAAGCTTTCCGCCACCGGCCTGATGGACTGGACCACCGGCGCGGCGGACGACGACCTCGCTGCTTTGGCCGAAGTGCTCGACGAGGTCGTGGTGCAGACCTACCAGGGCCGCTCCACCGTGCCCGGCTACGAAGCCTACCTGCCCTCTCTTGAACGGCTGGAAGTGCCTTACAAAGTGGGCCTGGTCGAAGGCGGCGAGTGGCAGGAACCCGACTGGCTACCAGGCGATCCCGAGTTTCGCGGCTACGTCGTATTCCTCCTCGCGCCCTAGGCGGCAAAGCCGGTTGCGGCTGGCGCACCGGGTGACTATTCCGGCCAGCGAGAGGGGAATAGTCGATGGATCTGGGAATTCGTGGCCGCAAGGCGATCGTCAACGGCGGCAGCGCCGGCATGGGGCGCAGCGCGGTGCTGTCGCTGGCGCGCGAGGGCGTGGAGTGCTTCGTCTCCGCGCGCGGCGAGGAGCGGCTGGTGGCCGCTTGCGAGGAGATCGCTGCCGAAACCGGGGTGAAGGTCACCCCCATCGCCACCGACCATTCCACCGAAGAGGGCCGCGCGAAGATCCTCGCTGCCTGTCCGGATCCCGATATTCTGGTCGGCACCTGCTCGCCGCCGCCGATGACGCCCGACTACTCTGCCATCACCGAGGCGCAGTGGCGCGAAGCGATCGACATTTCGCTGCTCTCGCCCGTCGCCTTCATGCGCGATGTGCTGGACGGCATGGTGCAGCGCAAGTGGGGCCGGATCGTCAACATCGCCACGGTGGCGGCCAAGTACCCGGGCGAAATCCGCGTACTTTCCGGCGCCACGCGGGCGGCGCTGACCAACTACACCGTCGCCGTGTCGAAGGTGGTGGCGAAGCACAATGTCATCATCAACAACCTGCTGCCGGGGATGCACCACAGCGCCTTCGTGGAGAAGCAGTTCAACGAGCGCGCTGCGGCCAAGGGCATCACCTACGAAGAGGAAGTCGCCGAGTTCTCCAAGCTCTGGCGCATCGCCGCCGAACGCTTCGGTGACTGCGATGACGTGGGCGACATGACCGCGATGTTCTGCAGCCAGCAGGCCAATTACATCACCGGGCAGAGCCTGGTGATCGATGGCGGGGCGACCACCTCTACCTTCTAGGAGCAGTCTGCCTTCACCAGGTCGGCGCCCTTTTCGCCGATCATGATGGCGCTGGCATTGGTATTGGCCCCTGGCACGGTGGGCATGACCGAGGCGTCGATCACGCGCAGCCCGTCGATCCCGCGCACACGTAGTTCGGGGTCGACCACGGCCTGCGGATCGGTGCCCATGCGGCAGGAGCCAACCGCGTGCTGGCCGATCACGGCCACGTCCCTGATCCATGCCTCCAGTTCCTCGTCGCTGTCGACCTGTTCTCCCGGCATCAGTTCGGTGCCGGTCAGCTCGGCTTGCGGGCTGGTGCGATAGATCCGCCGCGCCTCGCGCACGCCGCGGATCATCGTCTGCACGTCCCACGGATCGTCCATGATGTTCAGCGTGATGGCGGGCCGCTCGTGCGGCTCGGCGCTGCGCAGCTTCATCCAGCCGCGGCTGCGCTGGTTGAGCAGCACCACACCGCAAGCGAACTTGTGCTCGGGTTCCGGAACGAACGGCGGCAACCACGGCGTGACCCCGAAGGCGACGGGATTGGCCATCAGCTGGATGTCGGGCTGGGCGAGTTCGGGATCGGTCCGCAGGACAACGTTGCAGCTGTTGAGCTGGGTGGCGAACTTGCCGCTGCCGAACAGCAGCCATTGCAGCACGTGCCGCGCCACGCGGTCCACCCGCAGCTCGCGCACGAAAGTGACGGGCTTCGTTGCCTGCCACTCCATCCAGCAGCAGGGGTGTTCGGAGATGTTGCGGCCTACACCGGGCAGGTCCGCCCGTACGTCGATGCCCAGTTCGGCGAGGTCCTCCGCCGGGCCGATACCCGACATCAACAGCAATTGCGGCGAGTTGTAGACGCCGCCGCAGAGGATCACTTCGTGCCGCGCGCGGACCTGGCGAACCTCGCCGCCGCGTTCGTATTCGACGCCCACGGCGCGGCCGTCCTCGAATAGGATGCGGTGAGCGAGCGCCTGCTGCCGCACCTCCAGGTTGGGTCGGGAAAGGGCGGGGCGGATATAGGCCGCCGCCGTGCTGGCGCGCCGACCGCGCTTGTCCACGGTGACTTCGCCCAGTGCGGGGCCTTCGGCGTCGGCCCCACTGATGTCGTCGGTTCCGGGATAGCCTGCCGCCAGCACGGCATCGCGCATGGGCTGGTGCAGCAGGTGTCCGGTCTGGATCGGTTCCACCCGCAGCGGGCCGCCTTTGCCGTGGAACTCGTTCTCGCCGCGCCAGCTGTCCTCCATCTTGCGGAAGTAGGGGAGGACATCGTCGTAGCTCCACCCGCGCGCGCCCATCTGCGCCCAGGTGTCGTAGTCGTTGGGATGGCCGCGCATGTAGAACATGCCGTTGATCGAGCCCGATCCGCCCATCACCTTGCCGCGCGGCAGCCACAGCTGGCGCCCGCCGAGGTTGGGTTCGGGTTCGCCCATGTCGCCCCAGCTGAGCGAGGGGTCGAACACGGTCTTGAGGAAGCCCAGCGGCATGGAAATGGTCAGCTTGCGGTCGCTGCCGCCCGCTTCGAGCAGCAGGACCGAGACGTCCGGGTCCTCGCTCAGCCGCGCGGCGACGACGCAGCCCGCGCTGCCTGCTCCCACGACGATGTAGTCGAACTCATCCATCAGGCCTTGTCCTTGCGGTACAGCAGCGGCTCCAGCGGCGGTGGCATGGGGCGGGCCACGCGCTCGCCGTCCTGCCCGGCAAAATTGCCCAGCACGGGGCCGGACCAGTCGCGGATCACGCGGCGCGACAGCCGCCAGTCGCCGTCCTCGAACTGCAATTCGTCGTGGTACCAGCCCATCACATAAAGCAGGTGCGGCCCGTCACCCTGCCGCAGCGCGACGGTGACGTAGGACCTAGCGAGCGCGTGCCCGTCGCCCGGCGTGATGACCGTGTTGGTGACATGGTGTTGCCGCCCGGCAGAGCTGGGCAGGTCACGCAGCACGGTGACGAAGTGTCGCAAGGCGTCATGCCCGCGCCATTCCAGCGGCTGCTCGAAGGCATCCCATTCGAGCACGCCCCGCTTGCAGAAGCAGGCGACGAAGGCTTCGACGTCGCCGGTATCGAGCGCCCATGCCAGTTGCGAAATGCGCTCACGGATCGCCAGCCGGTCTGCGGTGTCGAGGGTGATTTCTGCCATCAGGTGACCCGGTAATAGTCGAAGAAAGTCGAATTCCCGCGTCGCTCCGCCACGCCGACGAACATGGTGCGGGTGAGCCATTCGTGCGGTCCGGCGGGTGCCTCGAAGCGCGGGGTACAGCGGACGTAATTTTCGTCCGGCCCTACCGTCTCGCCCGCCTCGATGCGTGCAAAGGCGTCAGGGCTGGACCAAGCGAGGCCGCTGTTGTGGACGTAGATCGGCGTGCCGTCGTCCGCTTCCAGCATGTAATGTGCGTCGAATTCGACCAGGCCGCCTTGCCAGAAGCGCGGCCAATCACCGCCAGAGTTGGGAACGACGCGGCCCGCCAGCATCGGGCCGGAGACTTCGCCGCCCGCCAGCCCGACGAAACCGCGCGTGAAGCTGGTGCCGCCGGGGGTGAAGCGCGTGCGCGGCCCCTCCGGAAAGTCCAGCCGGACGTGGAACGCCAGTTCCAGCGCAGGTGTCTGCAAGCGATCCTCCCCTTCCTCTTGCGCCCGCCTTTCGGCTAGGCCCCGTGGCACGACTAACGGAGGGGCGGCCCGAGTGGAAGAGTTCGACTGTATTGTTGTGGGCGCCGGCAGCGCGGGCTGCGTGCTGGCCAACCGGCTGAGCGCGGACCCCACCAAGCGGGTGGCGCTGGTGGAAGCGGGGGAGGACAGCCGCAACCTGCTGATCGACAGCCCGCTGACATGGATGCAGGCAGCGGCCGATCCGCGCTTTGGCTGGGGCTTCATGGCCGAACCCGATCCGCACCTCGACGGGCGTAGCCAGCCGGTGCCGCGCGGGCGCATGCTGGGCGGCAGCTCGGCGATCAATGGCACCATGTATATTCGCGGCGCGGCGGCGGATTACGACGCATGGCGCGACATGGGCCACGCGGGTTGGGGTTACGACGATGTCCTCCCGTTGTTCCGCCGGTCCGAGGCGAACTGGCGCGGGGCGGGTGAATATCACGGCGAAGAGGGCGAGATGGCGGTCTCCCCCATGCAGCCCGATCCGCTACTGACGCCCACCTTCCTCGAAACCGCCCGGGAGCTGGGCCTGAGCGAGTGCCCCGACTTCAACGTCGCCGCACCCGAAGGCTTTGGCATTCCTGACTGCACCATCCGAAAGGGCCGCCGCGCCAGCACCATGCGCGCCTTTGTCGATCCGGTGGCAGGGCGGCACAACCTTGCGGTCCTGTCCGGCTGCACGGTGCGCCGGGTGCTGCTGGAGGACGGGCGCGCCCTGGGCGTCGAGGTGGAGCGTGGCGGCAAAGTGCGCCAGATCGCGTGCCGGGGCGAAGTGGTGCTGAGCGCCGGAGCCTTCGGCAGTCCGCAATTGCTGATGCTGTCCGGCATCGGGCCTGCCGCCCACCTGCACGAGCACGGCATTGCTGTGGCGGCAGACCTTCCCGGCGTGGGGCAGGACCTGCAGGACCATCCCATCGCCATGGCGCTCTACAAGTCCGCCGTGCCGATCGACTTCAACCGCCAGATCCGGCTCGACCGGTTGGCGTTGAACCTGCTGCGCTGGGAGTGGAACGGCTCTGGCCTGTTCAGTCAGAGCCCCATGTCGGTGCAGGGCTTTGTCCGCTCGGGCGAGGAGCAGGACCGGCCCGATATCCAGTTCCAGGTGGTGCATTCGGGCTATGACGCCCAGCCGTGGTTCCCCGGCTGGCGCAAGCCGCCCACCGACATGTTCAGTTGCGGCGCGATCCTGCTAAACCCCGAAAGCCGGGGCGAGGTAACGCTGGCGAGTGCCAATGCCCAGGCCCTGCCCAAGGTGCAGTTCAACTTCATGAGCGCCGAGGGCGACCGCGAGCGGCTGCGGCGCGGCTTCCGTTTTATCCGACGCTTCTTCGATACGGCTCCCGCGCGTGATCTTGCGGCTTTCGAGATGGCGCCTGGTCCCGATGCGCAGGACGACGAGGCCATCGAGGCCTGGCTGCGCGCCTCGTTGATTTCTGCGGGGCATCCGGCCTGCACCTGCGCCATGGGCAGCGTGGTCGACAGCGAGCTTCGGGTGCAGGGCGTGCGCGGGCTGCGGGTGGCCGATGCCTCGGTCATGCCCGCACTCATTCGCGGCAACACCCATGCGCCCACGGTGATGATCGCGGAGAAGGCGGCGGACCTGCTGCGCGCGGTCTAGGTACGGCGGGCGGCGCGGCCCGAGGAATCGAAGCCGATCACCGCCAGCGCCACCACCAGCAGGGCGGCCAGCACGCCGATGGCGAGCGAGAAGTTGCCTGTTACGTCCACCAGCGCACCGGTCAGCCAGGGGCCGACGATCCCCCCTGCCGTGCCGAACATGCTGATCAGGGCAATCGCGCCAACTGGCACCTTGTCGCCGCCGAGGCGCACTGCGCCGGGAATGGCCCAGAACACGCCCTGCGCCGCGCCCACGCCGAAGCCAGTCAGCGTCAGCAGGGCCAGCACCGGCCAGCCGGGCTCGAGGAAGGCCGCCACCATCATGGCAACGCCTGCCAGCGCACTGGGAATGCCGACGTGGAGCAGGCGCTCGCCCGAGCCGTCCGAATGGCGGCCGTTGAGCATCAGCCCCAGCGCCAGCCCCGCCATGGGCAAGGCGCTGAGCGTGCCGATCATGAATTCGCTGTCCGTCACGGCCAGCTGGCGCACCAGCTGCGGCAGCCAGAAGACCAGCGCGTAGGAACCGGTCATCACCAGCAGCCAGGTGAGGCAACAGCGCCAGAGCCAAGGGTCGCGGGCGATCTCGCGCCAGGCCGGGGTGGGCATTTCGGTCTGTTCCTGCCTCACGAATTCGGCGGCGAGCCACCGCCGCTCGTCATCGTTCAGCCAGCGGGCCTTGTCCGGGCTGTCGACGAAATAGAGCGCGGCCACCACCGCCAGGATGACGTTGGGGATGGCGATCACGAGGAACATGTAGCGCCACGATGCCATGTCGAGGGTATTTTCGATGCCCAGCAGCCAGCCGCACAGCGGCCCGCCCAGCACCATCGACAGCGGTACGGCTACCAAGGCCCCGGCCATCGCGCGGGCACGGAGCGAAGGCGGGGCCCATTGCGAAATCAGCCAGGTCATGCCGGGAGCAAAGCCCGCCTCGGCCATGCCCAGCAGGAAGCGCGCGGCGTAGAATTCCTCCAGGCTGCGGATATGCGCCATCCAGAAGCCCGAAACGCCCCACAGCAGCATGGAGACCAGCAGCCACGCCTTGATGCCCCAGGCACGCAGCAGCCGCACGTGGGGATACTGGAACAGCAGGTAGGCGATGAAGAACATGCTGACGCCTTGCCCGAACTGGTCGCGCGTCAGGCCCAGGTCTGCCGACAGGGCGGAGCCGGCGTAGCTGACGTTCACCCGGTCGATGGAATTGACGAAGGTGAGCATGGCGATCGGCAGGATCAGCCACAGCGCCAGCTTCACCCAGACGCGTTGCTGCATGGTTTCCCGATCCGGCTGGTCCAATCTGCCCTCCCTCATCCCGGCCCGCAGGAACCACGATTGGCTGGTGGTGTAAAGTTGACACCGGCGCAGCCACACAGTTGGCTGCTTGCCGGACGTTCAGGTGCTGACGCGGAGGCTCAGTCCGGTTTGCCTATTGGTGGATCTTGGCGAGCAGGGCGCGCAGCTGCGCGATCTCGTCTTCGCTGAGGTTGGCCGTCAACGCCTTGTCAGACATCTGCACCTTCTGCCGCAGGTCGGCCAGCTGGCGTTCGCCTTCCTCGGTCAGGTGGATGCCGAAGGATCGGCGATCCTTCGGCTCCGTCCGCCGGTCGACGCAGCCGCGGTCCTGCCAGAAGTCGATCGTCAGCGTCGTGGCCGGGCGCGACAGGCCCAGCGCGGCCCCCAATTGCGATTGGGTGGCGCCAGGGTTCGACCCGATCAATTCGAGCATGGAGACGCGTTGCGGGGTGATCGCGGGATCGTCCACGTGTTTTACCAGCAGGGTGTAGCCGATAATCCACACCACTTTCAGCGGGAAGCCGGTGATGTCTTTCAGCTGGCCGTAGTCGAGCGGCCCGCTTTGCAGCTTTGGCGCCCGTCTGCGCACCGCATCGGCGGTGATCAGCGTGGCATCCCCCTTGTTGGCGTGATTCTTCACTTTGCCCATCTGGCGAACCTGACTGGTGTCGCTGCAATGTGCAAGCAGGTGTTACAGTCGATATCAGTTATTGACGATAACAATGTGGCGATCTAGGCGGCCTCTGCGCAGTCAATGGGAGTGGCTGCACGTACTGGGAGAAACATTATGACCGTTCGGACTTCGCTCCGGCGGGCGACGCTCATGAGCCGTACCGCGCTCGTCGGCCTTGCCGCCATCACCACCATTGTCGCCAACCCGGTCGCCGCGCAGGATGCTGCCGACGAGGAAACCGGCGCGGAAGAAGGTGCTCAGCAGAACACCATCGTCGTCTCGGCCCGCCGCCGCGAGGAATCCCTGCAGGATATCCCGGTCGCGGTTTCGGCCTTCAGCGCAGAAACGCTGGAAGCGCGCCAGATCAGCCAGACGCAGGACCTCGAGCGGATCACTCCGAGCCTGCAGTTCAAGCCGGCAGGCCAGCTGTCGGGCAACAGCTCTGCCTCGGTCGTCTTCATCCGCGGTATCGGGCAGCTTGACCCGACCGCCGCTGTCGACCCCGGCGTCGGCGTCTACATCGACGAAGTCTATGTCGGCCGTTCGGTCGGCGGCACCATCGAGTTCGGCGACATCGCCAGCGTCGAAGTGCTGCGCGGCCCGCAGGGCACGCTGTTCGGTCGTAACACCATCGGCGGCGCCATCCTGGTCCGCACCCGCGAACCGGAGCTGGGTGAGTTCTCCGCCCGCGGCCGCGCGCGCGTCGGTTCGGACGACCTGGTCGAAGGCTTTGCTGCGCTCAACGTGCCGCTGGGCGGCAATGCCGCAGCCCGCGTTTCGGGCGGTTTCCGCCAGCGCGATGGCTACGTGATCCGCGCCTTCGACGGGCTCGATCTGGGCAACGAGGATGTCTACACCCTCAACGGTGCCTTCCTGTGGGAAGCCACGCCGGACTTCGAGATCCAGCTGCGCGCCGACTACACCAACCGTGACGAGAACGGTGCGCCGTTCACCTTCGCCGGTATCAACGAGAACGCCCCGGTTCCGGCCATCGTCAGCGTTGCTGCCGGCTGTCCCGGTGCGACCATGCCGTTCCCCGGTACGCCGGCCCCCGGTGCGCCCTTCGTGCCCAATATCGACGATGCCCGCTGCGCCAACGATTTCCAGGCCCTGGGCAATTTCACCAACGGCGGCACGGCTGACGTGCTCAGCACTTCGGAAGTCTGGGGTGTTTCCGGCACGGCCGAACTGCGGCTGAGCGATGCCTTCACGCTGAAGAGCATCACCGCTTACCGTTCGACTGAGTCGCGCGGTATCCGCGATGCCGACAACACGCCGTTCCTGATCATCACCACCGATGTCGGCTCGGAAGCCGAACAGTTCAGCCAGGAGCTGCAGCTGCAGTATTCGGGCACTTCGGTAGATGCCATCCTGGGCGGCTACTACTTCGACGAGGACACGCTGGAGCGGGCAACCGTGCCGCTGTCGTTCCCGCCGTCGCCGCCGGTGATTGCCTCGATCCTGGCCGGTGGCCCCGGCTCGCGCGACCTGCAGTTCTCGACGCTGGAAACCCGCTCGTGGGCGGTGTTCGGTGAGCTCGACGTGGACGTCACCGACGCGCTGAGCATCAGCGGCGGCCTGCGCTATACCGAAGATCGCAAGAGCTACACCGGTATCGTGTTCAACCTGTTCCCGGGCGACCAGGCCGATCCGTCGCCGCTGCCGACCACGGCCATCCCCGACGGCGGACCGCTGTTCATCTACCCGGACCTGAACCGCGACACCTTTGACGCTCTGACCGGCTCGGCCAGCATCAGTTACGAGTTCGCTCCGTGGTTGAACGGCTACCTGTCCTACGCCCGCAGCTTCAAGTCGGGCGGCTTCAACACCCGCTACAACGCGCCACCCCCGGGTTTCCGCCCGGTCTCGTTCGACGAGGAGTCGGTGGACAGCTACGAAGCTGGCCTGAAGGCAGACTGGGGTGACATCCGCATCAACCTGGCCGCGTTCCAGGCCGACTATGCGGATATCCAGCTGATTTTCCGCCAGGGCGTGGTGCCGCTGCTGTTCAACGCCGGTGAAGCCCGCATCCGCGGTTTCGAAGGCGAAGCCAACATTCAGCCGTGGGGTACGGGTATCACCATCGATGCCGGCTTCAGCTTCCTGAACGACGAGATCCTGTCGATCACGCCGGTTCCGGGCGCAACGGCCACGGTGCAGCCGGGCGACGAATTGCCGCTGACCCCGTCGTTCACCATGAACTTCGGTCTCGGCTACGAATTCGACCTGGGCGGTGTTTCGGTGACCCCGCGCTTCGACGGCAGCTATTCGTCGAGCGTGACCTTCATCACCGGCAGCGTCGCCGAGATCGAGGAAGACGGCTACTTCGTCGGCAACCTGTCGCTGAACGTCGACCTCAACGAAAACTTCGCCGTGCAGGCTGGCATCACCAACCTGTTCGATTCCGAATACCTGATCCAGGGCAATGCCTCGCTGGGTACGCTGGGCTATGCCGAGCGCATCTACGCCCGGCCGCGCACCTGGTACCTGCAGGTTTCGGCAGAGATGTAACAAGGCTGGCCGCGCGGGGGCGACCTCGCGCGGCCGCTTGCCATCGCAGCAATCCAGGCAGCGGCAGGCGAAAGCCTTGCCGCTGTCTTGCTTTGAGGCGCCGAAGAACCAACGGCCTTTCCACCGGGGGCAACCGCGCCTAGGAGGCTGGCCATGCTACCGCGCGAAGAGATTGCCACGGCCCAGATCCCCGGTGGGGACAGCCTTACCCTGATCAGCCACGGGCGTGATTTCATCATCATGCTCGGGCGTGACGAGTTGATGGGCACGCGCATGCAGTTCAGCGAGGAACAGCTTGCCGTGTTGACGCTGGAGCGGCTGTCGGTGCCTGCCCCGCGCATGCTGATTGGCGGCTACGGCATGGGCTTCACCTTTCGCGCCGCGCTGGCGGGCCTGCCCGAGACCGGCGGCGAAGTGGTGGTGGCCGAAGTGGTGCCTGAAATCCTCGATTGGGCGAAGGGACCGCTGGCGCACCTCACGGGTGGCACGCTGGACGATCCGCGCGGACAGGTGGTGCTGGCAGATGTGGCTGCGCTGGTGGACGATGCCGTCGACGGCACCACCCCGCGCTACGATGCGATCCTGATGGATGTCGACAACGGGCCCGACGGGATCGTGCGCGACGGAAACGAGCGACTCTATACCCGCACCGGCATTGCCCGCATGCGCGATGCGCTGAACCCCGGCGGGGTGCTGGCGATCTGGTCCGCCGCGCCCGATCACAAGTTTACCGGCCGCCTGAAAGACGCGGGACTGGACGTCGACGTACGCACCGTGCGCGCTCGCCCCAACAACAAGGGCCCGCACCACACGATATGGTTCGCTCGCCGAAGAGGATAGCTAACTGCGCTTCCCTGATCGCATCCTGCTGCTAGTGTATTAGGCAAACCTAATCTGGGAGAGGACAGGATGAGCGAAGAACAGATCGATTTCGAGAAGGTGCAGGCGCTGGCGGGCAAGGCCATCGGCGATGTCGCGGGCGCGGTCAGCATCATGATGGCCTATATGGGCGACCAGGCCGGGGTGTTTGACGCCATGGACGGCGAAGGCCCGATGACGCTGGACCAGCTCACGACGAAGACGGGCATGGAGCCCAAGTACCTGCGCGAATGGCTGGGGTCGGTCTCGGCAGCTGGCTACGTCACCTTCGATCCGGAAAACGAGACCTTCGAATTGACGCCCGAACAGGCGCTGGTGTTTGCGCGCGAAGGTCAGCCCGCCTGCATGCAGGGCTTCTTCCAGGCGGTGATCGCGCAGTACGAGATGCACGAAAAAGCCGTGGAAGTGTTCAAGACCGGGCGCGGACGCGACTGGTCGGAGCATTCGCCCTGCCTGTTCTGCTCGACCGACCGCTTCTTCCGTCCCGGCTATGCCGCGCACCTCGTGACCGAATGGCTGCCCGCGTTGGACGGCGTGACCGACAAGCTGGAAGCGGGTGCCAAGGTGGCCGACATCGGCTGCGGCTATGGCTCGTCCACCGTGCTGATGGCGCAGGCCTATCCCAATTCGCACTTCGTCGGCATCGACTTCCACGAACCCAGCATCGAGGCCGCGCGCGAGAAGGCCAGGGTAGCGGGCGTTTCCAATGTCGAATTCCAGATGGCGACGGCGCAGGACTATCCCGGCGACGGGTTCGACTTCGCCTGCATCTTCGACGCCCTGCACGACATGGGCGATCCGGTCGGCGCCGCGCGGCACATCCGCGAGACGCTGAACGAGGACGGCACGTTCATGCTGGTGGAGCCGCTGGCGGGCGACAAGATGGCCGACAACATGCACCCGCTGGGGCAGATATTCTACGGCTTCAGCTGCATGGGCTGCGTGCCCGCATCGCTGGCCCAGCCGGTGGGCATGGGCCTAGGCGCGCAGGCGGGCGAGAAGCGCCTCACCGCCGTGCTCAACGACGCTGGCTTCACCAATGTCCGCCGCGCGCACACCACGCCGACCAACATGGTGCTGGAGGTGAAGGGCTAGGCTTCCGGCTGCATCGGCAAGGCGCCGAGGTAGTCACGCTTGCCCAGTGGCAGCCCGTGATGCCGCAGGATCGCGTAGCCGGTGGTGGTGTGGAAGAAGAAGTTCGGCAGGCTGAAGCCGGTCAGGAAGTCCTGCGCCAGGAAGGGCCAGCGCGTGTCGCGGAATTCGAACCGCATGGGCTTGTCGAGCAGCCCTTCCACCGCATTGCGATCGAGCGCTTCGAGGTAGGCAATGGCCTCCGCGATCCGCTCGCGCAGCCCCACGAAGGTCTCCGGATGGGGTGACAGGTCCGGCGAGAAGACGCCCTTGAAGCACCCTTCCAGCGCGCCCTGGCTGTGCATGGCGCAAGCGCGCAGCTGGCGGTTCAGCGGGAACATGTCCGCCGACAGCTTCGCCTCGATCAGCTCGGCTTCGGAGAGGTTCTCATCGCTGGCAACCACGTCGGCGACCTTGGCCAGCCAGCCGTGGGTGGCGTGCAGCGATTGCAGGAAGACAGGCACGGTGGCGTCGTAGAGGGAGAAGGTCATGGCAGGCTCCTGCAAGTGGCAATGGCCGGTGGCTGCCAGCGCGCTGATAGCTTTGCAAGTATTGCCGCTTTGCTAGTGACATTCGCTGTGGCGCTGGCATGGTGCGCGCAGGGAGTGGATGGGAATGGACACATTTGCGGGTCGCACCGCCTTCATCACCGGTGGAGCCAGCGGTATCGGGCTGGGCATGGCGCGCGCTTTCCTGGAACAGGGAATGCAGGTCTCGCTGGCCGACTTCAGCGACGAACACATTGCCAGTGCGCAGGAACTGCTTGCGGGGCAGGACGGGGTGTTCTTCGTTAAGTGCGACGTGGCCGACCGCGATTCCGTGCAGGCGGCAGCCGAAGCCACCGTGGCGCAGTTCGGCAACATCCATGTCCTGTGCAACAATGCCGGCGTTAACGGAGGCGGCAAGGCGGCTGACCCCGATTTCGAGGCATGGGACCGCGCCATGGCGGTCAACCTCGGCGGGGTGATCAACGGCACCAAGATCATTGTCCCGATGATGCGAGCGGCGGGAGAGGGCGGCCACGTCGTCAACACCAGCTCGATGGCGGGCATGGTGCCGCTGCCTAACCTCGGGGCCTATTCGACCAGCAAATACGCCATCCGCGGTTTCTCGGAGAGCCTGCGCATCCAGTTGGCGCGCGACGGGATCGGCGTCTCCTGCCTCTTCCCCGGCGCCACCCGCACGGCCATCGTCCCGCTGCCCGAAGACGATCCCTCCATCGACGCGGAGAACGCCCCGCAGTTCCTCAAGGACCTGTGGGAAGCCATGCGCGGCGCTATCGACCCGCTCGACACAGGCCGTGCCGTGGTCGAGGCGATCCGCGAGAACCGCTTCTACATTTTCACGAACCGCGAGTTCCTGCCCGAAGTGATCCAGCGCCACCGCGAAATCGAAGCCGCCTTCCCCGATGACGAGCCGACAGAAGCGCGCACCCGGTTCGAGGCGAAACGCTCGGAAATGGTCCGCCGGATCATGGCTCCGGGCCCCTATCAGGGAGAGAGCAGATGAGTGGGCCGGCCCCGCTGGTATTCTTCGACATTGCCGCCAGCGAAGGCGAGCAGCAGCGCGCCTTCTATGCTGGTATGTTCGACTGGCAGATCGGCGATGACATGCGCTTCTCGATCGACGCCCAGGCGCCCATGCAGGCGTTGCTGAGGGTCGAGGCGGAGCACGACGTGCCGATCCGCGAATGCGTGCTATACTTCGGCGTCGAGGACGTCGGCGCGGCGCTGGATAAGGCCAAGGACCTGGGCGGCGGTGTCGATTTCGGCCCCATGAGCATTCCCGGCATGATCACCCTTGGTCTTGCCATCGACCCCGCGGGCAATCGCGTGGGACTGGTTCACTGGAAAGACGGCGCGATGGTGATCCCGCCAGCAGGAGAAGCATGATGGCGAGCACACCTCGCGATACCACCACTTTTACCGACGCCCTCAACGCGCAGAAGATGAAGCCTGTGCAGTGGGCGATTGCCGCCACATGCATGCTGGTGCTGGTGTGTGACGGCATCGACCTGCAATTGCTCGGCACGGTGGCCCCTGCGGTGATGGAATCCTTCGCCGTTTCGCGCACGGTTTTCGGCATTGCCATGATGGCGGCGCTGATCGGCTTCGGCCTTGGCGGCTGGGGCGGCGGCTGGCTGGGCGACAAGCTGGGCCGGCGCTGGACGCTGGCGCTGTCCGCCGTGGTCTTTTCGCTGGCGACGGTAGGGGCATCGACCTCACATGGTACCGAAATCCTGTCACTGGGCCCGCTCTCCGCGCCGCTGGCGGTATGGGAAATGGCCGGTTGGCGATTGCTCGGCGGCCTCGGCTTCGGCGCGGCCTATGCCAACGCGCTGTCGATGGCTGGCGAGTGGCTGCCGGACCGGTGGCGCCCGATTGTCGTCAGCACGCTGGCAGTCGGTACGCCCATCGGCGGCACCATCGTCGGCTGGATCGGGCCGGACCTGGTAGAATCGCGCGGTTGGGACGGCACCTTCGTCGTCTTCGGTATCGCCACCCTCATCGTGCTTATCCCGATCCTGCTGGTGCTGCGCGACAGTCCTTCGTTCCTGCTTGTCCGCGGAAAAACGGAGGCAGCCCAGCAAAATGCGCGCATGGTGCTGGACGAGGACGTGACCCTGCTGCCCGACACGCACCACACCGATACCGCGGAAGGGCCGCAGATCGGCGTCCTGCACCGGTCGAACCTGCGGCTGAACGTGGGCATCGGCATCGCCTTCGCCGCCGCCACGTTGGTGGCCTACGGCATCCTCAGCTGGGGCACGACCTTCCTCACGGCGCAGGACTTCACGCTGGATCAGGCCGGCAATGCCGTGGCCCTGGCCGGGATCAGTTCCATGGTCGGTTCGGTCATGGTCGGCGAAGTGATGCGCCGGCTGGGTTCCAAGCTGGTCATGGCCATGCTCAGCGCGATCCTGGTCGTGTGGATGCTGGCCATCGGCTACGTCATGGAAGGCCTGCCGGACGTGCTGGACGACGGCACGCGCACCATGGTGACCTGGTTGGTGGGCCTGTCTGGCTTTGCCTTCAGCGCCTCCATCGCCGGCTTCTACGTGATGATGACTGCGGGCTATCCGTCCAGCTGCCGTTCGGCCGGTATCGGCTTCGGCATCTTCATGAGCCGCATTGGCGCGGTCTCGGCAACCGGCTTTGGCGGCTGGCTGCTGGACCTTGGCGCGGGCAGCACCTGGCCGTTCTTCGGAGCGCTGGCCGCTGCCTCCGTGCTGGTGGCGGCGGCTGCCTTCGTGGTCGATCGCCATGTGCCACCGCTGAAGCGCTAGTTCGTCAATTCTGGGCCCCGCTTGCGCGTTTGCCGCAGGCGTGGCATTTTTCCCTTCGTGAAGGCCATCGTGGGACACCAAGAGGTGGCCGCGAGCATCGTTCCTTGATGGGAGGGACCAGGATGCCGAACGACCGAAAGACAATGCTGGCGGCGCTCCATGCGATGGGAGAAGCGCCCGACGTTTGGGCGGGACGGGAGGCTGTGATGCATGCCTTGGGCCTGCTGGATATCGAGGCTGCGTTCTTCCTCGCGCCGCTGACGCCAGACCCTCGGGTAGGGCGCGTATTGCTGACCATGGGCATGTCGAGTGTGTGGGAACGGCATTACCGCGCGCGGCTCTACCTGATCGATCCCTTGCCGCGTATCGCGCTGGAAACGCCGCTGGCATTTTGCTGGCCACGCGATGTCGACATGGATGGCCTGAATGACAGCGAGCGGCGCTATCTCGCGATCGCAGAGCAACATGGTCTGGCCTCAGGGATCGGGACCGTCGGTTATGGCCCCAGCGGGCGCATGGGTTTCCTCGCTGGCATCTGGTCCAAACCGGAGCCGCCATCGGACGAGACCCTGATGGCAGTTCACCAGATCGGCCAGGTTTCGTTCGTGCGCTATTGTCAGATCGTTCGCGACGACTTCGAAGTGCCGCCCCTGTCGAACCGCGAACTCGAAGTGCTTGAGTGGATGTGTCGGGGAAAGAGCAATCCCGTTATTGCCGAAATCATGGGCGTGTCGCGCAGCTCGATCGACACCTATATCCGCCGCATCTTCGCCAAGCTTGACGTTACCGATCGTACCGCTGCTTGCATGCGCGCCTATTCGCGCGGGCTGGTTGTCACGGACGAAGTTGAGCGGCGGGTTGAGCGCGCCAAGCGCATAGGCCTGGGCCCGCGCGAGGACTGAAGCGCAAATCATTGGGGACATGAGCGCAATCCAAGCGATTGCGTGACATGACCTGCCGACTGGCCTCTCCTAACCGCCCGCCGAGGCGCTGGCATCCTTCGGGTCGCACCGTGGAGTGCCCTAGCGTCCGGGCGCTCCGGACACCCATCGTTCGGAGCGCCAAATTTCCTCCTTGTGAGCCGGTCCTCCCCCCTTACCCCCCGGACCGGATTGCAAAACAGAAACGCCCTTCGATCCTGGTGATCGGAGGGCGTTTTTGATTCCGGCTTTGGCAATGCGCCGAATTCGCTGCCGACAGTGTGCATGCCGATAGCAAGAGGCCCGCCTTCCGCTGCCGGAAGACGGGCCTCTTGGGTCGTGGGCTTTGTCCGGGCGGCCTAGCGTACGCGCGGTCCACCAAAAGGCAGCGGCGGAGGGGGACGGCGGGCGCCGCGAGGCAGTTGGGCCTGGTAGGCCCGGCCGCAGTGTTCGACGCAGTAAGGAAACCCGGGGTTCACCTTCACGCCGCAGAAATGGAAGTCCGGCTCGCCCGGATGGCCCATCGGCCAGCGGCAGACGCGGTCGTTCAGGTCGAGCAGGCTGGTCTTGTCGGCAATCGACGGATCGGGCTTGGCCGGCACCAGTCGGCGCGGCGGGGCCGGCGGGATAGGAGCCTGCTGGTCACCCGGACCCTGGCGCAGGAAGCCGCCGGGACCGTAGGACACGATCTTCGGCAGGTCTTCCTGCCGGTTGGGGATCGGCTGGCTGTTAGTGCCTGGGGAGGCTGCAGCAGGCTTGGGCTCCGGCTTGGCGGTGGCTGGCGCTTCCTTTGCCTTCTTGGCTGGCGCCGGGGCCTTGGCCTTGGGTGGCGGTGCCTTCGCCGGTGCCGCTTTCTTCTTGGCAGCCTTTTTCTTGTCGTTGGCTTTCACCGGACTGGGGCGCGCCTTCAGGCCGAGGCGGTGTGCCTTGCCGATTACCGCGTTGCGCGACACGCCGCCCAGTTCGGTAGCGATCTCGCTCGCGGTCGCGCCGCCCTCCCACATCTTGGTGAGGGTTGCGATGCGTTCTTCGGTCCAGCTCATGGGTGATGAAATTCCGTCATTGGTGTTCTTGCCCGACCGGCCTCTTGTCAGCAGGACATTGGCCAGATAGGCGCGCCGGTATGGCTGATCAAGCACCTGCAACCGCCGCACCGGCACGGGAATTCGCGCCAAAGGGAGAGCCGCAGATCACCGGGATCAACCGGATCGGTCTGTGGAGTCTCTATATTAAGGAGTGCCGCCGTTTTCTCAAGGTGCAGACGCAGACTGTCTGGGCCCCTGCGGTAACAACCCTGCTGTTTCTGGTGATCTTCACCGTGGCGCTGGGCCGTGGCGGGCGCGAAGTGCTGGGGGTGAACTTCGGCACCTTCGTGGCACCGGGCCTGATCATGATGGGCATGATGCAGAATGCTTTCGCCAATTCCAGCTTCAGCCTGCTGGCGGGCAAGCTGCAAGGGACGATCATCGACCTGCTGATGCCGCCTTTGTCCGAAGCCGAACTGATGATCGGTATCGTCATGGCCGCAATCACGCGCGCGGTGATGGTAGGCGGCGCCGTGGGCCTCGCCATGTGGCTCTATCCCGGTGTCGACCTGCACCTGGCGCACCCGTGGGCCGTCGTCTGGTTCGGCCTTATGGGTGCGGCCATGCTTGCTATCGTCGGCTTGCTGGCCAGCATCTGGGCAGAGAAGTTCGATCACAACGCGGCGATCACCAACTTCATCGTCGCCCCGCTCAGCCTGCTATCGGGTACGTTCTACGTGATTTCGAACCTGTCGCCGTTCTTCCAGGCGATCAGCAAGGCGAACCCGTTCTTCTACATGATTTCCGGCTTCCGCTTCGGCTTCCTCGGCGAAAGCGACATAGGCAACACCAATGCCGACGTGGTCAGCGCGGCCATCGGGGTCGGCGTGCTCAACCTGGTGCTGGGCTTCATTACCTACCGGGTGCTGAAGTCCGGCTGGAAGATCAAGTCCTGAGCTAGTGCGTCAGGCTGCGGCGCAGGAAGTAGCGGCCTGAGCGGAAGTCCTCGAACAGCTGGTTCACCTGCGGGTGGTCGATCGGTTCGCCGTCGGTGTCGACCACCAGGTTCTGCTGGCTGACATAGGCGACGTAGGAGCTGTCCTCGTTCTCGGCCAGCAGGTGGTAGAACGGCTGGTCGCGGTTGGGGCGCTGGCCTTCGGGGATCTGCGCAAACCATTCTTCCGAATTGGCGTAGACCGGGTCGATATCGAAAATGACCCCGCGGAAGTCGTGTTTGCGGTGGCGCACGATGTCGCCGATGGCAAACCTGGCCCGCGAACGGCGGGGGGCGTCGATCTGGCGGCCGGCCTGTGCAGAGTAGAAAACCGAACGTTCCATATTGCCAGATATATGGTCGCGCGCGGCGGTAACAACCTGCCCCTTGGGAAAGTCCCCCGATTTCGTGCCGGAAGGCACACGAAGGGACTTGGCAAGGGCGCAGCCTTTCGCTAACCGCCGCGCTTCCCAATCGACTGCGGGTTTATGTCTTAGACACCTGTCTTGCGGAGAGGTGCCGGAGTGGTCGAACGGGGCGGTCTCGAAAACCGTTGAGCCCTTATGGGGTTCCGAGGGTTCGAATCCCTCCCTCTCCGCCACACACCCTCAGCATTAGTCTCTGGTTACAGGTACCTGGCGCAAGCCCGCGGAACAGGCGGCCTTCCGGCCCTACTTCCGTGAAAGCGCCATCGTCTCTCGCGGGTACTGTCAGAGCAATTGCACCGGCCAAGGGAACGAGCGAGATCACCTAAGGCAGGGCTATGCCTCGTCCCAGAAGGCCGGCCAGCCCGTTTCGCTATTTCAACCCATCAGTCGAGATCATCCGTCCGGTGGTGATGTATGTCGATCTTGCTGCGTCGATCGGAGACAGGCTGCGATCAGGCTGACAGCACCCTTTCTTCCCAACTATTCGGAGAAAGTCAGAAAGCCGATGCCATAAAGAAGCCCACCAAGGACGAGGACAGCTATCGTCAGCAGGATCACAAGTATCAGATTGGAGATCGGCTGAACGTCAGGATACTTCGCTTGCGCCTCGTGAACCCAGTGGTCTTTGCTATCATCCGGAGTTGGTGGGGCAAATGCAGGGGCGGCAAGTTGCACAGCGCTGACTACCGCTGCCCCAATCGGTTCGTCGAACGCGACACCGAACTCATAGCCAAAGTCGGAATAGGCTTCTCGGACAATCGTCGCGGTTATGGGACCAGCTTCAGGTAATACGAGTTCGATATTTTCGCCGATTTGAAAACTGGCAGATGTCTGTATCCGCATACCTGTCGTCGAGAGATCTATTATCAGAACCCGCGTCGTCCGACGCTGTTCAATCTCGTCGAGGCCTTGATCGAGGGTCAAGCGCTTTGCGCCGCGTCGCTCGGTTGAATATCTAGGCTGAGATAGGTGGGCAACCTTCGGTAGCATCGTAGACCTCCAAGTCCACGATCACGAAATCGAACTAAGATAAGGTTAAGATTGCCTTACTTGTTGTCGCGGAATCGAAGTGATGGCTGTGCACGTTTCACAGCGGCGGCGACTCGCACTGCGTATTTCGATCATCGAAGGTTGGAATGGTAAATTTGCTGTTAGATTTGTGTGCAGGGCTGGGACGGGCCGCAAATTTCGACGGGGGCTTCATCGCCGCGCGAGAGGTGAGCACTCTTGGGTAAGAATATATAAAACATAGAAATAATGGCGGAGCAGGCCCGGAATCCGATTTTTCCCAAGATCCGGATGCCGACTGTCAAGTAGTTAACAAACTTGTAACCATATCAATTTGCTGGTCTCATCATGGCTTGTGAGCGGACTCAGGGGAGAGCCCGCTCTCGCAACAGTTTGCGGCCGGGGGCCCCTAAAGCGCTTCTGCCTGCAAGTGGGGTAGAAGATGAACGAAGAACTGAACGAATTCGGCGGCGAACTGTCGGGCGATGAATCCGTCACGGATGTTGCAGCGGGCGGCAAGCCCTCGCAGGGCAGCAAGCAGGCAACCACGCAGGTCATGGCGCCCGACGCCGGGAATACCGTGGTGCTGCCAGCCGGCCAGACTATCGAGAGCCTTGATTTCGATGGCCGCGACCTCGTCATCATCCTGGCTGACGGGACGCGGATTGTTGTCCCCGACGGTGCCATCGTTGTCCCGCAACTTGTCGTTGATGGTGTTCCCATTCCGCCAGCCAACGTCGCCGCATTGCTCACGGGCAATGAGCCTGAGCCTGCAGATGGCCTGACGCCAAGTTCAGGAGGCAATTTTGCTACTGACCCTGGCGAGATCCAATCCGCCTATGATCTCGGCGACCTGCTTCCCTACACCGAGCTGCCGCAGAACGAGCAGCCCGAAGAAGAGATCATCCCGGACCTTATCGACAATGAGCCCGACGTTGTCATCGTAACCCCCGACAACCCTGGTGGTGACGAAGACAACCCGGTGGGCGTCGAAAACGCCATTGCCCTCGTCCGCGAAGACGGCCTGCCCGAGCGCGGCGACGAGCCTGAAGGCACCGACGCCGCAAGCGACGGGGAAACCACCAGCGGCACGATCATCTTCATCGCTGAGGACGGCCTATCGGCAATCCTGATCAATGGCGTGGAAGTGACTACCGTCGGGCAAGAGTTCGTTTCGCCTTTCGGTACGCTGACGATCACCAGCATTGATCTTGGCACCGGCGAAATCGGCTTCAGCTACACTTTGGCCGACAATACGCTGGGAATCGAAGCTGATGGCTTCTTCGAGGCCACGGTAGTCGATACCGATGGTGACGTGGCGACGGCTTCCTTGCAGGTGATCTTGGTCGACGACAGTCCGATTGCCGCAGATGATATCGGCATTGTTCCTGCCGGTACCCATGCACCGATCGAGGGCAATGTCCTCGACAACGACGTGTCCGGTGCCGACGACTTCCCTGTTGATGGCGGGGTGACTGGTTTCAGCAACCAGGGCGGTTCGGCTGAGCCCGGCACCGCTCTGCAGGGCGAATATGGCGTCCTCACGCTCAACAGCGATGGCAGCTACACCTATGTTCGCGACGTAAACACGCCCGGCGGCGTCGAGGAATCCTTCGACTACTCGGTTGTGGACCAGGACGGCAGTACTTCGTCTGCCACGCTCCTCATCCAGGTCGGGGACGCGGACGACACGATCATCGCGCCGCAGATCGGCGAAGGAACTATCGTTGACGAGGGGGGGCTTCCACCGCGTACCGACGAACCGGCCGGCACCGGCGAGATCGCCGACAACGATGCCGAGAACGACAGCGATACCAGCGAAACAACCAGCGCGACGGTAATTTTCAACTCGCCGGATGGCGTGGCCGACCTGAGCGTGAACGACGTCTCGATAGACCAGGGCAACCTGCCGCAGACGGTGATTTCCGACGACACCGGGGTGCTTGTCATCACCGAGGTAACCTACGACCCGGTTACAGGTGACGGCACCATCACCTACGAATACACCTTGGTCGATAACACGGCTGGCGATGACACCTCGGTTTCGTTTGAGCTTTCCGTTACCGATCTTGATGGCGACACTGCCAGCGACACGCTGACCATCACCATCGTCGACGATGAGCCGAGTGCCAATGCGGATGCGGATTCCGTTACCGAGGATGGTCCGCTGGTCGCCAGCGGTAGCGTGATGACGGCTGTCGATCCGGCTCCCGGCGATGCCAATGCCAGCGATGGCGTGGCGGATCTCGAGGGCGCGGATGGCGCACAGGTGACCGGTGTTGCGTTCGGCTCGGCACCGGGCGACGTTGTCGGCAACGTGGGCACGGGTGTTGCAGGCACCTACGGCTCGCTGTCGATCGCGGCGAACGGGGACTATGTCTACACGCTGGATAACACCAACGCGGCGGTTCAGGGGCTGGATGGCACCGAGAGCCTGAGCGAGGTGTTCACCTACACCATCACCGATGGCGACGGCGATACCAGCACCACGACGGTGACGATCACGATCAACGGCGCGGACGACGGCGTGACCATCAACGGTCTCGACGGTGCCGGCGCGGAAGAGACGCTGTACGAGGACGATCTTGCCGACGGCAGCTCGCCTGATGCGCCTGCGCTGACGCAGACCGGTACGTTCACGGTGGACAGCCCCGACGGGCTGGCGACCTTGGCCGTTGGCGGTGTGACCGTGTTCGATGCGAGCGCTTCCACAACCTATCCGGTGACCATCGACGATCCGGTCTATGGTTTGCTGACGATCACGGGTGTGACGCCGACGTTCGATATCGCTGGCGATGTTGTCGCGGCCGTAGTCAGCTACAGCTACACGCTGCAGGATAACTCGGTGCTGCATACCGGGGCGGACGATGCTTCGTTTACGGACAGCTTCGATGTCGTGGCTACGGACACCGATGGTTCGAGCAATACTGCTTCGCTGGACATTACGATCGTGGACGACATCCCGGTTGCGGATGACGATGCGAACAGTGTGACCGAGGGTCTTGGCAACACGGCGACGGGCAATGTCTACGACGGTGTCGGGGCGAGCGCCGGGGATGATGCGGACACGATCGGCGCGGACGTTCCGGCCGGCGGGACCGAGGTGACCGGGGCCTACTTCGGTGTGGAGGCGGATCTGGGGACCGCGACGGTGACCGCGGTTGCCGGGGCGACGGTGATCAACGGCACCTA